>PKCK01000061.1 GCA_002862085.1 Planctomycetota bacterium | reverse complement strand
CGCGGGCGCTCGTCGCGGGCGGCGGTGGCGTCCTCGTCCCGGCTCCGCTCCCGGCGCCTCCTCGGGCGCTCCTCGGCATCACCGTCGTTCCCCTCCCCGCGTTCCGCCTCCTTGGCGCGGCGGCGCTCCTCCGCGAAGAGTTCACGCGGCCGTTCGACCTCCCGGAGGTCGAACTTCGAGGCTCGTCGTAGCTCGGTGAAGCCGCGCTCGTCGCGACCCGCGACGAAGGTCACGGCGACGCCGTGACGACCCGCGCGGCCGGTGCGTCCGATGCGGTGCGTGTAGTCCGAGACATCGCGCGGGACCCCGAGATTGACGACGTGGGTCACGTGAGCCACGTCGAGGCCGCGGGACGCGACGTCGGTCGCGACCAGGCACTTCACGTCGCCCGTGCGGAAGGCGGCCATGACCTTGAAGCGAGCAGCCTGGTCGTAGCCGCCGTGCAGGGCCTTCACCGAGAAGCGTCGGCGCTCGAGCTTGCGCATCAGCCGGTCGACGTCGGTGCGGCGCTCGCAGAAGACGAGGAAGACGTCGTCCTCGCCGCTGTCCTCGATGAGGTGCGCGAGGTTGCGGGCGCGATCGTCCTCGCCGCAGCGGAGGAAGTACTGGTGGATGTTGTCCACGGTCGCCACGCCCGAGGCCGTCGCGATCTCCGCGGGGTCGTTCGTGTAGCCGCGGGCGAGGGAGAGGAGCGCCGGGGGGAACGTCGCCGAGAAGAGCAGCGTCTGGCGGTACTCGTTCGCGGCGTCGAGGATCTTCTTCACGTCGTCGATGAAGCCGATCTCGAGCATCTTGTCGGCCTCGTCGAGGATCGCGAACTCGGTCCAGGGGAACTGCAGGAACTTCTGGTTCAGAAGATCCAGCACCCTGCCGGGCGTGCCCACGATGACCTGGGCGCCCGCCTGGATCTTGCGGATCTGAGCGCCCATGTCCTCGCCGCCCACGACGAGCGCGGTCTTCACACCGCGCGCCTCGCCGAGCTTCTCGAGCACGTCGTGGACCTGCTCCGCGAGCTCGCGGGTGGGGGAGAGGACGAGCCCGAGCACGGTGGAGCGCGTCGGGTCGATCTTCGCCATCATCGGCGCGCCGAAGGCGAGGGTCTTGCCCGTGCCCGTCTCGGCCTTGGCGATGACGTCCTTGCCCTTCAGGACCGGCTCGATGGCGAGGGCCTGGATCGGAGTCGGCTTGGTGATGCCCATCGCCGCGATGGCGCCCTGGGTCTCGTCGCCGAGCGCGAACTCGGCGAAGGACTCGATGTCGGGCGGCTCGAGGACCGGGGTGAGGGGCTGGATGTTGCTTTCGGTTGCGCGCTTCTTGGGAGCGCGGGAGGCGGAGCGGTTCGCTCCACCGGAGCGGCGCGGGCGGCTCTGGCCGCCGGCGCTGCGTCGTCGGGTCTTGTCCGGCACGTCTTGTCAGTCCCCTTGGTTCGGGGAGAGTGGCCCTTACGGGGGCGGGGGTCGAGCGGGCGCCCGGCGCGGGATTCTTGGTCGTCGCGCGGTTGTCGTCTTCGAGGGACGCCCGGCGCTGCCCTGGGGACCGGCTCGGGGCCCGGCCAGCATGATTCGCGGGGCGGGGGCGAGGGATCGGAGCCCGGTGCGCGGCGGCGCCACCTCCGGGGTGGGCTCGAACCGGCGCGCTGGACCCGGGCGAGCGGGGACGGGAGGGGCGTGATCTGGCCCCGGCGCCTCCGCGGGCAGCGACTTGTCGGCGGAAGGGTAAGCCCGGAGGGCCGCGCTTCCTCACCGCTTGATCGGGAATCTCTTCTCATTCCTTGAGAGGAGACGCCTGGATGAGGCGCTGGAGGGCGTGGAGGCGGGGTCGGGGGTGTTCAGGAGACGTTTGGTGGCGCGCGGCTTCGGCGGACGAGGAGCGAGAGCGGGAACATCCGCGGCAGTAGACTCCACGCGGCGTCCGTCGCTGCCGTGACGGAGGCCGCACACCGCACCGATGAAGATCGTCACCTGGAACGTCAACTCCCTTCGTGCCCGTATGCCCCGCGTCCTCGAGTTCCTCGAGCGGGAGTCGCCGGACGTCGTCTGTCTTCAGGAGACCAAGGTGGTGGACGAGCTGTTCCCCCGCGACGAGATCGAGGGGGCGGGCTACCAGATCGCCTTCCACGGGCAGAAGACCTACAACGGCGTCGCGATCCTCTCGCGTACGGCGATCGAGGACGTGGTCACGGGGATCCCCGGCCACCCCGAGCACGAGGAGGCACGCGTCATCGCGGCGGCGGTCGACGGGGTGCTGCTCCTCGACCTCTACGTGGTCAACGGGAAGGAGGTCGGCTGCGACAAGTACGACTACAAGCTCCGCTGGATGGACGACGTGGCGGGCTACGTCGCGGAGCGCTTCCCCATGACGGAGAAGGTCGTGGTCACCGGCGACTTCAACGTCACCTTCGACGACCGCGATGTCTACGACCCCGAGCGCTGGAAGGACAAGATCCTCTGCAGTCGACCGGAGCGTGACGCCCTCGCGAAGATCATGGAGCCGGGTCTCGACGACGCCCTGCGCCAGCACACGGACGAGGCCGGGATCTACACGTGGTGGGACTTCCGCACGCGTGGTTTCCAGCGTGGGAACGGCCTGCGCATCGACCACTTCCTGCTGTCGCCGCCCGCCCTGGAGGCGTGCAGCGGTGTGACGGTGGACCTCGCGGCGCGCGGGGGCGAGAAGCCCAGCGATCACGCCCCGGTCATCTGCACGCTGGACACGTGATGGTGGAGGGGAGCTCTCCTGCGCGGGGGCTCGGGCGTGCGACCTCGCTGGCGCTCGGGATCGTCGCGGCGGCGATCGCGGTGCGCTTCGCGACACTGGCGGTTCTCGGAATGGATCCGCTCCAGGTCCACCGGGTCGCGAGCGGCCCGGGGCTCGCCTGGGACTGGGGCTACGAGCAGGCCGCGGTGGCCCAGTCCATCGCGCGCGGGGACGGCTTCAGCGATCCCTTTCCCTACGAGACCGGACCGACCGCCTGGGTGGCACCGGTCTATCCGCTGCTGCTGGGCGGGCTGATCCATCTCTTCGGTGGGATCACGCCGGCGGTCGCATGGTGCCTGGTCACCCTTCAGATCCTCGCCGCGTCGGCGACGTGCTGGTTCCTCTTCCGACTGGGACGCGCCCTCCATTCCCCGGCGGTCGGCCTCGCGGGCGCAGGACTCTGGGCGATCCACCCGATGGCCGTACACCTGCCGGTTCAACTCGTCTGGGACTCGACGCTCGTGGCCATGGGGGTCACCTGGCTCCTCGCCAGCATGGCCGAGCGGGGCTCGCAGCCAGGGAAGAGCGGCCTCGTGGCACTCGGCGCGGGGCTCGGGCTCATGGCGCTCGTGAATCCCGCTCCTCTCGCCCTCGTGCCCCTCGTGGTCGTCTTCTTCATGCGCCCTGCGAGCGGCGAGCGCGGGGTCGCGACCGGGGGAGTCGGCCGCGCGGCCGTGGTGCTCGTCGTGGCCGCCCTCGTGTCCTCTCCGTGGTGGATCCGCAATGCGGTCGTGCTCGGCACGCCGCAGATCCGCAGCAATCTCGGCGTGGAGCTCTTCGTGGGAAACAACAACGGCGCGACGGGGCCCTTCAACGGGCACCTCCACCCCGCGTACAACGAGAGTGAGCGAGCGCTCCTCGTGGAGCTGGGGGAGGTGCCCTACTCGAAGGACGCACAAGGGCGCGCGCTTCGATGGATCAGCGAGCATCCGTCCCGCTTCGCGACGCTGACCCTTCTGCGAGCCCAGCGCTTCTGGATCGGCCCGGACCCCTCCAAGACGATCGTGCTCGGGAGCGGCGAGAGCGGAAGGCGCGATTGGATGGGCTGGGTCAAGTGGTCGAGCCATGCGCTGATCGGGCTACTCGCGCTCCTCGGGCTCTTGCTCTGGAGCGGAAGGGTCGGGAGCCGCTTGCTCCTCGGGGGGGCGATCGCGCTCTTCCCGCTCGTCTACTACGTCACCCACGTCGTCGAGCGGTACCGCTTCCCGATCGAGCCGATCGCGACGCTCCTCGCCGCCTACGCCGTGCTCCGGTTTCTCGTCGGGCGGCGCCGGCTGGCCTCGTGGCTCCCGTAAGGAGGGGTATCGGCGAAGTCGCTCGCGTCTCTCGGTCGCGTGCGAGTCCTGGTGCAGCGGCGGACGGCGCTGGCCATTCCCGGTAGGGACGGGTGGCGGCATCGCGAGTTCGCTGGCCCAACGCGCGACTTTTTGATCAGAACGATCAGGGTGTCCCACTCTGACTAGAGATCTGCATCGTTTCGATCGCGCGCGTCTCATGACGAATACGGCGTGCAGTCTCGGCACTGCAGGGGCCGTGAGGTTTGCATAAGCTTTGGTCCACGCGATGTCTCTGTGCCACGACCGTCTGCAAGGCGATCGGGAGCCCGGCGATGGATGCTCGAGCGACGGACGCCCGTAGGCGCCGCCCCGAGTCACTGCCTTTGTTTCACTCCACGTTTCATGACGCCCTTCTCCTGTAGCCGTTTCTTGACTGTGGGCCTCGTCCTCTCGGGGGCAGCCTTCGCTCAAGGTGACGAGTGCGCTACAGCCGCCACTCTTCCGTTCGACGCGATGGTCGCGTTCGACACGACCGCGGCGACCGTCTCAGCTCCCGACTTCAGCTGCGCTGTGAGCGGTGGGGATTTCGCCTCCGAGGACGTCTGGTTCACGTTCACCTCGGTCGCCAATTACCTCGCGACCGTGACGACCTGCGACATCGCGAACTACGACACCAAGATCGAGGTCTACGAGGGGTCCTGCGGTGCTCTCGTCTCGGTGGCCTGCAACGATGACACCAACGGCTGCGCGGGCTACACGTCGTTCGTGGAGTTCCCCGCGACCAACGGAACGCAGTACTTCGTCCGTATCGGGGGCTGGCGACTCGGTGACGTGGGTACGGGGAACGTGCTCCTTCTCGGCCCTCCGGCTCCTCCGTACGAGTGCGTCGACGCCGAGGCGATCCTGGTCGATGTCCCGACCAACTTCGACACGACGAACGCGACCGTGTCCAGCCCCGACTTCGGATGCTCGGCGGGCTCTGGCTCTTTCGCGTCCCAGGACGTCTGGTTCAAGTTCACGGCCGATGTGGCCTACTCCGCCACCGCGACGACCTGCGGCATGGCGAACTACGACACCAAGATCGAGGTCTACGAGGGCACCTGCGGCGCTCTCCTCCTGCTGGCGTGCAACGACGACTTGCATGGCTGCTCGGGTTTCTCGTCCGAGGTGGAATTCACCACGGTCTCGGGAAGGGAGTACTTCGTGCGCGTCGGCGGGTCGGGAGCCAGCGATGCCGGCACCGGCCAGCTCCTCGTCACCGGGCCGGTCACGGGACCTCCGAACGACGAATGCGTCGGTGCGATCGAAATCGCGAGCGGGGCGTCCGTGGCCTTCGACACGACCCTCGCGACGCCTTCCGTCGGTGCCCCTGCGCGGAGCTGCGGCGGCAGCGGTGAGCCGGTCGACATCTGGTACAGGTTCCTCGCCCTCGCCGACGGGCCCGCCTCGGCCTCGACCTGCGACATGGCGAGCTTCGACACGGTCCTCGAGGTGTACTCCGGCGACTGCAGCTCCCTCGTTTCCGTCGGCTGCAACGACGACGGCCCCGGCTGCGCTGGCTTCAGCAGCGAGGCCCAGTTCAACGTGGCTGCCGGAACGACCTACTTCCTGCGCGTCTCTGGCTACAACGTGTTGACAGGTTCTGGCGACCTCGTCGTGACCTACCCCGACGCGGTCGCCAACGACGACTGCTCGGGCGCGCTCCCGATCGGGATCGGCAAGACGCCCTACAGCAACGTGGGCGCCGCGGGCAGCGGCGTGGACATGGGCTGCATCGCGAGCGGTGAGCTCTCCGACGTGTGGTTCAGCTACACCGCCCTCGATGACGGGGCCATCACCATCGATCTGTCCGGGAGCTCCTACGACACGGGAGCTGCCGTCTGGGAGGGCGACTGCGCGACGCTCACTCAGGTCGACTGCGACGACGACGGCGGTGTCGGGATCGCAAGCCTCCTGTCCTTCCAGGCGACCGCTGGCACCACTTACTCGATCCAGGTCGGCGGCTTCAACGGTTCCTCCGGCGACGGCGTGATCCACCTCACCGAGGACGTCGGCACAGTCGTCTGCCTCGGCAACGTCAACTCCACGGGTGTCGGCGCGGTCCTCAAGGCCAGCGGCAGCCGCGCGGTCGTGGACAACGACCTGACCCTCAACGTGTCGAACCTCCCGTTGAACCAGTTCCTCCTGTTCGTGAACTCGCGGGACACGATCCACATCGCGAATCCCGGCGGAAGCCAGGGCGACCTCTGCATCGGCGGCCTCTCCCTCGGCCGTCACAATGCCGATATCACGAACTCCGGCCCCACTGGCACCGCGTCTCTGACCCTCGATCTGACCAGCGTCCCGACGAACGTGAACCTCACCGCCGTGGCTGCTGGTGAGACCTGGTACTGGCAGGCCTGGTATCGCGATATCGGCTACGGCGGTGTACCGACCTCGAACCTCTCGAGCGCGACTGGCATCACCTTCGACTGAGCGCCGCTTCATGCACCCCGGCCGATCGGGCCGGGTGAGATGGACCTGGAGGAGGCCCCGCGCGTCATCGACGCGCGGGGCCTCTCCGATGCTCGTTCGCCTCGGTGTCGAGCCCGCGTTCGCTGCGCGGCGGTGATGAGTGGATGAAGCCTCGGATCCGCTGGTCGCTGCCGCCTCGGACGGCGCCAGTCACGCACCTCTCCGGGGCAGCAGCCCGCCTCCCGGAAGCGGAGATCGAAGGTTGTGTCGGTCTCGAGTTCTCGGCCTGGATCGCTGCGAGGCACGAGAGGCGAGCACGAGGGGATTCGAAGGAGCAGAGTGATCCGTTGCAGGGCGTGAGCGGTGTCCTCGAACCCACCGGCGGGAGCGCTCGACGAAGGCGCGAGGATGGGTGACACGATCGTCGGCTGACGCGTCCCTCGGTGAGCTGGCCCGAGTACGAACGTCGACCGGCTCTCACCGCTCTCGGACGAAGCACGGAGTCATGCGCCGCGGTGGTTTCGCCGAGGCGGGGGAGAGGGGATGCATCGGCGGCGTCGCCCGGTGGTCACAGCATGAGTCACGAGCGGTCGGAACGAGCGGAGATGGATCGGGCTCGCAGGGACGTCGCGAGACTCCGCCACGAGGAGGACCCTGTCGTCTCACTCTGGAGGCAGACGAACCCTCGTTGCTCGCCGCGACGGCAGTTGGAGCGACCCCGGAAAGGGAACTCCTATAAAATGGAGGTGCGGGCTCAATCACACATCGCGTCCACGCCACGGCGTCACGACCGGTTGCAGGGCGACGGCGTGTCTTGCCTGGACGCCCGAGTGATCGCCGTCGCCATGCGATGCAGAGTCATCACCCCTTCCCCTCCTCGCTCCCCATGAAGCCTCTCTCCTGCTCCCGCCTCCTCACCGCGGGTCTCGTTCTCTCGGGCGTGGCTTTCGCCCAGGGCGATGAGTGTGCTACGGCGACCGCGATCACACCCGGCACTCTCGCGGGGTTCGATACGTCCACGGCGACTCCCTCGGTTCCCGCCTTCACCGCCAGCTGCAGCGCTGGTGGCGGCAGCACGAGCTCCAACGACGTCTGGTTCTCGTTCACGGCCACCGCGGACTATGCCGCCAGGGCGACGACCTGCGGTACCGCGGCCTACGACACCAAGATCGAGGTCTACTCGGGTTCCTGCGGCGCGCTCGTCTCGGAGGGCTGCAACGACGACGCGGCCGGCTGCCCGGGCTTCACGTCCCGGGCGGACTTCGCCGCTGTCAGCGGCACCGAGTACTTCGTCCGCATCGGAGGCTGGGGTACGACCGACGCCGGCGGGGGTCAGGTCCTCGTCACAGCGCCACCCTCGGTGGTTTCCAACGACGAGTGCGCCGGAGCCATCAATCTCCCCAGCGGTTCGCCAAGATTCTTCGACACGACCTCAGCGACCTTCTCTTCCAGCGCCCCCGCGCGGAGCTGCGGCGGCGCGGCCGACCCGATCGACGTCTGGTACCGCTTGACCGCCCTCGACAGCGGCCCCGCCTCGGTCTCGACCTGCAGTACGGCGAGCTTCGACACGACTCTCGAGGTCTACACCGGCACCTGCGGCGCTCTCCTCTCCGAGGTCTGCAACGATGACGGCGCGGGTTGCGCTGGCTTCACGAGCCGGGCCGATTTCACCGCGACCGCCGGTAACACGTACTACGTGCGCGTCATGGGCTACAACGGCGGGACCGGCACGGGCACGCTCGTCGCGACCTACCCCGATCTGGCCGCCAACGACGACTGCTCGGGCGCGTTCCCGATCGAGCTCGGGGAGACGTTCTACAGCAACGTGGGCGCCACCGACAGCCTCGTGGGTATGGGCTGCGTCATCGCCGGCCAGCTCTCGGACGTGTGGTTCAGCTACACCGCGCGCGGTGACTGCCCCGTCGCCGTCGATCTGTCCGGCAGCTCCTACGACACGGGCGTGGCTGTCTGGCAGGGCGATTGCGCGGTGCTCACTCAGGTCGAATGCGACGACGACAGCGGTTTCGGCCTCACGAGCTCCGTGTCCTTCAACGCGACCGCTGGCACGACGTACTACATCCAGGTCGGCGGCTTCAACGGCGCGTCAGGCGATGGCGTCATCAATCTCAACGAGGGCATCGGCTCGATCGTCTGTCCTGGCAACGCCAACTCCACGGGGGTCGGCGCGGTGCTCAGGGCCTGCGGTAGCCTCGCGGTCGCGGACAACGACACGACCCTCGAGGTTTCGGGCCTTCCGCAGAACAAGAACGTCCTCTTCGTGAACTCGCGGGAGACGATTCTGGTCGCGAACCCCGGCGGTAGCCAGGGCAACCTCTGCATCGGCAGCCTCGCTCTCGGCCGTCACGTGAACGACATCGTGGACTCCGGTCTCGCCGGCACGGTCTCGCTGGCCCTCGACCTCGCCAACGTCCCGACGAATCTCGGCCGCACGGCGGTGGTCGCGGGCGAGACCTGGTACTGGCAGGCCTGGTACCGTGACATCGAGGGCGGTGGTGCGGCGACCTCGAACCTCTCGAGCGCGGTCGGCGTGACGTTCAACTGATCGCTGGCCCGGCTCTCCTGGCCAGGCCGGTCAGGCGAGTTGGATCCGGAGGAGGCCCCGCGTGTCGTCGACGCGCGGGGCCTCCTTCGTGCTCGGGCACTTCGGTCGCGAGTCCGTGTCCGCTCCCCGGCGTCCGCGGACGGCCTCGCCCGCTGATGGTGACAACGCTCGCAGGGGAAGCGGAGCGCTGGGGGAGGACTCCGTCTCGACTCCGAAGCTCGAGGGCGTCGTCGCCCTGGCCGAGCTCGACCTCCTCGACGCGGGCGTCGACGCTGCGCTGGACGCGTTCGACGAGAGCCTCCGATCTCGACGAGGGGCCGTTCTCTTTCGCCGAAGAGCACCTTGGACGGGAGTTCCTGCCGGCTCGCGAGGAGGCCGCGTCCGCGGCGGAGGCTCGAGGCGGATGCCCCGAGGGGATCGTCGTCGCGTGCAATCCGGTCGCTCGCGGCGAGGGCTTCGAGTCTCTGGCGCCCGCCTCGTCACTCCGGGGATCGGATCGTGCTGCGAGCTGCGCCGCCAGAGCTCGCGGCCGCCAGCACGTCTGGTGGCGCTGACGCCGCGTGCCACCTCCCCCAACGCCGCTCCTGGGCCGAGCTCATTCAGCGGGCCTTCGTCGTGGATGTTCTCCGCTGCCCTCGCTGCGGCGGCCGTCGTCATCGCATCGCGACAATCACCGATCCCCTCGTCGCGCGCCGCATCCTTCGCGACATCGGGGCCCGCTCGGAGCTGCTCCCCCTTGCGCCTGCCCAACCGGCGCCGCACGAGGTCGTCGTCTTCGCCTGAGATCGGCCGGGCGTGCCGACTCGCTCCGGTCCAGCCGGCGCCTCGCAAGGAGGGCGGCTCGCTCACGTGTCACCAATTTCTCGCTCTGGCACAGCTCGCGCTCGACGGCCACCCTCGCAGCTTCCCTCCGGCACAGGCCGGTCTCGATCTGCCGCTCCAGCGCATTCACGCGGCTCACGGCCCCGCTGAACGCGCCCAGATGTCCCCTCGGACCTCCCATTCCCCCTGGAATTGCGATCTCTGGTTATCCTTGGGGTTCCTAAACGCTCCAGACTCGCCTCCGTTTGCAAAGCGAAAGCGTGCCGAACTGACCAGTCAATCAATGGTCGCTTCCACGCGGCACTCGAGTCATCAAGTTCCGACCTCCTTCCTCACGAATGAAGCTTCTCTCCTGTTCCCATCTCCTCACTGCGGGCTTCGTCCTCTCCGGCGCCGCTCTCGCCGTCAACCACAACGACGAGTGCGTTGATGCAGCTCCGATCAACCCCGGCATTCCCGAGCCGTTCGCTACGACCCTCGCGACTCCCTCGGTCCCCGACTTCACCGCCAGCTGTGGCGCTGGCGGCGGCAGCACGAGCTCCAACGACATCTGGTTCTCGTTCACGGCCACCGCGGACTACACGGCCAGGGCGACGACCTGTGGTACGGCGAATTACGACACCAAGATCGAAATCTACTCCGGCTCCTGCGGCGCGCTCGTCTCGGTGGGCTGCAACGACGACGGCCCGGGCTGCCCGGGCTTCACGTCCCAGGCGGATTTCGCCGCTGTCAGCGGCACCGAGTATTTCGTCCGTATCGGCGGCTGGGGGACGACCGACGCTGGCGGGGGTCTGGTCCTCGTCACCGCTCCGCCCGCGGCTGTGTCCAACGACGAGTGCGACACGGCGACTGCGATCACGCCCGAGACGCCGACCGATTTCGACACCAGCCTGGCGACTCCCTCGACTCCTGACTTCACCGCCAGCTGCAGCGCTGGCGGCGGCAGCACGAGCTCCAACGACGTCTGGTTCAAGTTCACGGCCGCCGCGGACTACACCGCCAGGGCGACGACCTGTGGCACCGCGCTCTACGACACCAAGATCGAGGTCTACAGCGGCTCCTGCGGCGCGCTCGTCTCGGTGGGCTGCAACGACGACGGTGGAGGCTGCGCAGGCTTCACGTCCCAGGTGGACTTCCCCGCGACCAGCGGCGCCGAGTACTTCATCCGCATCGGCGGCTACACTGAGGGCGACTCTGGCGCCGGTCAGATCCTGCTCACCGAGCCGCCCTCGGCGGGAGCCCCCGGCGACGAGTGCGATGATGCTTTCCCCCTCGCGCCCGCGACACCGACCGCGTTCGACACGACCGTGATGACGCAGAGCAGCCCCGCCTGGACCTGCGGCGTCGGCGGCGGCCCCGACATCTGGTTCTCCTACACGACCACCGGTAACGATATCGTCTCGGTCTCCACCTGCGGCACCGCGGCTTACGACACCGCCATCGAGATCTTCTCGGGCGACTGCGCGAACCTCACCTTGCTGGTGTGCAACGACGACGGGCCCGGCTGCCCGGGCTTCACGAGCACGGCGATCGCGCCCCTCGTCCCCGTCGGCACCGATCTCTTCATCCGCATCGGCGGATGGAACGGCTCGACGGGCACGGGTACGGTCGAGCTCACCCTGGAGACCGTGCTCGAGAACGACGACTGCGGGGGCGCGATTGCGCTCGGCCCCGGCAACACGGGCTTCGACAGCAGAGGTGCCACCAACAGCGGCGTTGACATGAGCTGCGTCTTCAACGGCGAGCTCGGCGACGTGTGGTACAGCTACACCGCGATCGGGGACTGCCCCGTCACCGTCGATCTGACGGGCACTTTCTACGACACCGGAATGTCCGTCTACAGCGGAGATTGCGCGGCGCTCACCGAGGTCGGCTGCGACGACGACGGTGGCGGCGGGCTCACGAGCAAGGTCACCTTCGCGGCGACCGCTGGCACGACCTACTACATCCAGATCGGCGGCTTCAACGGCGCGACCGGCGCAGGCATCATCAGGCTCACTGAGGGCGTCGGCTCGGTCGTCTGCCTCGGCAACGCCAACTCCACGGGTGCCGGCGCTCTCCTGAGGGCTTGCGGCAGCGACCTCGTCGCGGACAACGCTCTGACGCTCGAGGTGACTGACCTTCCGGCGAACCAGAACGTTCTCTTCGTGAACTCGCAGGAGACGATCTTGGTCGCGAACCCCGGCGGCAGCCAGGGCGATCTCTGCATCGGCAGCCTCGCCCTCGGCCGTCACCTCGGCGCGATCACGAACTCCGGGGCATCCGGCACCGCGGCCCTCGGCCTGAACCTGGCCAACATCCCGACGAACGCTGGCTTCGTCGCCATCCTCGCCGGTGAGACCTGGTACTGGCAGGCCTGGTACCGTGACGTCGATGGCGGTGGTGCGGCGACCTCGAACCTCTCGAGCGCCGTCGGCGTGACGTTCAACTGATCGTCACCTCGGCTCCCCCGGTCCGCCCGGCCGGGTGAGCTGCTCCTCGAGAAGGCCCCGCGCGTCATCGACGCGCGGGGCCTTCTCAATGCCTCGGGCTCTGCCGTTGCGGGTCCGCACTCGCTCCGCAGTGGCCGCGGACCGCCAAGATCGCCGAGAGCGCGGGAGGTCTCGCGGCCAGCCGCGCCGCAGGCTCGACACGACAGGGCTTCCTGGGTCGCGGCGTCGACGGCGCCGCTCCGCCTGTGGCGGCCGCGCGGCGGCGCGCGGCCCAGGCCTGATCCGCCGTGACCACCTGTCCCATGACGAGGCGCTTCCCGGCCGCGAGCCCGGGCTCGGAGCGAGCCCTGAACGCTGCGAGAGGCAACGCTCCCGGTGCCCGGCATCCATCGAAACGCTTCCGGGGTGCCCGTGACGAGCCCCGAGGGCCTGTTCAGTGCATTCGCTCCGGCTCTCGGCTGCCCCCGAGGGGCCAACGGAAGCCCTCCTGAGCCGGGAAGACGCCACAATGTCGTGCGGTCCGCCGGCCGGAGCTGCCGATGACCGGACCGGGAGCCTGCCCCACGCTCGCACCCCGTGGGATGGTCCCTGTCAGCCTCCCTGTTTCTACGCCATGGCCGACGTCCTCGACCTTCCCTTCGACCAGTACCAGCGTTACGCGCTCGTCGGCGCGCTGCTCGAGAGCGTCCGCGCTCCCGGAGAGACGTTCCAGGTGCTGGACGTGGGGGGACGAACGGCCCTGCTCCGGGAGTTCCTTCCGATGGATCGCGTCCAGCTGGTGGACGTGGATCCCTCCGACGTGGATGGCCTCGTCCTCGGGAGCGGCGCCGAGCTCCCCTTCCAGTCGGACTCTGTCGACGTGGTCGCTGCGTTCGACACCCTCGAGCACGTCCCGCCGACCCTGCGCGACGCCTTCGTCGCCGAGTGCGCTCGCGTGGCGCGCCGCTACGTGATCCTGGCGGGGCCGTACGACTCCCCTCGCGTCGCCGAGGCCGAGGAGATCCTCCTCGCATTCCTGCGAGATCGACTCGACTGGACCCATCGCTACCTCGAGGAGCATCGCATCAACGGCCTGCCCGACGCGGGCGCGACCCGCGCCGTGCTGGAGGCCGCGGGCGCGAAGGTCGAGGTGCTCGGCCACGGTGCTCTCGACCGCTGGCTGCTCTTGATGTGCCTCGAGCTCTATGCGGAGCACGAGCCCATGCTGCGCGAGCTCGCTGGCCGGGCCTATCGCCTCTACAACGAGCACCTCTTCCGCAGCGACCACGGCGACGACGTGTACCGCCACGCGATGGTGGCGGTGTTCGGCGACGCGCCGGTCCCGCACCTGCGCGACGCTCTGGACGCACCTGGGAGCGCGCCAGCCGGCGCCACCGAGGTCTTCCGTGAGCTCGGCCAGGAGCTCCTGCGCTACGACGCCCTGCGCGACAGCTACGCGCCCGAGATGGAGCGGCTCCATGGCGTGGTCGCCGCGCTCAAGAAGGACCGCGACGAGCACGCGGAGAGTCTCGCGGTTCAGGGTGAGGATCTCGAGGAGTCGCGTAAGTCCCTCCAGACTCTCCAGGGCGACCTGGTCGAGACCCGGAAGTCCTACGAGACGGTCCTCGCCGATCTGGATGGCTCGCGCAGCACCATCGAGGCGCTGCAGTCCGAGGCCGAGCGCGAGCGAGGGGAGATCGCCAAGGTCCTCGCCGATCTCCAGACGCGTCTCGGCGCGGTCGAGGCCGATCTCGAGGGTCACAGGACGGCGCTCGCAGAGGTCCAAGGGCTGCGCGAGGCCGAGCTGGCAGAGCTCGAGAAACGCGGTCAAATGCTCACGGAGCAGAACGGCCGCCTCGCCGAGCAGAACGGTCGCCTCGCCGAGCAGAGCGATCTTCTTGCGGAGCAGAACGATCGCATTGCATCGCTCGACGGGGAGATCGCGAGCGCGCGCGAGCTGCTCCAGGCCGCTCTGGTGGAGGGCTCCACCGCAGAGCCCTCCCCGCGGATCGGTGGCGGGGACCTCACCCTCGACGAGGAGCTGCTGCGGCTCGTTCAGCTGCGTGATCGTCTCAGGGCCGAACGCGACGGTGCGCACGATGACCTCACGCGGATTCGACGGAGCATCTGGGGGCTCATCGGCCAGGCTCTCCGGCTGATGCCGAAGAGCTGATGAAGCCGTTCACGACGCCGTCAGGCGTCCGAGGAGCGCGTGTCCGCGCCCTCGACCGACACCGACCACTTCGTCGGCAGGAAGAGCATGCCGTGCTGCATGTGGTTGGCGTCCATGACCTCGAAGACTGCGGCGTGCTCGCGGTGGTCGATGGGGGTCGGGGCCGCTTTGCTGTGGTCGTAGACGAATACCGTCAGGTAGTAGGCCCCCTGGAGCAGCGGCAGGGTCTCGAAGGCCATCTCCACGTAGCCCTTCGAGCCCGCGCGCACGGACTCCAGCACGATGGGCTCGCGGCGCCAGAAGTGGTTCGAGCCGTTCACGTAGGTGCCGTCGGACCTGTAGACGCCGAGCCCGAAGACCGGCTCCTCGCAGTCCCCGCTGGCTTCCCAGTGGACGCGCGCGGTGAAGGGAGAGCCGGGCTGGAAGACGTTGGTCCTCTCGCCGCCGGGGCCGAGGAGCTCCACCTCGCCCGTTCGGACCTCGCCGGAGCCCCAGCGCGGGTAGGCGTCGACCGTGCGGTTCACCGCGGAGAGCTTCTCGTTACCCCTCGCGTGCGCTCTCTTCAGGTACTCGTCCGCGACGTTCTCAGCCGTCCCTTGTTCCAGCACGCGGCCCTCATGCATCAGGACCACGTGCTTGCACATGGTCTTGATCGAGCCCATGTCGTGGGAGACGAAGAGCGTCGTCTTCCCTTGCTCCTGGAACTCGTTCAAGCGGTTGATGCACTTGCCCTTGAAGTGCTCGTCGCCGACCGAGAGCGCCTCGTCGATGATCAGGATGTCCGGGTCCACCGTCGTGGCGACGGAGAATCCGAGGCGCACGTGCATCCCCGAGCTGTAGGTCTTCACCGGCCTGTCGATGAACTCGGCGAGCTCGGAGAACTCGATGATCTTCTGGAAGCGCTCCTCGGTCTCCTCCTCGGTCATTCCGAGGATCGAGCAGTTGAGCCGGATGTTCTCGCGTCCCGAGAACTCCGGGTGGAAGCCCGCGCCCAGCTCGAGCAGCGACGCGATGCGCCCGTTCGTCTCGACCTCGCCGACGGTCGGACGCGTGATGCCCGTGAGCAGCTTGAGCAGGGTGCTCTTACCGGCGCCGTTCTCGCCGATGATCCCGACGGTCGCACCCTGAGGGATGTCGAGATAGACGTCGCGCACCGCCCAGAACTCGCGGCCGCGGGGCCCGCCCGGGAGGATCAGATCCCAGAGCCTGTGCACGGGCTTGTCGTACATCCGATAGGCCTTTCCAGCGCCCCGCGCGATGATCGCGGAGCCGCCGAGGCCGCCCGACGCGGACTGCGGCCGCTCCTTCTTGTCGGTCTCGTACATGGGATCAGAGGAGGTCCGCGAAGCGGTCTCGTTGACGGTCGAAGAAGGTGGCGCCCAGGAAGAAGGTCACCGCGGTCGCGCCCGCGAACTTCGCGAGCATGACGGGGTCCGGCATGGCGTTCTTCGTGAGGGCGCTGCGGTACATGTCGATCAACCAGTGCATTGGATTGATCTCGAGCATCCAACCGAAGTCGAAGGGCGGGCGGACGAAGGCCTCCGGCGGATAGAAGATGGGGGTGATGAACATCCACACCATCGTCGCCACGCCGATCACGTGGAAGGTGTCCCGCCAGAAGAGGTTGAAGGTCGCCAGGAAGTACGCGACGCCAGCGGTGAAGATCGCCTGCAAGAGGAGCAGCAGGGGCAGCCAGAGGACCGCTGCGCCGAGGACGATGCCCGGGTTCCCCGCCTCCGCCATACGCGCCACCAGCGCGGGGTCGTCCTGGGGGAAGAACATCGCCCACACGAGCGCTCCCAGCACGATCGGCAGCGCGATCAGCATGTTCACGAGAGCCGAGACCGTCACGTACGCCGGGAGGATCTCCGTCGGGAAGGTGAGCTTCCCGATGAGGTTGGCGTTGTCGACGAGGATGTTCGTTCCGCGCCCCAGCGTTTCCGCGAAGGCGCTCCACGACACGATGCCCACGAGCATGAGCATCACGACCTCCTGGGCCCCCTGATCCGGGCGCCACGTCGCCTTCATGACGTACTGGAAGACGAACATGTAGACGGCGAGGTTGATCACCGGATACACGACCGACCAGAAGAAGCCGAGGCTCGAGCCCACGTAGCGCGCCTGGAGGTCCCGCGCCACGAAGTCTCGGAGCAGCCGGCGGCTGGACAGGAGGTTCTGGACGACGCGGTTCAAGCTGGTCGGGGCGATGCGGCGCCGGTGCGGGGTCCGCAGGGCGGGCGGGGTGTCTCGCCCTGGGACTCGGACCTGGTGAGGAGCCCGAGCCGGCAGGTCGCCGGCCCTGGAATCCTACACGGCTGGTGGGGGCCGAGAGCCCCCGATCCCGGCGCCGCGCGGGGGGTCAGGCGCTCGCCGGCAGGATCGAGACGACGACGAGCTTCGAGGCAGGCGTGTTCGACCGCTCCGCGCGCACCCCGAGGGGGACCAGGACGTTGGCCTCGGGGAAATACGTCGCGGCGCAGCCCTCGGGGATGTCGTAGGCCACGGCGAGGAAACCCTCGGCGACCCGCCCCGCTGCTTCACGGCGGCCCTCGATGTCGACGAGCGTCTCGTCGCGCAGCCCGCGCTGCTCCATGTCGCGACGGTTCATGAGCACGACGCGGCGCTCCCCGGCGAGGCCCCGATAGCGGTCGTCGAGGCCGTAGATCGTGGTGTTGAACTGGTCGTGGGTGCGGATCGTCATGAGCCGCAGCTCGTCCTCGCCGACCTCGACCTCGGGGACGCGATTGACCGTGAAGCGCGCTCTCCCCGAAGGAGTGGCGAAGCGCCTCTCGCGGGCGCCGTTGGGAAGCGCGAAGCCACCGGGTCGGCGCACGCGGCGGTTGTAGTCCTCGAAGCCGGGGACGACCCGCTCGATCCCGTCGCGGATGGCGTCGTAATCGGCCACGAGTCCGTCCCAGTCGACTCCGGAGCGTTCACCGAGGGTCGCGCGGGCGATCCCTGCGACGATGGCGGGCTCGGAGCGCAGCGCTGCGGAGGCGGGGGCGCGGCTGCCCTCGGACCGGTGCACGATGCCCATGGAGTTCTCGACGGTCACGAACTGCTCGCCGTTCGCCTGCTCGTCGAGTTCACTGCGGGTGAGGCACGGGAGGATCAGCGCGGTGCGGCCGTGCACGAGATGGCTGCGGTTGAGCTTGGTCGAGACGTGCGCCGTCAGGGCGCAGCGCCTCAGCGCGGCGGCGGTCACGTCCGTGTCGGGGGTGGCGGAGAGGAAGTTGCCGCCCATGGCGAAGAAGACCTTCGCGTCACCGGAGCCCATGGCTTCGATCGCGTGGACGACCGAGTGACCGTGATGGCGCGGCGGCTCGAAGTCGAAGGCCTCGCCGAGGCGGTCCAGGAAGGCATCGGACGGACGCTCCCAGATCCCGACCGTGCGGTCGCCCTGGACGTTGCTGTGCCCGCGCACCGGACAGGTGCCCGCCCCTGGCTTGCCGATCGCGCCGCGGAGCAGCAGCAGGTTGACCACCTCACGGACGTTCTCGACGCCGTTGCGGTGCTGGGTGAGGCCCATGGCCCAGCACACGATCATCTTGGGCCGCGCGACGACGAGATCACAGAAGGCCTCGAGCTCGGCCACCGACAGTCCAGAGGCGGCCACCAGGCCGTCGAGGTCCTGATCGTGGAGGTCCTCGAGCAGCGCGTCCAGGCCCTCGGTGTGCTCCTCGATGAAGGAGGAGTCGAAGACGGTGCCCGGTGACGCAGCCTCGCGACGCGCGAGGAGGACGAGCGCGGCTTTGAGGAACGCGACGTCGCCGTTGACGCGCACCTGGAGGAAGAGGTCGGTGAGCTCGGTGCCGCCGGTCAGGAGGTCCCGTGCGGACTGGGGGTGCTGGAACCTGAGGAGACCTGCTTCCCTGAGCGGATTCACGGAAACGATGCGCGCGCCGCCGCGCTTGGCCTTCTGAAGAGCGCTCAGCATCCGGGGGTGGTTCGTCCCGGGGTTCTGGCCCATGACCACGATCAGCTCCGCGCTCTCCACGTCCTCCAGCGTCACCGAACCCTTGCCGATCCCGAGCGTCTCCGACAGACCGACGCCGCTGGACTCGTGGCACATGTTCGAGCAGTCCGGCAGGTTGTTCGTACCGTACTGACGCGCGAAGAGCTGGTAGAGGAACGCGGCTTCGTTGCTCGTGCGGCCAGACGTGTAGAAGAACGCCTCGTCGGGGTTCGCGAGTCCTCGCAGTGCGTCGCCCACGACGGCGAAGGCCTCGTCCCAGGAGATGGGCGCGTAGTGGGTCGCGCCGGAGCGCAGCACCATCGGCTCGGTGAGCCGGCCCGCCTGGGAGAGCTCGAAGTCGGAGAGCCGGGCGAGCTCCTCGACGGAGTGACGCTCGAAGAAGGCCGGATCGCACCGCTTCTTGGTCGCCTCCTCCGCGAACGCCTTCGCGCCGTTCTCGCAGTACTCGGCGACCGAAGAACGGTGCCCGTCGGGATCCGGCCAGGCGCAGCCCGAGCAGTCGAAGCCGTCCTTCTGGTTCATCCGCGCCAGCTCCCTGGTCCCCTCGAGGGCGCCATAGCCCTCGCGCTTCATGTGCTCGAGCGCGGCGCGGATGGCGCGCAGGCCCGCAGCCTTGGTCGGAGGCGTGGTCCGGCGAAGCCCGCCCAGGGCGCGAGGACCCCGAGCGGCGTCGTCGCGTTGGGCGAGGCTGGGCGGGGGGTCGTGCTCGGTCATGGCGCCAGTGTCGTGGATCGGTGGCGGCGGTGCACGCGAGAGCCCGATCCGAGGGCGGAGGAGCTCAGAGTTCAGGCGGCGGGAAGGCCTCGTGGGCCTTCAGGACCATCCGCGCGCGTCGGGCGACGTCTGGCTCGGTGAAGATCGGCTCCATCGCCGACTGGGGGAGATGGAGCTTCTGGACGAGGGCGTCGGCGAGGAGCTCAACGGGCACGTCCTCCGGCAGCTCCAGCGGCTCCTCGCTCCGGCTCTGGAGAGCAGTGGTCAGCGCGACGCCGAGCTCCTCACCCATGCCCGGAAGAGGGACCTGCTCCATCGGACGCACTCTGACCTTGCGATAGAGGCGGTCGGAAGCGACCTCTTCGAGGTCGTACCGTCCGATGCCGAAGAGCCAGATGTAGTAGCGGCCGTCCGGCATGCGCTCGTGCCGGGCGATCTCGCCCACGCCGGTGATGTGCAGCACGCGCGGTGGACGCTCCTCGGCGCCGTCGCTCGACGTCTTCTCGCCCTCGAGCACCGTGCCCATGGCGAGCCGGCCCTGGCCGTCCAACACGTCGTCGATCATCTGGCGATAGCGCTCTTCGAACACGTGCAGCGGCAGGATCTGCCGTGGGAGCAGGAACACCCCGCGCAGCGGGAAGAGCGGCACCACCACTCCGGGGCGGGGGTCCTCCTCGGGAGGCCAGACGTCAGGGATCTTGGTCGACAAGGGCGGCTCGCTCCGGTGCGCAGGCGCCGCGGGCGCGGCGCGTCTCGCCAGAGGATAGACCTCTCGAGGCTGGATCCGAGGGTCGACTTGCCGTCGAGGAGCCGTGGGCCGTCCGGACGCGGCCTCGCGCCGCTCAGGCGGAATCGTCCGCGAGCTCGATCACCGCGCGGGCGAGGCCGTACCGACCGTGTCGCTCGAGCGCGGCGGCGAGGTTGCGCGTGTGTCGCAGGACCATCGACCTGTCCTCCGCCGGCAGCAGCCATGCGGGGCTCGGCGGGGCGGCCAGGGCCAGGAGGCGCGCGAGGGACGCTTCCTGGGAGACCAGCGCGCCCCTGGAGAACGGATCGACGATCACCATCGACTCCGCCGGCCCCACGCCCAGCAGAACGTGGCCGGGGAACGGGAGGAGGCCCGCTTCGTGACCGGCGCGACGCGCGACGTCCGCGTAGATCGCGCTGAGCGTCAGGGGGAGACCGACGCCGGTGGTGGCGGTCAGGCCGAGCGAGACGTGGTCTGCGTGGTGGAAGTCCTCCTCGGCTCCCCTCAGGCCGCCTCGGAGCCCGAGGACCGCGCGGAGGCCCTCCGCGACGTCGTGGGAGGTGGGGCGGCGCGGTAGCTCGCGAGCCAGCTCACGGCCCCAGCGCTCCAGGTTGCCCTCCGCCGCCTCGCGCAGTCCATGACCGAGGACCTCGTCGATGGCGAAGAGCCCCTCGATCAGGAGCCCGTCACTCGTCGGGCCGTCCAGGACTCCGGCGAGGACCGCGAGCCCGTGATCGCGCCGGAGCTCCCCGAGGAACTGGCGCGCCCGGGCCCTCAGGCGGACCTCGTCCTGCTCGGCTGCCTGCTCGAGGGCGGCGATCCCGTGCTCACCGAGGCGGCGCAAGGCGTCCTTGGCCTCGGCCACGGTGTCGGCCGACGGGCTCGAGAGCTTCGCGGCTTGCGCCTTCGCGTCGCGGAGGGGATCGCCCATGGCTCCCTGTCATCCGACGGGCGGCGCCAGAGCGATGCTCACGACCCCCAAGATCCGTTCGGAGAATCGACAAAACAGCCGCCGGAGGGCACCAGAAGCCGGGAACCGCTCTCTCCAGGGCGGGCAGGCTCGGGAGGCGTCTGCCCTTCGGCGGATTGCCGCACGAGCCCGCTGTTCTTATTCTCGTTGCCCATTTCTCCGGCGGAGGATCGCTCCCCGCCCCCCTCTCGCTCCTCGGCCCCTCGCTCCCCATGGCCCAAGACTCCGATTCCTCCCGCGGCCGCGTGGCGGTGGTCGCGGCGAAGCGCACCCCGATCGGGAAGTACATGGGCTCCTTCGCCGAGCTCTCGGCCGCCGACCTGGGTGTGGTCGCCGCCGAGGCGGCCCTCTCCGCGGGCGGCGTCGCGCCGGACCTCGTCGGCGAGGTGTACCTCGGCAACGGCCGACAGGCCGGCGGCGGCCCCAACGTCGCGCGCCAGGTCTCGGTGCGGGCCGGAGTGCCGGAGACCACGTGCGCCACGACCATCAACATGGCCTGCGGGTCGGGCCTGAAGACGATCGTGCTCGGGGCCGAGGCGATCCGCCGTGGTGACATCGAGGTGGCCCTGGTGGGCGGCACGGAGTCCATGAGTGGTCTCCCTTTCCTGCTGCCCCAGATGCGGCGCGGCTACCGCCTCGGCCACGCGCCGGTGGTGGACGCGATGTACAAGGACGGCTTCGTCTGCCCGCTGGCGGACATGGTGATGGGGGAGACCGCCGAGGGGCTCGCTCAGGACCTCGGGATCACTCGCGACGAGCAGGACGCCTTCGCGGTGGCGAGCCAGCGCAAGGCCGGCGCGGCGATCGAAGCGAAGCGCTTCGCCGACGAGCTCGCGCCTGTCACGGTGTCGCATCGAAAGGGCGACATCGTCGTGGAGGCCGATGAGCACGTCCGGCCCGACGCCGACATGGCGAAGATGGCCAAGCTCCCCGCGGTCTTCGGCGCGAAGTTCGAAGGCGCGGGGACGGTGAGCCCGGGCAACGCCAGCGGGATCACCGATGGCGCCTGCGCGATCGTCCTCGCCTCCGAGGCCGCCTGCGAGCAGAACGGCTGGACGCCCCTGGCCTTCGTCGGCGAGAACGCGCAGTCGGGTGTCGACCCCCGGCGCATGGGCCTCGGTCCGGTCCCCGCCTGCGCTCTCCTCGAAGCGCGGACCGGCCGCCGGGCAGCCGAATACGACCTCGTCGAGCTGAACGAGGCCTTCGCGGCCCAGGTCCTCGCCTGCGACCGCGAGCTCGGTCTCGATCACGACCGGCTGAACGTGAACGGCGGGGCCATCGCCCTCGGTCACCCCATCGGCGCCACCGGCGCGCGCATCGTCACGACGATGCTCCACGAACTCCGACGCAGGGGGGGCGAGCACGGGCTCGCGACCCTCTGCATCTCCGGCGGAATGGGCCTCTCGGTCGCCTTCGACCGCACCGGGCTCTGACCGCGACTTCTCCCTCTTCCACTCATTCCCAAGAGCGCGTGCGGCAACGAGCCGCGCATCAGGCACCAAGCACCATGCAGATCAAGAAAGTCGGCGTCGTCGGATGCGGCCTCATGGGCCACGGCATCGTCCAGGTCGCAGCCCAGGGTGGCTGTGAAGTGGTCGCCCTCGAGAGCGAGCAGGCAGCCCTCGACAAGGGCCTCGGCCGCGTGGACCGCAGCCTCGCCAAGCTCGCGTCCAAGAACGTCGAGAAGGGGAAGATGGACCAGGCCGCAGCCGACGCCTGGGTCGCGGAGACCCGCGGGCGCATCTCCGGCACCACCGAGCGCGGCGACCTGGCCGACTGCGACCTGATCGTCGAGGCGATCGTCGAGAACCTCGACGTCAAGAAGGAGCTCTTCGCGGGTCTCGGTGAGATCGCCAAGGCCGAGGCGATCTTCGCGTCGAACACCTCCTCCTTCCCGATCGGTGAGATGGCCGCGGCCTCGGGCCGCCCCGAGCGCTTCGTCGGCCTGCACTTCTTCAACCCCGTCCAGCTCATGAAGCTGGTCGAGGTCGTGCGCACCGACGAGACCGACGCCGAGGTCTTCGAAGCCGCGCGCGCCTTCGGCGCCGCCTGCGGCAAGGCGCCGGTCTCCTGCAAGGACACCCCGGGCTTCGTCGTCAACCGTCTTCTGGTTCCGTACATGGTGCAGGCGATCGACATGCTCGACCGCGGGGACGCCAGCAAGGAGGACATCGACACCGCCATGCAGTTCGGCTGCGGCTACCCCATGGGGCCGCTGACGCTGACCGACTACGTCGGCCTCGACACGACGCTGTTCATCCTGCAGGGCTGGACCGAGCGTTACCCCGGCGAGCCGGCCTTCAAGGTCCCGGCCTCTCTCGAGCGCCTGGTCGCGGAAGGCAAGCTCGGCCGCAAGACGGGCGAGGGCTACTACAAGTGGGACGGGGACAAGAAGGCATGAGGTTCGCAGCCGTCGCGCCGTTGGGGGGGCTCATCTCCCTCGGGCTCCTCGCCGCCGTCTCGGAGGGTGGCTCCTTCATCACGCCCCAGGAAGATGACGGGAAGGCGACGTTCAGCGCCTCCGCGCCCGCGCTCTACATCGAGGGCGAGCCCTTCGAGGTCGCGTTCAGCGTCCAGGCCGACGCCGCGAAGGCGACGGTCGTCTCCGCGGACGCGCTGACGCCGGCGTCGTGGCTCCTGGACGGCAAGCCCCTCTCGCGCCGCGGCAGCGACGTCGAGCTGCGCCTGCAGCCCGGCCAGTCGATCGAGACGATCGTGGATCTCGCGCCGCTCCTCGAGGAGCGCATGGGTGACGACCTGCGGGACTTCCGCGTCGCCTACGGCCAGGACGCCGACGCCACCGAGGTGATCTTCCTCGGCCTCCCCGAGAGCGGCATCGACTTCATGGCGCTGCCCGAGGAGCAGCTCGCGAACTACCAGGTCGTGCTGGAGACCACCGATGGCGTGATCTGGCTCGAGCTCTGGCCCGACGTGGCGCCGAACCACGTGCGCAACTTCCTCGATCTGTGCGCGTCGGGCTTCTACGACGGGTCGCCGTTCCACCGCGTCATCCCGTCCTTCATGGTCCAGGGCGGCCGCGCGAAGGACGGCAAGCCGGCCCCGCGCAAGGTGGACGCCGAGTTCAGCCAGCGACCCCACGAAGCCGGAGTCCTGTCCGCAGCACGTCTCGGCAGCGACGTCAACTCCGCATCGAGCGAGTTCTTCATCGTCCACCGCGCGTCGCGCCACCTCGACGGGAAGTACAGCGCGTACGGCCGCGTCGTCAGCGGCATGGACGCGGTCGACGGCATCGTCGACGGAGTCTCCGTGCATTACGAACTCCTCGAGCGTCTGATGCGCGCCCGCCTGCCGCTCAACCCGCGAGATCCGCGCGTGTCGACAGTGTGCGACGAACCCAACCCGGGCAAGGAGATCCTCCGCGCCCTCGTGGTCAAGGCGTCTCGCACGAGGCCCGCCAGCGACCGCTGATCCTCCGCACCCTCCAGCAACCACAAAGACCCATGACCGCCCCCCGCGTCCGCCTCGAGACGACCGCCGGAGACATGCTCGTCGAGCTGATGCCGGACGTTGCGCCGAAGCACGTCGAGAACTTCGTCAAGCTCAGCAGCGACGGCTTCTACGACGGCACCCGATTCCACCGCGTCATCCCCGGCTTCATGATCCAGGGCGGTTGCCCGAAGACGAAGGCCGATGAGGGCGGCTGGGGAACCGGCGGTCCCGGCTGGACGGTCGACGCCGAGTTCAACCAGGTGCACCACGAGCGAGGCATCCTCTCGATGGCTCGTTCGAGCGATCCGAATTCGGCGGGCAGCCAGTTCTTCGTCGTCCACGGCGAGGCTGGCTTCCTCGACGGGCAGTACACGGTCTTCGGGAAGCTGGTCGAGGGCTTCGACGTCCTCGACGAGATCGCCGGCGCGGCCACCGTGCCTGGCGGTGAGGGCTCGACCCCGGTGGAGCCGGTCGCCATCACCAAGGCGACCGTCGTCGAGGAGGCTGGCGCCTGAGCGCCAGGGGAGCAGCCGTGAGCTACGAGAACATCCTCTACTCCGTCGACGGGGGCGTCTGCCGGGTGACCATCAACCGCCCGGACAAGATGAACGCTCTCAACCATCAGACGATCACCGAGCTGGGGGCGGCCTTCGACGCCGCCAGGGCCGACGACTCGGTGAGGGCGCTCGTGCTGACCGGCGCGGGGGAGAAGGCCTTCGTCGCCGGCGCCGACATCGGCGAGCTGCACGCCCAGGCGGGCAACGCCCAGGGCGCAGCCGATCTCGCGGCCTTCGGCCAGGGGGTCTTCCGCAAGCTCGAGGACCTCGGCAAGCCGTCGATCGCGATGATCAACGGCTTCGCCCTCGGCGGCGGCTGCGAACTCGCGCTGGCGTGCACCCTGCGCACCGCTTCGACGAACGCGCGGCTGGGCCTGCCCGAGACGAGCCTCGGGATCATCCCCGGCTACGGCGGCAGCCAGCGGCTCGCTCGCGTGGCCGGCCCTGGCGTCGCCCGCGAGTGGATCCTCACCGGGGACATGTTCCCGGCGGAAGAGGCTCACCGCATCGGGGTCGTCAACCGCCTCTTCTCGCCCGAGAAGCTCGAGGAGGGGACGGCGAAGATGCTCAAGAGCATCCTCGCGAAGGGCCCCGTCGCAGTCCGCTTCGGCATGGAGCTCGTGCTGCGCGGCTGGGACATGGACCAGACCGACGGCGAGACCCTAGAGACCGAGTACTTCGGCAAGGCCGCCGAGACCGAGGACATGCGCGAGGGCATGGCCGCCTTCCTCGAGAAGCGCAAGCCGGACTTCACCGGCAAGTGAGGCCGTCCGCGTCGGCGGACGGCAAGGGACGTCGCGCCGTTCGCGCCAGCGGATGGGCCCGAGCCGGCCGAGACGAGCTCGGCTTCTCCGACCCCCTGAAGACCTGTTGGACCGCCGTCCCACACTCGGCGGTCCGCCACACCGATCACTCCCCCCGCCGCTCCCCGCGGCGCCCACCGGCCCTACCGGGCACCCAATCCCATGACTCAGGACGTCGTCATCGTCGGCGGGGCGCGCACGCCCATGGCCGAGTACTCCGGTACCCCCGGCTACGGCAAGCTGAAGAAGATCAGCGCCATCGACCTCGCCGCACACTCCTCCAAGGCAGCCCTCGAGCGGGCGAAGATCGATCCCGAGTCCGTGGACCACACGGTGATCGGCAACGCCCTGCAGACCTCGAACGACGCGATCTACGGCGCGCGCCACGTGGCCCTCAAGGCGGGCGTGCCCCAGGGTGTCCCCGCGCTCACGGTGAACCGACTGTGCGGCTCCGGCATCCAGTCCGTCGTCAGCGCAGCGCAGCTCATCAAGCTCGGCGAGGCGAACACCGTGCTCGCGGGCGGCATGGAGAACATGAGTCAGGCGCCCTTCGTCCTGCACGGCGCCCGCGACGGTTACCGCTTCGGCGTCCAGCCGCAGCTCGAGGACCTGCTCTTCGCGAGCCTCTACGACCCCTACGGCGACACCTACATGGCGCAGACCGCCGAGAAGATCGGTCGACGCCTCGGTATCACTCGTGAGGAGCAGGACGAGTTCGCCCTCCGCAGCCACAGGCTCGGCGCGGAGGCCGTCCAGAGCGGCCGCTTCGCCGAGGAGATCGCGCCCATCGTGATCCCGAATAAGCGCGGCGACATCACGATCGACACGGACGACCACATCAAGCCGGACACCACGATCGAAGGTCTCGCGAAGCTGCGCGCCGCCTTCGGCAAGGAAGGTACGGTCACTGCCGGTAACGCGAGCGGCATCGTCGACGGCGCGGCCTCGGTCGTCTGCACCACCGCCGAGCGCGCCAGCACCGACGGCCTCGACGTCATGGGCGTCGTGCGCGGCTACAGCTACGTCGGCGTCGATCCGACCGAGATGGGCATCGGCCCGGTCCCGGCGATCCAGAAGCTGCTGGCCGACGCCGGCATGTCGACGGACGACATCGACTACTACGAGATCAACGAGGCCTTCTCAGCTCAGTACCTGGGCTGTGAGAAGGAGCTCGGCCTCGACCGCGACAAGTGCAACGTCAACGGCGGCGCCATCAGCCTCGGCCATCCGCTGGGTGCCACCGGCACGCGCCTGATCCTGACGCTGCTCTACCAGCTTCGCCGCAGCGGCAAGAAGTTCGGCGTCGCCTCCGCCTGCATCGGCGGCGGCCAGGGCATCGCGATGCTCATCGAGAACCCCGCCGCCTGAGCGGCGCCCGGTTCGACGACCGCCGGCCGGCGGGGTGGATGGAACACCCCGCGCGGCCGGATCTCACAACCCACGGGGGCCGGTCCACTGGATCGGCCGCCTCGTCTGCCCGGAGTACGTCGGCGCAGGCGACCGCCACCGGGTCCGGAGGGGCCGAAGACACACCAAGGGAGCGCGGGAATGAACGAACTGATCCATGAGACCGAAGGAGGCGAGCGCGTCGTTCGCCTGACCCCCGGCAAGCGCGTCCTCTTCCTCACCAAGGACCTGGAGCTGATCCGCGAGCAGCTGCGTGGCGAGCTCGACCTCCGCATGGAGGACGTCGATCCCGCCGATCTGCTCGACGACATCAACACCGATACGATGACGCCCGCCTGGGTGTGCTTCCGCCACAAGCCCGAGGACATCGCCCTCGACGCCTACGCCGGCCTGCTCGACGACTCCGGCGAGCGAGTCTTCGGCACTCGCGACCTGCTCGACGGCGGCTTCGAGGTCATCGTCAGCGGCAAGCGCAAGGGCACGGGCTCGTCGCGCGAGACCGCGCCCCAGTGCGAGAAGTGGTCCGGAATCCGCCTCGTGATCGCGCACTCCTTCGCTCCGATCCACGAGCGCAACAACCTGAACCTCGGCCAGCTGATGGGGGGCTACGAGGTGCTGGAGCGCCTCCAGCGGGGCGAGGAGGTCGCCCTCGCCGAGCTCACCGAGTCCTACGACCCGATCACCCGGGTCATGCTCGAGTCGGGCGGCCTCTTCCCCTTCGCCAAGCTCTACCGCGAGGGCGCCGTGAGCGTCCCCGTGCCCGGCACCGCCGCGCGCCCCATGACCATGGGGGAGAAGATCCTCGCCTCGAAGGTCGTGGGGGCCGAGAGCGACGTGCACCTGAAGCCGGGCGACGTCTGCCTCGTGAACGTCGACGGCGGGTACAGCCACGAGTTCACCACGGCCCAGGTGCACCACTTCCTCTCCCAGGAGTACGGCGGGGACTACAGCCTCCCGAACCCGGCGAAGTTCGCGGTCTTCGAGGACCACCTGCTCTACGCCACCGGGGTCGAGCGGATGAAGCCCTTCACCGACCAGATCCAGCTCCTGCGGGAC
The DNA here is from genome assembly GCA_002862085.1 of Planctomycetota bacterium. Classification (GTDB taxonomy): domain Bacteria; phylum Planctomycetota; class UBA1135; order UBA1135; genus Saltatorellus. The sequence goes on along the minus strand of PKCK01000061.1, from coordinate 145,020 downwards.
CTGCAGATGGACTTCCAGCGCCACGCCGGGGTGCGGGACTACTCCGCCACCGACGGCGTGTCACCGGGCATCTGCCACCAGGTCGCGCGCGAGGAGTTCGTCGATCCCGGCGACTTCATCCAGGCCACCGACAGCCACACCTGCATGGGTGGGGGCAGCAACGCTCTCACCTACGGCGTGGGCGCCACCGAGTACGCGGGTCTGATCTCCGCTGGCTTCACCTTCGTCCAGGTGCCGGAGTCGATCCGCTTCGAGCTCGTCGGCGAGCTGGATCCGGGGTGCACCGCCAAGGACGTGATGCTCCACATCCTCGACGTCCACGCCAAGCGTGAGGACACCCTCGACCGGATCATGGAGTTCACCGGCCCCGGGCTGCGCACCCTCTCCCCGGACGAGCGGGCGACCCTGTGCAACATGGCCACGGAGTGCTCCGCGAAGTCGGGCATCTGCGAGGGCGACGAGCGCCTCGCCGCGTGGCTCGAGCCGCGCCGCGAGGGCCGGAGCGCCGAGGCGATCGCGGCCGGCTTCGTGTCCGCGGACGAGGGCGCCGAGTACGCCGGCGGGACGCACGTCATCGACCTCTCCGGTCTGCGCCCGATGGTCGCCGAGCCCGGGGACCCGACCTACGGCAAGGACATCGTGGACCTCGGTGACGTCGAGATCGACATCGCCTACGCGGGCTCCTGCACCGCGGGCAAGGAGGACGACTTCGAGTTCTACGCGCGCGTGCTCAAGGACGCTCTGGACGCGGGCCGCAAGGTGGCCGAAGGCGTGACCATGGTCGTTCAGTACGGCTCGATGGCCGTACGTGATCACGCGCGAGCCATGGGCTACGACGAGATCTTCCGCGACGCGGGCGTCGAGGTCATCGCGCCGGGCTGCGGGGCCTGCATCGGCTGCGGCCCCGGGGTCTCCCGGACGGCGGACCAGGTCACCGTGAGCGCGATCAACCGGAACTTCCGCGGCCGCAGCGGTCCTGGCCAGCTCTATCTCGCTTCGCCGCTCACCGTCGCGGCGAGCGCCGTCGAGGGTCGCATCGTGTCCTACACCCCGGGCATGTTCAGGCAGCCGGCGACGATCGCCTGAGCCGCGACGCGGTGCGCTGTGGATCCGGGGAGAGGGTCGGTCGGGCAGGGCCCGGCCGGCTCCCCGTTCGCGCGCCGCTCAGGCCTCGTCCACGATCCGATCCAGGGCTTCGACGCAGCGGGCCGCGTCGAGGTGCATGACGGCGGCCCGGCGCGTCGCACGGCGCGCTGGATCACGGTCGGAGAGAGGCGCTGCGGCGCGAAGGACGAGCTCACTCGCGAGTCGCGCTTCGTCCTCGAAGAGCGCTCGGGCGCCCTCCGCAGCGGGGAGGAGCTCGACGAGCGCCGGGTAGTTCAGTCGATCCGGCAGGAGCGGTGCGCAGCCCGCGGCCATGGCCTCGGCCACCGCGATCCCGAAGAACTCGTGGCGCGCGGTCGAGGCGACCACGTCGCAGGTCCCGATCAGTTCGAGGTACTCCCCACGGTCTCGCATTCCCGCTGAGACGAGGTGCGCCTCGAGCAGCGCGAGCGCGTCCAGCGCCTCGCCGCGCGCTCGCTCGGGTTCACCGCCGGTCAGAACGACCTCGATGTGAGCGCCGCACCGGCTCGCGCTCTCGACGGCGCGCGCGAAGGCCGACGGGTCCTTGTCCTCCTCCAAGCGATGGGGGAAGAGCACGCGGAGCGCTCCGCCATCCGGCCCGCCCGGGCCGAGGGGGATCGCCTCGAGCTCGGGCGCCGGCGGGACGATGTGCGCGCTCTTCATCGCCGCGGCGAACTCCGCCCTCGGCGAAGGTCGGGGGAGGGTACGCAGGTAGCGGTCACCGGCGTCGGCGAGGTCGTCTCGGTGGAACGATGAGTTGAGCACCACGTGATCGGCGCGAACGGCGGTGAGCACGTTGGCGAACGCGGCGTGGGCGTCCTCGGGCACCGCAGCGCGTGCGTCGCTCGGCCGGTACGTCAGCTGGTTCTCGTGGAAGTAGGCGATGGTGGGTACACCAGCCCACTCCGCCTGCAGGAACCCGAGGAGCCGTGGGAGGTCCACGAAGTCACTCACGACCAGCACGTCGGGCGGCGCCTCCCCTGCAACGAGGCGCGCCAGCTCCCATCCGCTCGCCTCCTGGCGCCAGCGCCAGTGCCGCGGCGCGAGCCCTCTGACCTCCACGTGGTGCCTCGACCGAGACGTCCAAGCGTCCGACAGGCTCCTGTGGCTCCCTCCGAGCCAGGGCTCGAGGAAGAGGACGCGTCTTCCGTGCGTCCGATCTACGGGCGGGTCGGTCATCGGCTCCCCATCCTGACCGGGTGGACCGCCCGCGCGCCACAGCGGCCTGGAGCCAGCGTTCCACGGACCCGCGAGCGACGGTCCCTGGGCGTTCGTGGCTCGCCCTGCACGAGCTCGACTCCGCGTCCTGTGGGCGGGTGGTGCCCGCCGCGGTCATCCAGCGCGACCGATGCGCCGGAGGGTTGGGGCCAGCGCTTGTGAGGGAGGGCCCGCCCGGCGATCATCTGCAGCGCCTGCGCCCGCGCTCCCGAGACCCGAGCGCGGGCGTTCTTCTTCACTCCCCTGAAGCATCCAGAGCGGCCCTCGCCGCCGTCGACACCGATCCATGGCCGGACGCAAGCGCTACAGCGTCATGCGCGACCCCGTTCACGGGGACATCTACCTCACCCACGAGGAGCTGCGCGTGCTCGACACGCCGGAGATGCAGCGCATGCGCGGGATCAAGCAGCTCGGGCCGGCCTACCTGGTCTTCCCCGGTGCACTGCACACGCGCTTCGACCACTCGATCGGGACCGTTCACGTGGCCCAGCGGATCATCGATGCGATCAATCGCTCGTTCGACATCGACCCGGCGCGCGGCATCGCCATCGGCGATGAAGAGGCGCGGGTCGTCCGCATGGCCGGGCTGCTGCACGACGTGACCCACATCCCCTTCGGTCACAACATCGAGGACCAGGACGCCCTCTTCGAGCGCCACGACTCGGCCTACCGCTACGAGCGGCTCTTCGCGCGGGGGACCCCTCTCGGCGACGTGCTCGAGGACCTCGGACTGCGGGAGGACGTGTTCAGCGTGCTGACGCCTCCGGGGACCGAGGGCCGGCGCGACGTACCGCCCTACTGGAGCCAGCTCCTCTCGGGGACCATCGCGGCGGACATCCTCGACTACCTCGCCCGCGACGCCTACTTCACCGGGCTGCGGATCCAGGTCGACGAGCGAGTCCACAGCTACTTCAAGATCGACCGGGCCACCGGCAACCTCTACATCGATCTCGCCAAGCACGAGCTCCTGCGCGAGGACATCCTCAGCGAGATCGTGCGCATGCTCGAGGCGCGCTACGTGTTCTCCGAGCGTGTCTACTACCACCACGCGAAGGTCTCCGCCGGCGCGCTCGTGGCGCGCGCGATCGACCTGCTGGTCCGCGCGGGGGCGCTGGGTGAGGGTGACCTCTACGACACCACGGACGATTCCGTGCTCGAGGTGCTGCTGCGCGCGGGGCGCAAGGTCGGTGGGGACCTCGAGGAGACCGTCCGTGACCTCGTCGGGCGCTTCCGGGGCCGCAAGCTCCTCAAGCGTGCCTGCGTCTTCCCCGCCTACGAGAACGAGAGGGTCCAGGCCGAGCTCGTGGACCGCTTCTTCGCCGCGGGCGGGGGGGACGCGAGGGCCCTGGTCGAGGGGCGGATCGAGGAGACCGTCCACTTCGCCCTCGGCAAGAAGGTGCGGGTCATCGTGTACTGCCCCGCCAAGGAGATGCAGCTCAAGGAGGCGCGGATCCACGTGCGCTGGCCGGGCGTCGACGGGGTCCGTCCACTCTCCGACTTCTCCGACAAGGTGCCCCGCCTCGGAGACCTCGAGCGGAGCTACCGCGACCTTTGGAAGTTCTACGTCCTCTGCGACAGCGGCGATCCGGACGTCCTCGCGAAGGTCCAGGAGATCGCGGCCGCGGAGTTCCCGGGCGCGCTGAACGTCTACTCCCTCGGGAGCTGACGCGCGGCGCCCTGGTCACCGGGAACCGAGGAAGCGACCCAGGCGCCTGAGGGCCTCGGTCAGCCTCTCTTCGGAGAGCGCGTAGGAGAAGCGCACGTGGTCGGGTGCGCCGAAGACGTCGCCCGGCACGGTCGCGACGGCCTCGGCCTCGAGCAGGTCCGCGCACAGCCCCGGCGCTCCTCGATCGTCGAAGTGACTCGACAGATCGGGGAAGGCGTAGAACGCGCCCCGCGGCTCGGGCAGCGTGAGGCCGAGGTCACCGAGGCCCTTCGCCACGAGCCGCCGGCGCGCGTCGAAGGCAGCGATCATCGAGGCGACCTCGGGAGGATCCTCGACCAGGCACGCCTCGTAGGCCTTCTGGCTCACGTAGTTCGGGCAGCCCGACACCTGGCTCTGGATCGAGGCGACGGCCTTGGCCATCGGAGGCGCCGCGGCGAGGAACCCGATGCGGTAGCCCGTCATGGCGAACACCTTGCTCGCGCCGTCCACGACGATCGTGCGCGCGGCGAGCTCGGGGGAGAAGCTCGCGGGGGAGATGTGGCGCGCTCCGTCGAACACGAGGCGAGCATAGATCTCGTCCGAGATGAGCCAGAGATCGTGCTCGAGCACCACCTCCCCGAGGGCCCTGAGCTCTCCCTCGGACCAGACGTAACCCGAGGGGTTGCTCGGGCTGTTGAGCATGATCCCTCGCGTCTTCGGTCCCACCGCGGCCCGGATCGCGTCGATGTCGGGGACGCACTGGCCGCCGGGGCTCGGGGCCACGTGGACCGGCTTCGCGCCCGCGAACTTCACCTGCTCGTCGTAGCTGCCCCAGACCGGTGCGAGCAGGAGCACCTCGTCGCCGGGGTTCACGAGCGCGAGGAGGGCGTGGGACAGCGCGTGCTTGGCGCTGTGGCAGACCACGATCGACTCGGGCTCGTGGGTGGTGCCCCGCTCCTCGCGGAGCACCCGCGCAGCAGCGGCCCTGAGGGACGCGAGGCCCGCGGCCGGCGTGTACTTCACCTGGCCGCTGTCCACGGCCGCGTGGGCGGCCTCCCGGGCGGAGCCGGGGGCGTCGAAGTCGGGCTCGCCGACGGCCATGTTGACCACGTCACGGCCCGCAGCGGCCATTTCCTTGGCTGCGGCCGCCAGGGCGAGGGTGGCGGAGGGCGCGAGCGAACTCGCGCGCTGGGACAGGTCGGGAGCGCCGGTCATGGGACCCAGCATCTTCTTCCCTCGTGTGCCTGGAGGGGCGATGTCCTTTAGATTTCGCGGAAGCCAGGGGGGAGCTCCGTCGTCAAACCGTCCTGGTCCCCTCCCGGGCCCAGGCCCGGACGCCCGACCGCCCCGCCCCACATCCTCGATCCATGAGCCGCAAGAAGCGCATCCTGCGCGCGGGCCTGATCGCCCTCCTGCTCCTCACCTTCGTCGGCTACTTCGCCTTCGCGACGCTCTTCTTCCCGCCGATCGAGGGGGGCTTCAGCTCGAAGATCTCGGGCCTGATCCCGCGGGACGTCGACCTCTACGTGGGCCGCGCGGAGCTCCGCCAGTCCTTCGACGCGTTCCCGCGCCTCACGGTTGCGAAGGAGCTCGAGGAGAACCCCGCGGTCGAGACCTTCCTGGAGTCACCGACGTGGACCGAGCTCGAGCGCGCGAACAGGATCGAGGAGACGCTGGCGGAGATCGAGGCGCAGCTGGAGCAGCTCCCGCTCGGCCTCGACGTGCTCGACGTCATCGGCGGGGAGGAAATCGCCGTCGCCGCGGACTTCGAGGGCCAGGGGGTCGACGCCACCGACTGGGCGGTCTACGCCCGCGCGTCCTTCTGGGGCAAGCTCGCCGTCTCCGCGCTGAAGCATCCCGGCCTGCTCGGGCTCGCGGACCAGGGCCTCGAGGCCGCGCGCGACGGTGACGTGATCACCCTGAGCGGCGTGGGGGTCCGGCGACCGATCCACGTCATCCGCGTGCGCGACATCATCGTCGCCGGCACCTCGCGGCGGCTCGTGGACCGAGCGCCCGAGCTCGAGGTGAACGGGTCCCAGGACTCGCTCCTGCTCGCCGCGCCCTACGGCGACTTCATCATGCGCGAGGGCCGCGACAAGCAGGAGCGCGACTTCGAGATCCAGCTCAACGTCGCGAAGCTGCGCGAGACACAGGGCTTCTCCAAACCGCTGCTCGACCCCGGCGCAGAGGTCTTCGGCGAGTCGTTCCTGGCTCGCCTGCTGCCCCTCCCGGCGATCCGTCGTTTGATCGGCATCCTCGACCTCGACGAAGGGCTCTCGGCCGATCTCCACGGCGAGCTCTCGACCGAGCTCCTCAAGGTGGACCAGCGCGCGATCTACCGCGCCAAGAGCTTCAGCCGTGAGGAGTTGATCGACGTGGCGCGGTTCGCGCCTGCGGACTCGACGCTGATGGTCTACCTCCGGGGACCTGTGGGCACCCTGCTCCGCATGGGGCTCGACGCCCTCGAGCCGGCGGCGCGCGACAACCTCAACGCCGTGTGCACGAAGGCCGGCTACGCCAGCGTCGACGAGGTCGTGGACATCCTCGACGCGACGATGGTGGACCGCATCGCCTTCTTCGCGCGACCGAACGACTGGGGCGACGAGGACGACATGAAGGTCGACCCCGATACGGGGGAGAAGGTCTACGTGGGCCCGCCGCACGACGACACGCCGGTCTTCGCCTGGGCCATGGTCGCCTGGATGCAGGACGAGGCGCCGATCACCGAGATGCGCGATCGCTTCGGTCAGGCCGGCCCGCGAATCGGCCTCCAGGGACGCACGCCCGGCTCGAACGGCTACTTCAAGAATCGTATCGGCGGCGGTCTCAAGGTCTTCGAGTACTGGTCGCAGTTCGTCCAGGGCACCGGCCACATCGCCGTCATGACCTACGGCGAGAACCTCCTGATCTCGAACCGCTACAAGTTCATCGACATCATGGCGCGCAACGCCGTCGGGCAGGGCAAGTCGAGCACGCGCCTGAACGGCCGCACCGATTTCCAGTACCTGATGCAGGACTCGGTGAACGGAGCGAACGTCGCACTCTGGCTGGACCCCGAGGGTGCTGGCGATCTCATCCGCGAGCAGCAGCGCGTCGTCGCGGAGAACCGCATCAAGGACTCGATCAACTACCGCGTCGAGCGGCCGAAGATCGAGCGCGAGGTCTCGCGCGTCTCCTTCCAGGGCCGATCGCGCAGCGCCCTCTCCGCCGACGAGGCCGACCGCTTCGACCGCCTCGTCGACGATCAGATGGCCGGCTTCCGCCGGCGCGTGGTGGAGGAGAACCTCCCCGGCGAGCTCGCTGACATCGACCGGCTCATCACGTACCTCGGCGCGATGACCGGCGCCCTCGGGATGGTGAAGCTCGATCAGAAGGAGTTCGACATCTCCCTGCGCGTCGTGACTCCCTACGAGGGGAGGTAGCGGGCCGCGTGCTTCCACCGCGCCAGCTGTGAAGCCGGACAGCGGGGGGAGCATGCGCGGGCCTCCGCTCGATCCCCGAGGCCCCTCCCGTGCTCGCCAGCGGGCGAGCGTTCGAAAAAAGAAACCCTCGCAGGCCGCCACGCGACCCTCGAGGGCTCTTCCACGGCGCAGGATGGTGCCCGGGACTGGAATCGAACCAGCACGGGTTTTACCCCACCAGATCCTTAGTCTGGCGCGTCTACCAATTCCGCCACCCGGGCTCTCTCCTGCGACGTGTTGTCAGGTCTCCTCGGGGGGCGCGCACGTCGCGGGGCGGGCGGACGGGCGCAGCTCAGCCCCGAAGAGGCCCGGGAGGATACGGACGGTTCTCCCGCCCGGCAAGGGCCCAGGAGGCCTTTCCTGGGACCCTCGGAGAAGTGGCTGCCGGGCGTGTGGGAGCGGATTCGGTGGCTTCGTACGGCCTCGTTCGCGGCCTGGGGGGCGCTCTGATCGGGGCCGGTGCGGGCCGCGGATCGACCCCGCGGTTAGGGTGGATCGTCGCGGGCTGGCCGCGGAGTCCCATGAACCCCCGATGAGGCCCGAGAAGGCTCTCCCGATCGATCGACGACAGCCCCGAGCCAGCGGGTACCTTTCGCGCCCTAACCACTCCGAGAACCACGACATCCGCACCATGTCCAGCCTCAAGGGACACGCTCTCATCGGGCAGTCCGGCGGCCCCACCGCCGTCATCAACCAGAGCCTCGTCGGCGTCGTCGAGCGCTGCGTCGAGCACCGCGACATCACCGGAGTCTATGGCGCGCTCAACGGGATCAACGGGATCCTCGGCGAGCGGCTCATCGACCTCGGGCGCGAGGCGCGCGACGAGCTCGAGAGAATCGCCCTCACTCCGGCGGCAGCTCTCGGCTCCGTCCGCCAGAAGCCCACGGCCGACGACGCCGAGCGCGTGCTCGAGGTCTTCGAGGCCCACGACATTCGCTACTTCTTCTACGTCGGCGGCAACGACTCGGCGGAGACGGCGCACCTGCTCAACGAGGCCGCCATCGCGAAGGGCTACGAGATCCGCCTCTTCCACGTCCCCAAGACGATCGACAACGACCTCGCGGGCTGCGACCACACCCCGGGATACGGCTCCGCGGCGAAGTTCGTCGCTCAGGCTTTCATGGGAGACGATCAGGACAACCGCAGCCTCGGCGGCGTCAAGATCAACGTCGTGATGGGCCGCCACGCGGGCTGGCTCACGGCTGCGAGTCGCCTCGCGCGCCGGTACGAGGGCGCGGGCCCGCACCTGATCTACCTACCCGAGCGCACCTTCTCGCGGGAGGCGTTCTGCGATCGCGTGGAGGAGATGCTCCACACCCACGGCCGCTGCGTCATCGCGGTGAGCGAGGGGATTCACGACGCCGCCGGCAACCTGATCGGGAGCACCGGCGAGGTCGACAGCCACGGCAACGCGCAGCTCTCGGGCACGGGCGCGCTCGGTGACCATCTGTCCAAACTGATCAAGACGAAGATCACCGCGGCCCGACGCGTCCGGGCCGACACCTTCGGCTATCTCCAGCGAAGCTACTTCGGCACCGTGTCGGAGCAGGATGCACTCGAGGCCCGTGAGGTCGGCCGCGCCGCGGTCGACGTGGCGACCTCGGGTGAGCTACAGCACGGTTCCATGGCGATACGGCGTGACGAATCCGACGGCTACAGGCCGGTCTACACGCCGCAGCCGCTCTCGAACGTCTCGGCAGCCACCAGGCTCGTCCCCGACGAGTTCATCCTCGGTGACGACGACATCGCAGAGGCGTTCGTCCGGTGGGCCACCCCGATCGTCGGTCAGCTCCCGCAGCCGGGTCGCCTCGTGAGCCACCTCGTCACGCCGCGCCTCTCAGCGAAGAGATCCGGCGAGCTGGAGAACGCGAGTCACAGGTGAGCCGCGCGAGCGCGCTCCGCGGGCGTCCCGAGAGCGGGACCCGGCGTCGCGTCTCCTCGAAGCTCCCCAGCAGCGTGGGGAGGCCGGGTAGAATCCGGGGATGCATCGCGCCTCCCGCCATCTCGTCGCGGCCGCCGCCGCTGGTCTCGTCCTCCTCGTCCTTCCGCCGGGAGTCGCCCTCGGCGCGCAGGAGGAGACGCCCCAGGAACCGAAAGCCGTCGCGGAGAAGAAGGCACGGCCCGCCGTCAGCGGCCGCGTCCTCTTCGACGGTGAGCTGCCCGTGGTGAAGCCCATCGAGGTCCCGGCGCGCGCAGCCGAGGGCTGCTGCCCGTCTGGCCAGGAGGTCGACCGGACGGACATGAGCCTCCGGATCTCCAAGGACCGTGGCCTCGCGGGCGCGGTCGTGACCGTGAAGGTGGCTGGCCAGAAGGTCGAGCTCCCGAAGGATCCGTACCTCCTCGATCAGAAGGGCTGCCGCTTCACGCCCCACGTCCTCGTCGTGCCGAAGGGGGGGAAGGTGGCCTTCCTCAACTCCGACGAGACGTCCCACAACGTGCACCTGATCTCGGTGCTCAACGATCCTCTCAACCAGACCGTGCTCGCCGGCAAGCGTCTGGAACGCACCTTCGACGAGGCCGAGGCGATCAAGGTGACCTGCGACATGCACACCTGGATGAAGTCCTGGGTCGTCGTGACCGACGCGACGAGCTGGGCCGTCACGGACGAGGAGGGGCGCTTCTCCCTCGTGGGCCTTCCGGCCGGAGAGCACGAGGTCACCGTCTGGCACGAAACCCTCGGCAAGAAGACCGCCAAGGTGACCGTCGGTGAAGATGGCAAGGCCGAGGCCATCGAGGTGAAGATGGCCAAGAAGAAGTCCAAGAAGCGGCGCCGTCGGCGTTGACCCCGGCGCGGGGCGCGAGCCCGCGTCAGGATGGCCCCGCGAACCGCGGAACGCCGGCCAGGAGCCCCCGGGATCGCGTCGCGGTCCCGGGGGCTGTTCGTCGGGGCACGGGGACGAGGCGTACAGCGCTCGCCGCGCTCCTCCGGCCATGCCTCGGAGTCCCTCACAGGCGGCCCTCAGCGGTCGTTCGCCGGTCTTTCTTCCACCATGAGGGGTTCTCCCCCTGTAGTCACTGAACGCCACGGTCGATCTCCTATACGGTCGGAGCCGCTCCGGCGGCCCTCGTCGGCTCCGACCCACCCCGGCCGCCCACCCTCACCCCGAGCGAACGACCATGCGCGCTTCCTTCGTCACAGCGATCCTCCTCGCCCTCAGCGGCGCTCCGACCTTCGCCCACGCCGCCCTCGGCTCCCACGAGCCCGGGGCCTCGGAGATCGAACGCAGCGGCACCCCTGCGACCGAGCACGGCGCGCCGAAGGCCCTCGCGGTGAGCATCGCCGCAGGTCCGGGCGAGGTCGAACTGGGCGAGCTCGGGCGCGCCCTCGACGAGATCAACGCCCTCATCGAGGCGGCGCGACAGGATGAAGAGAAGAAGCGAGCCGAGGCCGAGCGCGCTGCTGCCGTCCTGCGGGCGCTGGAGACCGATCTCTCCAAGATCGAGGCGCTCCTCGTCGAATCGATGGCTGATCGCAGGGGCGCCGACGAGATGTCCGCTCCCCGGGTGATCGGGTCCGCCGATGACGTGGCCGCCGACGAGACCTCCGGCGCCGTCGAGCTGCGTCTCGTGGACCTCTCGGACAGCGGCGCAGTCGCCCGCGTTCCCGCGCCCGCTGCCGACGCCCGGGGTTACATGGGCGTCGAGGTGGTTGACGGCGACGACGGTGTGACCATCTCCTCCGTCGTCGACGGCAGCCCTGCGGCGGCCGCTGGGCTACGGACGGAGGACGTCCTCTTCAACCTCGGAGGCTCCTCGGTCGTCGACGTCGACGGCCTGATCGAATCGATGTCGGCCTACGCTGCCGGCGACACGGTGGCGGTCGGAATCATGCGCGGCAAGAAGCCCATGCGGCGCCGCGTGACCCTGGGCGCCCGGAGCGCCACGCGAGGTGCGACGCCCTCCACCGTGGTGACGGCCGAGAGCGCTCCGCTCGCCCTGGGAGAGGTGAGCGACGAGATCATCCTGGAGGTCGAGATGGAGGGGGCCCGGCTCGACGGTGCCAGGCGACTCCGGCTGATCCGATCGGACGCCGACGGAGACGCCATCATCGCGATCGCGGGTGAGCTCGAGGGCGAGATCATCGAGCGGGAGATCGAGTGGGCCGATGAGCACGAGGAGTGCTGCGGCGAGTGCGAAGAGCACGAGCACGAGGAGTGCTGCGGCGAGTGCGAAGGGCACGAGCACGAGGAGTGCTGCGGTGAGTGCGAAGGGCACGAGCACAAGGAGTGCTGCGGTGAGTGCGAAGAGCACGAGCACGAGGAGTGCTGCGGCGAGTGCGAAGGGCACGAGGACGAGGAGTGCTGCGGTGAGTGCGAAGGGCACGAGCACGAGGAGTGCTGCGGTGAGTGCGAAGAGCACGAGCACGAGGAGTGCTGCGGCGAGTGCGAAGGGCACGAGCACGAGGAGTGCTGCGGTGAGTGCGAAGAGCACGAGCACGGGGAGTGCTGCGGTGAGTGCGAAGAGCACGAGGACGAGGAGTGCTGCGGCGAGTGCGAAGAGCACGAGGAGGAGTGCTGCGGCGAGTGCGGCGACGGCCATGGGCACGAGAGCGGCTACGATCCGCTGCCCGAGGGCTACGAGGAGATCTACGAGCGCCGAGAGACCCGCTCTGTCCACGATGGGCACGAGGAGGAGGAGATCGTCGTTCGCCGCGAGCGCCGGCCGGCCCGCGACGATCACGACCACGACGGGCACGACGACCACGACGGGCACGGCGACCACGACGGGCACGACGACCACGACGGGCACGGCGACCACGACCGGCACGACGACCACCGTGACGGGGTGGGTCACGAGATCGAGCAGCTCCACCTGCGCATCGAGCGGCTGGAGCGGGAGATCGAGGGACTGACGGAGGTCCTGATCGACATCCGGCGTGAGATGGACCGGCGCAGCAGGCGCTGATCGGTCCACTCACAACGTCGACGGGGGCGGCGCGGAATGAGATCCGCGCCGCCCCCGTCTGATTGGAGGGTCGCTCCCTCGCTTCAGAGCCCCCCGCCGAGACCCTCGGGCAGGGTCCCGCCGAGATCGTCGGGGTCGATCGTCATATCGGTCCGCCGGCGTCGCCAAGGGGGGGACCAGCCGTGCAGGCGACGGGCCACGGCCTTGAGGATCTCGTCGTCGAGGTCCGATTCGAGGGCGTTGAAGGTGGCGGTCGGATCGCCGCCGGCCCTTCGGCCCAGGCTGTCCTCCACGAGGCGAAGGATGCGTTCGCGGACGCGATCGGGGCAACAGAGCGCTCGCTTGACCAGCGGGACGTATTCCGAGAGGAGGTCCGGGTCGAGCGAGTGGCGGGTACAGAGGCGGGCGAAGAGGGCTTGGGCGTCCATGGGACTCGATGGGAGGGGATCGCCGGTGGGAGGTGCGCCGGCTCTCAACCGTACCCCGGTGAGGGCACACCCTCCTCTGGGTTCTCGAAGCGGGCCGGGGCCCGAGAGGGTGTCCCAGATGGATCCCGACTCGCCCAGTTCGGGTCACAGCGGTCAAGGGGCCGACGGTGGTGTTCCGACATCGACAACAGGGTGCTCCTTCCCCGGGGGGACCCGCTTTCCGTTCCCCTGCCCGCTCCCCAGGGTTCATGCGTCGCTTCCCCGTGTTCGCGATCGCGGTCGGCCTCACGGCCGGCTTCGTCGCCTCCGCTCTCTCCCCCGCCCTCCGTGGGTCGTCGGAGGCGGGTACCGTCCTCCAGATGACCCTCGAGGAGGCCTTCGAGCGCTCCGAGCTGGTCGTGGAGGGCACGGTGGTCGCGTCCGTTTGCGGCCAGGACGTCCGCGGCGTCATCTACACCGATTGGACGGTGGCCGTGAACCGCACCTTCTGGGGCACCGAAGAGGCGCAGCGCACCATCCGTCTGCCCGGCGGCGTGCTCGCGTCGGGCAAGGGGATGGTCGTGCCTGGCATGCCGCGCCTGAGCGTCGGGGAGGACGTGGTCCTGCTCATCGGCGCGGCGTCCCCCGAGGGGATGCAGCTCCCGACGGGGCTCTCCCAGGGCAAGTACCGCATCGTCACCTCGACGGACGGAGAGCGCACCGCGATCCGGACCGGCGAGCATGTCTCGCTCGTCACCGCGCGGCGAACGCGCGCCGCGAACGGCCTCGACATGATGCCCTTCCCGGACCTCGTGGCGCGCCTCGAGGCTCGAGCTCAAGCGCGCCTCGCAGCTGCCCCCGCGGAGGGACGCTGATGGGTCGGATCGTCCGGGAGCTCGGTGGCCGCGCCATGCGCTTCATCGTCTGTGCGGCGCTCGTGGGAGTCGCCGTCGCCCACGTCCGCCTCCGCTACAGCGTGGACGGAACTGCCCTCTACTGGGAGAACCCGGACGAGATCACGCTCGTCATCCAGGCGGACGGCTCGGACGACATCGGCGACGGCAGTCACGAGATCGCGATCCGCGGAGCGATGGACGCGTGGAACGAGGCCAGCGGGTCACGCGCGCGGCTCTCGGAATCCCTCGCGAACAGGGACCGGCGCGACTGGCAGGCGAACGACGTCAACCTCGTCGTCTTCGACGAGAACGACTCATCGGGCTTCTTCTCCGGCGCCAGCGGTGTCGTCGCCCTCACGCCCGTGACGTTTTTCACGGACGGCCGCATCATCGACGCCGACGTGCTCTTCAACGGCAAGAACTTCTCGTTCACGACGAAGGGAGAGGCCGGCCGCTTCGACGTCCAGGACGTGGCCACGCACGAGCTCGGCCACCTCCTCGGGCTCGACCACTCCGGCGTCTGCGGGGCCACGATGTACCCCTACGTCGACACCAGGGTCATCCTCCACAGGAGCCTGTCTCTGGACGATCAGCGCGGCATGCGCCACATGTACCCCGCCTCGACCTTCGCGCGGATCACCGGGCGCGTCGTGCGCGAGGGGACCTCGGATCCCGTCGTCGGCGCCCACGTCTGGGCGCGCGACGTCGATGGCCGCGTCGCGGGCGCGATCCTCACGGGCGCGAACGGGGCCTTCACCCTGCAGGGCCTCGACGCCGGCAGCTACACGGTCCTCGTCGATCCGCTCGATCGCCCGGTCGCGGGCTCGAACCTCGGCGGCGGTCAGGCCGTCGACGTGGCCTTCGAGACGGCGAACCTCGGGGCGGTGGCCGTCGCCGCGGGTGGCATCGCGTCGGTGGGTGTGGGGACCGTCCGCGCCGATGTCGACGTGCAACTCGGCCGCGTCATCGACGACTATCCCCAGCGCCTCGTCCGCGGCGAGTCCACCTCGCACCTGATCCGGGGAAGCCGCCTCGTGGCCGGCTCCACTCTCACGATCAGCGATCCCGGGATCGCGCTCACGAACGTCGAGTGGAGCTCGAGCTCGGTGAGCTTCACGGCGACGACCCCCGCCGGCGCCGGGCTCGGTCACGTGGATCTCGAGGTCGTGACCCCGGGCGGCGACCGCGACGCGCTGGTCGGCGGCTTCGAGATCACGCCCCCCGATCCTGTCGTGACCTCGGTCTCTCCTCGCGTCGGCGAGCCCGAGGGCGGGACCTCGATCACCATCACGGGCAGCGGCTTCCAGAGAGGAGCGCGGGTCGTCATCGGTGACCGGATCTACAGGGACGGCCAGATCGGCGGCTGCGTGGTCGCGGACGAGAACACGATCCTGCTCGACACCGGCGAGACGATCGCAGGACATCACGACGTCGTCGTCATCGATCACACCGGGATCGAGGGGCGCGCGCCTGGCGCCTTCGACGTCGTCGAGACGCCGAGGATCCTCTCGGCCTTCCCCACCGTCGGCTCCACCATGGGCGGTACGACCATCACCCTCGGCGGTACCGGTTTCGTGGAGGGCATGAACGTCACCATCGACGGGGTGGTCCAGCCCGGCGTGCTGCTCGACTCGCCGACCCGGATGCGCGTCGTGACCTCGCCCGGGATCGCCGGCGGCCCGTACTTCCTGCGAGTCACTTCCCCCGCAGGACCCTTCGCCGAGACGGCCTTCACTCTCGTCCCGGATGCCGATCCGCGCATCACCGAGGTCACGCCGGCCGTCGGGGACCGCTCCGGGGGAGCGACGATCTCGATCATGGGGGCCGGCTTCGACGCAGACACCCGCGTGAGCTTCGGCGTGAACACGAACACGGGCGCCGGCGGCGTGGCAGCTGCTTCCGTCGAGTACGTCGGTCCCGGGCACCTCAGAGTGGTCACGCCGCCGAGCAGCGTGGGGACCACGAGCCTGATGGTCGAGGACGACGCCACGGGCCAGGTGGGGACGCTGTCGGCGGGCTTCACCTACACGGGGTTGGAGTCGTCCGACCGCGACGACGGCGGCGGCTGCGCCGCGGTCCCGCTGCCGGGGCCGCCGACCTTCCGCGACATCATCGCGGGCGCGGGGTGGATCCTCGCGGCGCTCGCGCTGGCGCTCCACCGCGCCTGGAGCGCGCAGCGCCCCCGCGCTGTCAACGCCGCGTGATGAGCGCGAGCGGCTCCTCGGCGCCCGTCACGGGGTGCCCCGGATCCGGCCATCGCTGGGGGACGCGGCGAAGCCGGGTGAGGTCGTAGCCCATCGCGCCGAGCCTGGCGGCGAGCGCCGCGTAGCGCTCGTCGGAGATGACGGGGTCCCGGGTCATGATCCAGGCGTAGTCGCGCCTCGTACGCGCGATGATCGTCTCCTGGTAGTCCCGGTCGAGATAGCCGATCAGGTATTCGAACGAGAGGACCCAGAAGAAGCGCATGGACCAGGTCGCGTTGGTCTCGCGATCCTTCACCTCGCCCACCGGCTCCGTCACGTCGAGCGGCCCATCGAAGCCTCCGTCGCGGAAGACGTAGCTCGTCAGCACGCGACCCTTCTCGTCGAGGGCGTAGGATTCGACTCCGTTGTGCGCGTCCCTCTCGGATCCGGCGGGGACGTGGCCCTGGACGTACCAGTCGCCCATGAAGCGCTGGAGGTCCACTCCCTCGGCGGTCGGTAGGGGCGGGTGTGATACGCAAGCGCCCAGGCAGAGGAGTCCGAGGAGAGCGCTGCTGGCGCGCGCGAGGAGCTTCAGATGGGCCATGCCCTTGGGCTCGCCCGGGGCGGCTCTTCGGATGCGGCGCAGGACCTTCCAGGGAAGGCGGAGCGCGGCGACGGCGCGGGGCCCGGGCCTCGTCAGTCTCGCTCGCTTCCGGCCATGAAGGCCGGGAGCCGCTGCGGGTCGTCCGTCACCGCGAGGGTCAGCCCGCCGCGCTGGATGAGCGCGTGGCTGGGGCCGGACGCGTCGAGGCCGAGCCTCGCCGCGAGTTCGGGTTCGGCGGCAGGGTCGACCGTGAGGGTGATACGGCTCGCGACGTAGGGGCGCCGCGCGGCGTCGGCCAGCCGTGCGCGGAGGGGATCGTCGGCCGCGCCGACGATCGTGACGTGGAGGGGCGCATGCACCAGCAGGTCGAGCGCGCGACCGTAGCCCGCCCCTTCGTACCCGTGCGAGCGCTCGGCTCCCAGGAACGCCTCGAGGGCTGTCCTGGCGCGCGCCTGCCAGCGCGTCTCCCCGGTCAGGACCGCGAGGCGGAGGAGCCCCTCCGCCATGAGCGCGTTCGCCTTGAGGTCCTCGGTGCTGCGCTCGATGGCTGGTAGCTCGCGCTGGTGCAGGTCGCTGCGAAAGCTCCCGTCGGTCGCGGTCAGTCGCTCGTCCGCCCAGACCGCGATGGCCTGCGCCGGCTCGAGGTAGTGGTTCACGCCGGCGGAGTGCACCGCGTCCACGAGGGCTCGAAGCACGGCTGCCTGCTGCCGCAGGTCGCCCGGCTGGTTCCAGGTGCCGTTCCAGTAGGCGTACACGCCGCGCGAAGGTTCGAACATCCGCGCGAGGACGAAGTCGAGGGCGGCGAGCGCACGCGAGACGAGGCCGGGTTCCTGGAGGACGAGCCCCGCCTTCAAGAGGCCCATCACCGCCCACGCGTTCCGATCGGCGTGGATGGTCGGGTCGACCGTGGGGGAGGGAAGCGCTGCGCGTCCCTCGGCGGTGCGCAGGCGCGCGGCCTCGGGATGGAGCTCCTCGCTGGCGCGGTACGCGCCTGTTCTCTCGTCCCGGAGCGCTCGGTCCATCCACGCGGCGATGTCGAGTGCGGTGTCACGGAAGCTCGGTTCGCCGAGAACCTGGTAGGCCTCCGCGTAGGCGAGGAGACGCTTGGCGTTGGAGAGCAGCGGCTTCTCCGCGCTGGGAGCGGACCAGTCACGCTCCGTGGCGTAGCGGTAGAAGCCGCCGTCGAGTCCGTCATGGATCGGCCGGCCCTGCATCGATCGGAGCGTTCGGGTGACCGTCCGGAGCATGCGCTCGTCGCCGGTCTCCGACCACCGTACGAGCAGCATGTGCAGGGCGTCGGGGTGGGGGAACTTCTGACGCGCGCCCCAGCCGCCCCACTCGGGGTCGGCCGTCTCCAGGAGGACGTCGCCGATACGGCTCACCGCAGCGACGTGAGCCGGGCGCTGGTCGTCGTCAGGGGCCGTCTCACCCGAGAGGAGGCGCGTCACGGCCTCTTCGGGATCGACGGTCTCGATGCGCCGCGAGCGCGTCCCGTCGCTGTCGAGGACCACGAGGGTCGGCCAGCCCGCGCCCCGGTGCTCGGCGTCGACCTCCGGATGATCCTCGCGGTCCGCCGACACGAGGACGAAGCGTCCCTCCAGGGCTCCTGCGCGCTCCTCCAGACCTCGGCGCATTCGCGCGCTGGCCGGGCAGCGCGCCGTGCCGATGAGCACGAGGACGGGGAGCCCTCGCTCCCTGGCCTCTTCGAAGGCCGCCTCGTCGTGCTCCGCCCACATGTTGATCACTATCGGTCAGTGAGCCGGAGCGCTCCACAGGCTGAATCCGATCTCGGGGAGACTCCCGAAGGAGAGCGCCCGCGCAGCCCCTGGGAGGGGCTGCGCGGGCGCTCTCTCTCGAACCGGCTTCCGGCGATCAGGCGTCCGTCAGGGCGCCCGTGTCGCCCACCGGCACGTCGTGCCAGTCGAGCTTGGGGCAATCACCGTACAGGTCGTCGAGGCCGTAGTAGTCGCGGGCCTCGTCCTGCTGGATGTGGACGACGACGTCCGAGTAGTCGACCAGCACCCACCAGCCGAGGTCAGCGCCCTCGGCGCGGCTGTGCCGCTCACCGAGGCGCTTGAGCCTGTGGTGCACGTCCTCGTACATCGCCCGCACGTGCGGCCGCGAGGTCCCGGTCACGACGACGAAGTAGTCCACCACCTTGATGGTGTCGCCGACGTCGTACACGACGAGATCGACGCCCTTCTTCTCTTCCAGGATCGTGGCGACCGTGGCGGCGAGGGTCTTCGTATCGATGACGGGGCTCCTTGAGCGACTGCGCGAGTTCTGCGGAACGGAGGGTCAGATGAACCAGGGCAGGAAGACCAGGCCGACCACGGTCATCAGCTTGACGAGGATGTTCAGGGCCGGACCGGACGTGTCCTTGAAGGGGTCACCGACGGTGTCACCGACGACCGCGGCCTTGTGGGGCTCCGAGCCCTTGCCGCCGTGGGCGCCGCCCTCGATGTACTTCTTGGCGTTGTCCCAGGCGCCGCCTGCGTTGGCCATGAAGATGGCCATCATGATGCCGGCGACCAGGGCGCCCGCGAGCAGGCCGCCGAGGGCGGCGACGCTCCAGAAGCCGACGACAATGGGGGCGGCCACGGCGATGATGCCGGGGACGACCATCTGCTTCAGCGAGCCGTCGGTCGAGATCTTGACGCAGCGGGCCGCGTCAGGCTTGCCGGTGCCCTCCATGATGCCGGGGATCTCGCGGAACTGACGGCGCACCTCCTCGACCATGGCCTGGGCGGCGTTGCCGACGGCCTCCATGGTCAGGGCGGCGAAGAGGAACGGGAGGATGCCGCCGATCAGGAGACCGATGAGCACCTCGGTGTTCGTCAGGGACAGGTTGATCTCGGACGCACCGGCGGCCACGAGCAGCTCGTCCGCGCGGAGCTGGAAGGCCGCGAAGAGGGCGAGGGCGGTGAGGGCCGCCGAGCCGATCGCGAAGCCCTTGCCGATGGCGGCGGTGGTGTTGCCGACCGCGTCGAGGGCGTCGGTGCGCTCACGTACCTCGGGGGGAAGCTCTGCCATCTCGGCGAGGCCGCCAGCGTTGTCGGCCACCGGGCCGTAGGCGTCGATGCCCAGGGAGATGCCCAGGGTGGAGAGCATGCCGACCGCCGCGAGGGCGACGCAGTACACGCCGTAGCTGGTGCCGCCTTCGACGACGCCGGCCCAGTTGGCGGCGAAGATCGCGACGCAGATCAGGATCACGGAGAGGGCGACCGAGCGCATGCCGACCGCGAGGCCCGCGATGATGTTGGTCGCAGAGCCGGTCTCCGACTTGCTCGCGATGGTGTGGACGGGCTTGGTGTCGGTCGAGGTGTAGTACTCGGTGACCTTGCCGATCAGGACGCCGACGCCGACGCCGGAGACGATCGCGACGAGGAGCTTCCAGCCGACGACGCCCTCGGGGAACTCGAGCAGGCCGAAGCAGGTCAGCGCCGCGGCGCCCGCGATCGTGATCAGCGAGGCGATGATGAGGCCGCGCTCGAGGGCGGAGTGGATGCCGTGCTCGTCCTTGGCGGAGACGAAGAAGGTGCCGGCGATGGAGGCGAAGATGCCGATGGCGGCCACGGCGAGGGGCAGCATGGCGAGGCTTTTCATGTTCTCGTCGCCCGAGAAGGTGATGGCCGCGAGGGTCATCGCCGCGATGATCGAGCCGACGTAGGACTCGAAGAGGTCGGCGCCCATGCCGGCCACGTCGCCGACGTTGTCACCGACGTTGTCGGCGATGGTGCCGGGGTTGCGGGGGTCGTCCTCGGGGATGCCGGCCTCGACCTTGCCGACCAGGTCGGCGCCGACGTCGGCGGCCTTGGTGAAGATGCCGCCGCCCACGCGGGCGAAGAGCGCGATGGAGGAGGCGCCGAAGCTGAAGCCCAGCACGTTCTCGAGCCCCTTCGCGTCGAAATTCGGCGCGTAGAAGTGGGTGAAGATGCAGAGGCCGAGCAGCGCGAGGCCGACGACGCTCATGCCCATGACGACCCCCGAGGCGAAGGAGACCTCCAGGCCCTCCGTGAGGCCGGTCCGCGCGGCCTGGGTCGTGCGCACCGCCGAGCGGGTCGCGGTGTGCATGCCGAAGTAGCCCGCGACGGCCGAGGCCGCGGCGCCTGACACGAAGGCGATGGCCGTGTTCTGCCCGAGGCCCTGCTGGTCCGAGAAGAAGATCGCCGCGCCGACCGCGATCACGAAGACCGTGAGCCACTTGTACTCGGCTTGGAGGAACGCCGCCGCGCCCTCCTGGATCTGCTTGGAGATCTCCTGCATCTTGGAGTCTCCGGCGTCCTGCTTCATGATCCCGCCATACTTGGCGATGGCGAAGACGAGCGCGGCGATGGCCGCGCCTGCGGCGACGTTGAGGAACATGGGCTGCTTGGGGCGCGGCCCGGTCCAGAGGGTCGCGCGCGGGCTTGGGGAGGGAATAGGTCGGGTCGCCGGAGCAGCCTCAAGGGCCCCTCGGCGACGCTGTTCGGCGGGGATCGCGGGCGCGGCCCTTCCGCCGTGTTTCGGGGCCAATAGATTAGTGAGGGTCCGCCCGGGGTCAACGACCGCTGGCTCCTCGTCGCCGCGAGGCCCCGATTCCTTCCCTCGGAAGGGCGTTTCCGGGGTTCGTCCGCGGTGGGTTGACGCTGTCCGCGGATCGTCCTGGCGGGGGCGGTCGGGGACCGCTCCGCTGCCCTCAGGGCCGGTCGCCGTCCGGTGGCTCGGGGCCTCGCTCGCTCCGCGCCACGCGGCTCGAGATCGTCATGCGGACCAGGAGGACCACCGCCAGGCCCAGGACGACGAAGCCGAGGATCTGGTGGAGGTTCTCCACGGTCGCCTCCAGCTCTGCGATCTTCTCCCCCGAGGCGAAGCCGAGCCAGATGAAGAGCGGCGTCATGATCGCGGCGCCGGCGGCGTCCACGGCGAGGAAGCGCGTGTAGCTCATCCCGAGAGTCCCCGCGGTGAACCAGGCGGGCAGTCGGAGCCCGGGGAGGAAACGGCACACGAAGACGGCGCGCGTGTCGTTGCGCCGGAATCGCCGCTCGATGTTGTTGAGCCGCTCGGGATGCAGGACCCGCCGGACCGCCTTGATCTGCAGGGCCTTCCGCCCGTAGATCCGCCCGAGCCAGTAGGGGACGGAATCGCCGATGAGCGTCGCGGTGAAGCACACACCCAGGATCGCGAGACCCTCGACCCTTCCCTGGTAGAGAAGGAACCCCGAGCCCAGCATCGTGACCTCCTCGGGGAGCGGGAAGCCGAAGCCGCAGAGAACGAGGACCGTGAAGGGCGCGAGATAGCCGAACTCGGAGAAGAAGCGCGAGAGCGTGCTCTGCGCCTCGATCAGCAGCATCGGGAGTTCGGGCGACAGATCCACGGCGGCGAGACTAGCAGCGCGGGGCCTTCCGCGTCCGCTTCGGGGTCAGCGTCCCGGATTCTCTCCGCGGTTCTCCGTCGCGATCCCCAGCTGCTGCGCCATCTCGAGCGCGTCAGCGAGAGCCCGCGGTCCCGCCGAGTGACCGGCGGCCGCCGCACCGCGGAAGCCCGCGATCGCGCGCATCACGAGCTCCTCCTGACACCCAGGCCATGGCCGGTCCTCTTCGGCCAGCGTCCCGAAGAAGAGGGCCACGAGGGCCATGTCATAGAGCAGAACTCCGGGGAACCGGGACACCTCTGCTCCCTCTTCGAGCAAGTCCAACCCGGCCTCGATCCAAGCCCGTCGGTCCCCCTCTTTCGCGGCCTCGACCGACGATCCGCGCTCGAAGGCGAGGTGATGGGCGAGGAGCTGCCAGCCGTCGGGAGCCAAGGGATCCATGGCCAGGGCCGACTGGCCCGTCGCCAGCGCCCGGGTCCCATCGCCGGAGTGGACGGTCAGGGTGAAGCGCATCCACTGGACACTCGCCGCGGCCGACCCCAGGGGGCCAGCGAGTCGCTGGAGCCGCGACATGGAGCTGCGGTCCTCGGACGGCAGCCCGAATCCCGCGTCCGCGCCGAGCGCCGCGGCGGCAGCGAGGGAAAGGAGGCCTGCGGCGAGGAGCAGAAGCCTCATCGACGACCCTCCCGGTGCCAGCGCGACAGGGCAGGGGCAACGGTCAGGGAGGCGAGGGCGATCGTCGCGACGGCGGTCCCCAGTGCCCCGGCTCCAGGGCGAGACGGCGCGCGGCCCTCTCCGAGTGCGTCGAGCCCGCGCCCGAGCTCGGCTGCGAGGAGCGAGAGGGCCGGTACGCCGCCCGTGGCACCGGTCGCGGCGAGGAGGGCCGCAGCGATCGTCAGCAGCCCCGCGATGGGAGGCGTCACCCATGCGCCCGCGGCCGCAGCCAAAGCGCCGATCGCTGCCACCCAGAGGGCCGCGAGCGCCGCGGCGCGCAGGTGCCCCCCTGCGAAGGCGTCCGAGGGGCGCCAGATCTCGACCGGCTGCGGCCCGAGCACGGCGAGGGCCCCCTCGCCGACGTTCGTCACGACGAGCAGCTCTCCGCCTGGAGGCAGGGGGAACTCCGCCCACCGACGGCCGCCTACGAAAACCGTATCGGTCGAGGCTGCATCACCTTCGGCGTCCCGGACCGTCAGCCTCGCGTCCGTCGTTGCGCCGAGGCCGCCGACGGTCGGCATCAGGCGCACGCGCAGCCGATGCGCCGCGACGACGGACACGGGCGGGAGCGCGATCCCCGAAGTGTCGCCCGGTGCCAGCACCACAGAGCGCTGGGGGCCCGCTGCGAGCTCCCGCTCGAGCAGGGGGTCAGCACCTTCCGCTGGCAGGATCGCGAAGGGGACCATGGGGGGAAGGGCCAGCGCGGCGCTGCCCAGGGAGATCCCGAGGACGCCTGCCGCTGCCAGGGCGAGGCGCGTGGGCCGGGTCGGCGCGAGCCACGCCGATTCTCCGTCGTACCAGCGCTGGACCAGCCGTGCGCCGCTCGTCGCGGCCCAGGCGGTCGCGACCAGCAGGGCGGCGATCCAGCCGGTCGAGGCCGCGCCGGTCTCGGTGACTTGGAGCGCCGCCGGTAGCCCCTCGAGGCGCGTCTCCGCTGGGTCCAGCAGGGGTAGAGCTGCAGCCACCAAGACGACGGCCGCCACGACGGGCCGAGTCACCCGTCTTGCCGACAGCAGGGTGAGTCCGATGCTCAACGGTCGCGCTCCCAGCCCGAGCCTCGATAGAGGTCCGCGAGGGAGCGGCGCGCGGGCGCTGCGCTGGTGACCTCGATGCCGGCCGCCTTTAGGATCTCCCCCGCGCGCGCGGCGGATTCGGCGCCGCCCCTGATGACGAGCTCCGAAAGATCGCGGTCCCCGAGCAGTTCGCGGGCGTCCGCGCGGGCCTGGATCGCGCCGTCGACGAGGAGCACGGCCTCGTCGCAGTGATCCACGAGGTCCGCGGGGACGTGGCTCGCCAGTGCGACGGTCGCTCCCCGCATGCGGGCCGCCTCCAGCAGACGGGCGAGGGCGTCGAAGCCCGGGGCGTCGAGTCCCGCGGTCGGTTCGTCGAGCAGCACGAGGTCAGGCGCGCCGAGGAATGCCTGGGCCAGGCCGAAGCGGCGATGCATGCCCCTGGAAAAGGCGCCCAGGCGGGTGCCCGCGCGATCGCTCAGCTCGACCGCGGCGAGCCCTTCCTCGGCCAGAGCCCTCGCCTTGAAGCCCCTGAAGCCCCGGAGCCGCGCCACGAGGGTGAGGGCGGCGAGCGCCTGCAATTCTCCAGGGAAGGGGTCGCCGTCGGGAAGGTAGGAGAGTCGCTCCCTCGCCGCCCTCGAGGAAGGCGGCGCCCCGAAGACGCGAGCCGCGCCCGCGGTGGGCCGATCCACCCCCGCCAGGATGCGGAGCAGCGTCGACTTACCGGACCCGTTCGGCCCCACGAAGCCGATGGTGCGGCCCGGAGCCAACTCGAGGTCGATGCCGCGCAGCGCGACATGGGGTCGACGCCGCAGTCCGACGCGGTAGACGCGGACGAGCCCTTGGACCTGGAGAGCGAGCGCGCGCGGGCCGGTGGCGATGTCGGGCGCGTCGTGGGAGGGCGCGGGGACCATGGGGTGTTCGTGGCAGAGGCTCTGCAACGCCCAGGATAGCAGGTGTCCACTCGGCCTCCCGGACGGCCGTGGCGCGGAAATCGCTATCATCCGGCCCCATGGCTCGCCTCTTCGTGCTCTCCGGCGCCTCCATCGGCGAGTCGTTCCATCTCGAGGGCACGTCGGTGATCGGGCGCTCTTCGGAGGCCGACGTCACCATCGCGGAGGCGTCCATCAGTCGGCGTCACGCGCGGCTCGTGCCCCGGGCCGAACCTGGTGTCTGGGGCGTCGTCGACCTCGACTCCAGCAACGGCGTGTTCGTCGGCGGCGAACGGGTCCGTAAGGCAGAGGTCCGCGACGGCGACACCTTCGTCCTGGGCGACGTCGAGCTCCGTCTCAGGGACGAGATCACCGAGGAGGCCTCAGGGACGGATGGGGCGGGGGAGGACCTCGAGTTCGCGGATGACTTCGAGGAGGAGTCCGCGGGGACGCCCGTGCCGGAGTCCTCGAGCGACGACGACGGACTCGAACTGGAGTTCGGAGCCGACCTGGACGAAGCGATCGCGGCGCCGGTGACACCGGCGCGGCCTCCGTCGCCCGCCGAGGCGGTCTCGCCCGATCGCGCGGGAGCGCGGGCGAGCGCGGACCGCGCCGCGCGGCGCCAGGCGGCCGTGGGCGCCAGTACGCGCCCCGCCACCGGCGGAGGCGTCTCCGACGAGACGGGGCGGCCGGTCCTCCAGTACGCGAAGACCCGCAGCGGGGGCACCGACATCGCGCAGCTCGGGGGAGCCTCGAAGCTCGTGGTCGGCCTCGGGGCGCTCCTGGTCGTCGCGAGCGCCGCTTACGGAGCCTTCCTCCTGGCGAGCTGAGCGGGCCCGGGCCGGCCAGCCGACCGTCTCGGTCTGCGATCGGCTGCCCGATCTGCACGGTGCTTCACCGACCCCGGATCTCGAGAGCGATCCGGCGCGAAATACACTGTGGCGCGCCTCGTAGAGCGCGCCCGTCCCCTGCCCGGATCCCATGCGTAGCAAAGCCTCCCTCCTCGTCCTGGCCGCGATCGTCGTCGCGGCCGCAGGTTTCTTCATCATCGGCGGAGGGCCCTCGACGCCTCCTGGCCAGGACCTCGGCCGAACGGATGCTCAGGACGCGCCGGAGGAGCCGGCGGCACCGGCGGAGCTCGTCAGCGTGGGCGACGGCGACGGCGACGACGATCGCGCGGCGGTGGACGCTGCCGTCGTGGGCGACGGGGCCCTGGACGACGGTGCGCACCCCTGGGCGGGCAAGCTCGCCGGCGTCACCGGCCGTATCGTCGAGGAGGACGGGACCCCCGTCGTCGCGATGCGCGTCGAGCTCCTCGAGGTGGACCTCTCGAGCATCATGAAGGTGGAGCACTCGGCCATGGGGCTCGAGAGCCCGGAGATCGGGGAGGCCTTCACCGACGAGGAGGGCCGCTTCCTCCTCGACGACGCGCGCCAGACCGCTTATCACGCGCTCAACATCGGCCGGGGAACCGGGCGCGCCACGGTTCGCTTCATCGAGCACGCCCTCGAACACGGCGAGCTCACCGACGTCGGCGACATCGTCCTCCCGGCCTTCGGGACCCTGGTCGGCACGGTCATCGACGAGGACGGCGAGCCCGTCGCGGGCGCGCGGATCCGCGCGCTGCCGATCCCCGAGGTGATCGTCCAGAGCGGCGTCCTCGACCTGCGTGAGGGCACGGTCCTGGCCGGCGGTGAGGAAGACGATCGCAAGCTGGCCTTCGACATACCGCGCCGCGCCTTCCAGGTGCTCGAGCGCTTCCCCGTCCCGACGACCTACTCCGCCGCGGACGGGACCTTCCGCCTCGAGGGGGTCACGCCCGGCGCGGTCTCCGGTGGCGCGGACTACCCCAAGCACGTCGCCGCGCCCTTCGGTCCCATCGACCTCGCCGCGGGCGAGGAGAAGGACGTCGGCGAGCTCGAGTTGCTCTTCGGCCGCGAGGTGACCGGCAAGGTCACCGACGGCGCCGGCCGTCCCGTCGCCGGCGTCGAGGTCTCGGCCGGCGCGCTCAACCCCCTCGTTCCGGTGGGTCTCATGCAGCCCGCTGGCGTCACCGACGAGGCCGGTCGCTACAGCGTCGAGGGCATCCCCGAGGAGGGGCGGCTGCTCGGCATCGCGAGGCGCACGAGCAGCGAGACCTGGACCGTGGCCGAGGCGGCCGGCGTCGGCGACGTCGTCGACATCGTGCTCGCCACGGCGACCCCGGTGCTCGTCAAGCTACGCGACGAGGAGGGCGAGCCCATCGGGGGCGGCGACGTGCGCTTCACCGAGACCGGCGGTGAGAACGAGATGGTCGAGGCCATGCTCGTCATGAACATGTTCGACGGCTTCGACCCCGAGCCCGCCAAGTCGCGGGAGGTGGAGCCGGGCGACTACGAGGTCGGCAACGTCACCTACGGCGACTGGAGCGTCGAGGCCCGCGCTCCGGGCTACGCCCCGGCCTTCGGCGAGGTGACGCACACCGGCGACGGCACCAGCCTGACCCTCACCATGACGCGCGGCAACGTGATCCGCGTGACGGTCACCGATGAGGCCACCGGCGAGCTGCTCCCCCAGGCGCACGCGATGCTCATGGGGCCGAAGGGCGCCTTCATGGGCTCGTACGCCGGGGGCTTCACCGACGAGGAGGGCGTCGCCGAGCTCGGGCCGGTGTCGAGCACCTTCCTCCAGGACGTGAAGTCGGGCCGCTCCTTCTTCGGCGGCGTCTCGGTCGTGGTCGAACACCCCGAGCACGGCAGCTCCTACGAGGACGTGGCCGACGACCTCGCCTTCGTGGACGGGTCCATCGACGTGGCCGTCGCGCTGCCTGCGCGGTGCACCCTGACCGGGCGCGTGAGCTGGGCCGGCGAGAACCCGCCGGGGCTCTACATGATCGCGCTGCGGCACGTGGAGGAGAGGCCGAAGCTGCAGATGACCTCGCCGCCGCGCACGGCGCTCACCAACCTGGAGGGACGCTTCCGCTTCACGGGAGTCGCTCCGGGCAAGTACCGCGCGACGATCATGGAGCGCTGGCTCCAGGGCGACCCGATCTCGATCGTCATCGATCAGAAGGAGCCGAAGGTCCTCGACGATCGCGCCGTCGAGGTGGAGGTCGCGAAGGACAACTTCCTGGACGTGCAGCTCTCGCCGGAGGGCGAGGGGCCGACCGGCAGCTTCGCCGGACGGATCACGGCCAACGGAGCAGGGGTCCCGGGGCTGAAGGTGGAGGTCCGGGGGCTCGAGGAGGAGCTCGTGCTCGAGACCAACTCGGTCGGCGAGTTCGAGACGCCGCAGATCTCCACGATGAAGCGCGTCGGGATCCGTATCACGGGTCCGGTCCCGGTGGACGACGGTGAGCTCGTGAACCAGAAGGTGTACGACGAGTGGAAGCGTCCCCAGGCGGAGCAGACCACGCGGATCGACCTCGATCTCAACTACCAGCGCGTGCAGATCGCGGTCGTGGACAAGGAGACCGGTGCGCCCGTGCCCGGCGCGGAGGTCAAGATGCGCGGCAAGGGGCGCCGCAGCTGGCGCGGCGGGACCGAGAAGACCACGGACGCGAAGGGCCTGGCGAGCTTCGTCGTGCCCGACGGCGACGAGCGCACGGTCCAGGTGACGAAGGAGGGCTACGGAACGGTCCGCCTCGAGGTCAGCGAGCGGGACGCCGGCGAGACCCTGGTCGCGGAGCTCCAGCCCGCGGTCCCTTGCAGGGGCACCGTCGTCCCGCCCGACGGCGCGAACCGCGACCGTCTGTTCTTCCGCGTCGACACCGGCGGCGGACGCGGGGAGGGCTGGACCCCGGTGGACCCGGACGAGCTGACCTTCAGCGTCGAGGGCCTGATGCCGGGCACGTACCGGGCGGAGACCTGGACCGGGTCCCAGGGCATGATCCAGGTGGAGTTCAACCTCGGGCCGAACGGCGACGAGAACCTCGTGCTCGACTTCACCCGCCCGATCAAGTGAGGTGACCGCCCATGGAGGGCGGCGAGCAGGATCCGAGGAGAGCGCCGCGCGGCAGACGCGTGGCGCTCTTCGCGCGCTACGAACTCGGCGCCGCGGCGGGGAACGCCGTGGCCGCGCGCGCGCTGATCGAGGGGCTCGGGGAGCGCGGACTCTCGGCCCTGTTCGTCGGCCCTTCAGGCGACTGGCGCGACGAGGTCGATGCTCCCGACCTCTGCCACGCGCTCCACGCGGGGCCGAGCGCCACGGCGGCCAGGGCGTGCGCCGAGGCCAGCGGAGCGCCGCTGGTCATCACGGTGACGGGGACCGATCTGGAGGACTGGACCGACGAGGTCGACGCGAACCTCGGCCGGGCCGACGCGATCATCGCCCTCTCCGCTCACCAGGAGGCGGCCCTCGTCCGCGGAGGCCACGGAGACCGCGTCGCGCGGATCGCCCAGGGCCTCGATCCTGATCGCCTCGAGCGGCTCGTCGCGGGGGCGAGCGGTGGGGAGTTCGATGTCCTCGGAGCCCTTCCAGCGCGAACCCGCGTGGCGGTGCTCCTCGCGGGGCTCAGGCCGGTGAAGGACGTGCACATGGCCCTCGACGCCTTCGCGCGCCTCGCGTCCTCGTCCGACGCGGCTGCGGCGTGGCGTCTGCTGATCGCGGGCGACGTCGTGGACGCGGAGTACGCGGAAGGAGTCGCGCGCCGCGTCGACGGGATGAGGAACGTCGTGCTCCAGGACGCGCTCTCGCACGACGCGGCGCTCCGGACCCTGTCGCAGGCGGACGCGGCGCTGAACACGAGCGTCACGGAGGGAGAGTCGCGCACGATCCTCGAGGCTCTCGCGCTCGGCGTGCCCGTCGTCGCGCGGGACAACGCGGGCAATCAGCAGCTCCTGGCGGGAGCCGAGGAGGGCCGGCTCTTCAGGAGCGCCGAGGAGCTCGCCGCGATCCTCCAGGAGATGGACCGGGCCGGAGAGCCGACGCGCAGGGGTGGCTGTCCCGGGCCAGGGGTGACGGCGCTGCCGCGCCCGACGCTCGCGGACGAGATCGCCGCTCACCTCGAGCTCTACGAACGGCTGCTGACGCGCTGATCAGGAGGAGCCGCGGGCGGCCGCCGCGAGCATCTCGAACCAGGCGTCGGCAGCGCTGTCCCACGTTCGCGGCTCCAGGGCGGGCGAGGGAGCGGCGAGCGCCCGGTCCATCGCGTCGACGAGCTCGTCCACGTCGCCGACCTGGAAGCGCTCCGCGCCCGGCCCGGCCACCTCGCGGTGAGCGGGGATGTCGGAGACGGCCGTCGGACAGCCTGCGCGCAGAGCCTCGAGCGGTCCGATCCCGCAGCCTTCGAGGCGCGACGGGAAGACGGCGACGCGCGCGGTGGCGAGGAGCCTCGCGAGGGCCTCGTCGTCCCCGGGAGTGACGTGCTCGAGCCTGTCCGCGACGCCGAGCTCGAACGCGATCCCGCGGAGCCGGTCGAGCTCACGCGCGACCGCGCGGCCCGCGAGGACGACCCGCTCCGGGCCGCGTGCGTGGCCGAGGCTCCGCACGAGGGCCTCCAGCCCCTTGCGTGGCTCGACGTGTCCGACGTGCAGCGCGAAGCCCGGGTCCGCGGGCTCGCGGGGCAGGATCGGCAGATGATCGGCGCCGTTCCCGATGACGTGCACGCGCCCCTCGAGTGCGGGCCACTCCTCGAGGACGCGCGAGGCCATCCAGTCGCTCACGACGCCCACGGCGCGGGCTCCTTCGAGCGCGCGGCGCAGCACGCGTCCGCCGATGAGCCGCCGGACGAAGGGTGCGCGCTCGAGGTCGATGCTGCGCAGATCGTGAACCGTCCGCGTGACCGGGACGCCGAGGTCGCGCGGCGCGGGCAGATGGGCCGTGTGCACGAGATCGAAGGCCCGGCCAGCGGCCGCCGCCGCGGCGAGGGCCTCGCGGAGCGCGCGCGATTCCGCCAGGGCGCGCATGTGCGGCGGCTGGTAAGGGACGTCGGAGGGGATTCGTTCGACGACGTCAGGGAGTTCGAACGGGATCGGGACCGCGCCCTCGAGGACACCGAGCCCGCCGCCCGCCGCCCGGAGGCGCTCCGCGAGCCGCGGTAGGAGCTCCGCGTTGTGCCGACGAACACCGCCCATGGGCTGGCCGAGGACGACGCCGCTGACGAGGACGCGCGGAGCGACGCTCATGCGATCTCCTCCCACACCTCGACGAGGCGCGCGGCGGAGCGTTCCCAGTCGAGCTCCCGCGCTCTCGCGCGTCCCGCCGCGGCGCGTACGGGGTCGCGGTCCTGGGCGAGGCGCAGACCGCGCGCGACATCGTCAGGGTCGTCCGGATCGACCTCGACCCCCGCCGTTCCGGCGGTCTCCGCCTGGACGCTGCCCCGCGAGACCACCACGGGGGTCCCGCTCGCAGCGGCCTCCAGGACGGGCAGCGCGAATCCCTCCGAGCGGGACAGGATCGCCACGGCGGCCGCGCGACGGTAGAGCGCGGGCAGGAGCTCCTCCGGGACCTCACCGAGCGCTCGCGCGCCGGCAGGGACCTCGCCTCGTCCGGTCACCGCGACCGCGAGGCCCACGGCGGCTGCGCCGGCGACGACGCGGTCGACGCGCTTCTTGGGCCGCCCCGCCGCGGCGGGGCACAGGACGAAGGGGGTCTGCGGGAGCTCGGCGAGGGCCTCCCCGAGACGCCGGTCGGCGTCGTCCCGTCCGGGCGAGAACTCCCCGCCCACGCCCCAGGGCACGACGCGCAGGCGCTCGCCGTGGCCGAGCCCGCGGAGATCGCGCGCGACGCCCTCGGAGGGCGTGCAGGTGCGAGCGGCCCGCGTGCGGCCGAGGTGGGCCCAGAGTCGATGGCGAGCGCCGCTGTTCTCGCACGAGCCGTGGAGCCAGGGGCACTCGTGCACGGTCTGGACGGTGGGGATCCCGGCGGCCAGGGGGAAGGACGAGCCGAAGCAGTGGAGCACCCGGGCTCCGTGCTTCCTCGCGGCCCGGGGGAGTCCGACCTGGCGCCAGGCGCCCAGCAGGCCCCGGTCAGGGGGGGCGACGCCCACGATCTCGACGTCCCCCCGCGCCTCGATCCGATCGAGGATCGACCGGGTGATCCGGCGGATGCTCGCGGGGAACGAGCGGACGAGTGGGGATAGATCTACGGCGACGCGCAACGGGAGGTGGGGGACGTGCGAACGACCCTACACTTCCCAGCGACACCATGATCGACACGAACCCTCTCCTCCGCGCCGGCCTGGCGCTCGCCCTCGCTCTCCCGCTCGCGGGCTGCTTCCTGAGCCGCTCCACGGCCAACCCCGTCCTGCCGCCGGAGGCCGTCGCGCAGATCGTCCCGGGGCAGTCCACCGCCGACGACGTGACGCGCCTCCTGGGCGCCCCGAACGAGGTCGTCCAGCTGGGCCGCCGCAGCGCATGGCGCTACGAGCACACGGTCGAGAAGCAGGCCGCGGCCTTCCTGATCCTGCTGGGGCTCCGCGGCGTCGACACCCAGTCGGACCGCGTCTGGGTCTTCTTCGACGAGGCCGACAACGTCCTCCACGTGGGGACGCTCTTCCAGGCGTCCGAGGCCGACTACGACGTGCCTGTCTTCTGACCCCGTGACCTGCGCTCGCACGGCAGCCGCCCTGGCCGCGGCGCTCCTCGGCGCCGCCTGCGTCGACGGGGACTACAACCGCTCCCGGGTGTTCCAGGAGCCGCTTCCCGAGCGCGTGGACGCGCTCGCGGTCGGCACGAGCGACGTGAGCGACGCGCTCGAACATCTCGGCGCTCCGGTCCACGTGATCGAGGTGGGGCTCGGCCTCGCGCTCGCGTGGGGCTGGGCGGACGTGACCGACTGGAACATCGAGGTCTCGGCACCCATCGGCGACGCCCAGGGCAACTTCCGCTTCACGAGCACGGACACGACGACCGAGGGGCTCGTGCTCTTCTTCGGGCCCGACTGGCGGCTGACGGCGCTCAGGCGCGGCTACCTCGGCGATCTGCTGCCGCGCCGCCAGCTCCCGCGAGACGTCGAGGACGAGCTGGTGGACTGAGCGCCGCGCGCCCTCAGGCGAGCAGCTCCTCCACGACCCGCGCCGGCTCGACGCCGGTCAAGCGGACGTCCAGGCCGCTCTGGCGGATCGCGAATCGTTCGTGGTCGATGCCGAGCAGGTGCAGGATCGTCGCGTGCAGGTCGCGCACGTGGACCGGATCCTCCGCGGCGTGGAAGCCGTAGTCGTCGGTGCGGCCGTGGACGACGCCGCGCTTCACGCCCGCGCCTGCGAGGAACAGGCTGAAGCTGCAGGGGTGGTGATCACGGCCCGCCTCGAGGCTCTGCCAGTCACCCTGACCCGCGGGGCTCCGGCCGAACTCGCCGCCCCAGACGACGAGGGTGTCCTCGAGGAGGCCCCGTCGCTCGAGGTCGCGGATCAGCGCCGCGCTCGGCTGGTCGGTGTCACGGCAGCGCATGCGGCACCAGCTCGTCAGGCGGCTGTGGTGGTCCCAGTCGGGGTGGATCAGCTGGACGAAGCGCACGCCCCGCTCGAGCATCCGGCGGGCGAGCACGCAGTGGTATGCGTAGCTGCCGGCGCGCCGCGAATCGGGGCCGTACAGCTCGTAGGTCTCGTCGGACTCGTCCGACATGTCCGTGAGCTCGGGTACGCTCGCCTGCATGCGGTAGGCGAGCTCGTACTGGGCGGTGCGCGCCTCGATCTCGGGGTCGCCCGTGAGCTCGCGTCGCTCGTCGTTGAGTGCGCCGATGCCGTCGAGCTGGGCGCGTCGCACCTCGCGGCCGACGCCGCCGGGATTGTCGAGGTAGAGCACGGGCGAGCGCGCCGCGCGGAGGCGTACGCCCTGGTGCTCGGAGGGGAGAGCGCCCGCGCCCCAGTAGTGGTCGTAGAGAGGCTGGTCCGAACCGCGCTGCATACGCGTGATCAGCACGACGAAGCTCGGGAGGTCGTCGCTGATGCGTCCGAGCCCGTAGCTGGTCCACGCCCCGAGGCTCGGCCGTCCGGGCAGCTGGTTCCCGGTGAGGAACTGCGTCATGGCCGGCGCGTGGTTGATCTGATCGGTGACCATGGAGCGCACGAGGGCGATGCGGTCCGCGACGCCGCCGATGTGGGGGATCCAGTCGGAGAGCTCGATGCCGCTCTCCCCGCGCCGGCGAAACCGCGCGCGCGAGGGGAGCACGAGCTGGGGCTTGCCCTTCGTCATCCCCGTGA
This sequence comes from Planctomycetota bacterium, assembly GCA_002862085.1. Taxonomy (GTDB): domain Bacteria; phylum Planctomycetota; class UBA1135; order UBA1135; genus Saltatorellus. Next base: position 111,446 of record PKCK01000061.1, on the reverse strand, counting down.
GGCGCTGGCCGCGGCGCACGCTCTCGGGGATCACCTCGCCGGCGCGCTCGACCATCCCGGGCTTGGGGTCGAACAGCTCGAGCTGCGAGGGCCCGCCCGACTGGGTCAGCATCACCACGCGGCGCACCTTGCCCGGGAAGTGGGGCAGGCCTGCGGCGCCCCCGTCCTCCCGGGCGAGCAGCGATGCGAGGCCGAGCGGCGCGAGACCCGCGGCTCCGACGCCGCGGAGGAACGCGCGCCGGCCGAGGAGGTTCGGGTCGATGCGGGGAGCGTCACTCACGGGTGATGGCCTCGTCGGTGTTCAGGAGCATCGCTGCGACCGCGGTCAGGCTCGCGACCTCGACGTGATCCAGCTCGGACCTCGCCGGGACCGGTTCGAGGGGGGAGGGCGCGGTCGCTGCCCGGGCGGCCGCGGGGTCACGCTCGTAGATGCTGCGGAGTCGCTCCAGCGCGGACTCGACCGCCGCGAGCTCGGCGTCTGCGAGCTCCCGGCTCAGCACGCGCCGCGCGAGCCCCTGGATCCGCTCGCTGTCGCTCCCGGGCGTGCCGGCGGCCCCTTCGCCGAGCGCCTGCGCGGCCTCGGCGAAGGTCCGATCGTTGAGGAGCGTGAGCGCCTGCAGGGGAGTGTTGGTCATGCGCCGCGCCACGGAGCACGTGCGGCGGTCGGCGCTGTCGAAGAAGAAGGTCGGGGTGACGTTGCGGCGCCAGAAGGCGTAGAGCGAGCGGCGATGGCGTGCGCTGCCCACGGTCGGGCGGTAGCGCATGCGCCCCATGAACATCTCCTCCCACACGCCGGGCGGCTGGTGGGGGAAGACCGGGGGCCCGCCGGTCGTGGGGTCGAGCAGCCCGCTGGCGGAGAGCGCGGCGTCGCGGATCATCCAGCTCGGGAGACGGAAGCGCGGCGCGCGCGCGAGCAGTCGGCCCTCTGGATCGCGGGCGCGCTCGGCCTCGGTGGAGCGACTCGTGCGGCGGTAGGTGTCGCTGGTGACGATGAGCCGGACGAGGCGGCGGAGGTCCCAGCCGTTCTCGACGAGGTCCGCGGCGAGCCAGTCGAGAAGCTCCTCGTGCACTGGCGGAGCGCACTGCGTCCCGAGATCGGCGGGCGTGTCGACGAGGCCGCGCCCGAGGAGCATCTGCCAGACCTGGTTGACGAGGACCCGCGCCGTGAGCGGGTGGTCCGGCGCCGTCAGCCACCTGGCGAGGTCGAGCCGCGTGGGCGCATCGGTCGCGAGCGCTGGCGCGCCGATCGACGCGGGCACCGCGCGGCCGACCGGCGCGCCGCGTGCGTTCCAGACGCCCCGTTCGAGCACGGCCGTCGTCCGGGGCTCCGTCCGTTCGCGCAGCACGGTGACCCGCCGCGCGCCGCGGCCCTGCTCCTGGTCGCGGACGTGCTGTTCGAGACCGCGCACGCGGCGGTCGGCGTCCGTCCAGGCCGGGTCGTCATCGAGGAACTGACGGAACAGCCGCGCGTCGAGCTCGTCCGGCAGCGGGGCGTCACCCGCTTCTTCCAGATGCTCGGCGAGGGCTTCCCGGGGCGTCGGGCCCAGGGTTCGCGGGGCGTCGCCCTTCTCCGCGGTGAGGGCGATCCGGGCGCGCTTCGCGTAGCTCCCGACGACGTTCGATCGGAAGAGCAGCGTCACCTCCAGGGCCTCGCCGGCGCTCACCCCCATGGGTTCCTCGAGGGCGAGGCGTATGCGCGCGGGGCCCTCCCAGCCCGACTCCCGCAGCGTCCAGCCCTTGCGGGGATCGTCGTCGAGGGCGCCGGCCGCGGGCCCGATCTCCCTGTCTTCGCCGCGGCCCGCGGCATCCGCCACCGCGCCCGCCCAGCCCGCTGGAGGCGCTTCCTGCCCGCTGCGCGCCAGCTTCACTCCGGTGAGAACGAAGTGGCCGTCGGCCGCGTCGGAGAAGGCACCTCCCTCGTCCGGGAGAAGCGTCACCTCGATCCCCGTGACGCGCGTCAGGTCACCCGGGTCGAAGCGGACGACGTACTCGTCCTGCGCGGAGCGCGGTGCACGACGTTCGACCACGCCATCCTCCGCCACCTCGAGCTCGTGCCCCTCGATGCTGTGCGCGCCGAGGAGACGGGGACGGAGGAAGCCGCGGGGACCGTCCGCGGCGTTCTCGCGCTGCTCGAGGTAAGGCCCGCGTGCCGCTTCCTCCACGCGGATGCGCCAGCTCCGCGACGCTTCGAGCTCCGTCCGCGCGGTCTCCAGCGGGGCCGCGGGGAGGTCGGGCAGGTAGTCGAGGAACGGTCCCGCGCTCCCGCCCGCCTGCCCGGACTCGTCGATGGAGTCGAAGAAGGCGGAGAGCGCGTAGTACTCCGTCTGGGAGAGCGGGTCGTACTTGTGGTCGTGGCACTGGGCACAGTCGAGGGTCAGCCCGAGCCAGACCGCGCCCACGGTGTTGACGCGATCCCGGACGTAGTCCACCCGCGACTCCTCGGGGTCGCGGCCGCCCTCGCCGTTGTGCATGTGGTTGCGGTGGAAGCACGTCGCGAGCACCGCGTCCGCGTCGTCCGGGGCGATGAGATCGCCCGCGAACTGCAGCTCGGTGAAGCGGTCGAGGGGCATGTTCTCGCGGAAGGCGCGCACGACCCAGTCGCGCCAGGGCCAGTTCTGCCGGGTCGCGTCCTGCTGGAAGCCGTCCGTGTCGGCGTAGCGCGCCGCGTCGAGCCACCAGTGGGCGAGGCGTTCGGCGTGGGCCGTGGAGGCCAGCATGTCCTCGATCCACCGCTCGAGGGCGGCGTCGTCCTCGGCGGCCGCGACCTCCTCGGGCGTCGGGGGCAGGCCGCGCAGGTCGAAGCTCAGGCGGCGGGCGAGCGTCGGGCGCGCGGCCGGCTCCGCCGCGGCGACCCCCTCGGCCTCCAGTACGCGCGCGACGAGCGCGTCGATGGGGTGGCTCGCGCGGTCCGGGAGCGCCGCCTTGCGGGGCGGCGTGAAGGACCAATGCGTCCGCCAGGGCGCGCCCGCCTCGATCCAGCTGCGGAGGAGGGCCTGCTCCTCCTCGTCGAGCGGGGCGACGTGGGAGTCCGGCGGCGGCATCTGCTCGAACTCGAACTCGCTCCGGATCCGCGCCCACGCCTCGCTCGCGTCGAGGTCGCCCGGGACGAAGGCCGCATGCGCCCCCTCAATCGTGTCGAGGCGCAGCTCCGCCTCGCGCGTGGCCTCGTCCGGGCCGTGGCAGGGGAAGCATCGCTCCGCCAGGAGGGGCCGGACCTCACGCGCGAAGTCGGGCGCCGCCGCGGTCTGGGCGAGGATCATCGCAGCGAGCATGGCACCAGCGTAGGGAACGGGGCCGGAGCGGGCCTCTGGTTGTCCGGGGAGCGGCTCGTTCGCATGCCTGATGTGCCTGGTCGGGCGCGCTCCTCGTCTCCGCGCGTCTCCGCAGGAGCGCCGACGGGTTCTCGCGGCGTGTCTACACTGCGAACATGAAAAGACGAGACCTGCTCCGGGCGGGACTGGCGGCCACGGCCGCCGCCGCGGGATCCGCCAGCGCATTCGCCGCTCAGGAGGGCTCCGCGAAGTCCTCGAGCTCGCCCTTCAAGCTCAAGTACGCGCCCCACTTCGGCATGTTCAAGAACCACGCGGGGAACGACCCGGTGGATCAGCTGAAGTTCATGGCCGACGAGGGCTTCACTGCGCTCGAGGACAACGGGATGGCAGGACGCTCTCCCGCCGATCAGGAGCGCATCGGTCAGGCCCTCGAGGACCTCGGCATGACGATGGGCGTCTTCGTCGCTCATGCCAACCTCGGAAAGCCCACCTTCGCATCGGACGACGCCGAGCTCTGGAAGGGCGTGGAGCAGCAGCTGCGCAACTCGGTGGAGGTCGCCGAGCGAGTCAACGCGAAGTGGTGCACGCTCGTCCCGGGCTCGCTCGCCCGCAGGGCGCCGATGGAGTATCAGACGGCGCGCGTCGTCGACAACCTTCGCCGCGCCGCTGACATCCTCGAGCCCGGTGGGCTGATCGCCGTGCTCGAGCCGCTCAATCCGTTCACCGACCATCCCGGCTGCTTCCTCACGGGGATCCCGCAGGCCTACATGATCTGCCGGGCGGTGAACCGGCCCTCGATCAAGATCCTCGACGACCTGTATCACCAGCAGATCACCGAGGGGAACCTCATCCCGAACATCGACAAGGCCTGGGACGAGATCGCCTACTTCCAGGTGGGCGACAATCCCGGCCGCAAGGAGCCGACGACCGGCGAGATCAACTACAGGAACGTCTTCCGCCACATCGCGCGCAAGGGGTTCGGCGGGATCGTCGGGATGGAGCACGGGAACAGCCTTCCGGGTAAGGAGGGCGAGCGCGCCCTGATCAACGCCTACCGCTCCGTCGACGACTTCTGATCCGGCCGCGGGTCCCGCTGGAGATTCGAGGAGGCCCCCGGCCTGGCGCGCGCGCCGGGCCGGGGGCCTCTCTCCGCTCCGCGCGAGCGCGCGCTCAGCCTTCGGCGAGGTCGAGGCGCACGTGGCCCTGCTCGAAGTCCGCCCGCGTCATGCCTTTCGCGTCCATGGCGCGGATCGCCGCGACGATGCCGTGCACCGCCGCGAGGACGTCCCCGGTGTGGCCCGTCTCCGAGACGGTGTGCATGTTGCGGATGGGGAAGCCCACGGACGTCGTCGCGGCGTCGTGTCCTGCGAAGAACGCCGCCATGGCGTCGGTCCCCGTGTCGCGGCCGACGACGGACATCTGATAAGGGATACCCGCCTCGCGGGAGGCGGCCTCGATCAGGGAGTTGAGCTGCTCGCTCACGATGGCGCCGGTGGCGAGGGTGAAGCCCTCGCCCATGGTCGTCTTGGTCATCCGACGGCTCTCGATCCCCGGGGCCGCGACGTAGTCGTGGCTCACGTCGACCGCGATCACGACGTCGGGGCGCAGGTGACCGGCCAGCACGCGGCTGCCCATCCGGCCGATCTCCTCGTGGCTCGCCGCCGCGGAGAGCAGTCGCACGCTCTTCAGCGCGTCGCCCTCCGCGATCAGGCGCGCGACCTCCGCCGCCACGAAGACTCCGAGCCCGTTGTCCAGGTAGGCGCCGGTGAAGGAATCCGGGCCGATGCCGCGCCGGATGGGGCGGTCGAGCAGGATCGGATCGCCGTCCCGGATGCCGAGGGCCTCGACCTCGGCCTTGCGGTCCTCTCCGGTCAGGTGCAGCTCCAGGTAGAGCTGCTCCTTGGTGACGCCCTTCTTTCCGGAGCGCGTCTCGGCGTCGGCGAAATGGATCGCGCCGAGGGCCTCGACCGTCGCGCCGCGGAGGACCTTGCTGCGCGCCGGGTCGACCGGGTCCCGCGAGAACACGAGGACCTCGTTGCCGAGCAGGGTCATCGGCAGGAACGAGTCCGAGTCGATCCACACCTTCCCGTCGTCGCCGATCCGGCGGACCTGGCAGCGGATCTTGTCCGCGTGACCGACCACCATCACCGAGAGCTTCTCCTCGTCACCCGGCGCGGAGTCCGCCACGAGCGACGCGTTACCGGCGTAGCGGTGGATCGCCCACCCGTCGGGCATGAAGGAGCGCAGGCGGGGCTCGAGCACCCCGAAGGTCATGGCGCCCTCGTAGCCCACGGGGCTCGGCGCGGCCAGCAGGTCGCGCATGAAGGTGAAGGTCTCTTCGGGCATCGGCGCGGCCCAGGGGCCCGCGGGCGTCGTCTCGTCGGTCATACCGCGAAGGATAGCCAGCGAGGCCCGGCGGTGGCGCCGCGGCGGTACGCTTCCCCTCGTGATCCAGCGTCCCTCCCTCACCGCCTGCCCCCTGGACTGCCCGGACGCCTGCGGGATGGTGGCGCACGTCGAGGAGGGATGCGTGACGCGCGTCGCCGGGAACCGAGACCACGCCTGGTCGAAGGGGTCGCTCTGCGGGAAGACCGCGATCTACGCGGATCTCGTCAACGCGCCGAACCGCCTCCTGACGCCGCTCGTGCGCGGAGCCGCCGGCTTCGAAGCGGCGACCTGGGACGAGGCGCTGGCCGTCATCGCGCGGCGCCTGGAGGGGCTCGACGGAGCGGACGTCCTCTCCCTCCAGTACGCCGGGAACATGGGCCTCGTCCAGAAGGGATTCCCGGTGCGACTCATGAACGCCCTCGGCGCGACGTTCCACGACAGCGGCGTCTGCGACGCGAGCGCCGAGCGCGGCTTCCAGCTCGTGATGGGCCGCTCCGTCGGGCCCGACCTCGACGTGGCGATGGACCCGGACCGCTGCGATGCGTTCGTCCTGTGGGGGAGCGATGCGAAGCGCACCTCCCCGCACCTGATGCAGCGGCTGCGGCGACTCTGCGACGCAGGTGTGCCCGTCGTCGTGATCGACATCTACCGGTCGGAGACGATCGCGAGGGTCGAGGAGTGGGGCGGGAAGGGCCTGCTCCTCGCGCCAGGGAGCGACGGCGCCCTGGCCCTCGGGCTCTGCGGTCTCGCCTTCGAGGAGCGCGCCGTCGACCTCGCCTCCCTGAAGGCTCGCTGCCACGGAGCGGCGGAGTTCCGCGCCGAGGTCGCCGGCGCCTGGCCTCCGGGCCGTATCGAGCGAGCGACCGGGCTCGACGAGGCCGCGGTGCGCTCCCTCGCGCGGCTCCTCCTCGGCGCGAAGGCGCCGCTCATCAAGGTGGGGATCGGCTTCGCGCGCCGCCGCAACGGCGGAGAGAACATGCGCGCGATCGCCTCCCTGGCCGCGGTTCTCGGGGCGGAGGACCGGATCTTCTTCCAGACGGGCGGGCACTTCGATCTCGACGAGGCCGTCATCCGCAGGCCCGACGTCCACCCCGAGCCAGGTCGCGCGAGGGTCAGCCAGGTCGGTCTCGGCAGGACGCTGGACGAGGGGGCCTTCCGCGCGGCGTTCGTGTGGGGGCACAACCCGGCGGCGACGCTGCCGGACGCGGGCCGCGTCCGCCGGGGCCTCGAGCGCGACGACCTGTTCGTCGTGGTGCACGAGCTCTTCATGACCGAGACCGCGCAGCGCGCTGACGTGGTGCTCCCGGCCACGGCCGTCGTCGAGCACTCCGACGTCTTCAAGAGCTACGGGCACCGCACGCTCCAGGTGGGCTGGCGCGCGGCGGCGCCCCGCGGGGAAGCCCGGAGCAACGTCGCGTGCTTCTCCGCGATCGGGCGCGCGCTCGGCTTCATCGGCGAGAGCGGGTTCGGGGACGGGGTGACCGGGCCGATGTTCGAGGCGGACGAGGACGTCCTCGTGGGTGCGCTCCTCGCGCAGAATCGCGCGCGCTTCACGGACGACGAGTACCGCCGCGTCGTGGCCGGTGAGGCCGTCAAGCTCGCGCCCCGAGTCTTCGATGATCGCGGGACGCCCTCGGGCAAGGTCGAGCTGGTGAGCGAGACCGCGGAGGCCGAGGGTGGCGGCCGGGTGGCGACCTTCACACCCGACGACGGTGCTGGCATGGCCGGGACGTTCCAGCTCATCCCGGCGCCCTCGACGGCGACGCACAACTCCACCTTCTCGCAGGTCGCGCGGCATCGCCGGCGACTGGGCGAAGCCTGCGCCGTGGTGCATCCGAAGGACGCGGCCAGCGTCGGGGTGGAGGAGGGCGAGCCCGTGCGGCTGAGGAGCGAGTACGGCGCGCTCACGCTCCCCGTCCTCCTCGACGAGGACGCGCCGCGGAAGTCGGTGCGGATCGACGGCTTCGTGGACGAGGAACAGGTCCCCGAGCGCACCGGCGTCAACGTCCTCACGAGCCCGGCGGTCTCGGACCTCGGCGGCGGGAACGTGCTCTACAGCAACCGGGTCGAGCTGGAGCCGGGCGGCTGACGCGCTCCAGCGCGCCGCGGCTCAGCGAGCGCCGCGGGTCGGCCGCCGGAGCGCGAGCGCGGCGATCACCGTGGGGACGGCCAGCGCCGAGAGCGCGAGGACACCGGGCCCGAAGCCGCCGGTCGCAGCGGCCGCGGCCGAGAGGGCGTAGGGGCCCGCGGCGGATCCGGCGACCGCCGCGGTCCCGGCGAGCCCGCGGATGGCGCCGTGGTGGGCGCGGCCGAAGTAGCGCGCCAGGGTCGGCGCGCCGACGGCCCCGCCGAGCCCGTGCCCCAGCCCGATCACCGCCATACCGGCCATCCCGGCCCAGGCGGCGTCGACCGCCCCCATGACCGCGGCGCCCGCGCCGATGGCGGCCATGGCGGCGGCCAGGAGCGGGGGCGCGGGGAAGCGGTCGACCATGACGCCGCCCACCAGCGTCGCGGCGAGCCCGCACGCGGCGAAGGGGACGAAGGTGCGCGCGGCCTGCTCGGGGTCGAGCCCGCTCTCGCGGAGCAGCGGCTGGAGGTGGAAGTGGACGGCGGTGATGAGCCCCGCGGTGAAGGCGGTGCTCCCCAGGAGGATCCAGAACGCCGCGGTCCTGCGCGCCTCTGCCAGGGTGTACGACCCCGGGGCGTGCGCGGGCCGCTGTCCGTCAGGGGGGGCGCTCCGCGGCGGCTCCGGCGGCGGGTCGGCGTCCATGATCACGAGGGCCGCGAAGGTGGCCAGCGCGCCGGCGCCGAGGGTCAGCATCCACGCCGCGCTCCGCCACCCGGCGGCGCCGATGGTCCAGACCGCGATGATCGGCGCCGTGGCGATGGCGACGGACACGATCGCGCCGCGCAGTCCCTCGACCGATCCGAGGCGCGCCTCGAAGCGGAGCGCGAGCGCGTGGCTCGACGCCAGGGACATGACCCCCTGTCCGAAGAAGCGCAGGCCGAAGAAGGCGATCGTGAGCGTCACGATGCTCGAGACGCTCGAGAAGAGCGCGCCTGCGGCGGCGAGGCCGACGCCGGCCACGGCGATCATCCGACGCGGGCCGATCCGGTCCGCGACCTTGCCGGCCTGTGTCAGGCACGCAGCGGACAGGAGCGTGCCCACCAGGTAGGAGCCCGAGAGCTCCGTGGCGGCGAGGCCGAGTCCCTCGGGGCTGGTGAGGGAGTCGTTGAAGCTCGAGACGACGTAGGTCTGGCCCGGCGAGGTCGCGTACATCGCCAGGAGCGCGCCCGTCACCGCCGCGACGGGGCGCGCGGACGTGGGGCTGGTGCTGGCGGGGGCAGCCATCGGGCGGGGATTCTGCGCGGCGCGCGCCCGGGTCGGAGGCATCTCGTGCGCAATCCGTCCGCGGGGCCGCGTCGGGCGATGGCGAGGCCGCGCCCGGGAGTCGGCGCTGGCTTCGCGGATCGCGCGCGCGTATCACCGCCTCCATGGATCTGGGACTGAACGAACGGGTGGTGCTCGTGACCGGCGCCTCGGGCGGGATCGGGCGCTCCGTCGCGGCGGCCCTCGCGGAGGAAGGAGCCCGCGTCGTGCTCCATGGACACCGCGGCGTGGACGGCCTGCGCGCCTGGCTCGACGAGCAGCCCTGGAGGGAGCGGGGCGCGGTCCTGGCGGCGGACGTGCGCGACGCGGACGCCCTCGAGGCGGGGCTCCGGTCAGCGACCGAGCCCCTCGGCCGCCTCCACGGCTGCGTCGTGAACGCCGGGATCTGGCCGCCCGAGGACACGCCGCTGGTGGACCTCGACCCCGAGCGGATCCGCGCGGTGATGGACGTCAACGTGCTGGGTGCGTTCTGGACGACGCGCGCGTTCCTGCGCCTGGTGCGCGAGCGCGGGGCGGATCCCGACGGGGACGGCGCGTCGATCGTGTACACGGGTTCGACGGCCGCGACGTTCGGCGAGCGCGGCCACAGCGATTACGCCGCGTCGAAGTCGGCGCTCCACGGCCTCATGCGTTCGGTGAAGAACGAGATCACCGCGCTCGACCCCTACGGCCGCGTGAACATCGTGGAGCCAGGGTGGACGGTCACGGAGATGACCGCGAAGAACCTCGACGCGCCCGGCGTCGTCGAGAAGGTCGTGCGCACGATGCCGCTGCAGCAGCTCGCAGCCCCCGAGGACATCGCCGCGGCGGTCCTCTGGCTGCTCTCGCCGCGGATGGCCCGCCACGTGAGCGGCGAGACGATCACCGTCGCCGGCGGGATGGAGGGCCGCGTCCTCCACGAGGAGTCCGAGGTCGATCCGGACGGCGTCAAGCGGCGCCTCGGCCTCGTCTAGGGACCGGGCGCCGCGCGGCCTTCACGCGATCAGGCCGCGGATGACCTCGCCGTGCACGTCGGTGAGGCGGAAGTCGCGGCCCTGGAAGCGATGGGTGAGCCGTTCGTGATCGATCCCGAGCAGGTGCAGGATCGTCGCGTGCAGGTCGTGGGTGTGCACCGGGTCGCGCGCGATGTTGTAGGAGAAGTCGTCGGTCTCCCCGTACACGCTGCCCGCCCTGACGCCGCCGCCCGCCATCCAGATCGAGAAGCAGCGCGGGTGGTGGTCGCGGCCGTAGTTCTCGTTCGTGAGCTGGCCCTGGCTGTAGACGGTGCGGCCGAACTCGCCGCCCCAGATCACGAGCGTGTCCTCGAGCAGGCCGCGGGCCTCGAGGTCGAGGACGAGGGCCGCCGAGGCCTGATCGGTGTCCTCCACGCAGGTGGTGATCTCCTTCGGCAGGTTGCCGTGATGGTCCCACCCCATGTGGTAGAGCTGCACGAAGCGCACGTCGCGCTCGATCATCCGGCGGGCCAGGAGGCAGTTGCGCGCGAAGCTCCCGGGCTCGTGCACCTTCGGGCCGTAGCGCTCGAGCACCGACGCGGGCTCGTTCGAGATGTCGACGAGGTCGGGGACCGCGGCCTGCATGCGGAAGGCCAGCTCGTACTGGCGGGTGCGCGCCTCGGTCTCGGCGTCGGCGTCCGCGCGCGCGCCGTTGAGCCGCGCGAGGTCGTCGAGCATGCGCCGGCGCCGGGCACGGTCGATGCCGGGGGCGTCGGCGAGGTAGAGCACGGGGTCCGCGCCGCTCCGGAGCTTGACCCCCTGGTGGTGGGTGGGGAGGAAGCCGCTGCCCCACAGGCGCTCGTAGAGCGGCTGCCTGGTGCCGCTCCTGGAGATCATGACCGTGAAGGTCGGCAGGTCCTCGTTCATGGACCCGAGCCCGTAGGAGAGCCACGCGCCCATGCTCGGCCGGCCCGCCAGCTGGGAGCCGGTCTGGGCGAAGGTGATCGCGGGGTCGTGGTTGATGGCCTCGGTGACCATCGAGCGCACGACGCAGAGCCGGTCGGCGATGGCGCGCGTGTGGGGGATCAGATCTCCCATCAGCGCGCCGGTGGCCGGCGCGGGCGAGGCGCCGAACATCGAGGGCGTCACGGGGAACTCCGCCTGGCCCGACGTCATCGTCGTCAGTCGCTGTCCCTTGCGGATCGAGGGGGGGAGCTCCTCGCCGAAGTGGTCGACGAGGCCCGGCTTGGGGTCGAGGGTCTCGAACTGCGAGGGCGCGCCGGACTGGAAGAGGTAGATGACGCGCTTCGCCTTCGGCGCGTGATGAAGCCCGCCGTGGGCCTCGCCCGCGGCGGCGCGCTCGAGGGACCTGAGAGCGATCGAGCCGAGCCCGACCGCGCCGCTTCGCAGGAGCTGTCTTCGGTCGATCATCGCTTGGTGAGGGCCTCGTCGAGGTTGAGCAGAGTGGAGGCGAGCAGCGTGTAGGCCGCCCACTCCGGCGTGCGTTCGTCCTCGGGGGGCGCGGTCGCGCCCACGCCGAGCAGCTCGTTCACCGCGTCGCTCGCGCCCTCCACGTCCGCCAGGTGTCCCGCGAGCGCTCCCGCGAGGACCTCGGCCTCGGCGGGCGAGGGCCGGCGAGCGAGGACCGCGCGGAACCCGTGCGCGAGCCGCGCCCGCGCGTCGGGCGACGACTCCATCATCCGCTTCGCGAGGTGCCGCGCGGCCTCGACGTAGGTCACGTCGTTGAGCGTGGCGAGGGCCTGGAGCGGCGTGTTCGTGCGCGGGCGCCGCACCGCGCAGAACTCGAAGCCCGGCGCGTCGAAGGTTGTCAGCGTCGGGTGGGGCACCGTGCGCTTGCGGTAGGTGTAGACGCTGCGTCGGAAGAGGTCGTCTCCCTCCGACGGGACGTAGGCGCCCTGTCCGGCGCCGCCCGCGAGCTCGGTCCAGAGCCCCGCCGGCTGGTAGGGCTTGACCGGCGGGCCGCCGAAGCGCGGGCGCAGGAGGCCCGCCGCCGCGAGGGCTTGATCGCGCAACGCCTCCGCGTCGAGCCGATGGCGCGGGCCGCGCGCGAGCAGCCGATTGGCGGGATCCCGCTCCAGCGCCTCGGGGCTCGCGGCGCTGGAGCGTCCGTAGACGGCGGAGAGCGCGATGCGGCGCTCGAGGGCGCGCAGGTCCCAGCCCGACGCCACGAGGCTGGCCGCGAGGTGGTCGAGCAGGGCCATGTGCCGGGGGCGCTCGCCGCGCACGCCGAAGTCCTCCTGGGTCGCGCTGAGGCCGACCCCGAAGAAGCTCGCCCAGACGCGGTTCACGGCGACGCGCGCGGTGAGCGGGTTCGCCGGATCGACGAGCCAGCGTCCCAGCTCGAGCCGGCCCTTCCTCCCTTCGCCCCCGAGCTCGCCGAAGAGCGCGGGGATCCCGGGCTCGAGGGGCTCTCCGGTGGGCTGGTCGTAGCGGCCGCGGTCGAGCAGGCGCGTGACGCGCGGCTCGGCGCGCTCGGCGAGGACCATCGCGGTCGGGATCTCGTCGTCACGGACGCGGTCCCGCTCCTCGGTGGCCGCTGTCAGTGATTCGCGGAGCGCGCCGGACTCCTCGTCGAAGCACGCGGCGAAGAAGGCCGTGCCGTCCGGGCTCAGCGCGCGCTCGCTCGCCAGGGCGAGAACCTCTTCGCGGCCGAGGGCCACGCCGTCGATCCGCAGGTCGAGCACCTCGCCGGTCAGATCGCCGGCGTAGCGCCGGGTGCCGACGCGCAGGGGGGCATCCGTCTGGATGCTCCCCTTCAGGCGGTCCACCTCGGCGCGGAGTTCCACCGGCTCGCCGTCGATGTGCAGGGTCACCCCAGCGGCTTTCGAGGATCCGTCGTAGGTGACGGCCACGTGCTGCCACACACCTCGCACCAGCGGTCGCGCGCCGACGACCTTGATCGCGTCCTCCGTCCACGAGTGGATCAGGTGGACGGCGGGTCGCATGTCACCGAGGAGGACGAGGTCGGTCCCCTGATAGGTGTCGTCGTCGGCCATGCGCGCGTACACGGCGCCGTGGCTCTCCGGCTTCAGCCAGAGGGACACGGTGAAGGGGCGGTCGCGCTCGAAGGAGATCGCGGTCCCGAGGTCCGGAGCGGCCTCGCGCGTGCCGTTCAGCGTCGCGGCGCCGAGGGCCAGCGCGGGAGCCTCGAGGGCTGCGGCCTGCTGATCTCTCGCGGCTCGCCAGGACTCGTGCCGCGCGGCCACGCCCGCTGCGGCGCTCGACGCGGCGCGCTCGAGCTCCACGATGCGCGCCTCCAGCTCCTGGAGCCGCGCGGTCTGCGCCTCGCTCGGCACGCGCACGAGCGGCGGCACGTTCCCGCGCGTCTCCTGGTAGACGCCCTTCTCGTCGATGGAGTCGAAGAAGGCGTAGAAGCGGTAGTAGTCCTCCTGGGTCAGCGCGTCGTACTTGTGGTCGTGGCAGCGCGCGCAGGCGAGCGTGAGACCGAGGAACGCGGTCGCCGTCGTCTCGGCGCGGTCCGCGACGTTCTCCACGCGCCACTCCTCGTCGATGGAGCCGGCCTCGGTGACCATGCGGTGGTTGCGCTGGAACCCGGTGGCGAGGACGGCGGAGGTGCTGCGCGGTTCGACCAGATCTCCTGCCACTTGCTCGAGCACGAAGCGGTCGTAGGGGAGGTTGCCCTGGAACGCCCGCAGGACCCAGTCGCGCCAGGGCCACTGGTCGCGGCGGAAGTCGTTCTGGTAGCCGTTCGTGTCCGCGTAGCGCGCCACGTCCAACCACTCGCGCGTGCGGTGCTCGGCGTGCGCGCGGCTCGCGAGCAGCGCGTCGACGACGGCGGCGCGTGCCGCCGCCGCCGGCCCCGCGGCGAGGGCGGCCTCGAACCGGTCCTGCTCCTCGACGGTGGGGGGGAGCCCGGTCAGGTCGAGGGTGACGCGGCGCAGCCAGGTCGCCGCGTCGGCCTCCGGCGCGGGGGCGAGGCCCTCCTCCGCGAGGACGGCTTCCACGAGGGCGTCGATGGGATCACCGTGAAGCGCCGGCGGCACCTCGCTGCTGGCGGGGTCGATGACCGGCGCGAAGGCCCAGTGCTCCTCCCACGGAGCGCCGGCCTCGATCCACGCGGCGAGGAGCTCGACCTCCCGCTGCTCGAGGGGACGCTCGAACTCGGGCGGAGGCATGAGCCAGTCCGGGTCGTCGTCGATGACGCGGCCGTGCAGGTCGCTGAGCTCGAGGTCACCGGGTTCGATGACGGAGAGCGCGCCCTCGCGCGTGTCGAGGCGCAGCCCGGCCTTGCGCGTCGCCGCGTCGGGCCCGTGGCAGTGGAAGCAGTGGTCCGAGAGGACCGGGAGCACCTCGGTGGCGAAGTCGGGCGCGTCCCCGGCGGGGAGGACGAGGGCGGCGGCGAGGAGCAGGGCCATTGCCCACTGAGGATAGCCCCGTGCGCGGGATTCGACCCCTCTCCGCTACCATCCGCGGATGACCGATCCCGCTGCCGCACAGTCCGCCGCCGCGCCCAGGCGGGAGCTGACTCTCCGGGCCCTGCTCATGGGCCTCCTGCTCGCGGTCGTCATGGGGGCCGCGAACGTGTACGTGGGCCTCAAGGTCGGGATGACCGTGTCGGCGTCGATCCCGGCGGCGGTCATGGCGATGCTGGTCTTCCGGTACGTGTTCCGGGACCGCTCCATCCTCGAAGCGAACCAGGTCCAGACCTGCGCGTCGGCGGGGGAGAGCCTGGCCGCGGGCATCATCTTCACGATGCCGGCGCTCATCGTGATGGGCACCTGGACGGAGTTCGACTTCTGGACGGTGACCGGCGTCGCCTTCACCGGCGGCCTGCTCGGGATCCTGCTGATGATCCCGATGAGGAAGGTGTTCATCGCGGAGTCGAGCGAGCTTCCGTACCCCGAGGGCATCGCCTGCGCCGCGGTGCTCGAGACCGGAGACAGCGAGGGGGACGCCGGCGCGGCGGACGCGGCCAAGGGCCTCATCCTCGGCGGCCTGCTGGGCGCTGGCGCGAAGGTGCTGGCGGGCCTCTTCGGGATCATCCAGGGGACCAAGGAGGCCGCGATCGCACTCGGGGATCGCGTCCTCTACTTCGGCTCCGACATCTCGCCGATGCTCGTGGGCGTCGGGTACATCGTGCGCCTCAACGTGGCGATCCTGCTCTTCGCCGGCGGCGCCATAGGGTGGCTCGTGCTCATCCCGGCCTTCGGCGGCGCGACCGGGTGGGATGGAACGGCGGACGCCCTCGCCTGGGATCTGTGGGACAGCAAGATTCGCTACGTCGGCGTCGGCGCGATGGTCGTGGGCGGCCTCGCCTCCATCGTCGCCGTGCGCCGCGGACTGGTCGAGGCGATCCGTCACCTCACCGGCAGCGCGGGCGGCGGCGCGGCCTCCGAGCACGAGCGCGACCTGCCCACGGGCGTGATCATCGGCTTCTCGCTCCTGGCGGTCGGCCTGATCGCGGTCCTCTACCACGGCTTCACCGGCGGGAGCGTCGGCGCCACCGCGGCGCTGACGGTCGTCATGGTGGTCGCCGCGTTCTTCTTCACCGCGGTCGCCAGCTACATCGTCGGCCTCGTCGGGAACTCGAACAGCCCCGTGTCGGGCATGACGATCACCGCCGTGCTCTTCGCGGGCGGGATCCTCTACCTGATCGGCTTCAAGGGCCCGGACGCTGCGGTCGCCACGATCGGCGTCGCGGCCATCGTGTGCTGCGTGGCGTGCACCAGCGGCGACGTCTGCAACGATCTCAAGACCGGCGCCATCGTCGGGGCCTCGCCCATTCGCCAGCAGACGATGCAGATCGCTGGAGTCGCCGTCGCGTCGCTCGTGATGGCGCCCGTGATGGCCCTCCTGCACGCGGGTACCGAGGGAGGGATCGGCGGGCCGAACCTGAACGCGCCCCAGGCGGTTCTCTTCAGCAAGCTCGCCCAGGGCTTCTCGGGTGAGTTCGCGCTGCCGTGGGACATGATCGGCATCGGCGCGGGGATCGGCGTCGCGCTCTTGGTCGTCGACGGGGTCCTGAAGGCGACCAACGCGCCCTTCCGGGCTTACGTGATGCCGATCGCGGTGGGGATCTACCTGCCCTTCTCGATCGCGCCGCCGATCCTCGTCGGCGGTCTGATCAGCGCCCTCGTCCTGCGTGGATCGAGGTCCGAGGAGGAAGCCGAGCAGCGGTCCCAGCGCGGGGTGCTGTTCTCGTCCGGCGTCATCGCCGGCGAGGCCCTCGTCGGCGTGGCCCTCGCGGGGCTCGCCGTGGCAGGGCTCAAGGAGATCGACCACGGCCTCGGCGCCGAGGCGATCTCGCTCATCACCTGGGCCGCCGTCGCCGGCGGCCTCGGGCTCTTCATCTCCCGTACGAGGCCGCGCTCCCTGTGAGCCTGCGCCAGGTTCTCTTCGCGGCCTACGTGCTGGTCTGCGCCCTCTCCGTGACGGGGGTGCTCTTCCGGGGTGTCCAGACGCGGCCGGGTCTGGTGCTCGGGCTCCCCTGGGGGCTGGCTTGGGTGGTCGGATGGGCGGCGCTGACCTTCGTCGCCCTCGTGATCTTCGACGGCACGCGTCCCGCTGACGACGACCGCGAGGAGGGCGCGGCGTGAGCGCCGAGGCGCAGATCCTCACCGTCGTCGGCGCCTACCTCGCGATCAACCTGTTCGTGGGCTGGCGCGCCGGCGGCGGGACGAGCGACAGCGCGACGGGCTACGTCGCGGGCGACCGGGCGATGGGCGCGCTGCTCATGTACTTCGTGACGGGCGCGACGATCTTCAGCGCCTTCGCGTTCCTCGGCGCTCCGGGCCGCGCCTACTCCACAGGCGCCGGAGCGTTCCACATCATCGCCTTCGGCGTGCTCGGCCTCGTGCCCTTCTACTTCACCGGTCCGCGCGCGGCCCGGCTCGGGAGACGGAAGGGCTACATCACCCAGGGTGAGCTCGTGGCGGGCGAGCTCGGCTTCCGGCCCCTGGCGCCGATCGTGGCGCTCGTCGGGATCGTCGCGATCGTGCCCTACCTCGCGCTCCAGATGCGCGGCGCTGGCCACGTGCTCGAGGTGCTCACCAGGGGCGCGGTGAGCGTGGAGGCCGGAGCGGCGCTCGTGTACGGCGTCGTCCTCGTCTACGTGTGGCGCAGCGGCGTCATGGGCGTCGGCTGGACCAACACGCTCCAGGGCGCGTTCATGATGGTGCTCGCGTGGGTGCTGGGTCTCTACCTGCCTGGCGCGATGCACGGCGGCGTGCGGGCGATGTTCGAGTCGATGGAGCCCGAGCAGCTGACCCTGCCCGGTCGGACCGCGTCGGGAGGAGCGTGGTCGTGGGCGGGGTACGGGAGCACGATCCTCGTGATGACCATCGGCTTCTCCTTCTGGCCGCATCTCTTCCAGAAGGCCTTCGCTGCGCGCTCCGAGGCGGTCCTGCGCCGGACGGTCGTCCTCTATCCCACCTTCCAGCTCTTCATGCTGCCGATCCTGCTGATCGGCTTCGCCGGCGTCGGGATGGATCCGCCGCCCTCCCAGCCGGATCAGGTCCTGCCGCACATCCTCCTGACGCTCGACCTGCCCGCGGCCGTGGTGGGGCTGTTCTGCGCCGGCGCGCTCGCCGCCTCCATGTCGAGCGGCGACGCGCTGCTCCATGGCGCAGCCTCGTCGGCGGTGCGCGACGGATGGGTGCGGGGTGCCGGGCGGGAGCTGTCGCCCGCGGGGGAGCGTCGCGCGGTTCGCATGGCGCTGCTCCCGATCCTCGTCCTCTCCTACGTGACGGCGACGACCTTCCACGCGGACCTCGTGGGCCTGCTCTCCTACGCCTACGGTCCGGTGGGGCAGCTCGCGCCGCCGGTGACCGCGGCCCTCTTCTGGCGCCGCGCGACCGGACCCGCAGCCCTGACGGGGCTCCTCCTCGGCTCGGCCGTCACGATCGCGTTGCCGAAGCTCGTGGACGGGCTGGTCGTCCATCCCGGGCTGCCGGGTCTCGCCGTCAACGCGGCGGCGATCGTGGGGGTGTCCCTGCTCAGCGCCCGCCGGGCAGCGTGAACTCGATCGGCTTGTTGACGATCGCGGCCGTCGGCAGGCCCCGGTAGGACGCCGGCTTGAATCGCCACGAGCGCACCGCGCGCCGGGCCGCCTCGTCGAGGACGTCGTGGCCGCTGGACCTCTCGACGCGGACCGCGGTGACGACCCCGCTCACCGCGACCTCGATGGCGAGGAGGACCGTGCCGGTCAGGCCGCGCCGCTCCGCGATCGGCGGATAGGCCGGCGGCGGGCAGTGCCCGGGCAGCGGCAGCGGCGAGGTGTCGGGGATCGGGGGGCCGAGCGGCGCCGGCTCCGGCGCGGCATCGCGGATCGCGGCCGCATCCGCGGGGAGGGCGCGCGGGCGAACGAGTCGCGGGCGCGGTGTCTTCCTCGCGGGCGCGGGGAGCGTGGGTCGTCCCAGCGGGTCGAGGCGCACCGGGCCCGTTCCGCGGGCCGCCGTCAGGAGCACCTCGTCGAGGGAGGTGCCGTCGACGGTGGAGGCGCGCGGAGCGGCGGCCTCGGGGACCTCGAGGGGCTCGAGGACCGGCTCGTCGAGCGGGGGGGCCACGATCTCGTCGAGCACCGGCAAGGGGTCGGCGGCGAGGGCGCGGGCGGGCCGGGGCTCGATCCGCGCCTCGACCACCTGCTCCGGGGAGCCGCGGAAGCCGATCGGGACGTCCAGGGCCAGGACCAGGGTCGCGAGCGCCGCGCCGTGGATGGCCAGGGAGACCGCGAGGCTGGAGCCGCCCTGACCGCCGCCGGCGGCGCCACTGGCGGCGTCCGTGGGGGAGGCGGGGCGGAGGATCGGGCGCGGCATGACTCGTCAGCGGGCCAACGGAACACGAGCCGTTCGGTTCGGTCGGCCGTCGAGATTCTGCTCGATTCGTGAACGGCCGGCGAGTCTCGCCGTTGGAATGCCTCGCACAGGGCTTCTGCAACCGCTCCGCGGCGCCTGCGGCTCTCTCCGGCCCCCGATCCACGAACATGATCCTTGGACCGCTGATCCCCCTCCTCGTCACCGCGATCCCTCCCCTGGCGCCTGTCCCTTCGCAGACGTCCGCGAGCCAGAGGAGTCAGGACTCGGACGCGGCTGGCCAGCCGGCTTCGGAGGCGGCCCCTCGGGGTCCGAGCTTCGACCTCGAGACGACCGTGGTCACCGCCACGACCGAGGCCGACGCGGCCTTCGACGTGCCCTACGCGGTGCACATCATCCCGGAGGCCCGCATCGACCAGCTTCGAACCTTCCCCCAGGCGCTTCGGGACGTTCCGGGCGTCATGGTCCAGGAGACCTCCGCCGCCCAGGGCTCCCCCTTCATCCGCGGCTTCACCGGCTTCCGGACGCTGACGCTGATCGACGGCGTCCGGTTGAACAACTCGACCTTCCGCAGCGGGCCGAACCAGTACATGGGCACGATCGACCCGCTGGGGATCGAGCGCATCGAGGTGGTCAAGGGTCCCAGCTCGGTCCTCTACGGTTCCGACGCCATCGGTGGCACGGTGCAGGTGTTCACGAAGGACCCGACGATCTGGGACCGGCCCCTCGGCGGAGAGATCTTCACCCGCTTCGCCACGGCCGAGAACTACAACATCCAGCGCGTCGAGCTCGGCGGCGCGCTCGGCGACAGCACCGCGTGGCGCGCGGGCGGCAGCCGCAAGGACTTCGGCGACATCGCGCAGGGCGGCGGGGCGACCCTCGAGAACACCGGGTACGACGAGTGGGACGCGGACGCGAAGGTGCAGCACCTCCTCGACGACCGCACGACTCTCACGTTCGCCTACCAGCGTGTCGACATCGACGACGCGCCGCGCACGCATCGCACCATCTTCGCGGTGCCCTTCGCAGGAAGCAGCGTCGGCAGCGACCTCGTGCGGGATCTCGACCAGACGCGTGAGCTGGCGTACGTCCGCGTGAACAGCGACGCGGTGGAGCGGGACGGGCTGACGACCGAGACCACCGCGAGCTACCAGCGCCAGAAGGAGACGCGCTTTCGAAAGCGCACCGGGGACCGCGTCGAGCTCCGCGGGTTCGACGTGCAGACCCTCGGTCTGACTTCTCGGGCAGCCAAGGACGTCGGGTTCGGTCGCCTGCGCT
Organism: Planctomycetota bacterium; assembly: GCA_002862085.1. GTDB lineage: Bacteria > Planctomycetota > UBA1135 > UBA1135 > Saltatorellus. The sequence continues at coordinate 91,393 of PKCK01000061.1, read as the reverse complement.
TCGGCTTGGAGTACTACCGCGACAGCGTCGACTCCTTCACGAACCGGTTCGACGACCAGACGGCCGCCGACGAGATCCAGGGCCCCCTCGCGGACGACGCGTCCTACGACCTCGGCGGCCTCTACGGGGAGCTGGAGTTCGACGTCACGGGGAACACGACGCTGACGACCGGCGTGCGCGCGACCTATGCGTCCGCGGACGCGAACGAGGTGCGGAACACCGACACGAACGAGCGGTTCGGCATCGAGGAGGACTTCTCCGCCGTCACGGGTTCGATTCGCTTCGAGACCCGAATCGTCGACGAGCGCGAGACGGCGGTGTCCGTCTTCGGCGGGATCTCCCAGGGCTTCCGGGCTCCGAGCCTGTCGGACCTGACGCGCCTCGATGGCGCGCGCAGCAACCAGTTCGAGGCGCCCTCTCCGGGCCTGGATCCCGAGGACTTCATCAGCTACGAGCTCGGTCTCAAGCACCGCACCGAGGACCTCTCGATGCAGGTCGCGGGATTCGTGACCCGGGGCGAGGACGTCATCGAGCGCGTCCTGACCGGCGCGCAGAACGCCGAGGGCGAGAACGAGGTCACGAAGGAGAACATCGGCGAACAGCTCATCGGGGGCGTGGAGTTCGGCGCGGCCTATCGCCTCGCTCGCAACGTGACGCTCTTCGGCAACCTGACCTGGCTCGACGGGAACCAGGAGTCGCGGGAGATCATCGGGGGCCCGGTCATCGAGTCGGTCCCCTCGCGGCTCATGCCCCTGACGTACCAGGCGGGCCTGCGTTTCGAGGCTCCGGGCCCGGGCTGGATGATCGAGGCGCGCTGGATCCACGCCGACGACGCGGACCGGCTCGCGCCCAGCGACGAGCGGGACACCACCCGCATCCCCCCCGGCGGCACACCCGGCTACGACGTCTTCGACATCATGGGGAGCTTCCCGCTCGCGCCGGACGCGCGCCTGCTCTTCGGCGTCGAGAACGTCACGGACGAGAACTACCGCGTCCACGGCTCCGGCTTGAATCGCCCTGGACGCAATCTGGTGATCGGAGCCTCCTGGTCCTTCTGATCAGCGCGGAGGGCGGCGCCTTCATCGCCCTCGCTCCACCCGGCCGGGCCGCGCGCGGGAGGTGATGGAGCGGAGAGTCACCTGGATCCGGGTCGCCCGGGAGGTGCGGCGTGCCCGGGAGGCAGCGGCTCAGGGTGCGACGACGAGAGGCCTCGGCGGCCGGAAGCGGCGCGACGATCCCGCTGCGGGACATCCTCGGCCGGCCAGGCGCATTCGGCCAAAGGAGGGGCGCTGAGGGGCCCGATAGCCCCAAGGCGCCTTCGATCCGTCGGAGGCGCTTCTTGCGCATGTCTTCTCCTCACGCACCTCCGAAGGCCGCTCTCCGCGGCCTGAAGCGATCGGGCTTCACGATGGTGGAGGTGATGGTCGCGCTGCTCGTCCTGACGGTCGCGGTGCAGATCCTCTCGAGCACGGTCACGGCGTCGATCTCCTACACGCGCGTGAAGCGCGAGCGTGCGGCGGCGGTGGTCGCGGCGACGAACGTGATCGAGACCATGCACTCGCTCCCGTTCTACGACCTCTTCGCGACCTACAACGGGAGCCCGGACGACGATCCGGGCGGGCCGGACACGGCCCCTGGCGCGCGCTTCGCGGTCGACGGTCTGACGCCTCTCTCGGGCGAGGAGTTCGTCGGACGGATCGAGTTCCCGACCGAGGGTACGCGCCTCGCGGAGACCGTCCCGGACCGGCGCTTCGGCACGCCGCGGGACCTCAACGGCGACCTGCTGATCGACGGCGAGGATCGCTCCGACGATTACCTGGTCCTGCCGGTGGTCGTGACGGTGGAGTGGATGAGCCAGCTCGGCGAGCGACGCTTCGAGATCGCGACCATGCTCGTCGACCTCGAGAAGGAGGGACAGCAGTGAGGCGCGGATCGACGAAGGGGCCGCGCGCGGGCTTCACCCTGGTCGAGGTGATCGCGGCCCTCGCGATCGTCGGCCTCGTGCTCGCGAACATGGCCATCGTGACCAGGACCGGCTCCAGCGCCGCGCGCTCGGGCGTGCTCCAGGCGAGCCTCAACGACGAGCTCGACCTGACCCTCGACCGGATCACGCTCGCGCTCATGGGCACCAGCGAGGACGAGATCGCGGGCCCGCCCATGGCCCCGGCGTGCTCGGACTACGTGCACTACACCCGGACCCTCGGCTACGAGGGCGGCGTGCCCGTGACGAGCGACCCGGAGTCCATCGTCTGGGAGCCAGCGGTGGGCGTCAGCGGTCACGTGGTCTGGGCCGTCAACGGCGGCGAGGAGACGGAGCGCGAGGTCACCTGGTCCCGCGCCGTACCCGCCGCGTTCCTCGCCGAGATCGGCAGCAACGGGGAGGACGACAACGGCAACGGACTCCTCGACGAGCACGGGCTGGCTTTCACCAAGGAGGGCGACCGTGTGGACATCTACCTCACCGTCGAGAAGCTCGACGAGAACGGTGAGCTGGCTCAGGAAGCCGAGACCTTCACCGTCACGTGCCGCAACTGATCGACATGAAACGACCTGACCCCAGAAGGCGCGGGACCGCGCTCACCGCGGCGCTCGTCGTCGTCGTGACCGTCGCGAGCCTCGGCGCGTACCTGATCCAGATGCAGGCTGCGATGGCGCGCCGCCAGGCCATGAGCATCGACACGCGGACCGCCCTCTACACGGCGGAGGCGGGCCTCGCCGAGGCCGCCTATCAGGTCAGTCAGGGTCGCAGCGGAGCCATCGGCTCGAAGGAGTCGCCGGCCGAGTTCAACGGCCACAAGTACTGGGTCGAGTCCGAGGGCTTCGGCGGGAACGAGATCTCCCTGACGGCGACAGCGCTCGCCGGCAAGGGCCGCTTCAGCGTCAACCTGGCGATGCTGCCGAACCAGAACCCCGTCGCCGTCCTCGGCGTGTTCGGAGACGAAGGGGTCCTCATCGGCGACCGGGTGCTCGTCGACGGCTACGACGCGAGGAAGGGGGACTACGCGTCGTCGTGCGCGTCCGGTCGCGGGTTCACCACCACGGGGAGCGGGGCGGTCGTGGGGAGCAACGGAGACGTCGTGATCGACGACGGCCTCGGGGGGGCGGACCAGCTCGTGGCGCGGGTCCGGTCGGCGCTGCGGGGCCCCTTCGAGGGCCGATCGCTTCCCTGGCTCTTCGAGTCGACGGATCCGATCCTCGAGAAGCGCTACGACCGCGGGCGTGAGGGGGTCCACCCCGAGTCGACCATGATCCTCGGGACCGTGAGCGCGGGCCCGGGGGGCGTCGTGCTCCCCGGACCGAGCACGCGGATCGACGGCATCGAGGAGCGTGAGAGCGAGGCCGTCCTGCCGGAGGTCGTCCTGCCCGGTGACCTGGCCGTCGAGGGCTCCGGCATCCACGAGATCTCGGGCCGCTCCGAGTGGGGGGACGCTGCCCTGCGGGTGGACGGTTTCGTCGTCCGTCCAGGCGGGACCCTGCGCCTCGTCGGCCCCCTCGTGCTCGAGGCGGAGAGCGTCGTCCTCGAGCCCGGCGCGCGCCTCTTCATCGACGACTCCGGCGGCCCCGTGACCGTCTATTGCACCGGGTCCTTCGACGCGCAGGAGAGCTCCCTCGTGAGCATGGCCCGGGAGAGCGAGCAGCAGCACGGCTTCACTCTCCTGGTGCCGCGTCCGGCCGACGTGGAGGACGACGAGCGCGTCACGCTCGACGCTCTCGGGGATCTCCGTGGCGTGATCTACGCGCCCGGTGACCGGCTGACGATTCGCGCAGGGATGAAGATCTACGGCAGCGTCGTGGCCAAGCACGTGACCCTCGACGACGACGCCTGGGTCAGCGTCGACAAGGCGCTCGAGATCGGCGGTACAGGTTTCCCGGCGCTCTCGAAGAGCCGCCGCTGGCAGGTGGTGACCCCCTCCGAAGAGGACGTCGCCGTCGCGGCGAGGAGCCGGGCGAAGCCGCCGACCGAGATGGCGGCGGAGAAGTTCCTCGAGGTGATCTACATGGACGCGAACGACACCCGCGCCACCTACTCGGGCAACGTGGGCCGCTTCGACGCATCTCTCGCGGAGCGCATCATCGCCGTCCGGTGGCGTGACCCGGCCACGCGCAAGTTCTCCGACTGGATCAAGCCCGCGGGCGCGAGCCCGGAGAAGGTCATCTCTCGCTGGCGCTCGAAACTGCGCAAGAAGTGCGCGGCGGACGAGGTCGAAGAAGAGCGTGAGAAGCGCGGAAAGCGCGGCTCGCGTCAGAAGCGCGGAAAGCGTGGTAAACGCAAGGGGCGCGATTCGAAGAGGGACTCCGCGCGTGATTCGTCGGGTCGACGGCGACGGTCCGGCGAATGATCCGCACTGCCCGCTCCAGGACGTCCAGACCCATGAAGGCCCTGCTCCCCAACCTCCTGTTGCTCGCCGCCGTCGCGCCGGCCTCCGCAGAGGAACCGGCCGCTCGCCTCCTCGAGCTCGTCCGTGATGGCAGGCCCGTGGACGCCGTGCGCCTCGACGACAGCGTCCCCGAGTGGTCCCGGGCGGAGCTCGACGAGCTCCTCGACGGAGTCCACGCCTTGCTCACGGGTGACGATCCGGTCGCTCGCGCGGCGGCCGCGCGGCTGCGCGGGGACCTGCTCGGCTTCGCCGCGCGCGTCTCCCCGCCCAGGGTCCGGCCCGACGGCAGCGCCGAGGTGATCAAGACTGCGCTCGATGTCGCGGACGCCGCCGTGTACCTCGTCACCGAGCTCGGCGACGCCGGAGACATGGTTCACGGCGCGCGGCACGCGGCGAATCTCTTCTCGCTCCAGCGCGCGCGCCGGGAGCCGCGCGCCCTCGTCGTCAGGATGGTCGCCGAGACGATGGACGGGGATCCGCGCGCGGTCGCGGGCCTTCGAACGGCCTACCGCGCCGCCGAACCAGCCGTCGCGCGCGGGCTGATCGATGGGCTCGTGGAACGCGGGGTGCCCGGCGACGCCGCGATCGCGGCGCAGCTCCTCGGTGAACAGCCCCGGGCCGACGCGTATCTTCTGACCAGACTCATGCTCGTGCTCCGCGAGGACGGCGAGGCGCTGGACGACTTCGACCTGGGGCGCGTCCGGGCCTACCTGAACCACGATGAGCCCGGGTGCCGAGCAGGCGCTGCGCGCGTCGCTGGTCGAGCCGTCGACTTCGAGGCAGCGGAACCGCTCCTCGAACTGCTCGGGGACGATGCGGCGATCGTCGCGAGCGCCGCCCACCAGGCGCTGCAGGACATCACCGACCTGCGGTTCGGCCCGTCGGCGCAGCGCTGGCGGCTGTGGTATCAGCGGGAGATGGACTGGTGGAAGGACCGCGGAGAGCTCCTGGTGGACTCGCTCCCGGGACTGAGCCGAGCGCATCGCATCGTCGCTCTCAACGAGCTCGCGTCCCACCCGCTCCAGCGCCGCCACATCGCGCCAGCCGTGGAGCCCTACCTGGAGGACGCGGACTCGCGGACGGTGATGATGGCCCTGAGCGTGCTCGAGTCCGCTCGCGCGAAGACCTCGGTTCCGCGCATCGAGCCGCTCCTCACGCACCCGTCCGACGACGTGAGGCTCCTGGCGTCGAAGGTGCTCGCGAGCCTCGATCGACTGCAGCGGGGCGCGTCTCCGCGCCGGGCGCCGGCGGAGCGCTGAGGGCCGCGCCGCGCGCCTCGAGCAGCACGAGGAGCGAGGCGAGCACGACCCACCCCTCGGTGGCGACCGTGGCGACGGCCGCCCCGTCCATACCCCAGGTGGGCGCGAGGAGCGCGTTGCCGACGAGGTTGATCGCGAGGCCCGCGCCTGCGATGCCGAGGACCTTCGGTCCGTCTCCGCGCGCGATGACCGCCGTGAGGAGCGGCGCCCCGACGTGAACGAGGAAGGCCGCTGCCATCAGCCAGCCCAGGGCGGAGCTCGCCTCCAGGAACCCCGCGCCGAAGGCGCCGAGCACCCGGCTCCGGAGCGGGGTGATCACGACGACCACGAGGGCACCGAGGGCACCGGTGGCCAGGGTCAGCCGCAGCGTGGCGGACAGCAGTTCTCCGCGGCCGTGGCAGCGCGAGAGCCAGGGCAGCGCGGCTCCCGCGGCGAACACACCCGCCATGATCGACAGGCTCATCACGCGCACGGCGACTCCGTAGTGGCCCACTGCCTCGTCGCCGTGGAGGAAACGAACGAAGACGTTGTCGACGTGGAAGTAGAGCTGCTGGCACACGGCTGCGGCTCCGATCGGGATGGAGGCAGCGAGGAACGGTCCCATGGGCGCGGGACGCACGCTCGCGGTCGGCGGGAGCGCGCGCCGGCCGACGGCGTGCAGCATGACGTTGCCCAAGGTGCTGCCGCAGGCGATGGCCAGCAGGTAGGCGAGAGGCCTCCTCTCACCGGTCCCGAGGAGCAGCAGTACGAAGACGAGGCTCGCCGCCGACGCCCCAGCGCGGACGAGGACCGGTGAGCGCCACGCGATCGCGTTGCGCCAGCCGATGGTGGAGAGCTCGAGCACGTGGCTCAGCTGATAGAGAGCTGCGACGGCGAGGAACCAGCCCCCCGATTCCTCGAGGGCGAGTCCGCCCACGGCGACGACGACCACCACGGCCGTGGCCACGGCGAGACGAGCTCGCCGCGCGGTCACCAGGACACTCGCGAGGGACTCCGGACGGCGCGAGGAGCGCTGGACGGCCACCTGGCCCGCGCCGAAGTCGACGATCCCGTCGAGGACGAGGAAGGCCGCGAGCCAGAAGGTGAGGACGCCGAAGTCCCCGCCGTCGAGGTGGGCGCTCAGGACGAGCAAGGTGACCACCGTGCACGCCGATCCGAACAGCCGGCCCGCGATCAGCCAGCCCGCCGACGACCAGATCCGTCGGGGGATCCCCGTGGTCTCGTGAGTCGCGGCGGCCGCCATTCCCGGACACTACGCCAAGCAGCGCCGGATCCTCCCGCGGGCCGCGGTAAGTCCGCCGTGGGCCGGCATGGGGCCTTGGATCCGTCCCGTCGCGCTACAGTCGGGCCATGCCGGGTTCGACCACCTCACGTCCCCGCGGGCTCCTCGCCGCCCGCCGCCGCTCCCCGCTCCTGCGCCTCGTGGCCCTCGCAGCTGGGCTCGCCAGTCTGACGTTCCTGGCAGCCCTGGCGCCGGCCGCGGGCGGTGAGGCCAGCGGCGTCACGTCGGCGGGGGCGCTGCAGGACGGCTGCCGCCGCTGCAAGGGACGCGGCGTGAAGGACTGTCCGAAGCACGACGACATCGACCGGGACTTCGAGGGCCGGGTGCTCTTCTGCTCGGTCGCTGCCGGCTGCGAGGACTGCGGCGGGACCCTGGTCATCGACTGCGACCGCTGCGACGGCGGGCCGGAGTCCGCGGCGGCGGAGGAGCGGCGGGCGGCGATCACCGCGTGGATGGAGCGCAGCGAGGTGGCGAAGCACTTCGAGCGCAACGTCCCTCGCTGTGAGACCGATCACTTCGAGCTCGTCCTCGACGTCGCAGGCAAGTTCAAGGTCGGCCGCAAGAAGATCGACGGTCATCGCCTGATGCATCTCGTGGCCGACGACACGTCCTTCGTCGCGGCCGGCGTGGCGGAGCACTTCGAGGTCAAGCCGGAGGAGGACTACTTCGCCAAGATGCGCATGTGGATGTGGCCGACCTCCAAGGACCACGTCGAGGCCGTACGCGCCTTCATGAACACGAGCGCGCGGGGTGACTTCAAGCTGCTCGGCCGGGACCCGGTGTTCTCCGTCTGGCAAGAGCCAGGGCTCTTCGCCACCGCCCAGGGGATCCGTACGGTCTTCACTCACAACGCGAGCCACATGCTGGTCTCGAACCTGCTCCGCGAGCTGGACATCAGTCCTCATGGCGGGGGCTGGCTCGACGCCGGGCTCGGGCACTGGCACGAGTACGCGCGCTTCGACCGGAGCGTCCAGTACTGCATCGAGGAGGCGAGCGCCCTCGACAACTTCTCGAACGGCGTGTGGCGCGCGGCCATCCGGAAGATGTGCGAGCGGGCCGCATCGAAGGGCCGAACGCTCCTGCCGTCGCTGTTCAACAAGACCACCACGTCGATGACGGCCCCCGAGCAGGCGATCTGCTGGTCCTTCTACGACTGGCTCGTCGCCGAACATCCCTCCGCGCTCCGGCCGATCCTGATGGGGCTGAAGCAGAAGACGGACGCGCGGGAGCTCCTCAAGGAGCACCTCGGGATGGGGCTCCTCAAGGCCGAGGAGGCCTGGCGCGAGTGGGTCTCGGACACCTATCCCAAGAAGGAGAAGACCCGGTGAGCGATCCCGGGGGCCCCGCCGAGGGTCTCGCCGACCCGCCCGATCTCGTCGACGGCGCCACGCGCCTGCGAGGCGTGCGACCTGGTGACGCCGAGGCCCTCTTCCCCTTCGTCCATCGCGCGCCGGAGATCACCCGCTGGCTCTGCTGGGACGGGCCAGCGGATCTCGAGGAGTTGGAGCGCAGGTACGCCTCGTGGCGCCGGGGCGAGCCAGGAGAGCCCGTCCTGGTCCTCGCGATCGAGGAGGTCCCCGGCGGCGCGGTCCTCGGGGAGTTGACCCTGCGCTTCGACGGCCATCCGGGAGTCGGGGATCTCGGCTACTGGCTCGGAGCGGAACATCACGGAAAGGGCCACGGCGGCCGGGCCATCGGTCTCGCGCTGCGTCTCGCCTTCGAGTCGTGCGCCGCGCGGAGCGTCACAGCCAGCGTCAAGGAGGGCAACGACGCGTCCCTTGCGGTGCTCGAACGCGCAGGCTTCGTGCGCGACCGCGCGCCGGGTGCCGTCTCGATCGTCGACGGGGACGGTCCTGACGGCGTGGCGGTCCACGAGGGGGCTGGACCGCCGATTGCATGGATCGCCTCGCTGACGCGTCGATCGTGGACGCGCGCCCAGCACGGCGAAGCGTCCGCCCCTTGACGGATGCGGCGCCCGCTCGGGAGAGCCCCGCCCGCGCGTGGGCTAAGATCCCTCGTTCCCCATGGCTTCCCCCCGAAACGTCGTCCTCCTCGCCCTGACCGCCGGCATCGGCGCGGGGGCGTACCTGGTCCTCGAGGTCCTCCCCGGCAACTCCACCCCCCCGATGGAGGCTGGCGAGTCGAGCCCGGTGCGCCGGACCACGGCTGTCGGCTCCGAGCCCGCCGCGCCTGTCGAGGAGGTGACCCTGGTGGATCTCGCGGCCCCGGCCGGCGCGAGAGCGGAGAGCGAGGCCGAGACCACGGTCATCCACCCGCTGGAGTTGGAATTCAGCCTCGTCCTCGACCGCGCCATCGAGGTGCCGGAGGGCGCCGAGCCGATCAAGAGCGGAGCGAACGCCTACATCGAGGGCAGCATGCGCGGGAGCGGCGGCAAGCCCCTTCCCGCCACCGTCACGTTCACGCACGGCCCCAATCAGGGCCGCGTTCTGCAGTGCGACGCGGAGGGTCGCTTCGGCGCCGGCGATCTCTGGGAGGGGCTCTCGATCGTCCGCCTGGAAGCCCCTTCGGGCCTCACGGCCGTCCGCGAGGTTCGCCTCGCTCAGCGGCGCACGACGCTCCTCCACGTCTCCTTCGCGAAGGCGTCCTTCGTGTCCGGCACGGTCACCGACGACCGCGGCGCCCCCCTGGAGGGAGCCGAGGTCACCCTCGACGGGAGGGTCGCCTACACGGACGAGGAAGGGCTCTTCTCCTTCGGGAAGGTCGCGCCGGGCCCGGTGTTCGCCACGGCTCGCAAGGATGGATTCGCGATCACGCGACGCAAGGTCTCGCTTCCCTTCGGCCGGACCCTCGTGCCCGAGGACTACGTGATCCGCATGCAGCCGGCGTCCAGCCTCGAGCTCGTCGTCGGCCGGCGCGCGGGCGAGGACGGGCCCACCCTCGCCGTGCTGATGCCCGCCACCTCGGGGGCCATGAGCGGCGAGGCCTTCCCCTGGTACGAGGTGAACCCCGTCGAGATCCCCAGCTCGGGCCGCGTCGAGGTCCAGGGGCTGCCGCCCGAAGCGGTCATCGTCCGGGCGTTCCGGCGCGGCGCCGTCCAGTCCTCCCGCTCCGTCCAGGCGCGGCTGCAGCGCGGCCGGAAGGAGGTGGCGAAGATCGACTTCGACCTCGCGCCGCTCGTTCGCGGCGTCGTGCTGGACGGGGGAGCCCCCGTTCGCGGCGCGCGCGTCTCGATCGAGGCCGCGAACCAGTCCGTGGCCAACGCTCACGGCCTCGGGAAGAAGAGCCCGCGCTTCGCGATCGATCTCGTCAGCCCGCGCGTCGCGACGGCCTTCGACGAGACGGTCACGGACGCGAAGGGGCGCTTCAACTTCACGCGCGACCCTGGCCTCGTCACGACCTACTACGTGACGGCCCGGGCGAACGGAGGGCGCCGCGTCGCGACGGCGGTCGTTCCGAACAGCGGCGACGTCTTCGTGCTCGAGCTGCAGGCGCTCGAGAGCGACACCGGGATCGTCGAGGTCGACCTGCCCGGCCGCTTCCAGGGCCTGCCGGTCGAGGTGCGCGTCCAGGGCTCGCCCCGGGATCTCCGCGTGCTGCAGGGAGGGGAGCCTCTCGAGGTCGACGGCCTCGGCCCGGGAGCCTGGGTCGTGCGCGCTCGCTGGCGCGGGCTGGACGTCGTCACGCGTCAGGTGGTCGAGGTCCCTGCAGGAGGTCGCGTCAAGGTCGAGGGCGAGCTCCCCCGGGGCGCGATCGAGGGCCAGAGCCCCGAAGAGCGCCGGATCCGCGAGATGCGGACCGGCGGGGGCTGAACCCGCGCGCGGTCGGGATAGGATCCGGCACGTGAAGACCCTGACCCTCGACGGCTCGTCCCTCTCCCTCGCAGACCTCGCGCCCCTCGTGGCGGGTGAGGACCTGCATCTCGCGATTCACCCCGCGGTGGAGGAGGGGATCCGCGCCTCCCGCGCGATGGTCGACGCCCACGTGGCGGCGGGCGACGTGGTCTACGGCCTGACCACCGGCTTCGGGAAGCTCAAGAACGTCGCGGTCCCGCGGGAGGACCTCGCCGAGCTCCAGAGGAACCTCGTGCTCTCCCACTGCGTCGGCGTGGGGGATCCGATGCCGGAGCGCGAGGTGCGCATCGCTCAGATCCTGCGCCTGAACAGCCTGCTGCGTGGCGTCTCCGGCGTGCGGCTGGAGCTCGTGCATCACCTGCGCGACGTGTTCAACGCCGGCTTCGTCCCGGTCGTTCCCCAGCAGGGCTCGGTGGGGGCGAGCGGCGACCTCGCGCCGCTCTCGCACATGGTCGCGGCGATGATGGGCCACGGTCGGGCCTCGGTGAAGGGCGCGGTGAAGGACGCGTCGGAGGCTCTCGAGGAGGCCGGATTCGCGCCCCTCCAGCTCGAGGCGAAGGAGGGCCTCGCGCTCATCAACGGCACCGAGATCATGAAGGCGTCAGGCGTGGTCAGCGTGCTCCGGGCCTCCAACGCCTCGAAAGCCGCGGACGCCATCGCCGCCCTCTCCGTCGAGGCCCTCAAGGGCAGCGTGCGCCCCTTCCAGGACCTGCTCGCCCAGCTGAAGAACAACGAGGGCCAGCGCCGGACCGCCGCCAACGTGCGCGCCTGTCTCGCGCACTCCGAGGTGCTCCTCTCCCACGAGGACTGCGACCGTGTCCAGGACCCCTACTCCCTGCGCTGCGTTCCGCAGATCCACGGGGCGGTCAAGACGGCCCTCGCCCACGTCACCGACGTGCTCTCCGCAGAGCTCAACGCGGTCACGGACAACCCGCTGGTCGTGCCGAAGACCGGAGAGGTCTTCAGCGCAGGTCTCTTCCACGGCCAGCCGCTGTCGATGATCCTCGACTACCTGGGCCTGTCGCTCTGCACTCTCGCGAACGTCTCCGAGCGCCGGGTCGAGCAGCTCGTGAATCCGGACCTCTCGCGTTTGCCCGCGTTCCTCACGCCCAGGCCCGGCCTGCACTCGGGCCTGATGATCGCCCAGTACGCGGCGGCGGCCATCGCCAGCGAGAACAAGATCCACGCCCACCCCGCGTCGGTGGACACGATCCCCACGAGCGCGAACCAGGAGGATCACGTGTCCATGGGCGTGACCGCCGCTCGCAAGGCGCGCACGATCCTCGACAACGTCGAGGCGGGCCTCGGCATCGAGCTCGTCTGCGGCGCCCAGGCACGCGAGTTCACCAAGGACCTCCGCGCCGGCCGCGGCGCCGAGGCGGCCCACGCCGAGCTCCGCAAGGTGGTCGCGCCCCTCGAGGGCGACCGCTACCTGGAGCCCGATCTGCGCGCCGCGAAGGAGTGCATCGCATCCGGGCGCCTCGTCGCCGCGGTCGAGGCCGCGGTCGGGCCGCTCCTGCCCTGAGGAGGCGTCCGTCCTGCGGAGCTCAGTCCGCCGTGATGGCGGCTTGCAGGAACCCCACGGTCGTCTCGTCGAAGCAGACGAAGCGCACGCGCTCCACCGACGTGGTGGCCTCGCGCACGGTCTCGACGGCGACGCGCGCCGCCAGGTCGCCGGGATAGCCGTAGATGCCGGTCGAGATCGCGGGGAAGGCCACGCTGCGCGCGCTCTTCTCGTCGGCCTCACGCAGGGCCTCGCGGTAGCACGACGCCAGGAGCTCGGGCTCGCCCTCGCCTCCGCCCTGCCAGACGGGTCCGACGGTGTGGATGATCCAGCGGGCGGCGAGGTCGAAGCCTGGCGTGGTCTTCGCCTGGCCCGTCTTGCAGCCGCCGTGCAATCGACAGGCGTGGACCAGCTCGGGGCCGGCGGCCCTGTGGATCGCGCCGTCGACGCCGCCACCGCCCAGGAGCGATGAGTTGGCCGCGTTGACGATCGCGTCGACCGTCTCCTCCGTGATGTCGCCGCGGACGACCTCGAGGACCGGCGAGCTCATCGGCCGCCGGCTCCTGACTCGTCGAGCAGACCTCGCAGGCGCGCGAGCAGGGCCGCCGGGTCCTTCTCACGCAGCCAGGTCCCGCGCTGCTCCTCGTCGGCGATCATCCCGCCCGCGGTCCAGTAGTTGAGCAGCTGCTTCACCCGGCCAGCGGCGCCCTTCACGTTGGCGCCGAGGCTGGCGAGGACGTCGGCGTACTCCACGAGGAAGCCGGCGGCCTCCTGCGCGTCGACCTCGCGGCCGCTGAACATCCAGGGGTCGGCGAGCGCGCCGCGGCCGACCATGACGAAGGCGCAGCCGGTCTCGCGGCGCATGCGCTCGAGGTCGGCGTGGACGATGGCGCTGCCGTTGCCCGCGACGGGGATCGACACGGCGTTCACGGCGCGCTCGATGCGCGTCCAGTCCACCTCGTCGCAGTAGCCCTCGCGGCGGGTGCGGCAGTGGATCGTCAGCAGTGCCGCGCCGCCGTCCTCGGCGGCGCGGGCCAGGGCCTCGACGTCGTGCGCGTGATCGAAGCCGGCGCGGATCTTCGCGGTCACCGGCACGCGGCCCTCCGCGCCGCGCACCGCGGCCTCGACCGTCTCGACCATGCCCGTCGGGTCCTTGAGGGCAGCGGCGCCCGCGCAGCCCTTGAGGGCGCCGCGCGCAGGGCAGCCGAAGTTGAGGTCGACCACGGGGACGCCGATGTCGACGGCGTTGCGCACGGAGCCCTCGACGCCCTCGAGGTCGCGGCCCATGAGCTGGACCCCCACGGGGATGGGGAAGCGCGCGGTCCCGAGGTGCTTGTGGAGCTCCTTGTGGGCGACGGGGCCCTGGATGACGCGCACGAACTCGGTGAAGGCGCCGCCGAGGTCGGTGGGGGCGTGGCGCGCGAGGACGAGGTCGCGGAAGGACGGAGCGGTGACGCCCTCCATGGGCGCCAGCAGCCAGCGAGCCGTGAACGGCAGCCCCGGGAGCACCGGCGCAGGGGGCGCGTCGGTGGCCGCGACGGGAGCGGGGGCCTGGACGGGGGCGTTCATCGCGCAGACATTAGACTCCGACGCATGTGGCTCAACGAGACCCTCGCCGACCCTTCCGCAGCTCCCTGGGAGGCGTCCTTCTTCGGGATCGACAGCGCCGCGGCGCGGGCGCGCATCGCCGAGCACGTCCGGGTCACTCCCCTCGAGTCCCTGCCCTCTCCGGAGGGTCTGGAGATCCTCGGCAAGATGGAGAACGCGCAGGTGACGGGTTCCTTCAAGGCGCGGGGCGCCCTGAACAACGTCGCTCTCCTGACCGCGGACGAGCGCGCGCGGGGCGTCGTCGCCTCGAGCTCGGGCAACCACGGCCGCGCCCTCGCCTGGGCCGCGGGGCGCGCCGGCGTGGCCGCGACCATCGTCATGCCCGAGTTCTCCTACCCGAACAAGATCGAGGCCTGCCGGGCGGAGGGGGCCGAGGTCGTCCTGACGCCGACACGCGCGGACGCGGACCGCGTCGCCGGTGAGCTCGCCTCCCCCGAGGGCGGCGGAAAGACCTGGGTCCACCCCTACGACCGGCCGAGCACGATCGAGGGGGCAGGCACGGTGGGCGTCGAGATCGCCGAGCAGGCTCCGGCGCTCGACGCGGTCGTGCTCTGCGTCGGCGGCGGTGGGCTGAGCGCAGGTTCGGCGCTGGCGCTGCGCCGGGTCCTCGGTGGCCGCGTCGCGATCCTCGGCGCCGAGCCCGTCGGCGCCGACAAGATGACCCGCGGGCTCGGCGCCGGTGAACCGGTGCACCTCGACGAGGTCACCAGCGGGATCCAGGGCATCAACACCCTCTTCGCTGGCCAGCACAACATCACCGTCAACGCCGCCGCCCTCGACGCGGTCGTCCCTCTGGAGGACGAGGTCATCCTCGATGCCCAGCGCGTGCTCGTTCGCGACGACGAGGAGAGCGGCTGGGCAGGGCAGGTCGTCGAGCCGGCGGGCGCGGCGGCCTACGCCCTCGCGCGGGACATCGGGTTCGCGCCGCTCGTGCGCAGCATCCTCGCGAAGCGCGGCCACGGCGTACCGCCGGACCGACCGCTCCGCGTCGTCGTGACCGTCTCCGGCGGGAACCCCGACCCCGCGCAGCTGGAGGCGCAGCGCGCATGAGGAGCGTCCCCGCCGCGCTCGTCCTCGCGCTCTCCGTGGCCTGCAGCGGGGAGGAGGGGGACAGCCCGCCCGCTCCGAGCACCGAGCCCTTCGGCGGCGGCGCGCTCACCGAGCCCGCCGGGGAGGTCGACACCTGCCTCATGATCCTGCTCGACGGCGTCCGCGCCGCCGAGCTCGCCGGCGTCGATCTCGCCGCCCGCTACCCGGCGCTCGCGTCGCTTCGCGCGGCGTCGATCGACCACGGCCCTGCGATCGCAGTCAGCACCGGGGGGAACGCCTCCCTGGCGTCGGCGCTGACCGGTCTGCATCCCCGCGATCACGGGGTCCTGTCCCTCCGCCACCTCGGCCGCGCGCGGCTCGATCCCCGTGTCCGCGCGTTGCCCGACGTCCTCCAGCGGGCGGGCTGGCGGACCATCGCGGCCCTCCCGTCGCCCCGTCACGCCCGCGGGCTCGGCGGTTTCTCGAGGGGTTTCGACTCCTACGAGGCGCCCCAGGTGGGGGCGCCCGAGCGAGCCGCGTCCGACGTCGTCGCCTCGATCCTCCCCGCGCTGGAGACAGCCTTCGCGGGAACGGAGCGCCTCTTCGTGCTGCTCGCGTTCTCCGACGGCCTCGCCCGGCGCGCTCCCCTGGACCATCCGGCGGCGCGCGAGATCGTCGAGCGCTGGATGGCGCCCCTCGCGGCCGAGAACTCGCGCGTCGCGGCCGCGCTCGAGGAGCTGCGAAGCGACGAGGGCGGCGGCCTGAGCGAGTTCGCGAAGCTCTTCGCGAGGGCGCGCGGCGGCCGTCTGGCGTCCGCCTGGGAGAGCGCGCTGGCCGAGCTGCGCATCGCATCGATCGACTCCGCGGTCGCGGAGGTGCTCGGCGCGCTCGACCGCAGCGGGCGCGCCGGTCGTACGGCCGTGCTCCTCGGCGGGCTCCGCGGGAGGGCCGATCGAGACGCCACCGCCGGGCCCGGTCTCGCGCCCGCGTCGGTCGAGGTGCCGCTGTGGGTGCGCATGCCCGAAGGAGGGAGCAGCGTCCTCTTCGAGCCCGGCTCCGACCACCCGGACCGGCACGCGCCCTCGGTCGTGGACTACGCCATGGCCTGCACCGAGCACCTCGTCGAGGGCTGGCCCGCGCAGGAGCCCTTCGAAGCGGCGTCTGCGCGGTTCCCCGGGGCGAGGGCGACGGCCCTGACGGCGGCGCTGGACGGGAGCCTGCACGCGGCGCGCGGGCTGGACCTGCACGTCGAGCGCTACGCCGACGGCGAGCTCGTGGCGTTCCGTGACGGCGTGGTCGTCGAGCTCGACGAGGCGCAGCGGGAGGCGATCGCCCCGCTCCTCGCCGGCTTCTCCGCGCCTGCGGCCATCGAGGTCACCGGAGTGCCCGAGGGGATCGAGCTGAGCTGGCAGCTCGCGGACGGCGCGCGCGTTCCCCGGCCCGGAGCCCGGAGGGCCCCGGCGACCCGCGGAGGACTCGCGGACATGGACGAGACCGGGAGAGGAGGGCTCAGGCTCCCGCTCGCGAGACGGACCACCGGCGTGCGGCTCGCGCTTCGCGGAGGTGATCTGACGCCTCACTCGCTCGCTCTCGGCGCGCGCCGCGCCTCGGAGCTGCCCGTGCTCTACCTGCCCTCCGAGGACGCGCCTGCTTTCGTGGAGACCGAGGGTGGCGCAGCGCCCCGGCTCGGGATCACGCGTGCGTCCGGGCTCGACTGGAGCCTGACGCTCACCGGCGAAGGTCTGCCCGACGGGGCACGAGGCGAGGTCCTCGTGACCGTCTGGCCGCCACGAGATCCCTCGGAGCTCCTCGAGGTCCCGGCCAGCAACGTGCAGGTGACCCACGTCGCAGGCCGCCGCGACCTCGTCCACCTCGCCGGCGCGCTGCCCTTCGACGTGCTCCTCAAGAAGACGGGGCGAGAGCGCTTCGCGGTGTCCTGCGCGATCGACGGGGCCCTCCTCGCTCCCTCCGAGTTCGTCGCGGCCGGCGTGTGCTACGCGGGCCCCGGCGCCTTCGACGTCTTCCTCCCGTCGTGGCAGCCGGCGGTGTCCGGGGTGATGACGGATCTGACCGAGGCCCTCTTCGACCGGGACGGCCGCGCCCCCGAGGGGGTGCTCGGCGTCCGCCGGATCGGGTTCGGGCCCGTTCCCGGCGCCTCGAGCGCGCTGGAGTTCGACGCGCTCGAGTTCGTCCGCACCCTTCCCCCTCACGAGTGAGCCGCACCGGGTCATGAAGCGCGTCGTCCTCTGCCGTCCCGGCGGTCCGCGGAACGTGGGATCGGTCCTCCGCGCCGCGCTCAACTTCGGCGCGACGGAGATCGTCATCACGAGCCCGGCGCGTCCCTCGCTGCTCATCCACCCCGACTTCGCGCTCATGAGTCACGGGGGCGAGGAGGCGCGTGACATGATCCGGGTGGTGGACACTCTCGAGGAGGCCCTCGAGGGAACGCACCACGCGGTCGCGTTCACCGGGCGTACGCGCAAGAAGACGAGGCGCGTCGACTGGAGGGAGCGAGCGCCGGACCTGCGGGCGATCGGCGACTCCGACGAACAGACCCTCGCGCTGATCTTCGGCAACGAGGAGACCGGGCTGACCAAGGAGGAGTGCGACCTCGCTCAGGAGCTCGTCCACTTCCGGACGGCCGCGGAGCACACCTCGCTCAACCTCGCCCAGGCCGTCGTCGTCGCTCTCTACAGCCTGTTCACCGGGACGAAGGTCCACGAGCACGAGCCGGAGCCGAAGCGCGTCGATGGTCGGGGCCGCGCCTTCCTGAGGGCGCGGATGAAGGAGGTGCTCGCGGGAGGGGTGGCGCGCACCGAGTCCGCGGCGGCGGACGTCACCTCGATGATCGACCGGATGATGACGCGCACGCCCCTGGAGCCCCGGGACGCGCGGGCCTGGCACCTGATCCTCAACGCTCTGGGGTCGAGCAGCGAGCCAGCGGACTTCGGCCTGGGCGGCCAGGAGAAGGGGGCGCGGCGGAGGGACGCGCTGCAGCGCCGTCTCGCCCAGGAGGTGGACGCGGACCATGACGCTCCCGGGAGCGAAGAGCCCTGAGGGACCCGGTCTTCGCTCCTGCGCTCGGAAGCTCGGAGCTGGACACTGCCACACGCGGTGGCGCGGACTAGGATTCCGGCCGGATGGTCTACCTCAGCAAGATCTACACGAAGACCGGGGACAACGGCACGACGCAGCTCGGCGATGGATCGACGCTCCCGAAGCATCACCTGCGGGTGACCTCCTACGGGACCGTCGACGAGCTCTCCAGCTTCATCGGCCTCGCGCTCGTGGACGGATTCGAGCCGTCGCAAGAGGAGAGCGAGACGTATCGCCGGCTGCGCGCGGTCCAGAACGACCTCTTCGACGTCGGTTCGGACCTCTGCGTGCCGGGCGAAGCCGGGGAGAAGCTGCGGATCTCCAAGTCCTACACCGAGCGCATCGAGAGCTGGATCGACGAGGTCAACGCCGACCTCGAGCCACTCTCCTCCTTCGTGCTCCCCGGCGGAACCAGGGCTGCGTCCTATCTCCACGTGGCGCGTACGGTCTGCCGTCGCGCCGAGCGCGAGGTGGCCGCGCTCGCGGAGTTCGAGGACGAGGGCGCCGTGAACCCCGAGGTCCTGCGTTATCTCAACCGCCTGTCCGATCTGCTCTTCGTCCTCTCGCGCGCTGCCAACGAGGGTGGCAAGAGCGACGTGCTCTGGGTTCCCGGCCAGAACGGCTGATGAGCTTCCCCCTCGACGTCGAGACGCCGGAGGACTGGGTCGCGGTCGCCGAGTCGGACGTTCGCCGGCTCCTCGACGACCACGCGCACTGCGAGCTGAAGGCTGCGTCCTCGGCCCACGCCCTGATCGCGAAGAACCCGGGCCACGGCGAGCTCGCGCGGGCGCTTTCGCGCGTCGTGATCGAGGAGATGGAGCACTTCGAGATCGTCCTCGCGGAGCTCGAGGCCCGGGGCGGCGCGCTCAGCGATCAGGCCGAGAACCCCTACGCGTCACAGCTCCACCGCCGCTCCGCCGTCACGCGAAAGAGCCTCGTGCTCGACCGCCTCGTCATCGCGCACCTGATCGAGGCCCGCAGCCTCGAGCGCTTCCACCTCCTCGCGAACCACGCGGTGGACGAGCGGCTGCGCGCGCTCTTCGCAGAGCTCCTCCCGAGCGAGGCGGCGCACCAGGGGATGTACGCGAAGTTCGCGCGGCGGATCTTCGGTCGCGAGCGCGCTGACGAGCGCATCGCCACCCTCCGAGCCGTCGAGGCCGAGGTGATGCGCGAGCTCCCTCCGGGCCCGACGGTTCACTCGGGCTTCCCCCGCGCCGCCGCGCCGAGTCCGACCCGTGGGTGAGATCCCCGGGGTCCGGGCTGCGCGGCGCTGGCTGATCGACGGGCGGGTCCAGGGCGTCGGATTCCGCTGGCACATGCGTCTCGAGGCCCGCGCGCTGGGCCTCGTCGGCTGGGTGCGCAACCTGGATGACGGTCGGGTCGAGGCCCACGCGGAGGGCGGCGCGCGAGCGCTCGAGGAGCTCGAAGGCTGGCTGGGGCGAGGGCCGTCGGGAGCGGTCGTGGAGGACGTCCAGCGCTTCGATGCGGTGCCCGAAGGCGTTCGGTCCTTCGAAATCCGATAGGACGGAGTCCCCACCACGGTTCCGGATGGGAGCTGGCCTGGGCGCCCGGGCGCCCGCGCGTTCGAGCCGACGAGCGGCCGACGCTTCGGGATCCCGTGAAGGCGTTCGGTCCGGCCCGGTCCGTGTTTACGCTCCCCGCCATGTGCCTCGCTCTCCTCTCCTCCGTCGCGCTCGTCGCGCTCGGCCAAGGGCCTCCTGCTCAGGTCGACGGCCGCCCGGCGCAGGCTGTTCCCGTTCCAGCGGCCGGGGCCTGGACGACGGTGGGGGAGCGCATCCCCGACCTCGAGCTCCCCCTCATCGATGGCAGCGGGTCCTTCGATCTCGCCGCGCTGCGGGGCGAGCGGGTCCTCCTGATCCAGTTCGCATCGTGGTGAGCAGGCTGCCGTTCGCACGTGCCGGTCTGGCACGGCCTGACGAAGGAGCTCGTCGAGCGCGGCGAGCTGGTGGTCGTCGGTATCACCCAGGAGCAGCATCCCGACCGTTGTGCGCTCTTCGCCCGCTGGAAGGGGCTCGGCTTCCCGATCCTCTGGGACCCGTTCAACCTCACGGGCATCGACGCGGTCCCCGCCCTGACCGCCGTCGACGAGCACGGGATCGTGCGGCTCACGCGCCCCGACCCGCGGCGCTTCCAGGAGCAGATCGTCGAGGAGTTCCTGGGCGGCCGCTTCGAGGACGACCCGGGCCGGGCCGCGCCGCGAGCGTTCCGCATGTCGCGCGGTGGCGTCGCCGGCGCAGCGGAGCTCGAGCGACTCCGAGGCCGGCTCGGTCTGCCCTACGGCCCCCGTCCGGACGACGCCGCCGCTGCGTCGACGGATCGCGCGTCCTCGCCCGAGGAACTCTTCCGGGCGGGTGTGGCCGCGCGCATGGACCACGACGGCCCTGCTCCCCGGCCGGGGGACTTCCAGCGCGCTGCGGACCTCTGGCAGCGGGCTCTGGCGGCGCGTCCCGACCAGTACGTCTGGCGCCGGCGCATCCAGCAGTGGGGACCACGCCTCGACAAGCCCTACCCCTTCTACGACTGGGTGCACGGCGCGGCGCGGGAGATCGCGGCGCGGGGCGAGGAGCCGCTGGCGCTGCGAGTTCCGCTCTCCGGCGCCGAGGTCGCCGGGAGGTCGCGGGCGGTTCCGAGGGGTACGGCCGGTGAGGTCGAGCCCGATCCGGACGGGCTGGTGGCCCGGGACGCGGGCGCTCTGGTCCGGGTGGAGACCGCCGTCGTCCTGCACACCGGCGCTGCGGGTCCGAACGTCCGGGCGCCGCGCGGAGCGTCGCGGATCCACGTGGCGCTCCGGCCGCGAGAGGACGCGGGATGGACACCGGACGCCGATCCCGCCGAGCTCTGGCTCGAGGTCCCGGAGGGCTGGACCTCCGAGGCTCGTCGCGCGCGTTTCCCGGCGCCCGACGGGGACGGCGATCGCGCGAAGAGGGCGCCCCTCTCCGTGGACCTGGAGGTCTCCACCCCACCCGTTCCCCTGGTCCCGCCGGTCGGCGCGGGAGCGCCGCCAGCGAGCGCGCGGCTCCAGGGGTACGTCCTCTACTCGGTGTGCGAGGCCGACGGGAGCTGCGTGTTCAGGCGACAGGACGTGGAGATCGTGATCCAGCTCCCGACGCCCGGAGCCGCCGGGGAGGGCGGGCAGGGCCGCGGAGGAAACGATGAGGATCGCTGAGTTCGTGCTCCGGATCGCTGTCGGGGCCGGTCTCGCGCTGTCCGCGTCGTGCGTCTCGCCGGAGGGGCTCTCCGCGGCGGGCGCGGAGCGCGTCCGGGGTCCGATCCCCACGCGGATCATGCAGCCGGCGGGCCTGATCTTCCCCGCCAACAGGCCGCGCCGCGCGGCGCTGCTGGAGGCGGGGGAGGGCCGCGCCACCGCCGAGATCTTCTACGCCTCGATCTTCGAGCGCGTCGTTCGACCCGCCGAAGCGGCGGCCTTCGACGGGGAGATCGCGCGGGGATCGCTGACGCTGCAGTACGCCCCCACCGACGGCGTGGAGGTCGTCCTCGAACCGACGGTGCTGTTCGCGTCGAGCGGCTTCCTCGACAGTTTCGTCGACGGTTTCCATGCGATCACGGGCTTCGTGGGCGGTGGACGCGACGAGTTCCAAAGCGACCAGTACTCGATGTACCTCCAGCGGAACGGCGAGGTCGCGTGGGAGCTGGCGGAGGACCATGTGCGCTTCGGCGATCTGCCGATCACGTTGGTGTCACGGATCCGCGAGGAGGACGGCGACGGCCCTGCGGTGGCGGCGCGCTTCACGATCGAACTGCCCACGGGCGACGAGGGACGCGGCACCGGAAGCGGCGGGATCGACGCAGCGGCCGGTGTGATCCTCGAGCGGAGCGTCGGGCGATTCACCTTCTTCGGCGGCGTCGACGGGGTCCACGTGGACCAGCCGGCGTCCTTCCAGCGCGCCGGCATCGACGTGCGTTCGCTCTTCTCCGTCAGCGGAGGGGCCGAGTACCGCTGGTCGGACCGGCTCTCGCTGCTCGCGCAGGCGGTGCTGCAGATGCCCCTGACGCGCAGCCTCCCCTTCGAGGAGATCGATCGCGAGATCCTCGACCTCGGCTTCGGATTCGCCTACGAGCTCTCCGGCGCCTCGACCCTGAGATTCTCCTTCCACGAGGACGCGGTCGCAGCATCGGGTCCCGACCTCACGTTCTACACGGGGATCAGCTGGCGCTTCTGAAGCCGCAGCGGCGGGTGAGCTCAGCGCTCGACGGTGACGTCGAAGGCGCCCTGCCCGGGGACGGAGCGGACCTCGGTGACACCGTAGGCCCGGCCCTCACCGCGGAGCCAGGAGTCGATCTCCGGCGCGAGTCGGGCCTTTCCACCGGGGCTGCCGAAGCCGCTGCCGGTGACGACGCGGCCGCGGGTCACGCCGCCGGCGCGCCAGCGGGTGAGCTCCTGGGCCAGCCGGCGCCGGGCCTGGTCGAGCGTGCAGCCGTGGAGATCGACCGTGGGGAGCGACCCGCCGCGGCGGCCGGGACGGTCCTCGTCGAGCTCCTCCGCCATGTGGCGGATGCTCCTCCTGTTGCGCTTGGAGGCCATGGTGGGGGCCGGGGCGCTAGAATGAGCTGGAAGTCACTGCAGCCACGTCCCTGGCGCTCCGTCCTTGAATATCGGTCACCGGTGGCCGATTCCCCACCCGACCATGAAGAAGTCCATCCTGATCCTCGGCGCTGCCGTGCTCCCGCTCGTCGCCTGCAACGGTCCGGAGAAGGGGACCGAGCGGCTCGACTCCGACGCCTCGGCGGCGACCGACGAGGTCCAGGAGGAGCTCGACCCGAACGACCCCAACGTGCTCGTGTGCCCGGTCACTGGCGCGATGCAGCGCCTGGAGCCCGGCGACGACGGGTATCACGCGACCGGCGACCGCGACGACGGCTCGCACTGAGTCGGCGCGCGCGCGGCTTCGGGGTCAGTCGGCGCTGACCGCTGCGATGCAGGCGACGTCGACGATGTCGTCCGCCGTGCAGCCGCGAGAGAGGTCCATGAAGGGCTGCGCCAGGCCCTGGACGAGGGGCCCGAGGGCCGTGGCGCCGGCGAGGCGCTCGGTGAGCTTGTAGGCGATGTTGCCCGCGTCCAGGTCCGGGAAGATCAGGACGTTGGCCTGACCCGCGAGGGGGGAGCGGGGCGCCTTCCTCTCGGCGACCGACGGGACGATGGCCGCGTCCACCTGGAGCTCGCCGTCGGCGGTCAGGCCGGGGACACGCTCCCTCAGCATCTCGGTCGCGCGCTGCACCTTGGTGACGTCGTCGTGCGCGGCGCTGCCCTTGGTCGAGAAGGACAGCAGCGCGACCTTCGGGGTCTCGCCCACGAGCCTTCGGTGGTTCTCGGCCGTGGCGATGGCGATGTCCACGAGCTGCTCGGAGGTCGGGTTGGGGACCACGCCGCAGTCGCCGTAGGTCAGGGCGCGGTCCTCGAGCACCATGAGGAAGCACGAGGACAGCGTCTTCATGCCTCTCTGCAGGCCGATGACCTGGAGGCCAGCGCGCAGAACGTCCGGGGTGGCGGCCTCCGAGCCCGCCACGCCGCCGGCGACGTCTCCGCTGGCCACGAGCGCGGCGCCGAACATCAGCGGATCGAGCATGCGCTCGCGCGCCTCGGCGGGCGTCATACCCTTGGCCTTGCGGCGCTCGTGCAGGGCCTCGGCGAAGGAGTCGGCGCGCGGATCGCGGCCGGGGTCCACGACCTCCACGGAGCTCGGCACGCTGCCCATGCCGCGGGCGCGGACGAGGACGGGCTGGACCAGCCCCTCGTCGGCGAGGCGGGCGGCGGCGCGCACGACGCGTTCGTCGCCGGCCTCGGGGAGGACGATGCGCGCGTTCTTTCGTCGAGCGCGCTCGTGGAGCTCGAGGAGGACGTCCATCAGCGACCGGCCTCGACGCTCGCGAGGACGTCGTCCGGAACGTCGAGGGTCATGCGCAGGAGCGCGAGCCCGTGTGTCTTGCCCTGAGCGTCGGTCTTGAGCGACGCGGAGCCACCGCCGCCGAGGCTGTCCTCGAGGAGGAAGTTGAGCACGCGCATGTTGTCCGCGGCGTAGCGCTTCACGCCGCCGTGGTTGATGCCGGCGAAGTGGGCGCGCACGACGTCCTCGGTCAGGGCCTCGCGCAGGAACGCGTAGGCCGCCTCGGAGTGCGCGATGAGGCCGACGTTCGAGCCCTCTCCCTTGTCACCGGAGCGGGCGGACGCGATCGCGCTGAGCTGGACCTGGGGCATGACTTCGGTGGGGGGTCAGGAGTAGGTCTGGACGGAGGTCTTCACCTTGTCCTTCGAGAGGAGCGCCGGCCAGTAGCCGATGATCTCTGTGGCCTTGGGCCGGCCGCCAGCGAAGCCGGTGACGCCCGGAGGGCCGCTGGTCACGAGGGGGACGAGCTCGGAGCCGAAGCGCGCGACTCGTGCGCGGTCCGGGCCCTTCACGCCGAGGCGCAGGACGACCTCCGAGGGGTCGTCGGCGCCGGGCACGGAGACGCCTTCGTGGCACACGTTGGCGCCCACGAACTCGATGAGCTTCTCATCGTCGGAGTACTCGAAGCCGTCGTAGGCGAGGCGTGCCCAGACGATGTCGCTGGCGAGCCTCGCCTTGGCGAGGGCGTCGGGGCCGGAGATCGTGAGCTGGCCCACGGATTTCCAACCGTCCTGGTAGCTCATGGAGACCTTGTAGGTCGGCGTCGCGGGGTGGCCCTTGACGCCCTCGATGCGCACGCGGTCGTCGCCCTCGTCGGTGATCGAGAAGGAGGTGAAGTCCGCCACGACGTCGGGGGTGATGTAGTTCGCGGGGTCGCCCATCTCGTAGGAGAGCTGGTGGACGACGGTGTCGCGGGTCACGCGGCCGCCGGTGCCCTCGTGCTTGGTCACCGTGAACGTGCCGTCGGGCTGAGCCTCGATGACCGGGTAGCCGATCATCGCCATGTCCGGGATGGTCTCCCAGTCGGTGTAGTTACCGCCCGTGCACTGTGCGCCGCACTCGACGATGTGGCCGGCGACGGTGCCCGCTGCGAGCTGGTCGAGGTCGTCGGGGCCCCAGCCGAACTCGTGGATGAGCGGGCCGATGACGAGCCCGGGGTCGGTGCCGCGGCCGGTGATGACGATCTGCGCGCCCTGGTCGAGGGCTTCGGCGATGGGGAAGGCGCCGAGGTAGACGTTGGCGCTCGAGACGCGGTCGCGGACCGTCGCGAGAGCCTCTCCCGTGTCCATGTTCTCGAAGCGCTCGCCGCTCGCCATCAGGTCGTCGAGGCCGGCGAGGATGTCGTCGCCCTCGACCACCGCGACCTTCACGCCCTCGAGTCCGTGCTTCCGGATGACCTCGAGGACCGCGTCCTTGCAGGCGTGCGGGTTCACGCCGCCGGCGTTGGCGACGATCTTGACGCCCTTTTCGACCGCCTTCGGGAGGATCCGATCCAGCAGCGCGACGAAGTCGGTCGCGTAGCCCTTCGACGGGTCCCGTCCCTTGAGCTTCTGCATGATGCTCATGGTCACCTCGGCGAGGTAGTCGAGCGTCAGGTAGTCGAGGGGGCCCTCCTCGACGAGGCGGACCGGGCCGAGGATCGAGTCGCCCCAGAATCCCTGGCCGTTGGCGATGAGGACCTTGTCCTTCCTTGAAGTGATTTCTGACATCGTCGGGCGCGGTCTTCTGGCGGTGGCGCCGGATTCTGCGTTCCTCGCAGTCAGGCGTCGCTTTTCGGGGAAAGAGTCTACCCTTCAAGACCCCCCGCCATGGAACGCACCCTCTTACTCACGGGCTTCGAGTCCTTTCTGGACGTGGCCGTGAATCCCAGCGGGCTGGTCGTCCGGGCCCTGGACGGTGAGCGCCTCGGGCCGCGCGGACCCAGGCTCCGCGGCGTCGAGCTGCCGGTCAGCTTCAACAGGGCACCCGGGGCGCTCCGGGAGGCCGCCGCGGCGCTGGGAGACGGCCTCGCCGGCATCGTGTCGCTCGGCGTGCACCGTGGACCCGAGTTCCGCCTCGAACAGCGAGCCGGAGTGCGCTTCGAGAGCGCGCAGCCCGACAACGACGGTGTCCTCGGCGGATCGGTGACCCTGGAGGGGCTCGCCGAGCGCAGGCCCGCCGCCGACCTCGTGGCGCTGCGCGCGCTGCTCTCCGCCGCCGGTGCCGGCCACACGAGCCTCTCGAACGACGCCGGCGGCTACCTGTGCGAGCGCATCTTCCGTGAGGGTCTCGAGGTCGGCGTGGAGAAGGGCGTCACGGCGCTCTTCCTGCACGTCCCGCCCCTCGAGTACGTGCCCGCGACGCATCAGGCGCAGATCGTGCACGACTGGCTCGCGGGCTGGGCCCGCTAGGCCTCGGCTCTCGAGCGGGTGAGGCTCCGAAACGCGCGCGCGGCGCGGGGAGGACGAGCTCCCCGCGCCGCGCGCGTCCGGACGAAGGCCGGTCTCACTCCGCGGTGACGGTGGTGACGATCTTGCCGGCCATCGCCATGTCCATGGAGATCTCCATCTCGCCGTTGATGGTCATGCCCATGTCCATCTCGTTCGTCATGTCGGCCTCGATCTCGAGGCTGTGGACGTGGCCGGCGTCGAGGTTCCAGAGGAGCTCGCCCTTGCCCTCGTAGGTCATCGCCATCTCCATGCGGTCGACCTCCATGGAGACGCCCGGCGGGAGCTCTTCGTCGTTCTGGACGTTCTCGGCGACCATCTCCGTGAGGTCCGTCGTCGCGGCCACGTCGAACTCGATCTCGATGACGGCGACGCGGACGCCGTCGGCCTCTCGGATCTCCGTCAGCTTTCCGCTGGCATCCCCGTCGAGAACGTCATCGAAGAACGCGCTGAGGTCGCCCATCTGACCAGGGTCGGTCCCGGGAACCGGCCCGCCGCCCGCGGCGCCGTCCATCTCCATCTCGAGCGCGAGGTCGCCGCCCGGTGCGAGGATCTGGGCGAGGGCCATCGTGTCGATGTCGTAGCTGTCACCGACGGAGATGTCCTCACCCGGCACGAGGCCCGTCAGGTCCATCTCGATGTCGAGGCCCTCGAGCTCCTCGGGCTCGCCCTCCTCACCCTTGGCGAAGGCGATCTCGTACTCGCCGTCCTTCTCGTTCCAGTCGAACTCGACGGTCTTGCCCTCGAGGGGCGAAGAGCCCTCGCCCGCCATCTCCTGGGCCATGCCCATGGTCATGTCCATCTGCGTCTCCATGCCGATGGAGTCGTAGGTGCGGCTGAGCTTCGTGAGCTGGCCGTCGGCCATGGGGCCGTAGGTGTCCGAGACGGTGACGCTCTGGGTGGTCTCCATGGCCATCTCCGCCTCGCCGATGGGGGCGGGCTGGCCGCCCATGAGGACCTCGGCGTCCTCGAGCTCCATCTGAGTGACCGTGGTGAACGTCTTGGTGACGGTCGTGCCGGCCTTCGGAGCGAAGCTGATCTTCTCCGGGGCGATCGAGGTGAAGGCGAGGAGGGCGGGGACCGCGAAGGCGGCCGCGTAGGTGCTGGTGCGCATGGTCTGCAGGTCGGTGTGGACCGCGGCGGTCGGTCCCGTGGAAGAGCGGGAGGCACTGCGGTCGGGGCGATCGGGGCGCGCCGTCGAGGGCGGCCGCGGGGTGGCGCCGGCGGGCCAGCGCCCTGTGAGGGTGCGAAGCGGAGCGGGTGGACGCCTCACGAAAGGCACTGATTCACCCGCGCGTGGCCGCACACGGGGCCCCGGGGCCGCCTCAGCGGGCCGGGAGAGCGCTCGGAGCGCCTCGACGCACAGCGGCCCGCCCGGGAGAGACTCCCGAGCGGGCCGCGTCGAACGGGTGCCCGGGCCGCGACCTGAGGTCGTGACCGGGGCGCGAGGGCTCGTCTCAGAGACCGAACTCGACGGTGATGCCGTCGGTCGTGTTCGACGTGCCGAGGTCGCGGAACCAGAACTGGAAGTTCTGGGTGGTGCCGGCGGAGATCGTCGAGGCGGTGCTGCCGCTGTCCGTGAAGTCGAGGGGGTGGTTGACGAACCCGAAGAAGGGATCGGACTGGACGACGGGGAGCCGGGTTTGCGGGCTGCCGACGCAGAGGATGCCGCTGGAGCCAGCCAGGGGAGCGTTGTCCTGCTGCTCACCGAAGAAGAAGAGACCGAACTGGCCAGCCGGAACGCTGGTGGCGGTCAGGGTGAGGCTGTTGTCGGAGATCCTCTGGCTGCCGAAGACGCCGATGGACGCCGGCTGGCCCGTCGAGTTGGGGTTCGCCGTGCAGTAGTTGGACGGCGGCGACAGGGAAGGCTCGAGCGAGATGAGCTCGATGTCGTCGACGGCGGCTTCGACGATGGACCCGTCGTTGAGGTCCGAGGCGACGAAGCGCAGACGCATGTTCGCGGTCGGCGTCACGATCTGGGCCAGGTCGAAGCTGGGGCGGAACCAGCCGCCGTTCGACTCGTTGCCGCCGGGGCCGACCTGCTCGATGTCGGTCCAGCTGCTCCCGCCGTCGGTCGAGACCCCGACGACGAAGACGTCGGCGTTCGGGGACGCGCCCGTGTCGTTCGAGTACCAGCGCGCGTAGCTCAGGTTGAGGATCGCCGCGCCGGAGCCGTCGAAGACCGGGCTCAGGAGCGTCGTGGATCCTCCGTCCACGTCGTTCTCGCCGAGGCTGCCGCCGACGGAGCCCTGGCCGGTGAACCAGCAGTTGACGCCGCCGGCCGTGAAGTCGTCCTCGGGCTGGGCGTCCGTGCCGCGCGGGTTGGCCCGCGTCCAGATCCCGGTCGTGGCGTCGTCGCCCGGCGCGCTACCCTGCCAGCCGGACGCGGCCTCGAAGTCGGTGACGAGGACAGGCACGGAGTTGCCCACCACGAAGGTGAGCGCGCCCGCGAAGCCAGCCTCGGGGAAGTTCTCCTGGTTCCCGCCGCTGTCCGTCGCGCGGATCGTGTACTCGACGACCGCGGGAGAGACCTGGCCGGGAATGCCGCTGGAGAAGACGGAGCCGGCGCCCGGGGTCATGGGCGCGGTCTGGATCGGACCGCCGTTGACGCGATAGCGGACGTCGACCGCGGTCACGGTCGTGCCGAGGTTCGCCGTCACGCGAGCGTTCACGGCGTAGGGGCCCTGCTCGTCGAGCGTATCGGTCACCTCGGTGACCTGGTCGATCGTCATGAAGGGCAGGTCGAAGCCGGGGAAACCCTGCTCGCGGAAGCCGGCGTCGATCGGGGAGAAGTTGGGCGTGCCGTCGTTGATGTTGCCGTTGTCGTCGTCGAGCGTGAGCCACTGCGTCTCGATGATCGAGCGGATCCCCGTCTGGTTGTAGCTGTTCATCCAGCCCAGGAAGAGCAGGTCCGACGTGAGGTCGCCGAGGTCGTTGCCCAGGGCGTTGTTGAGTCGCACGCGGACCTTCCAGGCGGCGCCCATCCAGACCTGGCCGTCCGTGTGGACCTGGCCGTAGCAGCCGGGGCTCGAGTCGCCGCAGAACTGGCGGGTGTTGTTGCCGTTGCGGATGCTGCCGCCGCTGGTGAGGAAGCCCGCGCCGACGATCGGCGTGTCGTAGAGGTACATCGCGAAGACGTCCGAGTTGCCCTCGCCCATGCCGTCGGACCCGTTGCCGGTGCCGTAGCGCACGTTCAGCCAGTGCCCCATCTCGTGGGCGACGACCGTGCTGAAGGCCGTGTTCGCGCAGCCGCCACCGGCCGTGTAGAAGTTGACGCTGCTGCCGTTGAAGAACGCGTTGCAGTTCGAGTCGAGGTTGACGTTCGCGACGGCCCGGAAGTCCGCGGTGGCGTCCGTGGGGAAACGGTCACGGATCCAGTCACGAAGCACGTTGAGGTGGATCTGGACGTTGGCCTGGGCCGTGGTGTTCTGCGTCGGGTTCGGGTTGGCGAGCAGGTTGTTCTGCTGCCCCGGCTGGACGTTCTGGAACGTGATGGTGTAGTCCGCGCCCGAGTTGCGGACGTCGGAGAACTGACCGAAGTAGTCGAGGGTGATGTCGATCGGCGAGTTGACGCCGGCGAAGTTGAAGTTGCCGTCGCGATCGGTCTCGATCGTGCCCGCGCTGCTGGAGAGGCGAGTCCGCGGAACCTCGATCGGGACCGGCGAGTTCGACGTGCTGTCGGCTGCGGTGCCCGGCGTCGCGTTCGCGCGGACGGTGCCGAAGACGTCGAAGTTGTGGATCGTCGAGGTCTGCTTGAGGACACGACGGCCGAGGGCGTCGATCGTGTAGCGGATGCCGATCGGCTGGTCGGGGCTGTCGAAGTTGGCCTCGACCTGCCATGCGAGCTGCCAGCGGCGGGTCTCGCCCTCGTCCACCCACGCGTGGACGAGGCGCTCGTTGCCCTGGGTCGTGGGCTCGACGCCGAACTCACGCTGGAACGCCTCGGCGGCGACGAGGTTGGCGAAGCCTGCGTTGATCACGGGCCGCACGCCGGCCTGCTCGACGTCGGGGGCGGCGGTGGTGTGCAGGGACAGCATCCGGCCCTGGGTGTCGAACAGCACGTTGACGGCGGCCTGCTCGACCGGCACGCCCGCGATGACCTGCTCGAAGCGCACGGTGATCTTGTCCGTCGTGTTCGCCTGTGCCAGCGGGAGGTAGCGGAACCGGGGCTCGACCAGCTGCGCATCCTCGATCCCGTGCATCCCATAGGTCTCCTGGACCCAGTAGCGCGCGAGGGCGAACCAGTCCTCGGGCTGATTCGTGTCCGGCTCGAACGGTCCCTCGGCAGCCATGCCGTGGAGCATCTGGAGGGTGCCGGTCGACGGGTGGGTCACCAGGTGCCAGCCTTCGCCGTGGTCGGTCGTCCAGTCCGCGAGGAGCGCGTCGGGGCTGCTGCTGAAGGGCTGAACGGGAAGCTGGTTCTGGGCGGAGGCGGCGGTCGAGAACGCCAGGCCGAGGGCTACGAGGCCGAGGTTTTTGTGAACCATGAGCTGTTGATGAGGAGTTCGGTGGGCCGCGCGCGCGGCAGCCCCCGTGCGGGGGGCGAGACTGGGACGATGGCTCGAACGGCCACGGTTCCATAAGTATGCAAGTTAGGGCGCTCCTCCGACGAAGGGAGTCGTGGCCGCGCTCCACAGTTTCACTCATCTGATGCGTTCCAGGGCCGCGGTCTGTTCCGAAGCGGTGGAAACCCCCAACCGGAAGCCCCAGGATGAGTGCCGGTGGGCGAAAGCGGTGCTGGCGAACGCATCAAGCTGGGACGAAGTGTCTTGCGAGGTTTCTCGCCGCAGCCACCCCCTCTCCTTGACCGAGCGACAGCTGGAGGACGCGATGAACGTCTCGATCGAATTCTGCGTGCAGTGAAACTACGCCCCTCAGGCGGCCGGTCTGGCCGCTGAACTCACCGAGGCGTTCCCCGGTGTGACCATCGAGAAGGTGGAGAGCAGCGGCGGTCGCTTCGAGATCACCGTCGACGGCGCGCTCGTCTACTCGAAGGCCTCGACAGGGCGTTTTCCGGCCTATCAGGAGATCCCGAAGCTCGTCGTCGAAGCGCTGTCCTAGGCGCTCGCGCGAGGGCGGGTTCCATGAGGCGAGCGTGAGCGCGAGCGCTGCGTCCTCGTTCCACTCGCTTCCCCGGCGTGGGTGCGGTCACAATGCGCACATGACCGCTGCCGCACATGCCGCGCCGGCCGCCGCCGGTCGGCGCCGCCGCCTGCCCCCGCGCTTCCTCCCGGCGCCGACCGTCGCGGAGACCCCGCGCTACACGAAGATCGTCGCCACGATCGGGCCGGCGTCCGAGGATCACCTCCCCGAGATGATCGATGCGGGGCTCTCGGTCGCTCGTCTGAACTTCAGTCACGGCACCGCGGAGGAGCATCGCCGCCGCATGAGGAAGATCCGCGCGGCCTCGGCCGATCGGATGACACCGGTGGCGGTCCTCGCGGACCTGCCGGGCCCGAAGATGCGCACGGGGACGTTCCCCGAAGGCTCGATCCAGCTCGGCGTCGGGCAGGAGGTGCGTCTGCGCCCGGGTTCTCATGAAGCCTTGCCCGGCGAGGTCAACATCAACGTGGACGACCTCCTAGAGGCCGTGCACCCCGGGCACCGCATCCTCCTCGCTGACGGTCAGGTCCTCCTGGAGGCCACGGCCGTGGAAGCCGGCGCCATCGTCGGCACCGTGGTCCGCGCCGGCCCGGTGGGCAACCGCAAGGGCGTGCACCTGCCGGACTCGGACGTCCACTACGAGCTCCCGACCGCCGAGGATTGCGAGTTGATCCAGCTCGCCCGCGAACTCGGCGTCGACATGCTGGGCATCAGTTTCGTCGGCAAATCCTCCGAGCTCGAGGAGATCCGCGGCCTTGCTCCTGGCCTGCAGCTGGTCTCGAAGATCGAACGTAAGTCCGCGCTCCACAACCTCGACGAGATTCTCGGTGCGACCGACGGGGTGATGGTCGCCCGCGGTGACCTCGGGGTCGAACTCGACCTCGAACAGCTCCCTCTCGTCCAGAAGGAGATCCTCCAGCGCTCCGTCCGCGCCGGAGTCTTCACGATCACGGCGACGGAGATGCTCGAGTCGATGATCGAGGCCGGCCGCCCGACGCGCGCGGAGGTCACGGACGTCGCCAACGCGGTCCTCGACGGCACCGACGCCGTGATGCTCTCGGCGGAGACCGCGGTCGGCAAGCACCCGATCGGCGCGGTGTCGACGATGGCGAAGGTGGCGATGGCGGCGGAGAGTTCCGAGATCTACCAGCGCCGCCCGCGGCTCGCGGCCGGGGCCGAGCGCGGTTTCTTCTCCCGTGCGACGGCCATGGCTGCCGTTCACGTGGCGAATGCGGTGGGGGTGGATCGCATCGTCTGCTTCTCGGAGACGGGCAACACCGTCAGGCTCCTCTCGCGTTTCTGCCCGAGTGCCGAGATCATCGCCCTGAGCCCTCGCCCCGACACGGTGCGAAAAATGTCTGTTCTCGCGCACGTGCGGCCGATCCTCTTCCGTCGCGAGGAGAACCTCGACGCGATGATCGACACGGCGGCCGATCTACTGCAGGCCCGCGGCATCGTGGCGATGGGAGATCGAGTCGTCTTCGTCGCCGGTATTCCGGTTGGGATTGCCCGAAGCACCAACATCCTGAAGCTGCATCGGATCGGCGAGGACGCGCGTTTCACTTGAGGCGCGGCTCGTCGTGTTTCACCGGGCTTCATGCGTCCGGCGTCCGGGAAACGCCGAACCGTGGAGCGATGGCGCGTGCGGATCGGCAGGACTCTCGACCTCGTTCCAAATCCTCGCTCCGACGCGGCCGGCTTGACTTGATCGGTTGCTTCGGCACCATGTTGGCCTGCTGATGCTGAACAGGTTCCAGTTCTCTCGCCTCCGCGCATTTCGCTTCGGCGGTCGGAAGAGCGCCGCCGGTGCCCGGCGTGACGAGCGCTCGGCCGATGCGAACGGCCTGGCCACCTCGGAAACGGTGCGAGACTCATGGGAGGGCGATGAGCGGGTCGCGCGCCTCCTCGCGCGCCGCGCGGCCGCCAAGGAGAGTCATCGCAACGGAGCGATCGAGCGACTCGGCGAGCGAGTCTCCGCCTCCGGCGCGGTCGCAGCGACCGCGGCCCCGGTCGCTCCCGCGAGGGCGCGGACCTCTCACGCGGGGGTGGCGTCGACCGTGGAGACCCCGCGGACCAGCCCCGAAGGCGGCGTCCAGACCGCCCGCTCGCGGCAAGCCGCGGAGTCCACGGCGAGGCGCGGAGCGGGCGCCGCGGTGGGCACCAGCTCGGCCCGAGTGGTCTGCATCGCCAGCGGTAAGGGCGGGACCGGCAAGAGCGTGCTCGCGAGCAACCTGGCGATCCTCTGGGCCCAGCAGGGCGAGAGGGTGCTCCTCGTCGACTTCGACGCGGGCCTGGCCAACGCACACCTGCTGCTCGGCCTGGCGCCTCCCTACGATGTCGGTCATGTGATGGAGGGCCAGGTGACCGCTCGCGAGGCACTCGTGGAGGGGCCGCACGGCCTCAAGCTCCTCGCCGGCGGGGTCGGTCGCCAGGTGATGGTCGACCCGACGCGACGTGAGCTGGACCGCCTCTTCAAGGCCCTGCGGCCCCTCGAAGACGACTTCGACCTCATCATCATCGACCATGGCGCGGGGCTCAGCTACAGCACCGTGGCGCACCTCGCCGCCACGAGCACGCTGATCCTGGTGACCAACCACGAGGTGACGGCTCTCTCGGACGGCTACGCGCTCTACAAGCGTGCCCACATGGTCAACCCCGCCCTCCGGGTGGGGCTGGTGGTCAACCGGGCACCCGACGAGCGGATCGCGATGGACGCCTGGGAGCGCTTCCGCTTCGCGTCTCACAAGTTCCTCGGCCACACCCCTGAATTGATCGGCTGGATCCCGGCGGACCTGGCGATCCCCCAGGCGGTCCAGATGCGCAAGCCCGCAGCGCTCTCTTACCCCGACTGCGCCGCCGTGAAATCGATGAAGCGCGTGGCCGACTGGCCGCCCATCGACCATGCCCGATCGGCACAGCCGTTCTACGAGCGGGCGCGCCGGGCGCTGCGCTGAGCAGCCGGGTCTTCGGCCATCGGGCACCGGCGCCGTCCTGGTTCAGCGGCAGGAGACCATCCGGCGAGGGCCAGCTGCCGGAGCGCCGGCACGGAAGCGATTCCTGAACCTCCTGGCCCCCGGCGCTACGGATTCCCGTGCGCCTGCGAGTAATCTAGGCAAAGCTCCCGCCCCGGCCCGCGCTCCCTCGGACTCCTCGTACCCCGCGCCGGCGACCCACGCTGGATCGTGTGCGTGCCGGGCCTTCGCACCCCATGGATTCGCCTCCCCGAGATCCCTACCCGGTCTACGCCTTCGTCAACCAGAAGGGCGGGTGCGGGAAGACGACGACCGCTGTGAACCTGGCCGGGGCCCTCGCCGCGCGCGGGGACCGCGTCCTGCTGATCGATCTGGATCCCCAGGCCCACGCGACGCTCGGCCTGGGCTGCGCCCCGGACAGGCCAACGGTGATCGATGTCCTGAACGGTGACGCGACCATCGCGGACGCCGTCGTGCCCACCCCGGGCCGGATCACCCTGCTTCCCTCGGAGCCGCGTCTGGCCGAGTTCGAGGAGACCTCGGGTCGCATGATCCACCCCGAGCAGCGCCTCGCTCAGGCGCTCCAGGATGCGGCCGCCGCTGGGATCGTCTTCGACCACGTGCTGGTGGACTGCTCGCCTCGCGCGGACGGCGTCCTCTGTGCCAACGCTCTCTTCGCGAGCACCCACGCGTTCCTCATCGTCGAGACCGGTGCGTTCGCCCTCCAGGGGGCCCTCCGCGCGCTCGACGTCCTCGAAGAGGTCGCCGAGAACCAGGGACGGACCTTCGAGCTGCGCGTCGTCGGCACCATGTTCGACCGCCGCACGAAGTTCGCGCGCGAGCTGCTCGTCGCGCTGCACGGCCGCTTCGGCGCACAGATGTTCGACACCGTGATCCGCTCGAGCGTGCGCCTGCGCGAGGCCCCTGCCCACGGCCGGCCGGTGCAGGAGCTGGACTCGACCTGCCGCGCCGCCCAGGACTTCGCTGCCCTGGCCGAGGAGGTCGCGCACCTCCGCGCCGGTCACGTGACACCTGCCCCTGCTCCCTCGACGCCGGCGACCTCTGCCTCCGCTGCGTCCGACCCTCACGCGCTCCCTTCCTGAGGCCCCGCGCCCCCCGATCATGGACGCCCTTTCGCTCCTCTGCACCCTCCACGCGGATGGTCCCGCGACCCTGCAGCAACTGCGTCGTCTCGGCTGCGGCGGGCTGGGAACCTTGCTCGCCATGAACGCCGATGACCTCGCAGAGGCGCTCGGGTACGAGGCCGCGGTCGCTCGCAGGCTCCTTCGCGAGGGGCGCATCCTCGCCGAGCGCATGGGCTCCGAGGCCCTCGAGGCCGAGGAGAACGCGCCGGTCGCGGCACCGCTCGCCGCCCGCCCGGAGCCGGGGCCAGCCGCCCTGGACCTGGACGAGGGGGACTCCGCTCTCGTGGCCCGGATCCTGAGTGAATCGCCCGCGGAGGCGAGCCCGTCGGAGGAGTCCGCTGCGGCGCCCGATCACGAGCCGCTCGCTGACCAGCCCGCCGGGGAGGCGATCCTGGAGTCGCTCGAGGAATCCTCGCCCGTCGCGGAGTCGCTCGCGGAGGAGACGGCCAGGGCGCTCGCGTTCCTGGACGATGAGCCCGTGCACCTGGATCTGGCGGCCGGAGCCGCGGACGACGAGGAGGGGGCCACCGACGAGACGGCCGGACCAGCGAACGAAGAACTGCCGTCCGAGGCCGACGAGCCCGCTCCTGCGGCCCCCGACGCCCTCACGGTGGGCGCGCTCCCTGGACTCGACGGCGCGATGGTGGAGGATCTCGCCGCCGCGGGGATCACGACCCTCGGGGCTCTGGGGGCAGCGGACAGCCTCGCTCTGACCCGTAACCTCGGGGTGACGTTCGCTCAGGCTCGCCGCATGCGTTTCCTCGCGCGGCGTGCAGCGGACAACCTCGCCGCGCAGGCTGGTACGGCGGGGCCGGAGCCTGTCGAGGTGACGGTCGCTTCGGTCGAGGCGCCCGAGGAGGCTCCCACGCCGGCCGTCGAGGACGCGGAGGCCACGCTGTCCGTCGAGACGCCCGAGGAGCAACTCGCTGCGGACGCCGCGCAGGGGCCCGGGGTGGACATGCAGTCACAGCCCGCCGCCTCCGCGTCGGCGCGGCTGCCCTTCTGGGAGCCCCGGCCGTTCCACTCCGCACAGGCGGCGAAGGAGCCCCAGGGAGTCAAGGTCGACCCCGCCGAGATCGAGGCGCGCCCGCGCATCGGTGACGGTCTCTCCCGGTCCACTCAGAAGGCTCCGTCCGCGGTCGAGTCGCGTTCTGGCGGGCGCACGGTGCTCGGTTGGAACTTCGAGATCCCGCGGCCTGCGGCCGAAGAGCTCCCTCTGCCGTCGTTCGGCGCCAACGGCGCCGGCGCGCCGGACGCCCCGGAGGAGACGCCGTCGGAGGCCGAGGCCCAGGTGGGGAGCGACGAGGGAGCCGGCCCTTTCGCCTGACCGACTCCGGGACAGGGCGCGGATCGGCGGGACCCTGCGCGGGTATCATTGGCCCCGTGGACATCCTCATCGACCAGGCGCTGGGCCGCCCCAGCGACGATCCGATCTTCTCGATCAACGCCCGGGCCCGGGCGCGGCGCGCTTCCGGCGGGCAGGTCGTGAACGCCAGTCTCGGCGCCCTGCTCGACGACCAGGGCACGCTCGCAGTCATGCCGACGGTCGTTGAGGCCCTCCGCGCCGTCCCGGCCGACCGCGCCGCGGCGTATGCTCCGATCGCGGGGGACGCGCCGTTCCTCCAAGCCGTCATCGACGACGTCTTCGGTGACTCCGCGCTGGCGGACATGGCGGTCAGCGCCGCCACCCCCGGCGGAACCGGCGCGCTGCTCAACGCGATGATGAACTTCATCGAGCCCGGGCAGGCGATGTACACCTCCAGCTACTACTGGAGCCCGTACCGGATCATCGCGGGCCACAACCTGCGTTCGGTGGACACGTTCCCGATGTTCACGAAGGAGGGCGCCTTCGACGTCGCTGCCTTCGAAGCAGGGCTCGTCGCGCAGCTCGAGCGGCAGGGGCGCGCGCTCGTGATCCTCAACTTCCCGTGCCACAACCCCACTGGCTACACCCTCGACGAGACCGAGTGGCACGCCGTGGCCGCGGTCCTCGCCCGGGCGTCGAACCTGGGACCGGTCGCACTGCTGGTGGACCTCGCCTACGCGTACTTCGGTTCCCAGGACCGCCACCTCTGGGTCCGCGCCGTCGAGCCGATCGCCCAACAAGTGACGATCCTGGCCGCGTGGACCGCGTCCAAATCGTTCGCCCAGTACGGCGCGCGGGTGGGGGCGCTCGTGGCCGCCGTCCCCGATCCGGAGAAGAGGCAGCAGGTCGCAAATGCTATGTCGTTCTCCTGCCGTGGCTCGTGGTCCAACTGCAACCACCTCGGGATCCTCGCGATCACGTCGATCATGGAGGACGAGAAGCTGCGGGCGCGCGTGGACTCCGAGCGGCGCACCCTGGTCGATCTGATGATCCGCCGCGTCGAAGCGTTCAATCGCGCGGCCAGCGGGTTCGGCCTCGACTACCCGCGCTACGAGGGCGGCTTCTTCGTCTCCGTCTTCACGCCGGATTCGGCCGTCACCGCCGAGGTGGCCGAGGAGAAGGGGGTCTACGTGGTCCCGATGGCCGGCGCCGTGCGCGTCGCTCTCTGCGCGGTCCCGGAGTCCGATGTCGAGCACCTCGTCGCCGCCGTCGCGGAGGGAGTCGAGGCTGCGCGCGTGAAGGCAGACCTGATCGCCGGTGAGGCTCGCGCATGAGCGCCGACGCGGGGCCCTGGCTCGATCACCGGTACGGGGAGCGCGTGCGCGTGCTCGACTGCCCCTGGATGAACGCGAGCCTCGCGCGGCTCTCGGCGCCCGACTGCACCCACACCGAGCTGGTCTCGATCGTCCGGGCGGCGACGGCGCGCCTCTGCGCCGAGGTCTTCCGACTCGAGCTCCCCCGTGCAGAGCGCGTCCAGAAGACGCGCATGGCGGCTGCGCACGGCGCGCGCGGGACATGGCGCGGGGAGGCGCTCGACCTCGACATGAGGGTCGTCGTCCTCGACGTGATCCGCGGAGGGATCATCCCTGGCCAGACGTGTTTCGAGATGCTGAGCCTCGTGCATCCGATCGAGCACCTCCGGCTCGATCACCTGAACATGGAGCGTGTCCCGGGGGCCGATGGACGCGTCGAGCGCGTGGACCTCTCCGGCAGCAAGGTCGGCGGCGAGACCGAAGGGCGCATCGTGATCATCCCCGACCCGATGGGAGCGACGGGCTCCACGATCCGTCGTGCCTTCGGGCACCTCGTCGAGGCCTACGGCCGCCCGGCCAAGCTCCTCGCGGTCCCTCTGATCGCGACGCCCGAGTTCTTGAGGGCCGTTCTCGATCTCGGCCCGGAGGCTCGGATCTACGCGGGACGCCTCGATCGGGGCATGTCCGCACCTGACGTCCTCGACGAGGTCCCGGGCGCGCGCTGGGACGAGGAGCGCGGTCTCGACTCCAACGACTACATCGTCCCGGGCGCCGGCGGGGTCGGGGAGCTGCTCAACAACTCGTGGACATGAGGCTCCTCGTCGCGGCGCCGTGCGAATCGCCCGGCGCGGCCGTTGAGTCCTGAGCGCTGCTGGTCCACACTTGGCCGGCGCCGGAGAGCACGGGCGTTCCCCGGGCTCGCCGCCGCCGGTCTGCGGCCCGTCCGGCCCCGAGGCCTTCCTCTCGCACCATTCCCCGACGGCGCCGCGCCGCGCGCGCCGTCCCGCCCCTCAGCCACGCCCCCGATCCAAGGAGCTGTTCCATGGCCTACGTCGTCACCGAGCCGTGCGTGAAGTGCAAGTACACCGACTGCGTGGACGTGTGCCCGGTCGACTGCTTCACCGAAGGAGAGAACTTCCTCGCGATCAACCCCGACGAGTGCATCGACTGCGGCGCCTGCGTGCCGGAGTGCCCGACGGAAGCGATCTTCGAGGAGACCGAGGTGCCGGAGAAGTGGGCGGAGTACGTCGATCTGAACGCCAAGCTGGCGGGTGAGTGGCCGACCATCACCGAGAAGAAGGACGCGCTGCCCGAGGCGGACGAGTTCAAGGACGTCGAGGACAAGCGCGCGATGCTGTCCGAGAGCGCCGTCTGAGGCTCCGAGCGCCTTTCGACCACCGGGGCCGCCGCCGGGACGACGACGTCCTGGCGGCGGCTCTCGTCGTCGAGGCGCCCGATCAGCGCGTCAGCAGGATGCGTGGCGCCGCGCGCAGCAGACGACGGGCTCGCCGCGCCGAGACGTAGAACGCGAACAGCGCGCGGCGACGGAGCGCGGGGAAGTCGTCGAAATCGTGTTCGTCCCTGCGCTGCCACAGCGAGCCGAGGTCATGGTCCGCGCCGGAGACGAAGGAAGCGGTGTGGGCCGCGGACCGTGCGCTCCACCTGATCGTATGCGCGGCCTCCCCGGTGGTCTCGGTGGGCAGGCCGAGGAAGAGCCTGAGGTGACCGCGCGCTCCGGCGCGGTCGATCATCTCGAGCGCGGCCGCGGCGCGGTCGAGGTCGATGTTGCGTTTCAAGAGGCGCTGGAGACGGGGCGACGCGGTCCCGACGTCGAGGACGAAGCGACGGAGGCCCGCCTCCGTGAGGGCGTCCACGAGCGAGGGCGAGAGTCCGTCGCCTCGGAGCCCGCGAGGTAGCTCGAGCCGGAAGCCGCGCAGGTGCGGGGCGGCCGCGATACGGGCGATGCCTCGCGCGATCGCCTCCGCCCGTCCGGGGTCACCGTCGAAGGCGTCGTCGCCCAGCCGCAGCACTCTGACGTTGCGCCGGGCGACGAGCTCGCGCACCTCACGGAGCACATCGTCCACGGGCCGCTTGACGGCCGTGTGCCCGAAGCTGCCGCGGCAGGTGGGGCAGTTCGGGCCGCAGCTGCGCGTCGTCCTGAGGGTCACGATGCCCTCCGACGAGCGTGGCGCGAGTCCCCGAGCGGCGAGGAACGCGCGCAGGCGGCCCCTCTCGGGCGCCGGGCGGTAGTCCTCCAGGTCCACGAGATCCCAGGCGGGGAGAGGGAGCTGAGCGGGTCGGCTGGCCGACAGCTCGTGGCGGACGTCCCCGCCCTCCGTGCGCCAGGAGACGCCACGGACCCCCTCCCAGCCGCGCTGGCCCTCGAAGGCGCGACCGAGCAGGTTCGCGATGGGCTCCTCGACCTCGCCACGGAGCACGACGTCGACGCTGTCCTCGCGGAGGAGCTGTTCGGCGGTCTCGGGGTCGTCCTCCAGGAGCGCCACGCGGAGAGGCCCGTCCGTCGGGCTGCGGCGGCGCGCGGCCAGCTGCTGCCCCGCCTCCCGCAGCGCACCGGGCGCGTCGGCGCCGTCGGCGCCGAGGACAACGGCGTCGGGTCCCAGCTCCAGGGTTCGCGACACCGCGCCCTGAGTGCCGTCGGGGTCGACCGCGCCATCGATGAGCGCGAGCCGCAACGACGCGGCCGCGGTCAGTCGATCCGAACTCCTGACCGCCGCGGCGGTCTCGAGGAGACCGACGGGGGGTGTCGCCGCGTTCGCGCCGTCGCCCTGGCTCGTCGGCGCCGCTCCAGCGGCGTCGTGCGGTCGGAGCAGCGCGATGGTCCTCTGCGGTGTCCTCTCTCCGCTCCCCGGCATGGTCGGAGCCTAGCGATTCGAGGAGGGGCGAAACCAGCTCTCGCTTCGCCGGTCGAGTCTCCCCGGGAAGAAGAGCTCCGGCCCCGCGAGCCGTGGGGACTCGCGTCGGAGCGTCACGCCCGGAACCGCGTCGAGTGTTCTCCTGCGTGCGCGACCATCGTTCACCCGATCGAGTGAGCCCGCGCCCTTCCGGCGGAGCGGTGCGACTTCGCGGAGGCGATCTCCGCGCCGGCGAGGAGACCCGCCGCGGGCCCCCTGGCGGAGCCGCGGGCAGCGTGCACGGGCGAGCGCATCCCCCGGGGGTCGATCGAACGGGCCACCTCGGTGACCCGACCACGACCGAGGGCCGCGCCCGGCCGTCGTCACTCCGCGCCCCGCGATCCTAGACTGGTACCGAGATGAGCGGTTTCACGACTCTCGCGCTGTCCTGCCGACTCGCCCTCGTCGCCGTGGCTGTCAGCGTCCTCCCGGCGCGCGCGGCGGTCGCGGAGGTGGAGCACCACGTCGTCGTCCTGCACACCAACGACGTGCACGGACAGGTTCTTCCACGGGCGGCCACGTGGCTGAAGGACGTCAACCCGATTCCCGACAGCGGCGGTCTTCCGCGCCTCGCAGGGCATCTCCGGCGGATCGTGCGCGAGGAGAGCGAGGCCGGCGCGGCGGTGCTGGTCGTCGATGGCGGCGACTGGTTCCAGGGCACGCCCGAGGGTCAGCTCGGGCGTGGTCTCGGCTTTCTCCGGGCGATGGCGGCCGTGGGGTACGACGCCGCCGCGGTCGGCAACCACGAGTTCGATCACGGCGTCGACGTCCTCGTCGAACATCTCGAGGCGGTCGACATGCCCGCCCTGCTCGCGAACGTGCGCATGCCCGACGGAGCGCCGCTCCCCGGGACGCAGGAGCATGTGGTCGTCGAGCGCGCGGGCCTGCGCATCGGGCTCGTGGGGCTCCTGACGACCTCCACGCCGTCGATCACCCACCGCCAGACCAAGGATCTCCTGTGGGAGCCGCCCGCCGACGCCCTCGCCCGCGTGCGAGGTGCCCTCGCGGATGATGTCGATCTCGTCGTGCCTGTCACGCACATGGGGATCGACGAGGACGTTCAGCTCGCGAGAGCTCATCCGGACCTGCCGTTGATCGTGGGAGGACACAGCCACACGTTCCTGCGCGAGGGCGTCCGGGAGGGCGCGACTCTCCTCGTCCAGGCCGGCGCCAAGGCGAGCGTCATCGGGCGCGTGGACCTCTGGCTCGACGCTGACGGGCGCGTGGTCCGCTCGGACGCGCGGCACGTGGATCTCTACGAGGAGCCTGCGCCCGCGGACCGGGTGGCCGAGGTCGACCGGCTCTGCGCCGAACTCGTCCTGAGCGCGCAGCAGCGCATGGCCGAGGTCGTCGGGGTTCTCTCGGCGCCGCTGGGGGTCACGCGCCGGCGCCACGTGAACTCCGCGTCGGGCAGCTTCATCGCCGACATCCTGCGAGCGCGCACGGGCGCGGACGTCGCGGTCCACAACCGCGGCGGGATCCGGACCTCGCTCGCAGCCGGGCCGGTGACCCGGCGTGACCTCTTCATGCTGCTGCCCTTCGACAACCACGTGGAGACCCTGGTGATGGAGGGGACGCAGATCCGAGAACTGTTCCGCCAGTCGATCGAGGAGGGCGGGCGTCTGCCGCTGGAGTTCAGCGGCGCGGAGCTGCGGGTCCGGGAGGACGGCCGCGACAGCGAACTCCTCTCCGTGCGGATCGGGAACGAGCCCCTCGATCCGCAGCGACGCTACCGGCTCGCGACCAACAGCTTCCTGGCCGCGGGCGGGGACGGCTGGGCGCTCCTCGCGGAGCCCGTCGAGCGCGAGGTCGACTTCATCGTGCTCCGCGAGCTGGCCGAGCAGGCCTTCCGCGGCGGGGTCCTCGTGCCGCCGGCCGATCAGCGCTACGAGATCGAGAGGTGAGGCGCCGGCGGCGGGGGGCCGCCGTCATACTGTTCGCCCCCGAAATCGATCCGATCATGAGCCTCCGAGACGAACTCCGGGCCTCCGCAGAGGCGCTCCCCAACGGCAAGGTCAGCTACGCAGCGAAGGACGGCGTGGCCCTCCTGACGCTGACGAATCCGCCGGCCAACGGCTACTCCTACGAGATGATGCGCGACATCGACGAGGCCGTCCTGCGGGCGCGCTTCGACGATTCGGTGTTCGTGGTCGTCATCGCAGGGGAGGGCGAGAAGTTCTTCTGCGCCGGCGCCGACATCTCGATGCTCGACTCGGTCACGCCGAGCTTCAAGTACGCGTTCTGCCTG
The DNA here is from genome assembly GCA_002862085.1 of Planctomycetota bacterium. Classification (GTDB taxonomy): domain Bacteria; phylum Planctomycetota; class UBA1135; order UBA1135; genus Saltatorellus. The sequence continues at coordinate 48,075 of PKCK01000061.1, read as the reverse complement.
CACGCCAACGAGACGATGCTGCGCCTCGAGCACACGCCCAAGCTCGTGATCGCGGCTCTCGGCGGTCACTGCGTCGGCGGCGGACTCGAGATCGCCATGAGCTGTGATCTTCGCTACGCGCGCCGCGGCTCCGGCAAGTGCGGCCTCCCGGAGGTCGCTCTGGGCGTCCTGCCCGGCACGGGCGGCACTCAGCGCCTGGCGCGCGCGGTGGGGGCCTCGCGCGCCATCGAGCTCATGGCGGACGGTGCGACCTTCGACTACGACCGCGCCGAGGCGCTGGGCTTGGTCAACGGCCAGATCGACGCCGAGTCCGACGACGCGTTCCTGGATGTGATCCTCGAGCGCGCGGTCTCCTACTGCCCGCCGCACAAGGCCGGCATGTCCGTCGGCCTCATCAAGCGCTCCGTCCAGAGCGGCGTCGACCTGCCGCTCGAGTCCGGTCTCGCTCTGGAGCGGGAGCTCCAGCAGCGTCTTTTCACATCCGCCGACGCGAAGGAGGGCATCGCCGCCTTCGTCGAGAAGCGCCAGGCCGACTTCCAGGGGCGCTGACCCGTGCGCGCCGTCCACCTGATGGAGCACGGCGGACCGGAGGCGTTCCGGCTCGTCGACGTCCCGGTGCCCGAGCCCGGCCCGGGTGAGGCGCGCGTCAAGGTCGCGGCGGTCAGCCTCAACCATCTCGATGTCTGGGTGCGCCGCGGCATGCCCGGCGTCGAGATCCCCATGCCCCACGTGCCCGGCTGCGACGGGACGGGCGTGGTCGACGCGCTCGGGCCTGGCGTGGACTCCGTGTCCGTGGGTCAGCGCGTGGTCCTCGAGCCGGGCTACACGGACGCGGACGGCCCCGAGGTCGAAGCGGGCCTCGACCACCTCGCGCCGGACTACCGGATCCGCGGGGAGCACGGCGCCGGCTTCGCCGCCGAGCTCGTGTGCCTGCCTGCGCGCTACTTGACGGCGCTCCCCGAGGGCGTGGACATCGTCCGCGCCGCGGCCGTCCCCCTCGTGTTCCTCACCGCGTGGGGCATGCTCCGCACGCGGGCCGAGCTGAAGGCCGGCGAGACGGTGTTGATCCTCGGTGCGGCGTCGGGCGTGGGCTCCGCCGGCATCCAGATCGCCAAGGCAGCGGGCGCGCGCGTGATCGCCACGGCGGGCAGCGAGGAGAAGCGGGCCCTGGGCGCCGACCTGGGCGCTGACGAGGTCCTCGATCACCGCGACCCGCACTGGCCCAAGCGCGTGAAAACACTCACCGAGGGTCACGGCTGCGACGTCGTCTTCGAACATATCGGGCCCGCCACCTGGAGCGGTGCCATGCGCGTCCTCGCGCGGCGCGGAAGACTCGTGACCTGCGGCGGCACCACCGGCCCGAAGGTCGAGGTGACGCTCCCGCACCTGTTCATGAAGAACCAGTCCGTGCTCGGCTCGACCATGGGGCCCCGCGCAGCGCTGCCCGAGATCTTCCAGCGCGTCGCCGAGGGCTCGTTCCGCCCCGTGGTCGACCGCGTCCTGCCCATCGACGAGATCCAGGAGGCGCACCGGCTGCTCGAAGGCCGCCAGGTGTGTGGCAAGCTCGTCCTGACCCTCTGATTCGCGAACCCAGCCCATGACCGACACCAACGCAGCCTCCATCGAACGCGCCGCCGTCCTCGGCGCCGGGACCATGGGTCACGGCATCGCCCACGTCCTCGCGGCGTGCGGAGTTCAGACACGCCTCTTCGACGTCTCGGAGGAGGCCGTCGCCCGGGGTCTCGCGAAGATCGAGGCGAACCTCGACAAGGGCGTGGCCAGGGGCAAGGTCACGGAGGAGGCGCGCGCCGGGGCCCTGGCGAAGGTCTCCGGCGCCACCGTCCTCGACGAGGCGATCGAAGGCGTCCAAGCGGTCATCGAGGCCGTGCCCGAGCGCATGGAGCTCAAGACCGGGATCTTCCGGGAGCTCGGGGCGAAGCTCGACGAGGGCGTGCTGCTCGCGACGAACACGTCGTCCCTCTCGATCACGGAGATCGCGGACGCCACGCGCCATCCCGAGCGGGTGGTCGGCATGCACTTCTTCAACCCGGTGCACATCATGAAGCTCGTGGAGATCGTCCGGACCGAGCGGAGCTCCGACGCCGCGGCCGAGCTGGCTCTCGACCTCGCGCGGCGCATGGGCAAGGACCCCATCGACGTGCGCGACGCGCCGGGCTTCGCGTCCTCTCGCCTGGGCATCGCCATCGGGATGGAGGCGATTCGCATGGTCGAAGAGGAAGTCGCCAGCGCGGCCGATATCGACAAGGCCATGACCCTGGGCTATGGGTTCCCCATGGGACCGCTCAAGCTGACCGATCTCGTCGGGCTCGACGTGCGCCTCGCGATCGCGGAGTACCTCTCGGGAGAACTCGGGGACCGCTTCACGCCGCCGCAGCTCCTGCGCGACAAGGTCGACAGGGGTGAGCTCGGCAAGAAGAGCGGTCAGGGCTTCTACGACTGGAACCGGGAGGGCTGAGCCGGTGTCGGAAAGCGTCGAAGCGACCTCGGTGAAGAGCTCGAAAGGGCCGCCGAAGTGGATGCTCTTCACCGGGTGCGGCTGCGTGGTGCCGGGCTTCCTGCTCGTGGCGACCGGCGCCTTCGCCATCCAGATGGGGCAGAAACTCTTCAACCAGAACGAGGCGTACGAGACCCTCGCGGAGCTGATCCCCTTCGACGAGTCCCTCCGCGGAACGCCGAGCGATCGGACCGATGACCCGCGAACCCCGCGCGACGAGTCGCGGACGCCCCGCGACGTCGACCTGATCATGGGCGGCGAGATCCCCATCAGCGGGGGCGTGCACGCCTACTGGTTCGGCCGCGACATCCCCGTGCGGGCCTGGGAGACGACCGAGTTCGGCCCCGCGCCCCTGCGAGTGTCCATCGTCCGGATCCCGACGGGCCAGTCGGACGCCGCGACGCGCGCGCCCCAGGGCACGCCGCTCCACGTGGACGCCGAGATCGAGATCCCCGGCCACACGCTGCGCGCCCGCCGCATCCCCGAGATGCGCGACGAGGGCTTCTTCTTCCGCTACTTCCACGGAGTCGACGAGATGGTCGGCGCAGGCGCGGCGGTGTTCCTCCAGGAGGGGGTCATCGACGAGTCGGAGGACGGCGAGAGCTTCGACCTCGTCGCGTACTTCCAGCGGCCCGGCTCCAGCGATCCGATCACCGACGAGGAGGTCGCCGCGTTCCTCGCACCCTTCGACCTGACGCCGCCCGCCGGGGAAGGAGCCGCTCAGGACGAGGGCGGCGCTCCCGCTGACGGCGGCTCGGCGACCGAGGACGGGCGTTGACCGGGGTGGCGAGCGACCCGCGCGCGCACGCCTCTCCGCTCCGCGTGATCTTCGTGGGGTTGGCGCTCCTCGGCGTGCTCGGTGCGTCCCTCGCCCTCTTCCTCGTCCGCCCGCAGTCGTTCGCCCTGGACGGCGCGGCGCTCATGGAAGAGCTCTTCGGCGGAACCCCCGCGAGCTGGGGCACGATGGACGGCCCGGACGCTCTCTTGCTCCCCACCGGGGAGAAGGTGATCACCTTCCGCGGCGTCGGCGAGGACATCGAAGAGATCACGCTGATGATCGTGCCGCGCGAGCGGGCCACGGACGTGCTCCGCGAGCAGTTCCAGGAGCTCAAGTTCGACAGCGACAGGAAGGGCGGCGACCGCGGCGGTCGTGGCCGAGGGGGGCGCAGCGGCTGGGGCGGCGGTGACGGCGACGAAGAGGATGAGAAGAAGGAGAGGCCGAAGCTCCAGGACCTCTCCACCTTCGACTGGCACGGGTTCGACGCGGTCCATGCCCGCGTCCGCCATGGGGGAGGCTCTCCGACGGACGACGAGCCGTTCCACGAGGTCTCGCGCGTCAACCTCTCCAGCGGCGAGGAGTGTGTCATCGCCTACCTCCGCTACAGGGATCGTGCGATCGGGAGCCTCGCGCAGGCGAAGGCGCTCATCGACGCTCTCTGAGCGCGCGTCAGCCCTCGAGAGCGCGGTCGAGCGCTTCGGCCAGGTGGACGACCTCCACGTCGAGGCCTGCTCTCCGGACGCCCACCTGCCACTGCTGGTGACAGCCCGGGTTGGCGGTCACGAGGGTGCGGGCCCCGGAGCGGCGCAGGGCCTCGAGCTTGGGCTCGAGCACCTCGAGGCTGTCCGAGGGGCGCAGCACCGAGTAGATCCCAGCTGACCCGCAGCAGGACTCCGCGCCTTCGAGCGCGACGCGCTCGACGCCGGGGAGCGCGTCGAGCAGCGCGAGAGGCTGCGAACGGACCTGCTGGCCGTGGCACAGGTGGCACGGGGCGTCCCACGTGATCGGGCCGCGGAGGGACGTGGTCTCGCGGAGCCTCGATGCCAGTCGTTCGAGACTCTCGGGCGCCGCGAGCACCTCGCTCATGTCGACGACGCGCCTGCCGAAGGCCTCCGCGCGCGCCGCCCAGGCGGGGTCGTTCGCGAGCAGCCGGCCGTACTCACGCATGTGAGCACCGCACCCCGCGCTGTCGAGCACCACGGGGCAGCTGTCGTCCACCGCGTCGAAGCGTTCGATCGTGGAGCGCGCGAGCTCGCGCGCCTGCTCCAGCTCGCCATTGTGCGCGTGCAGGGCGCCGCAGCAGACGTGCTTCGGCACGCTCATGGTCTCGAAGCCCGCTGCGGCGAGGAGGCGCGCCTCGGCGTGGTTCACGCGTCCGAAGAGCTCGGGCATCACGCAGCCCTCGAGGACCAGGGCACGGCCGCGCGACGCGCCACGGGCAGGGGTCACCGCGGGCAGCGGGCGGCGCTCGCGTCGCGGCGGGACAGGGGGGAGGGCCGCGGTCACCTCTCCGCGCAGGCCGGCCACGAGCGGCGCGAGTCTCGTGAGCCCGAGGCGCTGGGCGAGGGCGAGGCCGCCGACCGCGAGCTTCAAACCCGCTCGGCTCGGCAGGATCCGGCGGAAGCCGATCCAGCGCACCAGGCGCGCGAGCGGACCGCGCGTTCCAGTCTCCTCCAGCTTGCCGCGGGTGAACTCCATCATCGCGCCGAACTCGACGCCAGCCGGGCACACGCTCTCGCAGTGGCGACACACGAGGCAGAAGTCCATCTCCTCGGCGAACTCGACCGTGGGCTCCTCGCGCTCCTCGGCCACCGCGCGCATCAGGTGGATCCTCCCGCGCGGGCTGGAGGTCTCCGACCCCGTGAGCTGGTACGTGGGGCAGGTCGTGAGGCACAGCCCGCAGTGGATGCAATCGAGGCTGCGCGCGTGATCGACGAGGCTCGCGGCGTCGGTGGGGAAGGGGCGCGCGTGGGGGGCGGCTTCGGTCATCGTGCACCTCGGGTGGCCGGCGCGAAGACGCCCGCGGGATCGAAGGCCTCCTCGAGACGGCGGGTCCACGTCGCGGCTGCACCGGAGCGCGGCTGCGCGCACCAGGCCGGGGCATCGGGCATGCGCGCGTCGAAGGTGACGCCGAGCTCCACCAGGCGAGGCGCCGCCTCCGCTGACAGGGCCGCGGCGCAGCGGCCAGCCTCTCCCGCCGGGACCACGACGATCGCGGCCCCGGGCTCGACCGACAGGGCGTCCTCGCGCACACCGGCGGCGGCGACCACCTCGATCACCTTCGCGCAGCGCGAAGGGCGCGTGAGCAGGCGGAGCCCGGCGTCGCCGCGCCAAGCTCCGAGGAGCGCGTCCGTGGCGGCCTCCCCCGCGCACTCCTCCTCGACGTCGAGCGCGGAGTGCACGCGCGCAGCGTCCGCGTCGATCTGTGCCTCGCGGCCCGTGAGAAGGACGTGGACACGCCGCGCCTCGACGACAAGACCGGTGAGCTTCAGGCCCGAGAGGTCGCGCACATGGAGAGCAGCGCGGGCGGCGTCGGCCGTGGAGCTCAGGACCCGCGAAACGAGCAGCACCTCCGCTTCGGCGCGCGGGACCAGCCGCAGCGACGCCTCGAGAACGACCCCGAAGCGCCCCTGAGCTCCTGCGTGGAGTCGATGCAGGTCGAAGCCCGTGACGTTCTTCACGAGCCGGCCGCCCGAACGGTGCACGCGGCCGTTCCCGTCCATGCAGATCATCCCGAGAACGTGGTGCCGCATCGGGCCGAAGGCCTGGCGATCGGGTCCGGAGCGTCCCGCAGCAAGAACGCCACCCAGCGTGGAGCCCGCAGGGAGCAGGGGGGTGATCCGGTGCCCGCCCTCGGCGACCGCTGCGCGCAGGGTGTCCATCGAGGCGCCGGCTCTCGCCGTCAGGGTGCCGTCGCCGCTGACGTACTCGAGGATCCCGCTCTCCCCGGTCGGCACGAGGGCCGGAGTGTGGAGCCAGGCGTCGCCGCCGGCGCCCTGCGCTCCGAGCGCGAGCCGCGTTCCGTTGCCCGTGGGGGACAGGCGCTGGCCGGCGTCGCGGGCGAAGGCCACGCACCGCTCGAGGTCTTCCAGCGTCCGCGGCGCGAGCAGGGGAGCGCCTGCGCGCTCGCCGATCCGCGGCGCGATCTCGGTGAGGGCGTCGAGGCTCATCGGGCCTCCGAGCCGAGGGGGCGCGCCTCGATCTCACGGCAGCCACGGACGGGGAAGAGCTTGCCCGGGTTCCAGAACCCGTGGGGATCGAAGGCAGCGCGCAGGTCCGACATGGCCGCCAGGTCGTCGTCCCCGAAGACGAGGCACATCTCGCCCTGTTTCTCGAGGCCGACGCCGTGCTCCCCCGTGAGGGAGCCGCCGAAGGCGACACATGCTTCCATGATCTCCTTCCCTGCGGCCAGCACGCGCGCGACCTCGTCGGCGTCGCGCCGGTCGTAGGAGATGTTGGGGTGCAGGTTCCCGTCGCCGGCGTGGAACACGTTCGAGAGCTTGAGTCCGCGCGCCGCGCAGGCGCGGCTCGCCACGCCGACGATCTCGCGCAAACGGGTTCGCGGGACGACGACGTCCGCGACGTAGAGGTCGGGTGCGATGCGCCCCATGGCGCCGAAGGCTCCCTTCCGGCCGGCCCACAGCTTCTTCCGCTCCTCGTCGTCGGCGGTGCGTCGCGCCTCGAAGGCGCCGCGGGCGCGGGCGAGCTCGATGATGTCGGTCGCGATGGCGTCGACCTCGTGGGGGCCGCCCTCGACCTCCACGAGCATGACCGCCTCGGCGTGCTCGGGGTAACCGGCGCGCAGCACGCTCGCCTCGACCGCCTCGATCGTCAGGCGGTCGAGGATCTCGATCGCCGAGGGCTCGAGCCGCGCCGCGATCATGTCGGAGACCGCGTCGCAGCAGGCGTCGAGGGATTCGAACATCACCAGCAGGGTCTCGACCCGCTCCGGCGACGGCTCGAGCTTGACCGTGACCTCGGTGACCAGACCCATCATTCCCTCGCTCCCCACGAGAGGTCCCAGCAGATCGATGCCGTCGGGATCGGGCTCGATGCCGCCGACGCGGGTGATCTCTCCGTCCGAATCCACGAGGGTGAGTCCGAGGACATGGCGGTTGGTGGAGCCGTACTTGAAGCAGTGCGGCCCGCCCGAGTTGTTCCCGACGTTGCCGCCGATGGTGCACGCGGTCTGGCTCGACGGGTCCGGGGCGTAGAAGAGCCCGTGGGAGCAGGTCGCCGCGGTCAGGTGCACGTTGACCACGCCCGCCTCCACGCGGGCGAAGCGATCATCCGGGTTGATCTCGAGGATGCGCTTCATGCGCGCGGTGCCGAGGACCGCGCCGCCGGCGATCGGCCGGGCGCCACCGGTCAGGCCCGTCCCTGCTCCGCGGGGGACGACGACGAGGCCCTCCCGGCGCAGGACCTTGACGGCGGCTGCGGCCTCCTCGGTCGAGCGTGGCAGCACGACGATCGACGGCGCCTCGCGCTGCAGCATGAAGCCGTCCGACTCGTACGCGGAGCGCGCCAGCGCATCCGAACGTACGCCGCGTTCCCCGACGATGGCGGCGAGCTCCACGGCGAGCGCGGAGGGGGGCGTGCGCGGAGACGAGGCCACGCCGCGATGATAATGTCGGAGCGGGCCCTGCGCTCGACCGCAGTGAGGCGCGGCCGGCGTGCTCTTCGCTCAACCCTCGAGCGTGAGGCGCGCCGCGCCGATCCAGCCGGCGTCCGGACCGAGGGTCGCCGGCGCGATCCGGGCAGGACGAGTGCCGTAGCGACGCTCCTCGAGGACCTCGAGGGCTCCCTTCTCCAGCAGGTCGACCGCCGCGCCGAAGCCCCCACCGATCGCGAAGAAGTCGACGTCGAAGAGGGTCACGAGGGTGGCGAGGCCCGCGCCGAGGTCCCGGCCGACCTGGTGGAGGAAAGCCGCCTCGGGGCCGCTGCCTCGGCGCGCCCGATCGGCGAGCTCGGGGAGATCGTCGGTGAGTCCGCGACTCCGCGCGCGACGCGAGACCGCCGTGGCGGAGACGAGCCGCTCCAGGCATCCGTAGGAACCGCAGCTGCACTCGAGGTCGGCGTCGTAGGGCGCGTCGTATTCGCTCTTCCCCGGACGGGGGTGGATCGCGATGTGCCCGATCTCGCCCGCCGCGCCGGTGGGGCCGAGGAACAGTTGATCACCGATGACGATGCCGCCGCCGACGCCCGTCCCCAGGGTGACGAGAACGAGGTCGGGCTCGTCGCGGCCCGCGCCGAACCACTGCTCGCCGAAGGCGGCCGTGTTCGCGTCGTTCTCGATCGTGACGCGGCGACCCTTGGACGCGGCCGAGATCCCGCCCGAGAGGCTCGTCCCGACGAGGTTCTGCATGTTGGCGCTCGCCAGGACCTCGCCCGTCTGGCGATCGAAGAGCCCGGCGCAGCCCACGCCGATGGCGCGGTGCACTTCGGTTCGGGCCTTTTCCTCGAGCTCGACCGCGAGCTCCGCCGCCCGCGCGTGGATCTCTGCTGCCGGCACGTCCTGATCGTAGGGTCGCGCTCCCCGCGCGAGGATTTCGCCGCTGACGGGATCGAGGACACCACCCTTGATGGTGGTGCCACCCACGTCGAGTCCGAGGACGCTCTTCACCGCGCCTACTTCTTCTTCCTGACGGGCTTGGTGAGCTTGACGACCCTCTTGTACGCCTTGACGTACTCGCGGCCGCTCTCGGCCCAGGAGAAGTCCTGTTCCATGCAGCGCTTCGCCACGGTTCTCCAGTCGGTCGCCTTCTTGTAGACGGCGCGACCGCGGTCGATGGCGTCCTCGAGGCTCGCAGCCTCGTAGCTGTCGAAGAGCAGGCCGGTGCCCTTCTTGGGCGAGGCCGTCAGGTCGACGAGAGTGTCTTCGAGTCCGCTGTGGGCGTAGGCCATCGGAACGACGCCGTAGCGCATGGCGATCGCCGCCAGAGCGTTCGTCGCGTGATAGTGCCCTGGGAGGAGGAGCATGTCCGCAGCCGCCAGGAGGGTGTGCGCGGTCGCGACGTCGTAACCCTCCACGACGCGGCAGCGGCCGACGAAGGTCTGCTCGATCGTGTGGAGGCGCTCGATGATCTCGGACGGCCCGGGGCCCATCAGGACGACCTGGACCCCGCGCTCCAGGATGGGGGTCAGGGACCCGGTGAGGATCTCGAATCCGCTGTCCGCGTCGAAGCGGCCGATGACGGCGAGGAGCGGCGTGCGAGGACCGTTCTCGAGCTTCATCCCCTCCTGCAGCGCGGTCTTGCACTTCCGCTTGCCTGCGATCTCCTTGTCCTCGAAGCTGTAGTTCTGGGCGAGGAGGGGATCGTTGGCGGGGTTCCAGGTCCTGTAATCGATGCCGTTCTGGACCCCGATGATGTCGTCCTTGCGGCGGCGGAACGTGTCCGTCATTCCGTCGCCGCGGTCCTCGTCGACGAAGCGCTTGGCTCTGCTGGGCGACCCTGCGCCGAGGAGCGTCGCGAACTCGGCGCCGGCCTTGAGGTAGTTGACACGGCTCCCGAGCTCCACGCCCTCGATCGCGCGGAAGTACTCGTGGGGGAGGCCGATCTTCGGGAGGATCTCTCGTTCGAAGGATCCCTGCATCGCGAGATTCTGGATCGCGAGGAAGGTTCCTGGCTTGGCCGCGGGATGATCGCGGTCCTTGTACTCCAGCTTCTGGACGAGGGGGATGAGCCCGGTGGTCCAGTCGAAGCAGTGGATGACATCAGGCGTGAAGGCCAGGGGCCCGAAGCCGTCGAGCACCGCGCGGGCGAAGATGGCGAAGCGCCGCCAGTTGTCCGCGTAAGGGCCGCTCTCGTCGCCGTAGGGATGGCGAGAGCGGAACAGGTGCTCGTGATCGATCAGGTGGATCGTGAGCCCCGCCACGTAGCCCGTCCGGATGGTGACGGGGGTCCTTCCCTGGCCGTCGCGGATCCGGAGGAGCGCGCTCTCCTCGAGTGGCCCCAGAGACACCGAGTCGAGGTCCTTCGAGTGCGGCAGGAAGATCCGGACCTCGTGCCCGAGGGCCTGCAGCGTCCGGGGCAGCTGCTCGGCGATCTCGGAGAGCTGGGTGCGGCGGACGAGGGATTGGAGTTCGGGTGTCGCGAACGCGATCTTCACGTCCGAAGGGGGCTGGGGGTTGTGGCCCACGGCGAGCGATCGGGCGCGCAGGGGGCGTGGCGGGCCGCTCCAAGAGCTGGAAGAGGGTACGAGGCGGTACCCCGCGGACCCTAGGCCTGAAGCGGAGATATCGCCTTAATCTCCTATCCAGTAACTGCTTGTGTCACCTGGAACCCAGGGTTTGCTCGTAGATCGGGAGCACCTCGGGGAGGAGGCTCTGGATCTGCGCGATCCGGTTGTCGTTGGAGGGGTGGGTCGAGAGCCACTCGGGCTGGGAGCTGCCACCCGTGGCGGCCTCCATGCGCCGCCAGAAGGCCACCGCGGCGCGGGGGTCGTATCCGGCCGTGGCCATGTAGATCAGGCCCCTGCGATCGGCCTCGAGCTCGGCGTCGCGCCCGAAGGAGAGGCTGGCGAAGCTCGTGGCCAACTGCGCGGCCATGCCAGCGAGCACCGCGTCGTCCTCGTCCCCGACAGCGGCGCCGATGAGAGCGATGATCGCGCTGAAGCCCAACTGGCGCGTCATCGCGCGGGTTCCATGGCGGAGTGTTGCGTGCGCGATCTCGTGCCCCATGACCACCGCGAGGCCGGTCTCGAAGTCCCCGGAGCCGTCGTCGGCGACCGGGAGGATCCCGGTGTAGACCGCCATCTTCCCCCCGGGGAGGCACCAGGCGTTGATGACGTCATCGCGGCGGACGAGGGTCACCTCCCACTCGAAGAGGTCGGCGACCTCGGGGTCGACCTGGCGCGCCGCGGTGACGAGGCGCTCGGTCATGTCCACCACGGTGCGGTATCGGGCCCCGCTGTCGATCGTCTGCTCCTCGGCGAGCAGCTGCGGATAGGCCTCGGCTCCGAGGACCGGGTCCTGGGAGACGGAGATCAGGTTGATCTGGGAGATCGTCTCGCAGCCCGTGAGAACTGGCGCGACGGCGAGGGCGATGGCGGCGAAGGCTGTCTTCATCGGAGGGACCCTCGGGACCCGGTCGGCCTCTTGGGACCGGAGGGCACCGGATCCTCGGCGTTTGGCGCCGATCCCCGGATGACGCGAGCCGGCGCAGCAGGCACGATCCTGCGCGCCTCGAGAGCGTAGCAGGCCACCGGCCGTGGTCGGGCCCGACGCGCCAGTCATCTGCGAGATCCCGTGAAACGCCCGCTCGAACCCCCTCCCGCCCACGCTGGAGCTTCGTGTTCCCGGCCGCAGCCCGTTCCACGCTGGGCGGAGCACCCCGCGGCCGTCGAGGTCGCTCGCGATGGCGAGCCGCGGCGGAACGAGCGAGACGTGGCCGGCCCGATGGGGAGGCGGCCGTGAGCGCTCGCGTTCCCGTCAGCATCCTCGGTGCCACCGGCACCGTCGGTCAGCGACTCGTGGCCCTGCTCGACGGTCATCCGCGCTTCGAGGTCGTGTCCGTGGTCGCCTCGGCACGCAGCGCCGGGCGGGCGTACGGCGAAGCCGTGCACTGGCGTCTGCCCGGTGAGCCGCCCCCATCGGTGGCGGGGATCGAGGTGACCGCGGCGGACGACACCCCGGCAGAGGGCGCGCGACTCGCCCTCTCGAGCCTCGACCCCGGCATCGCTCGAGACACCGAGGAGCGCTTCGCGCGCGCCGGTGTCTTGGTTGTCTCCAACGCGTCGCCGCACCGCATGGTGGAGGACGTGCCGCTCGTGGTCCCCGAGGTCAACGGGGACCACCTCGCGCTCCTCGACGCCCAGAAGCGCTACCCCGACGGGGGCGGCATCGTTTGCAACCCGAACTGCTCGACCATCGGTCTGACGCTCGCCCTGGCGCCGCTCCATCGGGCCTTCGGCGTCGAGGCCGTCGAGGTCACGACCCTGCAGGCCGCGTCCGGCGCGGGCTATCCGGGTGTGCCGAGCACGGACCTCATCGACAACGTCGTGCCGCTCATCCCGGGGGAGGAGGAGAAGCTCGCGGAGGAATCGGCGAAGATCCTCGGCCGGCTGGCCGGGCGCTCCATCGAGTTCGCGGCGCTTCAGATGAGCGCCCAGTGCTTCCGGGTCCCCGTCACGGACGGGCACACGGCATCCGTCTCGGTCCGGCTCGGCCGCCGACCGAAGAACGTGGAGGAGCTCGTCGGCGCCTGGCGCGCCTTCGCCGCCGAGCACGGGGGGGATGGTGAGCCGCCCCTCGTGATCTCCGAGGCACCCGATCGGCCCCAGCCCCGTCTGGACCGCGACGCCGGGGCAGGGATGTCCGCAACCATCGGCCGCACGCGGCGCTGCCCGGTCCTCGGCTGGCGATTCGTGGTGCTGAGCCACAACACGATCCGTGGAGCCGCGGGTGGCACGCTGAAGGTCGCGGAGGCCCTGGCGGCGGGTGGCCGTCTCTGAAGCTGCCTCCGGGCCTGATCGCGGTCCGGGGCTCGCGAAGAGGCCTCGACCGAGCGCATGCGGCGGTCCCTTCACGGGTTGTGTCGGGAGCGATCGCTCTTTTCGGGGCATCTTCACGCCCGTCCGGGAGGGCCTCGGAATCTGGCGCGACAGGCTGACTTACCCCTTTCGTGGTGGATTCCCGCGCACGTGGTACGCTTGAAGCGCGCCTGTCGGTCCCCAGCTTGGGCTTCGCTGCCGCACCCTCCCCGAAGTACGGTTCAACGAAGTTGGTTTTCTGCGGCGACGCGTGGCGCGCCACCCCCTGCTCTCCATGGCTCTTCCTATGACGACCTACGCCCGCGGACTCGCTCTCGTCCTGAGCGCCGCTTCAGCAGTGTTCCTCGCGTCCCCGGCTCCGGGGGCGACCCGGAGTGCGACGACGAGCGCCTCCGGAGACCTCGCGGAACTCTTCGCTCCGCCCACCAGCGACGAGCTCCGTCTCGTCCGCGCCGACTGGGCGACCCGCCCCCTCGAGGTCGAGGACTACCGCCTCGAGGAGACGGGCGTCGACGGACGCGGCGACACCATCCACGTGCTCAGCCACGTGGTGGACGGCCAGCGGCACTACGGCGCGCTGCGCTTCCCCCCGAACTACGTCCCGGGCGGGTCGTACCCGCTGATCGTCGCCTGCCACGGTGGACTCTCCGGAGTCGACCTCGATGAGATCGGCAACGTGTTCTCCACGTTCCCGGGTCAGTGCATCGACTCCAAGGCGTTCGTGCTCATCCCGAGCTACCGGGGGGAGGACCTCGTCACGCCCTTCGCGGGGACCTTCACCTCAGGCGGGACCGCCTCCTGGGCGGACCGTGACGTCGACGACACACGCGCGCTCCTCTCGGCCGCGCTGGAGAACTACCCCGAGATCGACGAGGCTCGCATCGGCGCCTACGGCCTCAGCCGCGGCGCCGCCGTGGTGATGCTCATGAGCCTCCGCGACGCCCGGGTGCGTCGTGTGGTCAGCCTCTTCGGCTTCTCGGATCTGTCCCTCCCGAGCGTGCGGACGCGCATCGACGCGATCCGTAACAACGGCGTCGCGCCCGCGGGCATCGGCCGCGTCGCCTGGGAGACCTCCGTCGAGCCCTGGCTGTCGGGTGCGTTGTCCCTGGAGGAAGCTCGCCTCTCCTGGATCCGGCGCTCCGCGTGCTACTTCGCCGCGAGCCTGCCCAGCGTCCAAGCCCACCACGGTCTCGCGGACACGCAGGTGGATTCCTCCCACACCGCCGTGCTGATGGACGCGATCGCCCTCGCGGGCGGAACCTCTCCCGACTTCGAGGCCTTCTTCTATCCCGACGGCCTGCACGGCTTCGCGACGCTCCCCGGCAACGGCGCCCGCGCAGAGGCGTATCTCTGCGAGCTCGACCTCGGGCCGCGCGGCTACTGCGGTCCCATGGTCCCGAACGCCAACGGCCAGTACGCCGCGGCGAACTACCGAGGCTCCTGCTCGCTGAGCGCGAACGACTTCGAGTTCCGGGTCACGGGCTGCCCTCCCGGACAGTTCGGGTTCGTCTTCGTGAGCCCGACGACGGCCTACCTGCCCAGCGGTGCCGGCTACCTGTGCGTCGGGCCGGGTCTCCAGCGCCTCGCCTACGGCGCTGCGGACGCCGGCGGGAACTTCACGCTCCCCGTCGATTTCACGAGCCAGCACTCGCAGATCGCACCGTACTTCGGCGTCGGTCGTGACGTGCATTTCCAGGTGGTCTATCGCGATCCGATGAACGCCTTCGGGCCCTTCAACCAGTCCAACGGCCTGGCCGTGACCCTGCAGCCCTGACCTGGACGCGCGTGCCCGCTCGCTGACTGCAGCGGGGCATCCGATCAGGACTCGACACGAGAGAGGGGGGCGCCGCATCGAGCGGCGCCCCCCTCTCTTCTTCGCGTCGCCACCGGGCGCTGCCCCGCGCTCGTCGTCTCAGCCTGCGAGGTCGAGGATCCGGCGCGCGCGTCGCATGACCCGGCTGGCCTCGTTCTTCTCCGCCATCTTGCGGACCCTCTTGAGCAGCTTCTCGTCGAGGCCCTTCTCGTGAAGCTTCACCTCCAGCTTGCTGAAAGCCCTGTCGAGCTTCATCTCGTCGGAGACCAGGTCGGAGTTCATGGACCCGGTGAGCGCCGCGGCGCGGGCTTCGAGATCGTCGTTGCCCTTGGCGCCGGCCCGAAGCTCGTCGTGGAGAGCGGTGGCGCGCAGCGCATAGCCGTTCGATAGCAGGTACTCGACGCGCTTCAGGGTCTTGTCGAAGCGAGCGTCCACCGACTCGATGAAGGCCTCGGCGGCCGCGGCGTCGTCACCGGCCCTGGCCACGACCCTCCGGGCGGCGGCGTGAGCCTTGGCGTAGTCGCCCTTCGCGAGCGCCTTGTAGGCGGACTTCAGGGACCTGGGTGCGTCGTCGGGGGCGCCCTTGCCCTTCTTGATCTCCGCTTCGATCGCCTTCACGACCTTGCTCTGCATCGACATCGGATGGCCCTTCATCAGGATCCTCCCGTCGGCGCCGATGAGCGCGAAGTTGGGGATGCCGTTCGAGCCGGTGCGGAACGGGGCCTCCCGGGTCCACATCGCGGTGGTTCCCATCCAGCCGCGATCCCACACGAAGCGCTCCATCCTCTCCTGCGTCGCGCCCTGCGACTCGACGAAGATGATCGCGAGATCATCGCCGAACTCGCGCGCTTTCTTCATGGCCGAGGGCACCGCCCCCGAGATGCAGGGACCTCAGCGGGTGCCCCAGAACTCCACGAGGACGGGTTTGCCCCGGAGCTCGTCGAGGCCCTTGATCCCCATGGCATTCACGGGCGCCGAGCGGAACGTGAAGTTGACCTCGTCGCCGACTTCGACGGCCGATTGCGTGGCTGCCGGGACGGTGGCGGCCACGACCGCGGGGATCGCAGCTGCGATCGTGAGCAGGCTCGCGGGGAGACTCTTCATGGGGACAGGGTACCGGCCCTCTGCGCTCTTGTATCAGCCGCCCAGCCAGTACCAGAGCCGCCCGCCCCACTCGTGGACGGCCCACGTGCTGTCCCGGAGCGACTTGCCGCGCGGGATGAGGGACTCCAGGAGCCCGTTCGGTGGCGCGTGGGGCGCCGTTGGAGCGGGCAGGATCTCCATCCCGGCCTCCTCGAAGGCCGCCTGGGCCCTCGGGAGGTGCCACGCATGGCTGACGAGGGCGACCCGCTGGACGCCCTCTCGTGCCAGGATCCGAGCCGAGAACTCGGCGTTCCCGCGCGTGGTCGTCGACTCCTCCTCGACCCAGCGGACCGGGGTCCCCAGCTCGTCCCGTACGAAGTCACGCATCACGTGGCTGACCGGCCGCCGATCAGGACGCAGGACCCCGCCCGAGAGCAGGATGGGGAGCCCCGTCCTGCGGGCCAGCGCCGCGCCGTAGCGGCAGCGGAGTACGGTGAGGGCGCCCGGCTGGTCCTCGCCGTACTCAGGCGGGTCGCAATCCACGTCCGCGGACAGGACGACGATCGCCTCGGCGTCGATCACGGCGGCGTCCGGCGGGATGTGGTCGGCCTCCTGGAGACTCGCGAGAAGGAGATGGGCCACGAGGGGTGTGCTGAGCGCGACCGCTGCAGCTCCTCCCGCCCACGCGAGACACACCCCGATCATGCGGCGCCTCTTCGCGCCGCCGTATCGCGCGAGGACGAGGCCCGCCAGCACCACCAGGTAGAGGCTGGTCGGAGGCATGAGGAGCGTCTCGAGCAAGGTCTTCAGCTGGGGCACCATCGCCACATTGTGCCGACCGAGCGCGGAGGTTCGCGAGCGGCGGCCGCGTGCCTCGGCAGGGGACAGAAAGGGAGGATCTCGTCCCGCGCTGGCCCACCAAGTCGCTCTTCGGTGCGCGGCAGAACGCTCTTGAGACGCCCTCACCCGTTTAGTTCTCATGCGAGTCTGCCGGGGCGAGAGGGGGGGATACCTTTGAGTGCAATCTGTAGACCACGCACAAACATGCGACTGACTTCCCCCAAGACCCTCACTCTCTTCGCGTCCGTTCTCGCCTCTGGCGTCCTCGGCGCCGGCTGTCACTCCCACAAGGATGGGAGCGCCTCCGGCGGGCCCGGCGCCGGATCGGGGGACTCGCTCATCCTCTCGTCGAGCAACCCGCTCGTCCGTCAGGGTCAGCTGACAGACATCTCCGCTGTGATCAGTGGTTTCCCGGCTCTGATCGACGGATGGGACCTCCTCATGGATCCCGGCGGACAGCTCATCGCCCTCGACGACCCGAGCCGCGTCCGTCTCGTCGTCGGTGATCCGGGTGTCTACATCGTTCAGGCCACCGACAGCGAAGCGCGCGCCGGCGTCCTCGACCTGATCGTGCAGCCGACGGATGCGAGCCTGATCGTGACGCAGGTCATCCTGGGTACCGACGAGGACGACGTCGCCGCGCGGATGACGGTCAGCGGCCCGGATCACTTCGTTGCTGACCGAGTGGGTGACGCCTCCGCGATCCAGCATCTCGCTCGCGTCAGGCGCGACGGGGTTCGCGAGCTCGAGGTCATGCTGCCCTTCAAGGTCGACGACATCGCGGCCGACGAGCTCGGCCACGTGATGGTCCTGCGCCCTGGACCGACGCTCACCGACGCTCTCCTTCGCGTCGATCGCGACCTCGTCGAGCAGGGTGGTTTCGCCGCTCCCGATCTCGAGGGAGCGCTCTGGAGCAGCGTCATCGCTGTCACCCGCACGGGACGTACGGTCCTCGCCACGAATCGCAACGGCGGGCAGCTGATCCAGCTGGAGGCCGACGGTTCACCGGTCGGCGGTTCCTTGGATGCGAGCGCGCTCCCCCTCCCGGTCCCCTTCGCCGACGTCGTCGATCTGACGGCCGGTCTCGACGATGAGATCTACGTGGCCACCGCGACGGCGATCGAGCGAATCCTCCCCGACGGCACGGTGGACTACGGCCGCTGGGATCCGGCGGACCAGGTCGCGATCCTCGCGATCGATGCCGACGCCTGCGGGGTGCTCCACGTCGCGCTCCAGGACTCGGACGGCGGCCAGTGCGGCAGCATCCGCCAGCTCAACTGGCTCGGTGGCGAGATCCGTCGCCTGAGCGACTTCCTCGATCCGGACTCGCTCCGTTTCGCGGCGCGCAAGGTGATCAACCCCCAGGACATCGCGGCCTACTCCGACGGCTCCTGGCGGATGTACGACGACACGGTGAGCGTCCACCCGACGTGGACGAGCGCCAGCTGGATCGTCGCTGGCGACGTCCCGCAGCCCTGAGGGGGCGGTCGAACCCGGCCAATCATCGAGGCCCCCGGTCGCTGCGAGCGACCGGGGGCCTCGATCGTTCCCCTTCGTAGCGCCGCTGCAGGGGGGTGCCCGGTGCTCACGGTGATCCGTGACGCGGTGCGCCGGCGTTCTCCGGGCCTGAACGGAGCGAGCGCGGGAACCGCCAGTGGGACCCCCGCTCGCGTGGATTCCGGCTGCGCGCCCGAGCGGTCGCGTGGTCAGGCCGACGTCGCCGCGACCTGCTTGGCCAGGCGCCTCGCGTGCTCGACCCACTTGCCCTTCCTCATCCGATCCACGGGGACGTCGATCTTCTCGGAAAGAGCCTCGAGGTCGGCGACACGCATGGCCGCGAGGTCGTCGAAGTGGCGCACGCCCGCCTTGTGGAGGGCCTTTTCGAAGCTCGGGCCGATGCCAGCGATCAGCTTCAGATCGTCGACCGGGCGGCGCCGAGCGGTGGGCTTCTTCGCGACCTTCTTCTTGGCCCCGCGCTTCCTCGGCGTCGGCTTCTTTCCCTCGGCGCTGGCCGCTGTCTCGGCGGGGCGTGGCCGGGGAGTGAGCTCCTTCACGGGTTCGGCGCTCTTGGCCGCGGGCTTCGCGCGCTCGAGGGCGGACTCGGCCTTGGCTGCGCGTCGGGCCGCCACCGTACCTTCCTTGCGCGCGGTCGCGAGGTCGCGCCGCGTCTCGGCGGCCCGGGCTGTCTGCTCCTCCAGTTTGAGGAGGGCGCTCTTGAGCTTGGTCTCCAGCTTGCTCGCCTGACTGGCGAGGTCGTGC
Organism: Planctomycetota bacterium; assembly: GCA_002862085.1. Lineage (GTDB taxonomy): Bacteria > Planctomycetota > UBA1135 > UBA1135 > Saltatorellus. The sequence continues at coordinate 29,295 of PKCK01000061.1, read as the reverse complement.
GCTCGGCGTTGGTCGGCCTTCTGGGCGCTCTGGAGCTCGGTCATGCGCGCGCGGAGCGCCTGGATCTCCTTCCTGCCCGCCTCGAGCTTCGCCTGCGTCGTGTCGAGCTTCTTGGAGCGTTGAGCGAGCTCCTTGCCGTCGCGGGTCGCATCGCGGCGCAGCTCCGCGAGGGCCTCCCTCGCGTTGACGAGTTCACTGTCGGCGCCCTCGAGCTCCGCGAGCCGTTTCTCGAGGCTCTCGATCTTCGTCGCAGCGGTGCGCGCCGCGCGCGCGCTCTGTGAGCGCTCTTCGGCCAGCTCGGACTCCCGCTCGAGGAGCTTGACGGGGACCGGCTCGAGCTCGGTGACGCGTTCACGCAGCACGCGCAGCTCGCCGTCACGCTGGGCGAGTTCCACCCTCAGGGGTTCGAGTTCGCCGACCTTCCCCTGGAGAGATCCGATGCGGGTCCGGGAGTCCTCTTGCAGCGCGTCGTTCTTGGCGTTGGCGGCCTCCAGCTCCGTCTCCACACGGGCCAGTCGCGGCACGAGTGGCTCGAGTTCGGCGAGTCGTGCCTTGGCGGTCGCGAGCTCCTTGCTCGCTGCATCCAGCTCGACCGGTACCGGCTCGAGCTCCGCGAGCCGCGCTTCCAGCGCTGCGACGGCGGTGGCGGACGCGGTGCGCGCGGCGCGGTGTTCCTCGCGGAGCGTCGCGAGCTGCTGCTCGCGATCCTCCAGGCGGGGCTCGAGGGGCTCGAGGACGGCCAGGCGCGCACGCAGGGCGGTGGTCGTCTCGCCCATCTCGCGGGCGAGGCGATCACGCTCCTCGCGAAGCGCGCCCAGCTCGTCGACGGTCCGCTCGAGCGTCCCCTGCACGGGGGCCAGTTCGTCGACGCGGGCGCGGAGAGTCGAGATCTCGAGCTCGGTCGCGCGCTCGAGTTCGGCCTTCTCCTCGCGGATCTTCGAGAGCTCGGCGCGAGTCCCTTCCAGCTGGCCAGAGACCGGCTCGAGTCTCGCGACGCGACTCTGGAGCTCGTCGATCTCGGCCGTGGAAGCGGCGAGCAGCTCGTCCCGCTCGCCCTGGACCATCTCGAGTTCGACGCGCGTGGCCTCGAGCTCTCCGGGCAGGGGCTCCAGCTCGGTGACCGTCTCCTTGAGTGTCTTGATCTCCGTTGCGGTCGACGCGCTCAGCGCCTCGCGGGCCGACTTCAACTCCGCGATCGAGGACTCGGCCGTGGCCAGGCGGTCGGGGAAGGGTTCGAGCTCGGCGATGCGCTGCTCCAGCGCAGTGCGGCTCTCGTTCGCCGCGCTCTCGAGCGCGGCGATCTCGTCCTCGTGGCTCTTACCGGCGCGCGCGAGCGCAGCGCGCGCCTCGTCGAGGTCGACGCGCGCACGCTCGAGCTCTGCTGGCAGTGGACGCAGCAGCTCGACCTCCTCGAGCAGTTCAGCCGCCTCGCGGCGCGTCCGCTCCTCGAGCTCCGCGTGGCGCGCGCGCCACTCCTCGACAAGCTCCTCGGCGGCGCGGAGCTTCGCCGGGAGCGGCTCCAGCTCGAGAATGCGCTCCTCGAGGCCGGTCAGCGCGGCCCCCGTGGCCTCCTGGTCCTCGCTGCTACGCCGCTCCCACGCGGACAGTGCATTCGCCTTGTCAGCGATCTCGTCGCGGAGACGCGCGACGTGTTCCGCGTGTCGAACGTCGGCTTCTTCCGCGCTCCGGGTGAGCTCCTCGACGCGCGCGGAGAGACTCTCGCGCTCCGATGCGAGCTCCTTGAACACGCGCGTCTTGCGATCGGACTCGGCCTTGGAGGAGGCGGCAGCGGTCTCGATCTCGCCGCGCTCGCCGCGCAGCGTCTCGATCGCGCCAGCCTGCTGGTCGAGCCGCTCGCGCAGGTCGCCGTTCTGCGTGCGCTCCAGCTTCAGCTCGCCCTCGAGGAGCGCGATCCGTTGGACGTGGGACTCGAAGGTCGCCTTGATCCGCTTGACGTCGACGTTGTTCTGGTTGAGCGCGGCGACCGCGGCCTCGCGGTCGGCTTCGGCGAGCCGGAACTTGCGGTCCCAGAGTTCCTGCTGAACGCGGTGCTGGGTGAGGCTCCGCCGCTTGGCGAAGAACCAGCAGGCGCAGGCGCCGAGGACACCCCCGCCGACGACCGTGGCGAGGGTTGCGAGTGCGTTCTGGCCGCCCGCGACCTGCGCAAATGCGATCCACGTGGCGGAGGCGTGCCACCACGCCTCGAGGTGTGCGATGCCCATCATGATTTCGTGCGTTCAGGGTGCGACGCGCGCACCCCTCATCCCCTGCGCCCGAGCGTAGCGATTCGGAAGGCCGGATTCCCCTATCCATCCGGCTCGTCGGTCAGCCCGAGCGGATCCGCGCGGCGGGTCTTACACTCCGACCCCCGGGTCCCCGCACCGGACCATCGCCTCTCCGCATGAAGCTCAAGTTCATGTTCACCGTCGCCTTCCTCGCCATCCTCCTGGCCCTCGTCGTGCTCGGGAGTTGCGCCGCGCCCGAGCTGGGCCTCGGGTCCGACGGTCGACTGGGCCCGTGCCCCGCCTCCCCGAACTGCGTCTGCAGCGAGTCCGGCGGGGAGGGAGAGGCCCGGATCGCGCCCTTCGAGATCCCTTCGGACGTCGCTCCGGAGGGGGCCTTCGAAGCCCTCGCGGACGTCGTGGGGGCGCGGGCGGAGCTGACGGAGCGCTCCGACGACTACCTCCGGGCGGTCTTCAAGACGCGCCTCTTGCGCTTCCGCGACGACTTCGAGGCTCGCCTGGACGCCGAGGCGGGACGCATTCAAGTCCGATCGGCCTCGCGGCTCGGGTACTCGGATCTCGGCGCCAACCGCAAGCGCGTCGAGGCCCTGCGCGCGGCCTGGAGCGCGGCCCTCGGGGAGCGCCGCGGAGGGTGACCAGCCCGGCCGCCGAGCGCCTCCCGATCGACGACGTCCTCGCGGAGGTCGTCGGAGCGATGCAGGAGCGCCGCGCCTGCGTGCTCGTGGCCCCCCCCGGAGCGGGGAAGACCACGCGCGTGCCCCCGGCGCTCGCCGCTGCGGGAATGGGCTCGGTGTGGTGCCTGGAGCCGCGCCGGATCGCCGCCCGGGCGGCGGCGCGAAGGGTCGCGGCGGAGCTCGGCTGCCGGGTGGGGGAGCGCGTCGGCCATCACGTGCGCTTCGACCGCAAACGCGGCCCTGGGACCGAGGTCGTGTATTGCACCGAGGGGATCCTGCTGGCCCGCCTCCAGGAGGACCCGTTCCTCGAGGGGATCGGGGCCCTCGTGTTCGACGAGTTCCACGAGCGCAGCCTCGATGCCGACCTCGCGCTGGCGATGGCGCGGCGGACCCAGGCCGAGGCGCGCGAGGATCTCGCGCTGCTCGTCACCTCGGCGACCCTCGATCCCGGCCCTGCATCGCGATTCCTCGGAGGGGCACCGATCGTCCGGAGCGAGGGGCGCAGCCACCCGGTACGGACCACCTTCCTCCCTCCCGAGCGCGGCGCGGGCGGCCGGGGGGAGGAGCGGCTCGAGGAGCACGTCTCCCGCGGCGTGCGCGCAGCTCTGGAGGGCGGCGAGGGGGACGTGCTCGTGTTCCTGCCCGGCGTGGGCGAGATCCGCCGGGCGGAGGAGCGGCTCGCGTCCCTTCGTGGGGTCGACGTGCTCCCCCTCTACGGCGATCTGCCACCGGAGCAGCAGGACGCGGCGCTCCGCTCGGGCCCGCGCAGGCGGGTCGTGCTCGCGACGAACGTCGCGGAGTCCAGCGTGACCGTCGGTGGCGTTCATGCCGTGGTCGACACGGGCCTCGCGCGGATCCTGCGGCACGACCGCGGCGCGGCCGTGGACCGGCTGGTCCTCGAGCGGATCGACCGCGCGGCTGCCGATCAGCGCACTGGCCGCGCGGGACGTCTTGGCCCGGGCCGGTGCGTGCGGCTCTGGAGCGCTGTCGACGACCGGACGCTCACCGCTGCCGTCGAGCCCGAGGTCAGCAGGCTGGACCTCTCCGGTCCCATCCTCCAGCTCGCGCTCTGGGGCGAGCGAGACCCCGCGGCGTTCCCCTGGTTCGAGGCGCCGGACGCGCGATCCCTGCGGGCGGCGCGGGCGCTTCTCGTGGACCTCGGGCTCGTGGACGACACCGGCCGGATCACCGCGCTCGGCAAGCGCGCGGCGCGGCTTCCGCTCGCGCCGCGGCTCGCCGTGCTCGCCCTCGACGCGGCCGCGCGGGGCGCGGCCGAGGCGGGGGCAGCGGCGGCGGCGCTCCTCTCCGAACGCGACCCGTTCCGGCGGCGCGGCCCCGATGCCCCTCCCCTGGACGCGACCGAGTCCGACCTCTGGGACCGCGTGGCAGCGCTGCTCGACCTCGGGGACGGCCGCCCGCCGCGGCGCGGACTGCAGGTGAGCGCGGCGCGGGGCGTGCTCCGGGTGAAGGACTCGATCTCGAGGCAGCTGAAGGTCGAGGGCGGCGAAGCCGCGGGCGCCGACGAAGCCGAAGCGCTCGCGCGGGCGGTGCTCGCGGCGTTCCCGGACCGCCTGGCCCGGCGGCGCGACGGCGATCACTCGCGCCTCGTGATGGTCGGCGGGCGCGGGCTTCGCATGGGGAGGGACTCGGGGGTCACCGAAGGCGAGCTCCTCGTGGCGCTCGATGTGGGCGCAGCGCGTCGCGCGGGGGACGAGGACTTCGTCCGCATGGCGTCGGCTGTGCCGCGCGAGTGGATCGACGGAGGCCGGACGCGGGTGTCCACGCGGCCGGTGTTCGACTCCGCGACGGGGCGCGTCGTGGGGAGACGGCGCGAGATGCTGGGGCGGCTGGTCCTGCGGGAGTCCGACCAGCCCCTCGGGCGGGGGGACGACGTCGAGGCTGTGCTCGCCGAGGCCGCGTCGGAGACGCCCTTCGAGGCCTTCGGGATCACCTCCGGGTCCGACGGCGCGGCCGCGCTGGAGCGCCTTCGATTCCTGCGGACGCACAGGCCGGAGCTGGAGCTGCCGGCTGCGGACGAGGCGGCCTTCCGCGCGCTCTTACCGATGCTCGTGCCGGGCGCGCGCAGCTTCGCCGACCTCGCGCGCAGGGATGCCGTGGGGACCTTCCTGGGGCTGCTCTCCCACGGCCAGCGCGTGGCCCTGGAGGAGGGGGCGCCGGAGCGCCTCCGCGTCCCGAGCGGAAGCCACCTGCGTCTCGCCTACGACGGGGAGCGGGCGCCGGTGCTCGCCGTGAAGATCCAGGAGATGTTCGGCCTCGCCGATACGCCGACGGTGGCCGGCGGGCGGGTCAAGGTGCTGCTGCACCTGCTCGCGCCCAACGGCCGGCCCCAGCAGGTCACCGACGACCTCGCGAGCTTCTGGAGCACGACCTACGCCCAGGTCCGCAAGGACCTGCGCGGGCGGTATCCCAAGCACCCCTGGCCGGAGGATCCGCTCGCGGCGGAACCGACGGCTCGCGCGAAGCGAAGACGCTGAGTCGCCGCGCGTCGCGGCGATCCCATCACCCGGCCGGACAGCCCGAAGGGCAGACCAGGACATGCAGCAGGATCGACCTCTCCAGGGCCAGCGGGCCCTCGTCACCGGCGGGAGCAGCGGCATCGGCCGCGCCGTCGCCGCGCTCCTCATCGAGGCCGGCGCCCGGGTCGCGATCAACGGTCGTGACGGGGCGGCGCTCGACGCCGCTGCGGCGGAGCTCGGGGCCCTCGCGGTCCAGGGCGACGTGGGCGTCGAGGAGGACGCGCGGCGCATCGTCGAGGCGACGGCCGAGAGCTTCGGCGGCGTCGACATCCTGATCAACAACGCCGGCTTCGGCCGCTTCGCGCCGCTCCTGGAGACCAGCGCCGAGGACATGGAAACGGTCTGGCGCACCAACGTCCTCGGGGCCTTCCTCGTGGGACGGGAGTGCGCGCGGCGCATGGTCGAGCAGGGCTCGGGGACGATCGTCAACGTGGCCTCGACGGCTGCCCTGCGGGGTTTCCAGCGCGGCTCGGCCTACGCCTCCAGCAAGTTCGCCCTCCGCGGGATGACGGAGTGCTGGCGCGACGAGCTCCGACGCCACGACGTGCGCGTCATCCTGTGCAACCCGAGCGAGGTCCTCACCGACTTCTCTCGCCGCGCGGGGGGCAACCAGGAGCCTTCGCCGAAGAAGCTCGTGCCCGAGGACATCGCGCACGCGGTGCTCGGAGCGCTCGTGACCGATCCGCGGGGCTTCGTGCCCGAGTTCAGCGTGTTCGCGACGAATCCCTTCTGAGGAGCGAGGTGCAGAGCGACACCTCCGCGGGCGCTGTCCGTGTGGAGGAGCGAGGGTCACGTCCGTGGCCCGCTCCATCCACCCGGACGTCACGGAGGCGCCCATGCACTTTCTCCGATGCCGCGCGATCCTCGCCGCGCTCCTCATCGCTCCCGCCGCCCTCGCCCAGGACGATCACGCGAGCGGCACCCAGGCGCCGCCCCCCCCGGGTGCAGGCGCGCGCGCCGCCTCCGCGCGCGCGTCGGCGCTGCTGTCGAACGTCACCGGCAGCGGGACCGATGAGGTACCCGGTCTCGACGGCGTCACCTTCCAGCCGGGGACAGGGATCTCTCACTTCGACCGCGTCTACGCCCACCCCGTGGGGCACTGGGTGCTCACGGCCTTCGCCGACCTGCCGCATGATCAGGACGAGTGCTGCATCCGGTCCGGGGAACTCGTGGCGCGTGAGGGCGCTGTGGCCCCCTGGATCCCGGGGGGCGATGAGCTCTGCGGCACGCTCGATCAGCGCTGCGCGGTCAACTCGAGCGGCGGATTCGCCTTCGCGACCAACTCCTCGGGGAGCGTCGACGACGACTGGATCGTGACGTTCCAGAGGGGGGAGTGGGGCCACGCGGCGCGGGAGGGCGATCCTGTCCCTGGCCTCCACGGCGCGACCCTCGACGACGCCCTCGACTCCTGCGTTCTGCTCGACGACGGGCGCGCGGGCTATGCGGCGGACGGGATCGACGGGCTCGGTTCGACCTCGGTCGACGACGTCCTCGTGCTCGGGGAACAGGTCTTGATGCAGGAGGGCGTCACGATTCCCGCCGGCCAGCCGCCGGGCGCGGAGGGGCCGATCGAGAACTTCGATCTGGGGGACTTCTGGGCGGCGGCGGACGGATCTCGCTGGCTGGTCCAGGGTGACCTCACGGGGGGCACGGCGCTGGACGACGTGGTGGTGGTCGACGGTCGGGTCGTGCTCCAGGAGGGCGTTCCCGTCCCGGCCAGCGGCTACGCCGCGCCCGTCAGCTCCGGCGGCGTCCGCAGCGCCTCGATGGACGCCGCCGGGGACTGGATCGCTCGCGGCAGCAACGTCGGGGGGCACGACTGGGTCGTTCGCAACGGTGCGATCGTCGCCGAGACGGGGGCGCCCTTGACGCCCGGGACGCAGGAACGCTGGGACGACGCGGGGTTCGCGCCGGGTTTCTTCGCGGCCGCTGGCAACGGTTGCGGGAGTCACGTCGTGGGCGGCGCGACCGACCACGACGACCCCGCACTCGACGCGGTGCTCGTCCTCGACGGGGCCCGGATCATCGCGCGTGAGAGCGACCCCGTCGATCTGGACGGTGACGGAGTGTTCGACGACGGGGTGTTCATCGACACCTTCGGTGACGACGACCTCGCGGTCACCGAGGAGCTACGGGCGCTGTGTGTCGTGACGCTCAAGGACGTCACGGGCACTCGTGTCGGACAGGCGCTCGTGTCCATCCACGCCGCGGGTGGAGTGGGTACTCCCCATTGCGCTCCGAGCGTGAATTCGAGCGGCGACGTCGCCACCTTGTCGGCAGGTGGATCGCTCGAGGTCGCTGTCAACGACCTGCGCCTGCTGCTCGCGGGCGGTCCCCGCGGAGAGAACGCGATTCTCGTCGTCGGTCGCGATCGCGGCCACCAGCCGGGCTTCGGCGGCGCCGCGGGCACCCTGTGCATCGCTCCTCCCCACGGCCTGCTCCACGGTCCCGACCGGATCGCGCGGATCGACGGGGCGGGGCGCGCTTGCTTCACAGCGGACCTCGCGGGGCTTCCTTCCGGGGGCGCCCTTCCGGGCGAGACCTGGCAGTTCCAGGGCTGGTTCCGTGACCTCGACGGCGCTGGGGCCCCCGTGAGCAACACCTCCACCGCCGTGGAGGTGCTGCTCCGGTAGCGGCTCGGGGAAGGTGAGGAGCCGATGCGGCTTCGCCGCCCGGGGGCCGGGAGAAAACCCTCAAGGGGGAGCTATCTCTTCTCGATCCAGCAGATCGGACGGCTCCTGCGGGTCCCTGGCGCGCCCGGCCGTTCGGTCGGCGGTTCCGGGGACCCGAGCTCGATGGGCCCTCACCCGGGCCGCACGAGCGGTCTCCACCATGAACGACACCGCATCCAAGACCGCCGCTCTCCCCGAGATCTCCCTCCTCGTGCCCAGCCATGGCCGGCCGGAGGACCTCGCCAACCTGGTGTCCGCTCTGAAGGGTCAGACCGTGGAGCCTCACCGCTTCGAGCTGATCGTCGTCGACGACGGCGGAGATCCGCCGGTCTCGATCGACGAGGGATCCCTGCCGTTCCGGACGATCGTGCTGCGCCAGCCGAACGGCGGTCCTGCGGCCGCGCGGAACGCTGGTCTCGCCCTCTGCCGCGCCGAGCTCGTGCTCATCCTCAACGACGACGCGATCCCGGCTCCCGATCTGGTGGAGTCCCACCTCCGCGCCCACGACGAGGTCGGCGATCGGACCGCTGTGATGGGGACGTTCCGCTTCGACGAGGCCTCGCTGGAATCTCCCTTCGTCCGCCTGCTGGAGGGCTCTTCCCTGCTCTTCGACTTCCCTGCGCTGCGGCACGGAGAACAACACGACTGGACCTTCTTCTGGACCTGCAACATCAGCCTGCCGACCGCTGCGCTGCTCGAGGTGGGCGGGTTCGACGAGGAGAACTTCGACAAGGCCATCTGCGAGGACGTCGAGCTCGGTCTCCGGCTCCAGAAACTCGGCTACGCGGTCGTCTACCGAGAGGACTGTGTCGCCCACCACCACCACGAGCTGACCCCGGCGTCGTACATGCGCCGAGCCGTCGACCTCGGCGTCCACCAGCTCAAGATCGAAGAGCTCCACGGGATCCGAGGACTCGCCTGGAGCGAGGACCCCGCGCGGCGAGCCAAGGAGAAGGAGACCCTCGTCAACACGCTCGAGGCCGAGCGCGCGTGGGCCGAGAACGTTCTGGCCGAGCTCGAGGCGTTCGACGCCGAGTATCGCGGGCGTCCCATCCCCGACGAGCTCTCCCGGAAGCTGGTGGCCGATACGCAGCGGGCCATGGGTGTCTTCCGACTTGCGGGTCTTCACCTCGCGGAGCAGGGCGTGAACCCCCTCGAGATCCTGGCGAACGGCCCGCCCGCGGGCGTCGGCGTCGCGGTCGTCATCGTCTCCTGCGACGCCCTCGAGAACACGAGGCGCTGCGTCGAGACGCTCAAGGCGAAAGAGGATCGGCGCCATCCTCAGACCATCGTCGTCGTGGACAACGGCTCCAGCGATGGCAGCGCGGAGTGGCTCGCCTGCCAGGAGGGCGTCCATCTCATCCGAAACGAGATCAACCACGGCGCGCCCCGAGCCAGGAACCAGGCGATTCGCTGGCTGATGGAGCAGAGCGATCGTCCGAAGTGGTTCCTGTTCCTCGACAACGACGTCTTCGTGACCGAAGGCTGGGCTCGAAGAGCCCTCTACCACGGCGAGGTCGATCCGGCCGTCGGATCGGTCGCCCTCTGCGCAGCGCGCGCGTCCAAGAAACAGGTCGTGCCCTACGACGGTCCCGACGACCAGGCGTCGCTCGATGCCTTCGCGGGCCGTCACGCCGATGACACGGGCCGACGCGGCGTGGATACGACGCTCTTCACCTCGTTCGCGGTCCTCGTCCGGTCGGTGGTGATCGATCGGATCGGTGGTTTCGACGAGGCCTTCTCCCCGTGGGGCTTCGAGGACGACGACATCAGCCTACGCATTCGCCTCGCTGGCTGGCGGAATCGCGTCGCGATGGACACCTACGTCCATCACGCGCACTACGGCACCCGCGAGAAGTCCGAGTGGCACGATCGCTGGATGGCGGCGAACTGGAACGCCTTCGTCGACAAGTGGTGCCCGAGCGCCTCCGGCGCGGCCCTCTTCGACTACGCGTCGATCCAGGTGCCCCAGCCCGGCCAGGTGACGGAACTCCAGCTCGTCTTCCCGGTGCCATCGGCCGACGCCGCCGCCCCCGTCTGGGAAGGCAGCGAGCAAAGCCGCCGCGCCTTCATCGACGAGCCGGGCGAGCCCGTCGCCGCGTCCGCCTCCGGAGGGGCTCCGACGTCGACCGAGGTCGTCACGAAGGCCATCGATCGGGCTCCGGCGACGGCCCCCGAGGCCTGCCAGAGCACTCCCGTCCTCGTGCTCGGAACGTCCCCTGGCGCCGCGCAGCGACTGGCGGATGCCCTGGGGGGCGCGCCCGACGATGTCGTCGGGGGCGTGCAGCTGCTCAACGACTACGTCCTCGCCGGGACCTCGGTGATGGCGGGCGACGGGCTCTGGCTCGGAGATCTTGCCGGGGACCATCCTGCGCAGCTCTCCGGACTGCCCGCGTCGTTCACTCTCGACACGGTCGCTGGCGCGGCCGCGCTGGCCGATCCGCGTCTGCTCTCGACGATACCGCGCTGGCGCGAGATGCTCCCCAAGTCGCGGGTCCTCTTCGTCGTGAGCGATCCGGCCGGGCTGCATGAGGAACTCGAGGCCCTGATCACCGCCTGTACGAGAGCGTCCGGTCCGCACCTCGATGCGCCGACGGCCCTCGGGCTGTGGCGCCGCGCCGGGCTACGGGCGCTCGAGCTCGCCGACGAGGACACCGCGCCCTGGCTGTTCGTGGATGAGGCTCGCCTCGGTGAGCCCGGCATACGAGCCGCCATCCAGGCGTTCACCGCGCGCCCCGTTCAGCCCGTCTCCCCTGCGCCCGGCGCCGTCTCCTCCGCGCCGTTCGACCCGTCCGTGGAGGCGATCCATGCCGCGCTGATGGCCAGGGCGAACGGCACGTTCCCGAGCCCTGCGCCCGCGTCACCCGAGGTCTCGGCGCTGATCACTGCTGACGCTGCGACGCTCGAAGACGCCCTGCGAACGGCGCGAGCTCTCTCCAGGCAGACCGTCGGAGACGGCATCGAGATCGTCGTCGCGGCCCGTGATGACGTCTCGGTCGAGGCCGCTGCTGGGGCGGCTGATCGCGTCCGCGTCGTGGATGCACGGTCCTCGAGGACCCTCGGAGGAGCGCTGAACGCGGCGGCCCGCTCCGCCCGCGGCACCAGGGCGCTGCTGATGCGTGGTGGGGTCATCCCCGCAACGGACCTCGTGGAGCAGCACCTGGCGGGGCTCGCCGAGGCCGGCCCCTCCCGTGGGAGCGTCGGAGCCCTTCAGGCCGTAGCCGCCCATCGGCTGCGGAACATCGAGGTCGTGACAGCGGGGCGGTCGACGCTCGCAGGGGCCTGCGAGCTCCCGACCGGGCGCCTTCACGAGTGGAATCGCTTCGACGGTCGTAACGTGATGGTGCCCCTCGACGATCTTCGGACGGCTGGCCTCTTCGACGAGGAGATCGATGATCCGATCGCCCTCGATCTCGACCTCGCCTTCCGGCTCCAGGATCGCTGCGGAACGCGTTTCCTCCATGCGCCCCACGCCGTCGCGGAGCGCAGCGGCGGGCTCGACCTCGCGGTCTGGCGTAGCCATTGCCGCGGGCTCGCTCGCGGCGTCGCCCGGACCATCGCGCGTCACCAGGGCGCGGCGCTCCAGCGCGAGATCCGCGACCGTGTCCAGGGAACGACCGACACGCACACCGAACTCGTCATCAGCACCCTCGAGGGGCGCGGTCGTCTCGAGGCGGCCGCTTCGGAGCTGAGCCAGGTGGATCTCGGCGCGTTGGAGCGTTCGGGTCGTGAGGGCGCGGCGACCGCCACCGTGCTGCGTGACATGCTGGCCGAGCAGGTCGCGGAGCTCGAGGCCCTTTACCTGATCGACGCCGAGCTGGCTGTGATGAACGAGGCGGGCGTCCGCACCTACGCCGCGCTCGCGGGATCCGCCGCGTCGTCGGACGCTCCCCCGACGACTGCTCCGGCCGCGACGTCGAACGCGGCCGGGCGCCTGGACGCCGCGTCGGACGCGCTGCTCACGGGCGCCGCGCCCGGTGTCGCCGCCGAGGACCGCGTGGCCTGAGGCTCAACCGTAGGCGGCGACGGTCTCCTGACGGAGTCGCCCGAGGCCGTGTCGCTCGAGCGCGCGCTTGCGAGCGGCTTCCTCCAGGGCGCCCCGCTCCGCCGGGTCGCCGAGTCGGTCCAGAGCCTCGCCGACGGCGTCCACGTCGCCGGGCTCCGTGAAGAGCGCCGCGTCAGCGCCGACGAGCTGAGCCACGTCTCCTCGATCCGCGACGACGGAGGCGCAGCCGCAGCTGAGGGCCTCCAAGAGGGAGATCGGGACCAGCTCGTCCTCGGCGTGCAGGGCGAAGACGTCGATCTTCCCGAAGAAGCCGGGAGCGTCGAGGACGCGTCGGCGCGCGAAGAGGTGGTCGGACCCGCGCACGCGCTCCTTGAGCGCGGAGAATCCCGGGCCGTCGCCGACCATCATCAAGGCGGTCGCGCGACCGGCTGCGTTGCGGCGCTCGACGGCCTCGATGAGCACGTCGTGACGTTTGCCAGGTTCGGCGCGCATGAGGGTGCCGACGAGCATCGTGCCGGGGTCGGGCAGGCGCGCCTTGCGCCAGGAGGACTCCAGCTTCTGGGGATGGAAGCGGCCCGTGTCGACGCTCGCCACCGTGACGGAGTCAGGGGCTCGGCCTGCCGCGGTCCAGTCGTCGACGAGGGCGGGGCTCGGGACGTGGAGCGCGCGGAGGGAACGCAGGTCCCGGGCGCGTCGCCGCCGCTCGAAGAGGCCTGCCGCGTCCGGTCGCTCGAACGGGGTCGCGACCGCCGCGAGGCCCGGCTCGAGTCGCGCGGCGCGGGCGGCGAGGCGGGCGTCGGCCTCCGTGTACGCGTGCAGCACCCGCGCCTCGCGCGAGACGGCCAGGTCCGCGAGCCTCCGCGCGCGCTTCGCCGTCGAGGACTCGAGCAGCCCGAGGAAGTGGACCGGGGTGGCGGGCGCGAGGAAGTCCCGATCCACGTCGAGGGGGCGCTGCGTCAGGACGAGCTCGTCGGCCGCGCCGTCCATGCGCTCGTGCCGCACGAACTCGATGACCGCGCGGGTGCGTCCGGAGACTCCCTGATGGGGGAGGATGTGAAGCGCGCGGGCGGGGGTCGTCGTGACGCTGGGCATGCTCGAGGGCGGCGCCGCCGGCCGCTCACTCGGAGTTCGCGCGGGAGGCCCCGGGCGGAGGCACGAGATGGCGGAGCAGGCGCGCCGGGACCTCGCCCTCCGCCGAGATGGCGGTCGTGAGCTCCTCCGCGGTCGGATCAGGACGCGTCGCGTCGATCAGCCGCAGGTCTCGCCACGCGCCCTCTCGCCAGCGCGCGAGGAGCCGGTGCTCCCGTGATCGAGCGGTGGCCGCTCGTCCCCAGTACGCGGTGGTCACCTCGCGGACGGATGCCCGGGGATCGCGCAGGGCGGGTCCGAGATCCACCCCGTCGAGTGGATGGCGCGTCGCCCGATCCTCGAGACCGCAGAGCTCGACGAGGGTCGGATAGAGATCCACCGTCGCGGCGAGCCCGTCACGCGGCCCCGGTACGGTCACGCCCGGAGCGCGGATCATCATCGGGCTGTGGAGCGAGCGGTCGAGCAGTGTGTGCTTGCCCCAGACGCCCGACTCGCCGAGGTGGAATCCGTGGTCGGACCACAGCACGACGATCGTCGATTCCGCGAGGCCAGCCTCCTCGAGGGCATCGAGGACGCGGCCCACCTGACGATCGGTGAAGCGCGCGCAGCCGGCGTAGGCCGCGCGCGCCTCCTCCTCGTCCTTCGAGTCGACTGCGGGGAGCCCCTCCCCCCAGGGAGCGTCGTAGCGGCGGAACTCCCCGCTGCCGTGGAGATAGGGCGTCTTCACCCTGGTCGCGGACTGCGTGGTCGCGCGGCCCTCGTTCGTCTCGAGATCGAGCGCAGGAGCGACCCAGGGCAGGTGCGGTTTGAAGAAACCCACGGCCAGGAAGAAGCGCTCCTCGGTCGCGGAGAAGCGCTCGATCCGGTCGCAGGCCACGTCCGCGATCAGCTCGTCGGGCAGCGCGCTCTGGTCGGGGTCCGAGGCGGCGACCAGGGGCGCGGAGCTCTCACCGTCCTCGCGGTGGGCGCCGCCGGGATAGGCGAAGAACGCGCCCCAGCCGCGGCCCCACGGACCGAAGGGGGTGAGGAGCTCGTCCCAGGCGTCCGGCAGCTCGTCGCGACCATCGCCCGACCCGTCGTAGGCGTACACACGCCCGTCAGGCGTGTGCGAGATCTTCCCGATGCAGGTCGTCGTCAGCCCGTTCCTGCGCATGAGCTCGGGGAGCGTGCGTGCGCCGCCCGCCGCGTCCGCCGACAGACGAGAAGGGCCGCCGTAGAGCGCGTCGTTCTGCAGCGCACGTGACCGCGCCGGATCGCGGCCGGTCAGGAGCGCCGCGCGCGACGGGCCGCACGAGGGAGCCTGGACGTGGTGCTCCCTGAACTCGGCGGCGGTGCGGGCGAAGGCCCGCACCCGCGGCATCGGCGTCCCGCTCTCCAGCGCATCCGTGTGATCGGCGCGCAGGTCGTCGATCGCGATGAGGAGCACGTTGGGCCGCGCAGGCGCCGCCGCGTCCACGGCGCGCCGCGGGCCGGCGCAGCCGAGCGGCAGGAGGAGCAGGACGCCCGTGGTCAGGGCGCGCGGGCGTCGAGCGGACGGGCTACGCATGGCGCGCACATCGTCGCGGAGCAGGCGTGTTCGGGGCAAGGGCAGGCGCGCGGCCCTCGTTCCGAGCGCCGCCGGCATCGAGCCGCTATGGTCCGCGCCCATGAAGCGCCTGCGCATTGCCACCGCCGCCCTCGTCACCCGGGGGAGCGGGCACGACGTCGAGGTCCTGCTCGTCCGTCGCGCGCCCGAGCTGCGCTTCTTCGGTGGCTACTGGGCCTTCCCGGGCGGGGTGGTCGACGACGCCGATCACGACGGCGAGCCCGATGACGACGTGGCCCATGCGCGCTGTGCCCTGCGGGAGCTGCACGAGGAGGTGGGGCTGACCGTCGACGGCCTCGGCGCGCTCGACCCGGGGCTGCGGAGCCGTTTGCTCAAGCGAGACGCGGCGGAGGCGAGCGCGGAGTTCCGCGTGGCGCTCGACGAGGCGCCAGGCGCGCTCGGCGCCGTTCGACCGATCGCCCGCCTCACCACGCCGCCCTTCGCGCCGGTCCTCTACAGGACCCGTTTCGTTCACCTCGAGGGGCCGGCGGGGTTCGAACCGGACATCGTCCCGGGTGAGCTCGTGGAGGGCGCCTTCGCGCGGCCCGCCGAGCTGCTGGAGTCCTGGAAGCGCGGTGAGCGGCTGGTGGCGCCGCCCGTCGTGTTCATGCTGGAGCGCCTCGCCGAGCTCGGCCTCGAGGCCTTCCTGGAGCGCATTCCGGGGATCGCTGCCGAGCTCGAGGCCGGACGGCTGCACCCGATCCGGAACGTGCCTGGTGTCGTCATGGCGCCGCTCTCCACGCGCACGCTGCCTCCGGCGACCACGACCAACGCGTACCTCGTCGGGACGACCCGGCTCTTCGTCATCGACCCCGCACCGACCGATCCCCTCGAGCAGCAGCGGCTGTTCGACCTGATCGATGATCAGACGAAGGCGGGCGCGGACCTCGTCGGGGTGCTTCTGACCCACCACCATCCCGATCACGTGGGCGCGGTCGAGGTCACGTCCCGTCGCTACGACGTCCCGGTGCTCGCGCATCCCGAGACCCTCGCCCGCCTCGACCTCGACGTCGAGAACGCCCGACCGCTCGAAGACGGCGTCGAGCTCCCTTTGGGCACATCTCCCGACGGCGCCCCTGGCTGGACCCTGACGGCTCACCACACGCCAGGTCACGCCCCCGGGCACCTCTGCTTCCGGGAATCGAGGTACGGCGCGGTGCTCGCGGGCGACCTCGTCTCCACGGTCTCCACCATCGTCATCGACCCGCCCGAGGGTCACATGGGGATCTACCTGCGGAGCCTGGAGCGCATGGCCGAGGTCATGGACGGAGCGGGGGTGCTCCACCCGGCGCACGGGCCCGTGGCGAGCGACGGGCCGCGCGTCCTCCGTCGATTCGTGGAGCATCGTCAGCGGCGTGAGGACAGCCTCGTCGCAGCCCTTCGCTCCGGTCTGGAGCGGGAGGAGGAGCTCCTCGGTCGGGTCTACGCCGACGTTCCGGACGAGCTGCTCCCGATCGCCGCCCGGTCGCTGCTCGCAGGTTTGATCAAGCTCGAGGAGGAGGGGCGCGCTGCGCGGGGCCCGGGCGCCATCTGGGCGTCCGTGGCGGGCGCTGCGGAGTGACCGCCGCACGGCTCCCCCTCGAGGCGGCGAGCTGCATCCGGCGCCGCGTTCGCTGCTCCCCCGCGGGGGGCGACCGGGCGGCTTCGATCTCCCCTGGACCTCATCACGTCACCTCGATGGACCCGTCAGGGCGGTGACCCCGCGCCGCCCCACGTTCCGCGAGCGCGGCCTACCGGCGCCAGCGAAGCAGCCGCGAGAGCAGCCTCGCCCTGCCGGGGGTGAGCCTCGTGCGGTTGTACGCATCGCCCGCGCGCCGGATCGCGTCGGCGACCGTGGGGTACGGATGGATGACGGACGCCATCGCGCCCAGGCTCGTCCCGTTCTGCACAGCGCTCGTGAGCTCGCCGATCATCTCCCCTGCGTGGGCGGCGACGATGGTTCCGCCGAGCACGCGACCGCGTCGGTCGTGCACGACCTTCACGAAGCCCTCGGTCCGGGCGTCGAGCACCGCGCGGTCGTTGTCTTCGAGATCGATCTCGACGACCGAGTGATCGATCCCGCGCGCCTTCGCCTCCGCCTCGATCAAGCCGACGTGGGCGACCTCGGGATCGGTGTAGGTCGCCCGCGGGATCACGAGGTCCGAGGCCCTCGCCCGTCCGAAGAAGAGCGCGTTCCGGAGCACGGTCCGCGCGAGGAAGTCGGCTGCGTGGGTGAACTGGTGCCGCGAGGCCACGTCACCAGCAGCGAAGATCCGTGGGTTCGTGCTGCGCAGACGGTCATCGACGATCACGCCCGTCCGCGAGTCGTGCTCCACGCCGGCCTCATCGAGTCCGATCCCTGTCACGTTCGGCGCGCGTCCGGCGGCGAGGAGTACGTGGGTCGCCTCGATCATCTCCTCTCCGTTCGCCGTTTCGACCACCACGCGCGTCCGCTCACCCGATCGCTCGAGGCGAGCGACCCTGCTCGAGAGCCGCAGGTCCACGCCGTCGCGACGCAAGGCCGCCGCGACGATGGACGCCGCCCGCTCGTCATCGCGGGCCAGGATCCGGGCTCCAGCCTCGATCAAGGTCACGCGTGACCCGAAGCGTGCGAAGGCCTGCGCCATCTCCGCGCCGATCGGTCCTCCGCCCACGACCACCAGGGACCCGGGCAGATCCGTCAGCGAGAACAGCGACTGGTTGGTGAGGACGCCAGCTTCCTCGATGCCGTGGATCGGCGGCACGGCCGCGCGCGCGCCGGTGGCGATCACAGCACGGGCGAAGTGGAGCGTTCGTCCGCCGACCTCGAGGCTCGAGGGCGAGCAGAAGCGGCCCTCTCCCAGGTAGACGTCGATCCCGAGGTCCCTGAACCGTCGGGCCGCGTCATGCCGCGCGATGTCGGCCCGGCGCGCGCGCATGCGCTCCATCAGGGCCGGGAAATCCACGGAGACCTCGCCCGCGTGCACGCCGAGTCCCTCCGCCCTGCGCGCATCGGCGGCGGCGCGCGCGGAGCGGATGAGCGCCTTGGAGGGCACGCAACCGGTCACGAGGCAGTCGCCGCCGAGCAGGTGCTTCTCCACGAGGGCGACTCTGGCCCCGAGCCCCGCGGCTCCGGCTGCGGCCACCAGCCCCGCTGTCCCGCCGCCGAGGACGACGAGGTTGTACCGGCCTGACGGGGCGGGGTTCTCCCAGTCGTGTGGATGGACGTGATCGCGCAGCGCCTCGTTCGGTCCGGCGAGGGGCTGCAGTTCGGGGAGCTCCTCGATGGACTCCTCCGCGCCGGCGCGCGGTCGGTCGGTGGGGGCGGTCATGGGGCGGGTCTCTTCAGGGGGAGGGTGTCGCGTCGGCGCTCTCCATCCGGGCGCGGGCCGCGCGGGTGAGGACCACGGTGACCGTCAGCGTCGCCGCGAGCCCGACGCCGAGCAGTGCCCACTCCTCCCAGCCCCTGGACGCGCCGGCGGCGAGGTCCGCCCCGACCGCGCCGAGGTGGACGTAGAGCAGCGTGCCCGGGAGCATGGCGGCCCAGCTCACGAGGACGGCGGGGAGGTAGGCGACGCGCGTCATTCCCAGGAGGTAGTTGAGCGCGCTGAAGGGGACGACGGGCGAGAGACGCAGGAGGCCGACGACCCTCCACCCTCCGTCCGCCACCGCTTCGTCGATGGCGGCGAAACCCCTCGAGCCCGCCGCGAAGCGCTCCACGCGCGATCTCAGGAGAGTGCGAGCGAGGGGGAAGGCGATGGCCGCCGCCGTCGTCGACGCGAGCGAGACCACGGTGGTTCCCAGCCCCACGCCGAAGAGGGCTCCGGCCGCGAGGGTGATCGCCGAACCCGGGACGAAGGCGAGCGCGGCCGCGACGTAGAACACGCCGTAGGCGAGTGGCGCCGCCGGGCCCATCCCGGCGACGGCGGCCTTCACGGCGTCGAGCCACTGCTCGATCGGGAGGAGGCGTCCCGCGACCACGAGGAGGACGAGCGCAGCGAGCAGGCCGCACCTTCGCGCCCAGGTGGGCAGCGCGGTGGGAGCAGCGTTGGCGTCGGGCATGATCGATGTGGGCGGGCGAGTCGGGCGCGTCGGGCGCTCGGCGAGCCACGAGGTTCGCCGGAGCGCGCCGTCCTCGACCTCTCTCGGCCGATTCTCGCGCCCGAGCTCGAGAGCGGCGCGGCGGTGCTCAGCCTCCGTCGCCGGAGGCCCGCTTTTGGCGCTCCTCGCGCGCCTTGCGACGCGCGGCCTTCCTGGCGTCGAACTCACGCTTCCTGGCGCGCTCCGGTTCGGTCAGCTCGCGTGCCCGGGCCGCGACGGCCGTACCGTCCCAGCGGAAGCGCTCGGGCGTGGCCAGCTCGAGCTCGATCAATGCGTCCGCGATGTGCAGCGTCACCCAGCTCGTGCCGAGCACCGTCGGGTGCAGCCGGTCCTTCTGGAGCGCGTCGCCGATCTCGTCGATGGTCCACGAAGAGCCGCGCAGTTCCGTGGTCCCGCCGTCCTTCATGTGCGCCAAGAGATCCGAGAGGGGCACGATGGCGACCCGGCCGCGTTCCTTCGCCCACGCGGCGATCCGCTCGTTCATGGCGCGCCGCTCGCGCTCGGTCGGGAACATCCCACGGTGGACCAGCGGCCCGCCGAAGGGGCCGACGCCGGTGAGCGCGTGTTCGATGTTCGGCAGGTCCCCGAGGACGATCGGACACTCGAGCTTCTCGAGGGCGCGCAGTCCGTCCTCGAGGCCGCGGGCGCGCCGAGGGTCCCTCCTGGTCTTCTCGCCGAAGGCGTACCAGAAGAGGAAGTCGAGGGCGACGACGACCGTCGCTTCGGCCTCGCGGGCGCCAGCGATCTGCTTCGCCCCGTTCGCCCGCGGGTCCATGAAGAAGTAGCTGCTTCCGAGATCCGTCGGCGCGGGAGGCTCCTCGGGGACCGCGGCATACGTGGCGGCGAGGAACGTGCCGAGACCGACGTCGCGGCGAACCTCGAGCTCGGCAGCGGTGCCGGCGCCGGCAGAGACGCTCGCGCCGAGGACCACGACGCGATCGAGGGGGGCCCGCTCCACCGGAGCGGTGGCGGTTTCCTGCGCGGGCGCCAGGAGCAGAGCGACGGAGAGAGCGAGGTCGAGCATCCGGAAGATCGGTTCAGGGGTGGGCCCTCCCATCGTAGATCACCAGCGTTCTCAGTCACCCCTTTCGACCCCTCGAGCGAGGAGCGCGCGCACGCGAGGGCGAAGCTGCACTCCCCCGCGTCGAACCACACACCGTCCGGACCGAGGCGGATCGCGCCGTCGAGGACGAGCTCCGCCCCTGCTCCTCCCTTCGCCGGCCGGCGAGCGTGCTGCGGCGCGGAGCCTCCTGGTTCAGGAGAGGGGAGCGCGTGGCGGGAGGAGTCGTCGCTTGCCGTCGTGGGACATCTCGCGGCCGAGACGCGGCGCGGGCTGCTCCTCGTCGTCGAGGTCGCGGCGATCCCAGAGCTGGCAGGTGACCTCCTTGTGCTTCTGGTCGAGCCCTTCGCAGTAGTTGGTGTAGAGGCAGCGACGCACGTGCTCGCCGCGGCCGAGGACGACCTTGCGCCACCAGTCGGGGTCCGCGAGGGACTGCCGCGCGGCGGCGACGATGTCGCAGTCGCCGCGGAGGATGGCGTCCTCCGCCTCGCTGAAGGTGCCGATCCCTCCACAGCCGACGACGGGAACCCCCGGCGCCACGGCGTGGACGGCCTCGCGGATGGCGCGCGAGAGCGGGAGGTTGCGGCCGAAGGGACCGGGCGCGCCGATACGCACCGTCGGCATGCACTCGTGCCCGCTCTCACCGGTGTAGGGATAGGCAGCGGCGCCGACCTTCGGCTGGCGGGCATCCTCGAACTTGCCGCCCTTGCTGACGGAGACGAAGTCCATGCCGGCCTCGGCGAAGCGGGCCGCGAACCACGCCGCGTCGTCGACGCGGGTGCCGCCCTCGATGACCTCGTCCCCGAGCATGCGGCAGCCGACGGTCGCGTGGTGTCCGACGCGTTCGCGGACGGCGGAGAGGACCTCGAGGGCGAGGCGGACTCGACCCTCGCGGCTGCCGCCATAGCCGTCCTCTCGCGTGTTCCGCGCGGAGAGGAAGCTCGCCATCGTGTAGGCGTGCGCGAAGTGCAGCTCGACTCCGTCGAAGCCGGCGGCCATGGCTCGCGCGGCCGCGTCGGCGAAGAGGTCGGGCAGGGTCCTCGGCAGCTCGGCGATGTGCGGGAGGTGCGTATCGGTGACGCGTTCCCGCGCGCCGTACTCGAGCGCCTCGAGCTCTCGCGCGTTGAGCGCGCCGCGGAGCTCGTCGTCGTCGAGTGAGAGGAGCGCCTCGCGCACGCTCTCCTCGGGAGCGCTGGACTCGAGGCCCACCGCGGCGCGATGACGGTCGGTGATCTCCAGGAAGCGGCCGAGGAAACGCTCACGGTCGGGCCGCCGGCGGATACTCAGGAAGTCGATCAGCTGGACGAGGAGCCGCGTCTCGCCCGCGCTGCGCTGGCGCACCTCGTCCACGAGCCTGCGGAGCCCGGGGACGAAGCGGTCGTCGCCGATCCGCAGGAGCGGGCCCGACGGCACGTCGCGGATGCCCGTCGCCTCGACCACGAGGACCCCCGGCCGGCCGTCGGCGAACCGTCCGTACCAGTCGACGACCTCGGGCGTGGCGTCGCCCTCCTCCGTCGAGCGCCACGGCACCATCGCGGGCACCCAGGTCCGGGTTCGCGCGGTGAAGGCGCCGACCCGCACCGGGCTGAAGAGGCGGCTCATCAGCGCCTCGTCCGCGCCGGGCCAGCGTGCTTGGGGGAGGTCGTGGGCCATGGAGGGGAGCGGCGCCGTCCTGGGGGAGTGCGCGCCCGTTCCGGACGGTAACTCCTGCCACGCGGCGTGCAGCCCCAGGAACGGCGGTGAATCGCGTTCCCGAACAGCGGGTGGGACAGAAGGACCAGCGGCGGCGTCTGCTCGCCGCGGAGTCGCGCCCCGCGAGCGAATTCGCCTCTCGCCGGAGGCTGCGCTCGAAGAGCGGCCTACCCTGCCGCGCGGCGCGCGCGACGCGCGAACCCCGAGAGCCATGAACAGACGACATTTCTTCCGCTCGGCCCTCGCAGCCGGCGCGGCCGCCACGGGCGCGACAGTGGCCGCGGGCGAGACTCGCGTCGCTGGCGTCGTCCGGCCCCGCCAGGACGGCGAACCTGGCCTCTTCTCTCCGCTCCGGATCCGTGGCGTGACCCTGCGCAACAGGATCGCCATGTCACCGATGTGCCAGTACTCGAGCGAGGACGGCTTCGCCAACGACTGGCACCTGGCTCATCACGCCGCTCGTGCGGTGGGGGGAGCGGGGCTACTCATCGCCGAGGCCACGGGGATCGTCCCCGAGGGCCGCATCACTCCCAACTGCCTCGGCGTCTGGAAGGACGAGCACGTCCCGGCTCTGAAGCGGGTGACGGACTTCGTCACGTCCCACGGAGCGGTGCCCGGGATCCAGCTGGCGCACGCGGGCGTGAAGGCCTCGCGCCACCGACCGTTCCACCCGCAGCGTGGCCGCTACGTGCCCGAAGACGAGGGCGGTTGGCTGCCGGTCGGGCCGAGCGCCCGGCGTTACCGCGAGGACGGACCCGTACCGCGGGAGCTGTCGGTGGCCGAGATCCGGGACGTCGTCGCGGCCTTCGCGAGCGCCGCAGCGCGCTCGGTCGCTGCCGGGTTCCAGGTCGTCGAGCTCCACTTCGCGCACGGCTACCTCGGGCACAGCTTCCTCACGCCGCTCATGAACGAGCGGACCGACGCGTACGGTGGATCCTTCGAGAACCGGACGCGTTTCCTGCTCGAGTCGGTGCGCGCCGTTCGCGCGGTCATCGCGGACGACGTCCCCCTCTTCGTGCGGTTCTCGTGCACGGACTGGGTCGAAGGTGGGTGGACGCTCGAGGACTCGGTGCGGGCCGCGCGTCTCGTCAAGGAGGAAGGGGTCGATCTGATCGACTGCTCCACCGGCGGGGCCACGCGCAGCGCCGACATCCCCGTGGGACCCGACTACCAGGTGCGCTTCGCGGCCGGGATCCGCGAAGAGGCCGGCATCGCGACAGGAGCGGTGGGCCTCATCACCGAGCCCGCCCAGGCGGAGGCGATCATCGTCGACGGCCGCGCGGACCTCGTGCTCATGGGCCGGGAGCTCCTGCGCGACCCCCACTGGCCTCACCGGGCCTGGGTCGAGGTGGGCGGCGACACGCCGCCGCCGATCGCCCGCGAGTACGCCTGGGCGCTTCGCGAGACGCGCCGGTGAGCCGGTGAGTGCCGCGCGTGGACGCGGCCCTCGCGTCGTGCTCGCTGCCCAGGAGAGGACGACGGGACCGAAACGAGTCGCGGCGATCCCGCGGAGCGGTGGTTTGGAGGGCGGCCGCATTGCGGCGGTCGGGGATCCGCTGCGACACTCGTCCCATGCTCCTCGCGCTCCAGGGACTCGTCTGCGGCCTCGCTCCGGCGATGTACGCAGCCGAGGGCCTCGCCGAGGAGCGCCCCCTGTCCTACGGCCGGGACGTCCGCCCGGTCCTCTCCGACAAGTGCTTCGCCTGTCACGGCCCCGACGCCGCGGATCGTCAGGCGGACCTGCGCCTCGACGTGCCCGTCGCGGGCGAGGGCTACATCGGCGCGCACTGGGTGCTCGAGCCGGGTGATCCGGGCGGCAGCGACCTCGTCGCGAGGATCCGCTCCGAAAAGGCGTCCTTCGTGATGCCTCCGCCGGAGTCGAAGCTGGTGCTCACGGAGAACGAGAAGTCCGTGCTCGAGCAGTGGATCCGCGAGGGAGCGGTCTTCGAGCAGCACTGGTCCTTCGAGCCCGTCGCCGCCGTCGAGCCTCCGGCGGTCCTCGACGAGGGCTGGCCGCGCGGTCCCATCGACCGATTCGTCCTCTCGCGGCTCGAGGAAGAGGGGCTGGCGCCCTCGCCGGAGGCGTCGCGGCGGGCCCTGATCAGGCGGCTCGCCCTCGACCTCAACGGGCTCCCTCCCGAACCCGAGGAGGTCCGCGCGTTCGTCGAGAGCGAGGACCCGGCGGCCTACGACGCCCTCGTCGATCGGCTGCTCGCCTCGCCGCACTTCGGAGAGCGCATGGCGCTGCCGTGGCTCGACGCGGCCCGCTACGCGGACACGAACGGCTTCTCGATCGACGACCACCGGGACATGTGGCTGTGGCGAGAGTGGGTCATCGACGCCTACAACCGGAACGTGCCCTACGACGAGTTCGTGACGCTCCAGCTCGCTGGCGATCTCGTCCCCGGCGCGACCGACGAGACGCGGCTCGCCACGGGTTTCCTGCGCAACAGCATGAACACCCACGAGGGCGGGACGATCCCGGAGGAGTACCGGACGATCTACATCGCCGACAAGATCGACACGGTGTCGACGGTGTTCATGGGGCTCACGATGCGCTGCGCCCAGTGTCACGACCACAAGTACGACCCGCTGTCGACGAGGGAGTACTACCAGATGTACGCCTTCTTCGACTCTGCGCACGAGCCGGGGATGGGGGCGGTGAACGGGAACACCGAGCCTCTCATCCGGACGGTCGGGCCCATCACCGGGCGCGAGGCGTACCGCGCGGACGTCGTCGAGCGGATCGCGACCCTGCGGCGCTACCTGGTCCATCCGCCGGAGCTCGTGCTGGCGCGGGCCGCCTGGGCGGAGGCCGCAGCGGAGAGCGCGGAGGGGCCTCTGCGCGACGCGCTCCTCGTCCGGGCGGATCGCCGGACCGACGCGCAGTGGGGCGTCATCAACGCGGCCTTCGGGGCGAGCGAGCCGCTCATGGGACGGCATTTGGCCGCGATCGAGCGCGAGATCGAGGTCCTCGAGTCGGACCTCGAGGCGGGCGGCGCCTCGGCCATGGTCATGGAGGAGGCCGGTCCGCGGCAGACGTTCGTGCTCACGCGCGGACAGTACGACCAGCCGGACGAGTCGCAGCCGGTGAGCGCCGGGGTTCCGGCCGCGCTGCCGCCCCTCGACGCGGAGCAGCCCGGCCGCCTCGAGCTCGCCCGTTGGCTCGTTTCCGCCGACCATCCACTCACGGCGCGGGTCGCGGTCAACCGCGTCTGGCAGATGCTCACGGGCCGCGGGATCGTCGCGACCCTCAACGACTTCGGGAACCAGGGCAGCTATCCGACCCACCCCGAGCTGCTCGACCACCTCGCCTCGCGTTTCGTCGCGCAGGGCTGGGACGTGAAGTGGCTCGTGCGTGAGATCGTGACCTCGGCCGCGTACCGCCAGTCCTCGAGCCTCACCCCGGCGCTCCTCGAGCGCGATCCGAAGAACGAACTCCTCGGGCGCATGGTGCGGCGGCGCCTGCCGGCGGAGTTCGTCCGGGACGGAGCGCTGCACGCCGCGGGGCTCCTGGAGACGCGGGTGGGGGGGCCGAGCGTCTACCCGGTGCAGCCCGACGGGCTGTGGCGCGAGGTCAGTCACTTCGGGTATCCGAAGGCCTTCACGGCCCAGTCGTTCTACCCCAGCCGGGGGGCCGATCTCCGACGACGGAGCCTCTACACCTTCTGGAAGCGCACCAGCCCGCCGCCGTCCCTCGCCGCGTTCGACGCGCCGAACCGCGAGGTCTGCGCGGTGGATCGAGCGGTGACGAACACGCCGCTCCAGGCGCTGGTCCTGCTCAACGATCCCGAGTACGTGGGGGCGGCGCGGGCGCTCGCGGAGAGCGTGCTCGAGGACGAGGCGGAGAGCGACGCCGCGCGAGTGCGCGCGCTGTTCGAGCGCGCGACGTCGCGCCCGCCCGAGCCCGTGGAGGCGTCCGTCCTCCTGCGACATCTCGAGGCCGCGCGGGCTCGCTACGCCGCCGACCCCGATGCCGCGCGGCTGGCGACCGGCCGGGCGAGCGTCGAGCTCGCGTCCTGGGCCTCCCTCGCGACCGTCGTCCTGAACCTCGACGAGGCGATCACGCGCCCGTAGGCAGCCGGCATGAAGAACCTCGACCGACTCAGGCGCGATCTCCAGCGGCGCCAGCTCCTGGGCGGGGCCCTCTCGGGCCTCGGGACGGCTGCGCTCGCGACCCTGCTCGGGCCGAAGTCGTTCGGAGCAGCGCGGGGTGAACCAGGCTCGAACGACGCGGCCCCGGCGCCCCACTTCACTCCGCGCGCGCGGCGCGCGATCTACCTGTTCCAGTCGGGGGGGCCGAGTCACATCGACCTCTGGGACCACAAGCCTCACTGGGACCGGCTCCACGGTCAGCCGATCCCGCCGTCCGTGCTGGGGAGCCAGCGCGTCACGGGGATGACGGCGGGCCAGTCGCAGTTCCTCACGAACCGGCCGATCCGGCCCTTCCGCCGCCACGGTGACTGCGGCCGATGGGTGAGCGAGCTCCTGCCCCACACCGCGGGCGTGGTGGACGATCTCGCCGTGCTCAAGGCCGTGCACACCGAGGCGATCAACCACGACCCGGGGATCACGCTGATCAACACAGGGGACAGTCAGGTGGGCAAGGCCTCCCTCGGCGCCTGGCTCAGCTACGGACTGGGCTCGGAGAACGAGGACCTGCCCGCGTACACGGTCCTGATCAGCCAGGGGAACGGGAAGAACCCGGGTCAGCCGATCTTCTCGCGCCTCTGGGGCTCGGGGTTCCTTCCGAGCGAGCATCAGGGCGTGCGGCTCAGGGCGGGGAGCGCGCCGGTGATGCACCTCGCGAACCCGAGCGGCGTCGATCGCGGGCTCCGACGCGAGCAGCTCGACGCCCTCGCCGCGCTCAACGGACACCGGGCGCAGGTCACGGGCGACCCGGAGATCGAGGCGCGCGTCGCCCAGTACGAGATGGCCTTCAGGATGCAGGCGTCGGTCCCGGGCCTCGCCGATCTCTCCGACGAGCCCGAGTCCACCTTCGATCTCTACGGTCACGACGCGCGAAGGCCGGGGACCTACGCGGCCAACTGCCTGATGGCGCGCAGGATGATGGAGCGCGGCGTGCGCTTCGTGCAGCTGTTCCACCGGGGGTGGGATCAGCACACCGATCTCGTCCCGCACCTCTCGGCCCAGTGCCGTGACACGGACCGCGCGAGCGCAGCCCTCGTGACGGACCTGAAGCGGCGCGGTCTGCTCGACGACACCCTGGTGATCTGGGGCGGGGAGTTCGGGCGAACCGCCTACAGTCAAGGGCGGCTGGACTCGGGCCGCGACCATCACGGCCGCTGCTTCACGGTCTGGATGGCGGGCGGCGGAGTGAAGGGCGGCGTCGAGCACGGGGTCACCGACGACCACAGCTACAACGTGGTGGACGGCGGCGTGCACGTGCGCGACCTCAACGCGACGATCCTGCACCTGCTCGGGATCGACCACGAGCGCCTCACGTTCAAGTTCCAGGGACTCTCCCAATCCCTCACGGGCGTGGAGCCGGCGCGGGTGGTGCGCGAGATCCTCGCCTGACGGCACGCCCCTGCGCAGGGGCGTCCGAGTTCGTACTCTTCGATCGGCGCGCGCGCGTTCTCAGGCCTTGGAGCACACCCCGATCGATCCTCCCCGGACCCTCGCCGGTCGCCTGCGGGAGATCGGTCCGGGCATCATCGTCTCCGGGGCGATCGTCGGCTCGGGGGAGCTGATCGTCACGACGAAGCTCGGCGCGGAGGCGGGCTTCGTGCTCCTCTGGCTGATCCTCTTCAGCTGCGTCATCAAGGTCTTCTTGCAGATCGAACTCGGCCGGTACGTGGTGTCTTCGGGACACACGGTGCTCGAGGCCTTCGATCGCGTACCGGGGCCGGCGATCCGTTTCGGCGAGGGCCGGCTGAACTGGATGAACGCGCTCTGGTGCGTGATGACCGCCTGCGCCGCTTGCCAGGTCGGCGGCATCCTGCTCGGGCTCGCGCTGGTCTTCCAGATGCCAGCGCTCGGTCTCGGCGGTGCGCCTGGTTGGGTCTGGGCCATGGGCTTCGCCCTGCTGGCGGTGGGGCTGCTCTCGTCGGGCAGGTACGGCCTCGTGGAGCGTACGACCGCGGGCCTCGTCGGGCTCTTCACCCTCTTCACGGTCGCCGCGGCCGTCGTCGTGCAAGGGACGGACGCGGCCATCACCGGCGCGGACCTCGCGCGGGGGCTCACGCCGTCGATCCCACCCGACGGTGTGCTGACGGCGCTGGCGGTGCTCGGCATCACGGGCGTGGGGGCGAACGAGCTGATCTTCTATCCCTACTGGTGCCTCGAGAAGGGCTACGCCCGGCACGTGGGGCCCGCGGACGGATCGGCCGAGTGGCTCGGTCGTGCGCGCGGCTGGGTTCGCGTCATGCAGCTCGACGCATGGATCGCCTGCGCCGTCTACACCGTGGGCACGGTCGCCTTCTACCTGCTCGGCGCCGCTGTCCTGAACCGTCGCGGGCTCGCGGTCGACGACGAGGATCTCCACGGCTCCCTCTCGGAGATCTACACGGCCGGACTCGGTGAACAGCTCGGGCTCTGGGTCTACGCGGTCGGCGCGGTGGCCGTGCTCTTCTCGACCTTCTTCGTCTGGGCCGCGTCCACCTCGCGAATCCTGACCGACGCGGTCCACGTCTTCGGCTTCCGCCGGCTCGACGCGGCCAGCAGGGCGCGCCTCGTGAAGGTCCTGGGTGCGGCCCTGCCGCTCTTCACCTGGGTCGTCGTCGTCGCCATCGGCAAGCCCGTCGCCCTCGTCTTCGTCGGGGCCATCGCTCAGGCGGCGATGCTCCCCTTCCTCGGCATCGCAACGTGCCTGCTCCGCTACCGCGAGACCCGGCGTGAGCTCGCGCCGCGGTCGGTCATCGACCCGTTCCTGTGGCTCGCGGTTCTCTCCACCGGCGCGATCTGCGCGGTGCAGGTGCTCAAGGCGTTCGGCGCCGCGTGACGCGCTAGGATCCTCCCATGAGGATCTCCATCGCCTGGCTCTGCCCGCTCGTCCTCCTCGTCCCGGGCTGCGCGAGCTCCGACGTCCTCGGGACGCTGGGCTCCGTCGATCGCCGGGATCCGGCCCTCGACCGCCTCGTCCCGCACGGCGCCGAGTGCGAGGTCCTCGCGCAGGGCTTCGATTGGTCCGAAGGGCCCGTCTGGGTCGGCGGTGAGGACGGATACCTGCTCTTCTCGGACATCCCGCCCAACCGCGTCTGGAAGTGGGAGCCCGGCGGCGGGGCCTCCGTCTATCTCGACCGGAGCGGGTACCTCGATCCGATCCCGCGGCCTGGATACGTGGCTCCCGACGAGCCGGGCTCGAACGGTCTGTTGCTCGACGCGGAAGGGCGTCTCGTCCTCTGTCAGCACGGCCTCCGCCAGGTGGGCCGGATGACCGCGCCGCTGAGCACGCCGGCTCCGGAGTTCGAGCCCGTCGCGACGCGCTGGGAGGGCAAGCGCTTCAACAGCCCGAACGACGCGATCTTCCGCTCGAACGGCGATCTCTACTTCACGGACCCTCCCTACGGTCTGACCGGGAAGATGGGAGACCCGGAGAAGGAGATCGACTTCCAGGGGGTGTACCGGGTGACCCCGAGCGGTGAAGTGACCTTGCTCACCAGCGAGATGTCCCGCCCGAACGGGATCGCCTTCTCACCCGACGAACGCACCCTGT
>PKCK01000063.1 GCA_002862085.1 Planctomycetota bacterium | reverse complement strand
CGCCTCGTGCTGCTCGGCTCAGCGGCTGGATCCTTCGAGCCCGTCCATGACGCCGAGGACGTGGCGCGCGAGTCTCAGGCGAGCATCCCTGGGCATGGTGCCATCGATGGGTGGCATGTAACGGCCCCTCAGCCTCGAGTCGTTGCGCTGGAACGCAGCGGGGTCCGCGAGGTAGTCGAGGAGGCTCTCCTCGGTCCAGTACTGTCGCTTGTCGCGGTAGCTCGCGCCCGCGCGCCCCACGGCGCGGCCATCCGGGCCGTGGCACTGACTGCAGAGGCGGTCGTAGATCGCGGCTCCGTCCATCTCCTCGTACCGGAGCGAGTGGCCCCCGGAGAACCTGAGAACGGACCAGGCCATTGCGCCGACCACGAGGGTGACGGCGGCCGATGCGATGATGGCACCCTTCATCTCAACGTCGATAGGCCGGGGACGGCGCGGGCACAAGGCCTCCTCGAGGACCTTCGATGCGCCGCAGGAGGCGAGTCGCTGCGTCGTCCGAGGGGTCGAGGCGAAGCGATTCGCGGACGGCGGCCTCGGCGGCATCGACGCGGTCCAGCCGCCAGAGGGCGCGTGCGCGGCCGCGGTGGAGCGGAGCTAGCCCCGGTGCGAGTGAGATCGCCTCCTCGTAGATCAGCAGCGCCTCCCCTGGCCGATCCAGCCGGAGCAAGACGGCGGCGAGGTTGGCCCGTGCGATGACGGCCGCCGGATCACGCGCGATGGCCTCGTGGAAGGCGTCCGCTGCGCCCTCCAGGTCGCCGTCGACGGCCCGCAGCTCACCCACCTTGCTCCACGGAGCGCCGTACTGCGGCTCGATTCGAATGGCCTCGGTGTACGCCTCCATGGCGCCCTTCACGTCCGAGCTCTCCTGCCGTGCCTGCCCGACCGCGTTCCAGATGCGCGCGTCCTCCGCCTCCACCGCGAGGTGGCTCTCCCAGTAGGACTGGCGGCTCACGTAGCGCGGCGCGGCCTCCAGGACGCTGACCGCCGACATGCCCAGGATCAGCCCGCCCTGGAGCCAGGCGCTCGACCTCCCGAGCGCGGGGCGGAGGGCGGCGAACAGCCAATGCAACAGGAAGACCCCGAAGATCATCGGCTGGTACAGGAAGCGCGGTGCGAAGAGCTCACCAGCGGGGACGATCTGAACCAGCGGTGCGATGCAGACGAGGACCGAGCAGAGCCCGATCAGCGCCACCCTCGCCGGGCCGTTCTTGGAGAGCGCGAGAACGGTCGCGAGGAGCAGGGCGGCGCAGAGAAGTCCGAGAACGAGCGCGGTGTCGCTCCCGAGCGCGCTCGCTGGCATCGTCGGGGGAGCGGGGTTCCAGAAGCAGACGAACTCCAGGAAGCCGTGTGTCCAGGCGGCCAGCCCGGTCCAGACCCGCTCGAGGAGGCCGAGGTGAGAGAGGGGCGCGGACGGAGAGGAAGGGAAGGGGGCTCCGAGGGCGAACGTACGGAGTGCTGCGTACAGGCAGACCGCAGCCGTCGAACCCGCAGCCGCCCAGGGAGCGCGGCGCCAGCAGCACCCGGCGCTCGTGTTCGGGCCCACGAGGGCCACGGCGCAGACGGGGAGCAGGGCGGCGACCACCACGCCGTCCTCCTTTCCGAGAAGGCTCAGCAGGGAAGCGAGCAGGCAGACGGTCAGCACCGCGGGGCCACGCGCCACCAGCGTGAGGCCGAGCACGCCGGCGGCCGCACCGAGGCCGGAGACGAGGGAGGTCCGGCCCGAGATCCAGGCCACGACGTCGGCGCAGGCAGGGTGCACCGCGAGCACGGCCAGGCCGAACCATGGGAACGGGATGCGGTGCGCGCGGGCGATGCGCCGCCAGGCGGCCGCGAGCAGGCCGAGGACGAGCGCGTGCAGGAGGGCGTTGGTCCAGCGGAACGCGGCTGGCCGTGGTCCGTCGGCGCGCGCGTGATCGGCGCGCAGCAGGAGCGTGGCGAGGGGGCGATAGTGCCCCGCGTCCTCGAGGTGATGCCAGTAGTCCCGGGCGAACGCTTCCCCTGGCGGGAGAGCGCCGTTGACCACGGGATTGGACACGATCGCCTCCTTGTCGTCGTAGGCGAAGCCGACCGACCCGAGGAGCGGAATCGCCCAGACGAGGAGGGCGAGACCAGCGAGCAGGACCGGGGCGGCGAACAAGAGGTGGCTCCGCCCCCCGGGCTCGACCGATGCCCCTCGCTCATCGAAGCTGGCGCCCTCCATTCCCGGAGCCTACCGATCGAGGCGCAGGGTGGACACATCGCCGGGCGGCGCTCGCGACCGGGCTCGGTGCTCCGTAGGCTGCGCTCGTGCTGAGACCGCTCCTGCTCTCCCTGGCCGTCTTCGCCGTCACGCGGCTGCTCTTCGTGGCCGCGATGGGCGACGTGTTCCTCTACGGAGAGGAGCTCGAGAAGGGCTTCGTGGCGCTCTGTCTGCTGGGGGACGTGGACGTCCCCTACACGCGGCTTCCCTATCATCCGTACGAGGGCGGCGGCTTCGTGGCGAGTCACCTGAAGGCCCTGGCCTTCTCGCTCATGGGGAGCTCCATCCTCGCGCACAAGGTGTGCGCGCTCGTGTGGGGGCTCTTCGTCGTCGCGGCCTCGGTGCGCCTCCTGCATCGGCACGGGGGGGGCTCGCGCGAAGCGGACAGCGCGTCCGCGCTCGGCGGCGTTCTCCTCGCCCTCGGGCCCGCACACTTCCAGCGCGAATCCCTCCTGCATCTGGGGATCCACTTCGAGGCCCTTCTCTTCGTGGCGCTGGTGCTCGATCAGGGCCTGCGCGTATCCGCCGCCGAGGGCGGCGCGGAACCCCGGCGGCGCGACCTGCTGGCTCTCGGGCTCGCCGCTGGCTTCGGCACCTACTTCAGCTATCAGGTGGCGCTCGCCGTGGGCGTCGTCGCGGGGCTCTTGATGGTCAGGTCACCCCGCGTGCTGCTCTCACCCACGCTGGTCGCCGCGACGCTGCTGGGGGTGTCACCCCTCATGATGATGGCGGCGGCCACCGGCGGTGAGGTGTTCGACCTCCACGGGGAGACGATCAGCGCGACCGGTCCGGGCTTCCTGGAGAGCTTGCGGGCGGGGCTCTCCGCGCCCCTGGCCGTCGGGGCGGCCATGCTCGGAGCAGGCGCGGCGATCTCCGGCGCCGTCGCGGCTCCTCCGGAGAAGGGGCGCCGGATCGCCTCGATGACGCTGCTGGCGTTCGCCGGAGTCTGGTGTGCCGCCGCTGCGTCGACGGGGCTGTTCGTGGTGACGCCGGCCGACGCCCACTGGTTCCCCTTGCTGCGAGCCGCCCCCCTCGTCTGGGTCCTGCTCATGCTCGTCGGGCTGCTGGCGGGACCCGCGCTCGCGCTCGAAGGTGTCGCCAGGGGCGGTGCGGCGGCGAAGGTCGCGAGGAGCACGACGGCCGCGCTCGTTGGGATCGGGCTCATCCACACCGCTCGCATCGTCGACGAGGGGCAGCTCGGCCGCGCCGGCGAGAACCTGCAGCACATCGCGCGAGTCAGGGGGGACGATCCCCGCGGAGCGCTCGCCAAGATCGGGCCTCGTCTCGAGGGGGGGCGTAGCACGGCGGATGGCTCCGTCGAGGCAGAGGTGCTGGGGCGCTTCCTCGGTCCCGGCGTCGAATCCGGCCTGATCACCGACGTCGTCGCCGGCGTCACCCAGGCGACCGAGGCGCGGGCCGAGGACCTCGAGGAGCGGATCGCACCGCTCCTCGCGGGGACTCCAGGGGGGCTCGATGCGGCCCGCCGTGGGCTGGGCTCTCCGCTGTTCCACTACCGGTATCCCGGGCGCCTCCGGGCCGCTCTGGACGCCGAGTCGCTCCCCGAGATCGACGCCGAGGCGCTGGGGCGATTCGGGCTCGGTTGGTACGGGGCGACGGATCTGAGCGGTGAGATGGGCGTCGCCAGCGGGACCCTCAGGGCGCGTCCGTACCTGCGCGGCGTGGGGGCACGCGTCTTCCGGACGGCCGTCATGCAGCCTTACTGGGGCACCGAGCTCGTGCTCCGACCGGGCGCGGTGCGCAGGGCCATGGCGTCGCGGGCCACGGCCCTGGCCGCCTTGGAGAGGGAGGCTCTCCTGGCCGGTTTCGACGAGGAGGCCCGCAGCTTCGGCGTCGTCGACCCCACCTGGCCGCGAGTAGACTCGGAGCGATGAGCACCAAAGGAAAGTCCGAAGGCGCCGACCAGGCTCCGGCCTTCGACGAGAGTCTGGGTCGCCTCGAGGAGATCGTCTCCGAACTCGAAGGTGGAGGGCTGGGTCTCGAGGAGTCGCTCGCTCGTTACAAGGAGGGGGTCTCTCTGCTGGAGGGGTGTCGGAGCACCCTCACGGCGTTCCGCGCACAGGTGGAGGAGCTGCGTCCGGACGGCGGGGCCTCTCCGATCGCCGACCCGGATGTCGATGACGAGCCGGCGGACGGGATCGACGCCCCCTTCTGAGGTGAGTGGTCCGCCGGATGCAGGCGCGGCGAAGTGGTTCGCAGCCTCCCGTGAGTGGGCCGACGCGCTGATCGCGCGCAGGCTCGACGAGATGGACCTCGGCCCACCGAAGCTGGAGGAAGCGCTGCGTTACGCCATGACAGGCGGTGGCAAGCGGGTCAGGCCGGCGCTCTGCAGGCTCCTCGGCGATGCCTTGGGTGGTGCGGAGGACGCCATCGAGGCGGCAGCGTTCGCCGTCGAGTGCATCCACACGTACAGCCTCGTCCACGACGATCTCCCGTCGATGGACGATGACGACCTTCGTCGGGGGCGCGCCACGGTTCATCGCCGGTTCGACGAGGCGACCGCGGTCCTCGTCGGTGATGCGCTGCAGGCGCTCGCCTTCGAGGCGCTCGCGGGGAGCGGGGAGGGGGCCGCGCTCAGCGTGGGCGCCCTCGCGCGCGCCGCGGGTGCGCCGGGCATGGTGGGCGGTCAGGTCCTCGACCTCGCTTGCGAGGGGCGCTCGCTCGACGCGGAGGAGGTCGAGGCGATCCACCGGGCGAAGACCGCCGCGCTCCTCGGTGTCGCGGCCGAGCTCGGCGCGCTCGCGGCGCCAGAGCCGACGCGGTCCGCGCGCGCGGGGGAGGCACGCGCGCTCGGAGAGGCACTCGGGATGTGCTTCCAGGCGATCGACGACGTGCTCGACGTGACCGGCAACGCCGCGACCCTCGGCAAGACCCCCGGCAAGGACGCCGACGCGTCGAAGGGCACCCTGGTGGCTGCCCTGGGTCTCGACGGTGCGAGGGACGCCGCGGAGCGGCACGCGAAGCGGGCTCTGGACCTCGCGGAGGACCTGGGCCTGGGGCCTCTCGGGGCGGGATTCGTGAGCCTCCTCCTCTCCCGGAACTCCTGATCTGCACTGCCGAGAGGCCCTGTTGAGGTCTATTCTCCAGGGCGGGGCGTGGCCCGGCCAGCCGGGCTGGTCCGATCCCCGTCATCACCCCGCGACCCGACCCATGGCGAAGACGGAAGAGACCGGCCGAGCAAGGCTGCTCGACAGCATCGAAGGGCCGGCCGATGTGAAGGCCCTCGAGAGCGGTGATCTGCCGCAGCTCTGCGCCGAGGTCCGCGACTTCCTGCTCGACACGGTGCAGGAGACAGGCGGGCATCTCGGATCCAATCTCGGCGTGGTCGAGCTGACCGTGGCGCTGCACCGCGTCTTCGACTTCGAGCGTGACAAGCTCGTCTGGGACGTCTCTCACCAGGCCTACCCGCACAAGGTGCTGACGGGCCGCAAGGACCGCTTCGGCACGCTCCGCCAGACGGACGGTCTGTGTGGCTTCACGCATCCGGAGGAGTCGCCCTACGACCTGTTCCACACGGGTCACGCCGGGACGAGCGTCAGTCTCGGCCTGGGTCTCGCCATGGGCATGGCGCACGAGAAGGACGCGCCTCACGCGGTCAGCGTCATCGGCGACGCCTCGCTCGGGGCCGGCGTCGCCTTCGAAGCGCTCAACCATGCCGGCGCGACGGGGCAGAAGCTGCTGGTGATCCTGAACGACAACGAGTGGTCGATCTCCAAGTCGGTCGGATCGCTCTCCAAGTACCTCACGAAGATCCGGGGCAGCCGGCTGGTCCAGCGGGCCGGTCAGGAGACGAAGAGCCTCGTCCAGGCGATTCCGCTCATCGGTTCGCGGGTCGACAAGGCGCTCGACGACGTCGGAGAGGTGCTACGTCACGCGTTCGTGCCCGGCCACGTCTTCGAGGAACTCGG
The DNA here is from genome assembly GCA_002862085.1 of Planctomycetota bacterium. GTDB lineage: Bacteria > Planctomycetota > UBA1135 > UBA1135 > Saltatorellus. The sequence goes on along the minus strand of PKCK01000063.1, from coordinate 179,887 downwards.
TGTTCGCTACGTGGGCCCCGTGGACGGCCACAACGTGGAGAGTCTCGAGCGGATCCTGGAGCGTGTGAGGACGCTCGACGGGGTCGTGATGCTTCACGTGCTCACCGAGAAAGGCAAGGGGCACCCCGACGGCCCGAATCACCCCGAACGCGTCCACGCGGTGAAGGGACGCCCCTGGAAGCTCGAGCCGAAGACCGAGCCGCCGCCCGCCAAGGCCGCTCCTGTCGCGTTCACCAAGGCCTTCGCGAAGTCCCTCGTGGACGCCGCGACGCGCGATGTTCGTGTTCACGCCATCACGGCCGCGATGCCCTCGGGGACGGGCCTCGACCTCTTCGAGGAGGCGCACCGCTCCCGCTTCCACGATGCCGGGATCTGCGAGCAGCACGCCGTCGCCATGGCGGCGGGGATGGCCAAGGCCGGTCTTCGCCCGGTTTGTGCGATCTACTCGACCTTCCTCCAGCGCGGCTACGACCAGGTCTTCCAGGAGGTCGCGCTCCAGGGTCTGCCGGTGATCTTCGCGCTCGACCGTGCGGGCCCCGTGGGTCAGGACGGTCCGACCCACAACGGGGTGTTCGACATCGCCTACCTGCGGACGCTTCCGAACATGGTTCTGTGCGCCCCCAGGGACGCGACGGACGTGGCCCGCATGCTCGGCGCGGCGCTCAAGGTGGACCACCCCGTGGCCCTCCGCTTCCCCCGCGGGAACGCGCCGATCCGCGAGGAGATCCACGCCTCGGAGCGGGAGCCGATGGTGCCCGGCAAGGCGGAGGTGCTTCGCGACGGGGACGAGGGCGGTCTCTGCATCTGGGCCTACGGCGTCATGGTCGAGACCGCGCTGGCCGCGGCTGCGCAGCTCTCCGAGCGCGGTGTGGACGTCGGCGTCGTGGATGCTCGATTCGTGAAGCCGCTGGACGAGGAGCTCCTCGGCGCCCATCTGGCTCGATTCCGCCACGTGGTCACCCTGGAGGATCACCAGCGTGCGGGCGGCTTCGGCTCCGCGGTGCTCGAGGCGGGCGCCAGGATCCACGTCCCCGGTCGGAGGGCGCAGATCCGCGTCCTCGGGATCCCCGACCGTTACGTCGACCACATGACGACCCGTGAGGAGCAGCTGGCGGCGGCCGGGCTCGATCTGCCGGCCGTGATCCGGCTGGCCAAGCAGCTGCTCGGGGCCTCTCGGGTCGAGGACCGATGACCGGGATCGACGGGCAGGGGCATCCCCCTGGAACGCGGCCCTGGAGCCCGCCAGCCGGACGGGTGCGCTCCGTCCTGTTGCTCGCCGACGGCCACAAGGGTGACGTGTCGGAGGCGGTGGGCGAGGTGGCGCGGCATCTGGAGTCACTCGATGCCTCTGTCGAGACGCATGCAGACGTGCGCTCGTTGGACACCGACGAGGGCCAGCTCGAAGCCGGCGGCGAGCACGATCTGGTCGTGGTTCTGGGCGGGGACGGGAGCGTGCTCACGGCGGCCCGTCTCTTCGAGCGCCGCCCGGTCCCGACGATCGGGATCAACTTCGGCCGCGTTGGATTCCTCGCCTCTCTCGAAGTGAGCGGCTGGCGGGAGGGGCTCGACGATGTGTTCTCCGGCCGCGCGCTGGTCGAGGACCGCATGCGCCTCGGAGCATCCGTCGTGCGCGAGGACGGCGTGGCGCGGCCAGCGGTTCTCGCCATGAACGACGTCGTGATCTCCCGGGGCGGCACGCCCTCCATGGCGGAGTTCGAGCTTCTCTCCGCCGGGCGCCGCGTGACGAGCTACCGTGCCGATGGGCTGATCTTCGCGACGCCTTCCGGCTCCACGGCGTACTCCCTCGCAGCCGGCGGGCCCATCCTCGATCCAGCGCTGCGAGCGGTCGTCCTCACGCCGATATCGGCCCACGCGCTCTCCCATCGTCCCCTGGTTCTCGGGCCCGAAGCGTCTCTCGAGGCCAGGGTCGTCAATGCAGGGGGTGCGGTCACCCTCGATGTTGACGGTCGGATGGTCACCGAGCTCGGCCCCGGAGACCGTGTCCTCCTGGAGACCAGTGCGATCCCGTACCCGCTGCTGACGACCCGGCAGTTCGACCCCTGGCAGCGGCTCAGGGATCGACTCGGTTGGGCCGGCAACTTCGGCTGATCGTGGGTCCCGCTCAGGTCGGGATCGGCGCGGAGGAGTCGCCCTGGATCAGGCCGTCCTCCATGTAGAGAACGCGGTCACAGCGCCGAGCGAGGCGCTCGTCGTGGGTGACGAGGAGGAGGGACACACCCCGCTCCTTCTGCTCGTCGAAGAGCAGCTCGAGGACTTTCTCCCCCGTCCCGCGATCCAGGTTGCCCGTCGGCTCGTCCGCGATCAGGATCGGTGGATCGAGGAGCAGCGCGCGCGCGATCGCGACCCGCTGCTGCTCTCCGCCCGAGAGCTGGGAGGGCCTGTGCTGGAGACGCTGGGCGAGGCCGAATCGCGTCAGCATCGCTGTCGCCCTGTCCTCGAACTCCGGACGGCGACTGCGGAACGCGCCGCGCCCGTGGAGAATCATCGCCGGGAGCAGTGCGTTCTCGAGCGAGGAGAGCTCGGGGAGGAGGTGGTAGAACTGGAAGATGAATCCGATCTTCTGGTTCCGGAGAAGCGCGCGGTCCGTGGAGCCGAGGCGTCCGGCTTCCTGGCCATCGACGTGGACGCATCCCTCGGTGGGGGTGTCGAGCAGCCCCAGTATGTTCAGCAGAGTGGTCTTGCCGGCCCCGGAGGTGCCCATGAGGGCCAGTCGCTCACCCCGCCGGAGTTCCAAGCTGACGCCGTGAAGGATCTCCAGTCGGCGTTCGCCGATCTTGAAGGAGCGTCGGATCCCCTCGCACGTGAGCGCGTTTCCAGGAGGCGTGTCGCCGTGGTGGGTGGAGTGCTGGCTCATTCGTGCCTGAGAGCCTCCACCGGGTCGAGGCGCGAGGCGCGCCAGGCAGGGATCGCAGCGAAGAGGAGCGTGAAGAAGACCGCGCCGGCGACGATCATGGCGACCCCGTCGGGCGTGACCTCGCTCGGAATGTGATCGAAGAGGTAGACGTCCCGATCGAAGATCTCGAATCCGAAGGTCTCGGAGAGCCAGACCTCGATCCCGTCGATGTTCAGCGCCCCCAGGACGCCCACGAGCGCGCCGGCAGCGCTGCCGAGGACGGCCTCCCACATCCCGATCATCAGGAAGAGCGCCATCACCCCGCGGGAGGTCGCTCCGAGCGCGCAGAGGATCCCGATGTCACGCCGCTTCTCGGTGACCATCATGGAGAGAAGCGCGAAGACCGTGAAGCACGCGACGACCAGGACGAGGCTGAGCATGATGGCCATGAGCATCTTCTCGTTCTGGATCGCGCGCAGCAGCTGGGCGCGGAAGTCCTCCCAGGTCCGGATCTCGCTGAGCCGCTCGCCGGGCGGGTTCAGGAAGGCGCCCTCGTTGAGGGTGGACCAGAGCTCGGCGCGGACGTCGTTCTTGTCCCGCTCGTAATCCTCGAGCTTGACCAGCACCGCTGACCAGGAGGGGTCGTAGAGCTGGAGGAAGTCCGCGAGGTCGCGGCGGTCGAGATAGATCCTGCGGCTGTCCATCTCGTTGTCGCCGGTGCGGAAGCTCCCGACGACCTGGAAGGTCGCCTTCGCAGGCTCCTCGTTGGGTTCGCCCCGTTCGTCGAGGGTGACGGAGAAGAGGGTCACCTCCTCGCCGCGGCCCAGCTGCCAGAGGTAGGCGAGCTGTTCCCCCACGAGGATCGGGATCGGAGGACGAGAGCGTCCGCGATTCCGCCTGGGCAGCCGCGCGAAGGGGTCGCTCGGGTCCTCCACTCGCCCGACCGTGCAGTCCTCGCCGATCTCCGGCTTGTTGGCGTAGTCCGCCACCAGGGAGTCGGCGAAGGTGGACGCGCTGGCCTCGGTCTCGAGGTCGACGCCGACCATCTCCACGAGCTGGATCTGATCCTGGAGGGGCCGCTGGAAAGCCCGCTCCCTGCCCGACGGCATGAAGAGCCCGTACCACTGCAGCTGCGGGGTCGCGCCGAGGACGCGTGGATGTTCCTTCACCAGCCCGACCAGCTCAGCCACATCGGTTCGGCGCTCCATGTAGGCGCCCTCAGCGGAGATGACGCGCTCGCTCCGGCCCGGCTGGATGACGAGGTCCGCGAGGTTGCCTCGGAGGGAACGCCGGCTCTCGGCCAGGAACCCGGCCATGATCGACAGGATCATGACGAGCGCGGCGACGGCGACGAAGATGCCGGCGATGCCGATCCAGCTCGTCTTGCGGGAGCGCAGGTAGCGCAGGCTGAGGAAGGTGCGGAACAAGGATGTGTGCGCGGATGGGCGTAGGCCCGCTCAGGCTCCGGTGGGCTGGCGCTCCTCGGTCGAGGACGTCTCTTCGACGCGGCGCATGGCCGGGAACAGGAGCACGTCGCGGATGGAGTCCTGGCCGGTCAACAGCATCACCAGCCTGTCGATCCCGATGCCGAGGCCTCCGGTGGGGGGCATCCCCACCTCCAGCGCCTGGACGTAGTCGAGGTCGACCTCCCCCGGGGTCTCCGGGTCCTTGGAGGCGACCTGCTCCTCGAAACGACGCTGCTGCTCTGCGGGATCGTTCAGCTCCGTGAACGCGTTGCCGAGCTCCATCGACGAGACGAAGACCTCGAAACGCTCCGTCAGGCGCGGATCATCGGGGTCCTGCTTCGCGAGCGGGGAGATCTGAACGGGGTAGTGCGTGACGAAGACGGGGCCGGAGAGGTGCGGCTCGACCGTCTCGTCGAACACGTCGCTCATGACCTTCCAGTAGTCGCTGTCCAGGTGGCCGACGCCGATCTCCTTGGCCTTCGCGCGCACCGCGACCTCGTCGTCGAAGGCGCACCCGGCGTGTTCCTCGAAGAGATCCGTGTAGCGCTTGCGAGGGAAGGGCGCCTTGAGGTCGAAGGTCGCGCCGCGGAACTGGATCTCCGTGGCCCCGTTCAGCGCGATGGCGCAGCGCTCGAAGATCGTCTCCGTGACCTCCATCATCCGTCGATAGTCCGCCTGCGCCTCGTAGAGCTCGAGCATCGTGAACTCTGGGTTGTGACGTGTGGACAGGCCTTCGTTCCGGAAATTGCGACTCACCTCGAAGACGCGCTCTAGGCCGCCCACGATCAGGCGCTTCAGATAGAGCTCCGGTGCGATCCGGAGGAAGAAATCGGCGTCGAGGGCGTTGTGGTGCGTGATGAAGGGGCGGGCCGCCGCCCCGCCCATGATCGGATGCAGGGTGGGGGTCTCCACCTCGAGGTAGCCCTCCGCGTCGAGGTACTGTCGGATGGTCGACAGCGCCTTGCTGCGCTTCACGAACACCTCGGCGACGTCCTCCGACGCCCACAGGTCGACGTACCGTCGCCGGTAGCGGGCCTCGACGTCCGTCAGGCCGTGCCACTTCTCGGGCGGCGGTGCGACGGCCTTGGACAGCAGCTGGATCTCGTCGACCCAGATGGTCGGCTCGCCCTTCTGGGTGAAGGCGAGCTCGCCGGTGACGCCGACGAGGTCCGCTGCGTCGAGCCACTTGCGCCGAGGCCACCAGTCGCCGAGCCGCGTTTTCTGGAGGCCGATCTGAAGGCGGCCGGTGCGGTCGAGGACGGGCGCGAAGATCAGCTTCCCGAAGTCCCGCAGGCCCAGGAGTCGACCCGCGATGGTGACGGTCTGGCCGATGCCGGGTCCGGGGTCTTCGGGAGTCCCTGCGCCAGCCAGGACGGTCTCGATCGGCTGGGAGGCGACGCCCCTGGGCGGGTACGGATCGACCCCCTCGGCGCGCATGGCCTCGAGTTTCCTCAGGCGGTCCGGATGGGCGAGATCGGTCATGGGGTGAGGGTGGTTGTTTGGGATGCGGAAGGGAAGAGGCTCCGCGCAGGAAGTGGACGCAGGGGCGGAGGGGCGCGGACGGCGATTTGCTCCTGGTGGACGCTTGACCTCCACAGGGTCTGTTCCCATTCTCTTCGCCTCACCGCGCGAGAGCGCGGGGGCGCGGCCGGTGCCCCCCACTCACGCCGCCGGAGAACGGGCTCTCGCCCGTGACCTGGCGCGGAGTTCCCGGCCTGCCGCGTCCAACAACCCGGGGGATTAGCTCAGCTGGTAGAGCGCCTGCATGGCATGCAGGAGGTCAGGGGTTCAAGTCCCCTATCCTCCACCACCCCCCAGGGGCCGCGCCGCGGAGCCTGGGGGGTGGTGTCGTTGTTGGCCTCGTGTTCCGTTCTACCTGGCTGATGGGTGAGGACGCTCGGTTCGGTCGCTCTCCGCGTTCCCTGCTTCACCCGTGGGGCGTGTGCGGGCATCCTGCGCACATGAACGCTTACGACCCGAGCGCGATCGAGGCCAAATGGCAGGCTCACTGGGCCCAGGAGCGCACGTTCCGGACCCCGAACCCGGGGGACGTGGACTTCGACGCGTCGAAGCCGAAGTACTACGTGCTCGACATGTTCCCCTACCCCTCGGGGTCGGGCCTCCACGTCGGGCACCCCATGGGCTACATCGGGTCCGACATCGTCTCGCGGCGCAAGCGGATGGAGGGCTACAACGTGCTGCACCCCATGGGGTACGACGCCTTCGGGCTCCCCGCCGAGCAGTACGCCATCACCACCGGGAGGCACCCGGAGGAGACGACGCGGGAGAACATCGAGACCTACCGCCGGCAGCTGCAGTCGATCGGGCTCAGCTACGACTGGGACCGCGAGCTCGCGACCTGCGACGTCGATTACTACCGCTGGACCCAGTGGATCTTCACGCGCCTCTACGATCGCGGCCTCGCCTACCAGACCGAGGTCCCCGTCTGGTGGTGCGAGGAGCTGAAGACGGTCCTCGCGAACGAGGAGGTGATCGATGGGAAGTCGGAGCGGGGCGGCCACCCCTGCGTGCGCCGGCCGCTGCGGCAGTGGATGCTGAAGATCACGGCCTATGCGGATCGGCTGATCGATGACCTCGATCTCGTGGACTGGCCGGAATCCGTCAAGACGATGCAGCGCGAGTGGATCGGCCGCTCCGAGGGCGCGGAGATCGACTTCCAGATCGAGGGGCACGGTGGCGACGCGCTCCGGGTGTACACGACCCGTCCTGACACGCTGTACGGCGCGACCTTCATGGTGATCGCGCCCGAGCACCCGCTCGTCGAGAGGATCGCGAGCGATGAACAGCGTGAGGCGGTTGCGGCGTACGCGAGGGCAGCGGCCGCGAAATCGGACCTCCAGCGGTCGGAGCTGGCCAAGGACAAGACGGGCGTCGATACGGGAGCCTGCGCGATCAACCCGATCTACGAGGAGGGCGACCCGCGTCGGCGCGTGCCGATCTTCGTCGGGGACTACGTCCTCATGAGCTACGGCACGGGCGCGATCATGTGCGTGCCGGGCCACGACGAGCGGGATTGGGAGTTCGCGAAGACCTTCGATCTCCCGATCGTGGCGGTCGTCCGGGCCGAGGACTCCCCGGTTCCGCCCGCCGACGTCCCGCCTGCCGAGTGCCGCGCGGGCGAGGGGATCACCTGCAACTCGCCGCTCTGGGATGGACTCCCCGTCGCCGAGGCGAAGGCGCGCGCGATCGATCTGCTGGAGGCGCGGGGCGCCGGGACGAGGAAGGTGAACTACCGCCTGAGGGACTGGTTGTTCTCGAGGCAGCGCTACTGGGGCGAGCCCTTCCCCGTGCTGCACCTCGAGGACGGAAGGCACGTCCGTGTTCCCGACGAGGCCTTGCCCGTGGAGCTCCCGGACATGGAGGACTTCAAGCCCTCCGAGGACGGCTCGGCCCCGCTGGCGCGCGCGACCGATTGGGTGCACGCGACGGAGCCGCTGAGCGGCGCCGCGGCGCTTCGGGACACCGACACGATGCCGGGCTGGGCCGGCTCCTGCTGGTACTACCTGCGCTTCATGGACCCCCAGTGCTCCACGGCGCCCTTGTCTCCGGAGGCCGAGGACTACTGGGGCAACGTCGATCTCTACATCGGAGGAACCGAGCACGCTGTGCTGCATCTCCTCTACGCTCGCTTCTGGCACAAGGTGCTGTTCGACGAGGGCGTCGTGAAGACCAAGGAGCCCTTCCAGCGTCTCTTCAACCAGGGGATGCTGACGGCCTTCGCCTACAAGGACTCGACGGGGCGGCTCGTGTCCGCGGACGAGGTGGATCTCAGCGGTGAGAAGCCGCGTGCCATGACGAGCGGCGAGGAGCTCGAGGAGGTCATCGCGAAGATGAGCAAGTCGTTGAAGAACGTCGTGAATCCCGATGACGTGTGCGCGGAGTACGGGGTCGACGCCTTCCGGCTCTACGAGATGTTCATGGGACCGCTGTCGGACTCGAAGCCCTGGAACCCCAGGGACGTGCCCGGCTCGCGACGCTTCCTCGACCGCTTCTGGCGCCTCTTCGTCGACCTGGACGGGTCGGACCCCCTTCGATCCGGCCTCGAGTCGAACGAGGAGGTGGAGCCGGCGGGCGAGGTGCTCGTCGTGGAGCGCGCTTTGAATCAGTGCTTGAAGCGGGTGGACGACTCCTTCCAGGGCTTCAAGTTCAACACCGCCGTCGCCGGCTTCATGGAGTTCGTGAACGTCGCGTCGAAGAAGGGCCTGAACGGATCGCAGGCGGACCGCCTCGTCAGGGCCGTCGCGCCTTTCGCCCCACACATGGCCGAGGAGCTCTGGTCGCGGATGGGGCGTGAGGGGTCCGTGGCCCACGCGGAATGGCCCGCCGTGGATGAGAGGTACCTGGAGGCCGACGAGTACGAGATGCCGGTGCAGATCCTCGGGAAGGTCCGGGCCAAGGTGATGGTGCCGCGCTCGGCCAGCAGGGAGCAGATGGAGGCGGCGGCGCTCGGCGCTGTCAGCGACAAGCTCGAGGGAAAGACCGTCGTGAAGACGATCGTCGTGCCGGGGCGGCTCGTCAACTTCGTAGCGAAGTGAGGCGGCCCGCTCCCGATACGCCGCGCGATCGCGCACCCGGCGGACGGGGGGGGCGGTGCCCCGTTGATCGAGAGGGGCTTCCCGGCGACACTGCTGGCGGCTCAGCACATGCCGTGACGTCCACGCGCTGTCTGGCCGAAGGGAGGAAGAGGCTTGGCGCTACTGGAACAGGATCACGCTTTCGAGATCGCCGACGTGGTGCTCGCGGCGAGCGACGCCGACGAGACCGAGGTCACCGTCGAGTGCGTCGAGGAGCGATTCGTGCGCTTCGCCCACGAGGGACCGACGCAGTCGGCTGATCGCGAGAAATACCTCGTCGCCGTCCGAGCGCGCTACGGCACCACGGAAGGCGGCTTCCGGGAGGCCCGGGCGACGACGGGTGGGCTGGACGAGGCCAGCATCCTCGGCGCGCTGGGGCGGGCTCAGACCCTGGCCCAGGTGACGGCCGCCGATCCCGAGGCCACGCCGCTGCATGGGCCTGGCGCGGACGAGGACGCTGTTCCCGGCACCGCTCCCTCGCGACCCACGCAGGATCATTCGACCAAGGAGAAGGCCGCCTGGGTCGCGGAGGCGCTTCGAGCGGCGGAGTCGGAGCAGCTGGAGGCGTCCGGTCTCGCACTCACTCGGGTGGCGTCGCGCAGCCTCGTCAACAGCGCCGGTCGTCGGGTGCACGGCGCGACGTCCAACGCGAGCTTCGAGGTGACCTGCGTCACTCCGGGCGCGGACGCCGAGACCGTCGGCGGTGCAGCGGCGGCGCGGACGTCACGCTCCTTCGCGGACCAGGTCGACCCGGCCGTGGTGGCTTCCGAGGCCGTCCACGCTGCTTCGATGGGGCGGCAGCCTGGCGAGGTCGAGCCGGGAGAGATCGACGTCGTTCTCTCGCCGCAGGCGGTGGCCTCTTTGCTCACGTTCGCCGGATACGTCGGATTCGGGGCGCGCGAGGTCGCGCTCGGCCAGTCGTTCATGGCGGGCCGCCTCGGCGACTCCCTGCTGAGCGATGGGATCTCGATCTACGACGATCCCGGTCACCCGGAGCATCGGGGCTGGCTGTTCGATGGGGAAGGGACGCGCACCCATCGCACCCCCCTCGTCGAGCGCGGATGCCTGCGAAATCCCGTCACCGACGCGCGCTGGGCAAGGCGCATGGGAGTCAGGGACAGCGGCCACTCCCGACCGCAGCCGAGCGCAGCAGGCCCGACCCCCGGCCACCTCGTCCTGGAGGGCGGCGACGCAACGGTGGCCGAGCTCGTGGCGAGCGTCGGCGACGGACTGTTCGTCAGGCAGCTCCACTACGTGAACCTCGTGGAGCCTCGAGACCTCGTTCTGACCGGGATGACGCGCGGCGGCCTGTTCAGGATCTCGGGCGGTCAGGTGGGGGAGCCGGTCCGCAACCTCCGGTTCACCGATTCGCTGGTGGGGGCTCTCAAACGAGTCGTCGGTGTCGGCGCCGACCTCGAACGCTGCGGGTCCTTGATGGGCGGTGAGGTCGTGACGCCCGCGCTCGCGATTCGCGGCTTCAAGTTCACGTCGGGGGTCGAGCGGTGAGCAGTTTCCCTGTACGCGTGGGTGATCCCGCGGCGGTCGCGAAGGAGGCAGTCGATCTCTGCATGGCCCGCGGCGCCGCTGCTGCGGATGCTCGAGTCGTTCGACTGGCCCAGGAGGAGCTCACGGTGCAGGACGGCCGCGTTCGGGAAGCGGACGCCCCGGAGGACTTCGGGCTCGCCGTCCGCGTCGTGAAGGACGGCGCCGTGGGCTTCGCGGCCGCGCCCGGTGGATTCGATTCCATCGCGGACGTCGCTCAGGGAGTGGCCCGCCGCGCGCTCGCCGTGGCCAGGGACGTGGCGCCACTGCGGCGCGTGCCGACCCACCTGGCCGGGGACGCCTCCGCGAGCGGCGAGTATCAGACGGCCGTGGACGAGGACCCGTTCCTCGTGCCGCTCGAGGAGAAGCTGGATCTCCTCATGCGCACGGACGCCGCGCTCTCGGGTCGACGTGAGATCGTTTCTCGATCGGCAGGGATCGGCATTCGGAGGGAGGAGCAGTGGATGGTGACCTCGGACGGGGGCCTGACCCATCAGGTCCTCGTTCGAACGGGCGGCCACGCCGAGGCGATCGCGAGCGCTCGGGGAGTCGTCGAGCGGCGGAGCCATCCGAACGGGCTCGGGGGGCAGTTCAAGGCCGGCGGTTTCGAGGTCGTTCGTGGGCTCGAGCTCGAGTCGCAAGCGGAAAGGGTGCGCGACGAGGCGATCGCGCTCTGCCACGCCGATCCCTGTCCGGAGGGGCAGCGAACCCTGATCCTCGGGGGTGCTCAGCTCGCGCTGCAGATCCACGAGTCGGTGGGGCACCCCCTGGAGCTGGATCGGCTGCTCGGATGTGAACGCGATCTCGCTGGCGGGTCCTTCGCCACCACCGAGGAGCTCGGCCGGCTGCGCTACGGGTCGGAGCAGGTCTCCTTCGTCGCCGACTCGACCGTGCGAGGCGGGCTGGACAGCCGCGGATGGGACGATGACGGGACGCCATCGGGTCAGTTCGATCTCGTTCGTGACGGGTGCCTCGTGGGTGTTCAATCCGGGCGGGTGAGCGCAGGGCGTGCGGGCCTCGGGGCCTCGACATCGTCGTCACGGGCAGAGGGTTGGTACGCGCCGCCGATCGACCGGATCACGAACGTCTCGCTCGCGCCAGGGCACGGCTCCTTGGACGATCTGCTCTCGAACACCGAGGACGGCGCGATCTACGCCGACACGGTGAAGTCCTGGTTGATCGACCAGGAGCGTCGGAACTTCCAGTTCACCTGCGAGATCGCGTGGGAGATCCGCGGCGGGCGTCGCGCACGACTTCTTCGCCTCCCCACGTACCAGGGGTCCTCCGTCTCGTTCTGGCGAAGCTGCGACGCGGTCGCGGGGCCGAGTGAGTGGGAGCTGCACGGCATCGTGAACTGCGGGAAGGGGAACCCGATGCAGATCGCCGAGATGAGCCACGGTGCCGCACCCGCGCGGTTCCGGAAGGTTCAGATGCTCGGTGTGAGCCACTCGAACTGACGTCGGCGTCTGTCCCGGTCGAGGACACCGCCCCGCGTTTTCCGCGATCTCGTTTTGGGCATCGCGGCTCAATACGAGAGCGCTCGACGCACTGTCGCGGGGACGCAGGGCACGGCGACGCAGGGGCGGTGTTTCGTGGAGCAGTGCCCTTGAGCGGCCCTGGGCTGCGAGGACGCACGGTGGATCGGGTTCGCGTCTCGTCCATGGACTGAAAGCCGACTGTTCAGGACGGATTTCCCGCCGGACCAGCGGATCTCATGGCGGTACTCTCACTGCCCCGTTGTGGAACCGCACCGGGTCATCGATCGTCTCAGAACCATCACGCCGCGCGTTCAGTTCGCCGCTGACAGCGCCTGCCTCCACGTCTCCGTCCCTGCCATGGACAGAGTTTTCCGCTTGCTCCTCATAGCTGCGCTCTTCGCCGTCACCCCGGCGTCGGCTCGCCCAACGGTCGTAGGGACCGGACCGGATGTTGGCTTCTCTCTGACGACCTCCACCGTGTCGGAGGGTTCCGGTTCCCTGGCCGTGGAGGTCCTTCTCTCCACCGCCGCCGCGGTGGACATCACCGTCCCGTTCAGCGTCAGTGGGAGTGCCGACGCGGCGGACGCGTCCGTCCCCGAGAGCTCGGTCGTGATCCTGGCCGGGCAGACCAGCGGGTCGATCGACGTCGGGATCCTCGATGACGGTGACTCCGAGGGCAGGGAGCGGGTCGTTCTGACGTTGGGGGCGCCCAGCGCCGGTCAGGTCGGGCAGAACCCGGCCCACGAGATCGTCATCGAGGACGACGAGCCTGGCGCGTTGGTGACCTTCGATCTCGCGTCGCAGACGGCGGGGGAAGCGTCGGGCCTCGTGACGATCGATCTCACGCTCTCTGCCGCGCGCACCGAGGATGCGAGCGTCGGCTTCGGCTTCAGCGGCGCGGCGGTGTCCGGTGGAGTGGATTTCGACGTGGCGCAGGCGTCTCCTCTGCTCATTCCTGCTGGATCGACCAGCGCGCGCCTGGACGTTTCCTTGCTGATCGACGGGGTGGACGAGCCTGACGAGGACGCCGTCGTGTCGCTGCTGAGCGCCGACAACTGCGCGCTCGGGACGATCGTCGTCCACACCCTGACGATCACCGACGATGACGAGCCTCCCGCGGTGGAGTTCGCGGCGTCCGCTTCGAGCATGGTCGAGGCAGGTGGGCCCGTCTCGCAGGTCGTGCGGCTCAGCTCGGTCTCCGCTTTCGATGTCACCGTCCCGATCACCGCCTCGGGTACGGCGGTCGAGGGAGCGGATTTCACCCTCGCGCCGTCCTCCCTGCTGATCCCGTCGGGCCAGGTCGATGCGCTCGTCGACATCACGGCGGTGGACGACAGCGACGTGGAGGGCACGGAGTTCTTCACGCTCAGCCTCGGTGCTCCGCTCAACGCGACACTGGGCGCTACGAGGACCCACGACGTGGTCCTGATCGACGACGACGCAGCCGACCCCCTGGTCGAGTTCACGGCTCCGGCCTCGAGCCATGACGAAGGCGCGGGAGCGGTGGGTGTGGAGCTGGTGATGTCGGACTACGCAGCCCAGCCGGTCACGGTCGAGCTGGTCGCCGGGGGCTCGGCGACGCCAGGCGACGATTACGCCCTGGAGAGCGCGCTGGTCGTGATCCCGGTCGGGAGCCTGTCCGCGACTGCCCTGCTCACCCTCGTGGATGACGCGGACGACGAGGGCGATGAGACCGTCGTCCTCGATCTCGTATCGGCTGCCGGGGCGACCGTGGGTCCCGAGCAGTCGCACGTCCTGACGATCGTCGATGACGACGCGCCTCCCACCATCGAATTCGTGGTGCCGGATTCCACGTTCGTGGAGTCGGCCGGGACGGTGGTCGTCGAGGTTCAGCTCAGCGACGCTGCCACCTCGGAGGTCACGGTCCCCCTGATCGTGTCAGGGACCGCTGATCCATCGGGGATCGACGTGACCGTGGCGCCGGATCCCCTGGTGCTTTCCGCCGGGGAGTCTTCCGGGCAGTTCACGGTGACGATCGAGCCGGATCTGCTCCATGAGGAGGACGAGACTCTTCAGCTCGAGCTCGGTGCGCTCGTCGGGGCCGTGCCCGGTAGCCAGGTCTCTCACGTGCTCACCATCGAGGACGACGACGATCCGCCCGTCGTGCAGTTCACGGCGTTCCGGACCGTGGTCGCGGAGCAGAGTGGGGGCTTCGACGTTCGGGTCGAGGTCGACGCGATCTCAGGGCTCGACGTGACGGTCCCTTTCACGGTGAGCGGGAACGCTTCAGGGAGCGATGACCTCTCGTATCCGCCCGAGCCGATCCTGATCCCGGCGGGTGAGTCCTTCGCCGACCTACCCGTGACGCTCGTGAAGGATCAGATCGTCGAGGTCGGCGACCGTGTTCTGTTCACGCTGGAGGCCCCTGGCAACGCGACGCTCGGTCCGATCACGAGCTATCTCGTTGCGATCGAGGACGTGGTCGAGGGTGGACTCGCGGGCCTGGCGCCTCCGCTCACCGCCTCGGTCGACTCCCTGGTCTTCCCGGCGACCCGCACGGGCGAGTCGTCGTCCCCACAGACGGTCATCTTCTCGAACCTCTCCCCCTCGTCCGTGACGCTCGTGGACCTCGATGTGTTCGGACCGGGGTTCACCGATTTCGAATTCCTGTTCCCCGGCGGGCTTCCTGCAGTCGTCGAGCCGGGCCAGAGCGCGAGCGTCGAGGTGAGCTTCCGGCCCCAGGCGCGCGGGGAGCGCACTGCGCGGATCCGCTCCAGGCAGGCGCTCCCAGGGGCGCTGCCCCCGCTGATCGAGCTTTCCGGGTTGTGCATCGGGCCGACCGGCGGGGAGATCCAGATGGATACGTCCTCCTCGGGCTGGATCTCGCCGGAAGGGGTCGACTGGTCCGCCGAGTACGGCGCGACGGATGGATTCACGGTCAGTTTCGACTACGACCTCGGGGGGACCGACGAGGACGAGCTCTTCCAGTCGGTCCGCTTCGGTCCTTCGTTCGGGTACTCGTGGGAGCTGCCGAACGGCGCTTACGAGGTGGTCCTCCGCTCGTTCGAGCCGAGCAAGGATGCCGTCGGAGAACGCGTCTTCGACGTGCTCATGGAGGGGCAGCCGGCGCTGGACGGTCTCGATCTTTTCGCCGAGGCTGGCCGTCGCACCGCTTACGTGTCACCACCGCTGCCGGTGACGGTGACGGACGGAACGCTGGACCTTCAGTTCGTCGGCGTCGTCAACCAGGCGCTGGTCAGTGCGATCGAGGTTCGCTCGATCGCCGTCCTGTCGAGCCCGACCACCTCTCTGCAATTCGGGACGGTCGATCAGGGCAGTGGCCTCACGCTCGACGTGGAGTTCCACAACGACGGCCTCCACAGCGCGAACCTCGACCGATTGACGTTCCGGGTCGGCGCTCAGGGAACCGGCTCGGACTTCAGCGTGGAGTGGAACGGCGTGACGCACGTCGGTGACGTTCAGACCGTCGTCCGGTTCCCGAACATCGAGCTACTTCCGGGTCACACGACGGTCCCGGTGACGTTCGCGCCGACCGCGCATCAGGAACACGAGATCACGCTCGAGTTCGAGTCCACGGCGACCGGCGAGGTCTTCGACGTCACGGCTCTGGGGACCGGCGGCGCGCAGGCCGGCTGGGGCTTCCTCCATCCAGTCCCCGATTACGACCCGCGGTTCGTCGTTGACTACGACCAGGACGGGCTCGAGGAGGTGAGGCTCCTCGGCGCTGAATCACACACCCATGAGCCGGGTCGGTCGTTGATCTCCTACGAGTGGTCGGTGGATGGGGCTCCGGTCGCGACGTCCGTGGACACCACGCAGTCATTGGCGCTCGGGGAGAACCTCGTGGCGCTCACGGTGGGGGACGACAACGCCCCCCAGCTATTCGCGACCGATACCCGATCCATCACGGTGCACCCCGTCGATCGCGTCCCCGGCGTGCTCGTCCGGTACTACGACGGTGCCGTGCTCGATGAGGTCGCTCTGCTCGATGCCGTCCCCGCCAGGCCGTCGTACGTGGGGCGGAGCGCGACCCTCGCCGTCCAGCCGGGTGACGGTACGATCGGCGATTCGCCTTTCACCGGGCGCGTGATGCTGACCATGGAGGGCCAGTTCACGCTGGACTCGCCCCGAACGCTGGGTCTGGTCGCGTCCGGGGGGTCGGGCCATCGTTTGTTCGTGGATGGTCAACCCGTCCTCGGGACGCAGACCTTCGGCGCCGGGATCCACACCTTGGAGGCGCGCTTCGCGGTGACGAGCCTGGGCGATCTGCCGGTCAGCGTGAGCCTGCTCGAGAACGGCGCTCCCGCGCTGGACATCGAGTCCTCGATGGCGCACGACGAGCGCGCGGTGGAGCCAGTGATCCACGCCATGCCGACGCTCGGTACGGACCTGGGCGGGAACCGGATCGTGATCGAGGGGTTCGGCTTCTTCCCGGAAAGCACCACGGTGGTTCACTGGGGTTCGACCGACCTCACATCCGGCCAGTTCGACGAGTGGCGCGGGGAAGCGATCACGCTCACGACTCCTCCGGGGACGGGGACGGTCCAGGTCACCGTCGAGACCCCGAACGGGATCAGCAACGCGATCGACTTCTCGTACTCGCCATCCGGTCCGGTGCCGATCAGGTTCGACCTGCTGACCGATCGAGAGGTCGCGTTGCCGTCCGTGACATCCGGCGCCTTCGGTCCGGATGGCAAGCTCTACGTGTCCAGGTTGACCGGTGAGATCCACGTGATCACGTTCGACGAGGACTACAACGCGATCTCCGTGGAGACGAAACCCGGCGTGAGTGGTCTGACGAATCACGACACGCTGTCGGTCGCCTTCAACCCGTTCGACGTCTTCGACCCGCAGGACCCCTCGACGCTGAGGCTGTACGTGGGGCACGGTGAGCAGTTCCAGAACGGCGGTGGAGCCTTCACCGGGCCTTCCTACTTCACGGGACAGATCTCGATCCTCTCGGGCCCGGACTTCGACGCGCCTGCGCCCTTGATCACGCATCTGCCGGTCTCGAACCACGATCATTCGATCGACGGTATGAGTTTCGACGAGAACGGCGATCTGATCGTCAGCGTCGGTGGGAACACGAACGCGGGCGTGAAGTGGCCCCTGCTCGGGGACGTCCCGGAGTCGCCGCTCTCGGGAGCCGTTCTGAGGGCGCGGATCTCGCGCCCTGACTTCAACGGTGAGATCTCCTACGTCGACTCGGTCACCCAGGTCCCCGTGGACGATCAGGTCCTCGGCGGCCAGGTGGACGTGGTGGAGGAAGTGGATATCGAGGTGCTGGCGAGCGGGCTGCGGCACGCCTACGACCTGGTCGTGCACACCAACGGGTACGTCTACGCGACCGACAACGGCCCCAACAGCGGCTACGGACCGGCGTCGACGGGCTTGACCACCGACGCCGGGCCCGTACACCCCTACGAGGACGACGAGCTCAATCTGATCGAGCCCGGCCTGTACTACGGCTCGGCGAACCGCGCTCGGGGCCGCTACGACGCTCGTGAGCTCATCTACCGCCCCCCTGGCGACGCCTCCATTCCCGGGGTGTACAGGAGGCCCATGACCCTCTTCGACTCGTCGACCAACGGGATCGACGAGTACCGTGCGACCGCGTTCAACTCGGCGATGCGAGGCGATCTGATCGCCATGAAGTGGAACACCGGCGTCTATCGGGTCGAGCTCTCGAGCGACGGCCGTGAGGTGGCGGGCAAGACCCTCTACTCGAACGGCAACAACCAGACCCATCTCCCCAACAGGGGGCTTGACGTGCTGGCGGGGCCCGGCGGCGCGATCGTCGCGGTCGACTACTCGCTCGGGAAGGTACGCGTCCAGGTGCCGAACGACATCGCGACCCTTGGCCTGACCCCGTACGACATCTTCCCCTGGCGCGTTCCAGCGACGGGTGGGCAGCGGTTCGTGATCGGAGGGTCAGGCTTCGTCAAGAACCTGCAGCAGGCGGCGGTGACCATCGGTGGCGTGGCTGCGACGCTCACCTCGGTGACGGACAAGCGGATCGAGGGCATCTTCCCGCCGAGCAGTACCGGGCTCCCGACGGACCTCCTGGATGTCGTCGTCACGGTGGGGCTGTCCCAGCGGACCATCCCCGACGCGGTGCGCTACCTCCCGGCGGTCCCCGGACTCGGTCGCGGGGTCTGGCGGTCCGGGGTACCTCTTCCCGCTCAGCTCGGGGAGGTGGCCTGCGCGGTGGTCGGGGGCGAGCTGCTCGTCTTCGGTCAGGGGGACGCGCGCACGTTCGCCTTCGATGCGCTCCAGGGTGCATGGAGCACCGATCGCGCCCCGCGGCCGCTTCCAGGGAACCACCACGGCGTCGAGGTGCTCGGGGACAAGGTCTACCTCCTCGGCGGGCTCGACGGCGGCTCTGCGGGGCAGGTCCAGATCTACGATGCCGCCTCCGACAGCTGGTCGGTCGGGGCTCCGATGCCGTGGAACGGAGGCTCCTGCGTCACGGCCATGATCGAGGGCCTGATCTACGTCGGGGGCGGCAACCTCCAGGGCGCCGGAACAGCGAGCAACTTCGCGGTCTACGACCCCGCGGCCGACTCGTGGACATCGCTCGGGTCGATGCCGCTCGGCGTCAACCACGCCGCCGCCGGGACCGACGGCGCGCGACTGTTCGTGTTCGGCGGTCGCCAGGGAGCCAACGTGCCCCAGGCGGGATTCAGTGACGTTCAGGTCTACGATCCGATCGCTGGCACCTGGGAGACGAGCGCTGCCGGCGACCTCTCGCCCATGCCGCTCCCGCGCGGGGGGACCGGGCGCGCGGTCTTCGCCCAGGGTGAGTTCTACGTCATCGGCGGCGAGGACGACGTCGACGCCTTCGCGGACGTCCAGGTCTACGACCCGGTGGCGGACAGCTGGCGCATGGATCGGCCGCTTCCCACCGCGCGCCACGGGATCTATCCGGCGTTGTTCGAGGGTCGGATCTTCGTGTTCGGCGGGGGGCTTGCAGCGGGCTTCGGATTCTCCGACGTCTCCGAGGTCCTCTCACCGCGCTGAGAGGTGGCCGTTCACGGGTGGAGCGAGGCCGTGTCCTGGCCGGGGCGCGGCGTCTCGCTCCTCCAGCGGCTATCTTCCCCCCTATGAACCGGCCCGCCTGGCTCGCTCCTGCGGCGATCGTGCTGCTCGCGGTGGCGCTGCGCGTCATCTACGTGCTCCTCCTGCGCGATCATCCGCTGTTCGCCTCGCCGAACATGGACGCGGGTTACCACCTCGCCTGGGCGAAGGCCCTCGCCGGGGGCGAGGAATTCCAGGACGGCCCGTTCTTCCGGGCCCCTCTCTATCCGATCGTCCTGGCGGGGCTCACGTCCCTGGCCGGGGAAGGGACCCTCTTCCCGCGTCTGGCTCAATCGTTGCTCGGAGGACTGAGCGCCTATCTGACGTACCGGATCGGCGAACGGGTGCACGGTCGCGTGGCTGGCCTGATCGCATCCGTTCTCGTCGCCGTCTCCTGGGTTCTGATCGCGTTCGATGCAGAGCTCCTGATCCCGACGCTGTTCGTCCCCTTGAGCCTGTTCGCGCTCGATCGCGCGCTGGTCTGGGGTTTCGACGACCGGCCTCGACCGGCCTTGATCGCGGGTCTCGCCTTCGGGCTCGCTGCGATCGCTCGTCCGAACATCCTGCTCTTCATGCCGGCCGCGTTCGCGCTCGCAGCCTGGAGGGGGAGGGGCTGGAGAGGTCCGGTCGCCCTGACTCTCGGGACCTGCCTTGCGATCGGCCCTGTCACGGTCCACAACGCCCTCGAGGGAGACACCGCGCTCGTCGCGACCCAGGCGGGCGTCAATCTCTGGATCGGGAACAATCCCGCGAGCGACGGCAGCGCGGCGATCGTTCCCGGAACCCCCGATGGTTGGTGGGAGGGATACTACGGCGCGATCGCGCAGGCCGAGGCGGCCGAGGGTCGTGAGCTTCGCCCCACCGAGGTCTCCGCGCACTTCACCGGTCGAGCTCTCGGATGGGTGAGCGACGAGCCCGAGGCGTGGGCGTCGCACATGCTCTGGAAGGCGCGGCTCCTGATGGCGAACGTGGAGCTCGCGAACAACTCGGACATCGAGTTCACGGCGATGCGGACGATGCCGCTCCTTCGGCTCAGCCCCTCGCGCTGGGACCTCCTGCTGGGTCTCGGGCTGGTCGGTCTTCTGGCGGGAGTCCGCCGGGGTCAGCGGGGTGCTGGCGTGCTCGTGCTGTACCTGGGGGTCTACGCGGCGTCGATCGTGCTCTTCTTCGTCAGCGCGCGTTTCCGAGTTCCGCTCGTTCCGATCCTCGCGATCGGGGCCGGGTACGCCGTGACTCTCTTGATGGAGGCCGTTCGGGCGCGCGACGCACGCGCGTTGGCTCTCCTCGTCTCCCCTTCGCTGCTGATCGCTGGCCTGTCGAACGCGCTTCCGGAGAACATCCGGCGCGGTGACGCCGCCGGGCTCCTCGGTCTCGGGATCGCAGAGCTTCGCCGCGGTGATGCAGCGGCTGCGCAGGCACACCTCGAAGAGGCGTACTCGATCAGCCCCACGAATCCGCAGGTCCGCTACCAGCTGGCCTACGCGCTACGAGAGGTTGGCGGCTCTCCGGAGCGGATCCGCGGGCTGTGCCAGGTGCTACCGGGGTTCGAGGGAACGCCTGCCGCACTGGACCTGACGATCCTGGATCTCGAGGTGCTGCTGGAGACCGAGGGGCCAGATCCGGTCCTGGTCCGGGCGGACGCGCTCCTCGAGCAGTACCCGGGCACCTCGTCGCTGCGCTTCCTGCGCGCGAACGCTCTCGCAGCCTCGGGTCGAGTCGACGACGCGCTCCGCGCGCTCCAGGAACAGGCGCGGGACGAGCCCCAGAACCCGGAGCCGCACTACGGTGCAGGTCAGATCCTCGAGCAGATCGGTCGAACGGCCGATGCGCGAGCGTCGTACGGTGAGGTCCTCGCGCGCGCGGACTTCTGCGCCCCTGTGGTGATCGCCGATGTCCGCGCGCGCCTCCTCAGGCTCGGCCCCTGATGGGCGCCTGCGCGCGCTCCGCTACGAGCACCGTGCGCGCGTACTCGGCTCCCCTGGCCCAGGACCTTGCGGCGTCCGCGATGGAGTCAGCGTCGTTCACTCGCCTTCGTCTTCCGCTCGCACCTCTTCAGGCACGAGGCTCAGGATGACATCCCCCGGCTCCCCTGAGGCGTCCGAGGCTGCTGTGAACAGCGAGAGACGATCGTCCGTCACGATCCCGAGGAGAACGGCGCGCTCGCCCTGCCGCGCGGAGTAGTCGGAGAAATCGAACTCCTCGGTCAGCGGCGTGGCCTTCACGCTCCAGCCGTGTCGGACGAGGGTGTCGAGGTGGGCGATCGTCATCCTGGGGCTGAACAGAACTCGCCCGCGCAGGTCCTGGCGCACCTCGGCCTCGTCGGCGTCCTCGAGCGGAGCCTGGTAGACCTCTGCTCGGCCGTACAGCGACGCGAGGTGTGCTGCCGCGAGGGCGTTGACCTCGTCATTGGGGGTCAGTCCCAGGAAGCGCCCTGTGTCTCCCAGCGGCAGGGAGTCGAGCACGTTGGCGGAGAGGATCGAGCCGTAATGGGCTCGGAGACCGCCGAGGCGCGCCTTGGCCACCGACTCACGGTTGGAGTCGACGTGAATCACAGCGAAGCCGAGACCCTGCAGGGCGTGGCCGAAGGCGAGCGCGAAAGGCCCGGCCCCGGCGATCAGCGCTCCCTGTGCGTCAGGGTCGGAGAGGCCGAGGCGGCGGGCCAGGGGGCCGGCTCCCAGGCCATAGAACGCGACGGTCACCACGATGACGAGGAACGCGATCGGTGCAAGCTGGTCAGCTCCCGGGACGTTCGACGCCTGGAGGCGGAGGGCGAAGAGGGAGGACACAGCGGCGGCCACGATGCCCCGGGGCGCCAGCATCGCGAGGAAGGCGCGCTCCTTGAAGCGAAGGCTCGTCCTGATGAGCGAGAGCATCACCGAGACGGGACGGACGATGACGATCAGGAGGGCCACGAAGGCGAGTCCGCGGAGCCCGGTGCGCTGGAGCGCGTCGAGGTCGATCGTCGCCGCGAGCACGATGAAGAGCGTCGAGATCAGGAGCACTCGCAGGTTCTCCTTGAACTCGATGATGTGGTGCACGGAGACGTCGCGGCGATTTGCGAGCAAGAACCCCATCAAGGTGACGGCGAGGAGCCCGGATTCGTGGGCGAGATGGTCGCTGAGCACGAAGACGAGCAGCACCATCGCCAAGGAGACGGCGTTCTCGAGCTCGTCCGGAACCAGATGGCGACGGAGGGGGATCACGATGGCATAGGTGCCAGCGAGGCCCGCTGCCGCGCCGACGAGGACCGTCTTGAGGAGCGTCACGGCGGCCCCGCTGGCGGAGATCATCGCGCCTTCTTCGGCGCGGCCATCGGTGACGGTCTGCAGGACGAGCACAGCGAGGGTGGCACCGACGACGTCGACCACGATTCCCTCCCACTTCGCGATCGCCTCGACGGGACCGCGGGGGCGTATCTGCCGGAGAAGGGGTCCGATGACCGTCGGGCCGGTCACCGTGAGGATGGCGCCGAGGACCAGGGCGGTCTGCCAGGGGAGGCCAGCGACCCCGATCGCGAGGATCGTCGCGAGGCCCCAGGTGACGAGGACTCCGATGGTCAGGAGGCGGAGGATCGGGCCGCCGTGCTCACCCAGCTCCTTCATCTTCAGGCTGAGCCCTCCTTCGAAGAGGATCACGCCCACCGCGATGGAGACGAGGGGGTCGAGGATGTCGCCGAAGAGCTCCCGGGGTTCGAGGACGCCGAGGGCGGGGCCCACGAGAATCCCCGACAGGAGAAGGAGGAGGATTGAGGGGAGCTTCAGTCGCCAGGCGAGCCACTGTGCTCCGATGCCGGCCGCGCCGACGAGCGCGATCGCGAGGGACGGGTCGAGCGCGACGGCGCCGGAGTCGTCGATGATGGAGTACGGGGAGATGGACATGATCGTCGAGCTGAGCGCACGTCGGGGGCCAGCTGACGCAGAGTCTCCCGCGTCCACGTCGCCATCCACACCCGTGCGCCGGGGATTTTGAGCGCCTGGACGTCACGTCCTGCGCGCCCCTCCGCCTTGGCCCCGAACGCCGACGCGCACGGGTCGCGATCCCGGAACCCTGACCAGCGAGCTTTGGGCGTTGGCCGGAGGAGCGCACACGGATGCGTGGGGCGGAGGTGCTGGCCTGCGAGCGCCGGCAGCGCACTCCCTGGCCCCGGACCGTACGGCGGTCCCGTGGGCCGTTCTCCTGGAACGACGAAGTTCCCCGGGGCCATGCGCTGGCCCACCGGGCGGGAGATGCCCGATGCCGCGGCGCCTCTCGATTCCGGCGAGGTGCTGTCTCACCCCACGGGCACGAGGCATCCATCGGATGGGGCCCGACGTCGAGACCTTCTGCGGCCGCAGGTGTGGGCGGGCGTCGCCGCTGCGCAGGTCGCCGCTAAACCTGGTCGATCGGGCTCGTCCTCCTCGCCGGGCGCTGTTGACCCGAGGAGGCGGCACCCGGCCGAGGATCCGGTCGGGCGCCGCTCGATCAGCCGGAGCCGGGAGTCACGGGCTCGGCTCGTCGTCGCTCTGCTTCGCTCCGCACGCGCCGCAGAAGCGCGCGTCGGGAGCCATCGCCTCGCCGCAATTGGTGCAGAACCTCGTTCCGACGGGGGCGCCCGCGATCTTCATCTCCGATCCGCAGGCGCTGCAGAACTTGCCGGGGGCGACGTGGGCGCCGCACGCCCCGCACGTCACCCCGGCGGCGGCCGGCGCGAGCGTCTGGCCGCCCTGATTGTCCCGGACGAGCATCTGGGCGAGACCGAAGCCAACGCCAAGTCCTGCCCCGCCGAGCAGGCTGCCTTCGCCGCCGCCTCCCCCGGATGCGCCGCCGCCGCCCTGGGCCATGCCTTCCCCGGCGCCCATCATCGCCTTGCCAGCGGCGAATCTCTGGTAGCTTTCGACACCACCGACGGTTCGCAGGTACGCGGCGTCGCGGTAGAGGCTCTTGAGGTTGTCCGCATCCTCCTCGTCGATCCCGATCACGAAGTTGCCGAACCGGACCACGTCGATCCCGTAATCAGCGACGTGAACGTCCATGCGGCCGAGCGCCGTGGACTCGATCTCCTCGGTGTAAGCGCCCGACGTGACGTCAAGGAGGGGCCACTTCTCCTTCACGAGGAGCTCGGCGATGTTGTCGCGAAGCACCTTCAGGACTTGCTCCTTCATCCAGCCCTTGACCATGAAGGACTCGGCGCGGCCCATACCGACCAAGCCCGTGATGAGCTTGTGCGCGTCGGTCACCCGGAAGCTGAACTCGCCGTGAACCATCGTCTCCACGGGCACGCCGGACTTGGGATCCTCGACGTGGCCAATGCGGCCGCCGAACTTGATCCCGGGATGTTCGCGGGTGTTGACGAAGAACACCTCGGCCTTGAACACGTCTCCGCCGGTGAACGAGTCGATCAGGTTCGACAGGAACGGAAGGTTCGCGGAGTCCAGTGTGAAGCGGCCGGGACCCATGGTCTCGACCACCCTGCCGTCCTTGAAGAAGACCGCGACCTCGTCGGAGTCGACGGTCAGCTGGGACTTCATGGGGATGGTCTCGTCCGGGTGCTTCCAGACGATCTGTGCCTTCGTCCCGTCGGGGCGGGCGACCATCATCTCCTGGACGCCGCGCTTGAACCAATCGATCACACCCATGAAAGCCTCGTCGTTGTCGCTGTTTGTGGTGGGGAAGAGCGCTGAACGGCCGGTGGGGTCCGCAGGGATGGATCGGCGGGGCCGGGATCCAGCGCGAGAACAAGGTAGCCTCTGGCCGGATCCGAGGCCTCATGCAGGACGACTCGCAGGGGCGATTTTCATTCACCATGCTCGACGAAACCTGCGAACCGCCCCCGCCGCTCCCCCGGGCTGCATTTCGACCGGAGGCATCGCCCGCAGCCGAAGTGGACCTCGACTGCGATGAGTGTGGTGCTCCCCTCCGTTGGAGCCCCGACGAGGGAGCCCTTCACTGCGAGCACTGCAACGCCGTCAAGGAGGTCGTGGTCCGGGACGAGGCGATCCTGGAGCGCCCACTCTCGGCGGCCGGCGAGGCGGCGACGGGCCTGGGCAGAGCCGTCCGGGTGACGGAATGCCAGAACTGTGGCGCCCGCGTGACCTTCGAGGGCCCATCGACGTCGGAGTCCTGCCCATTCTGCGGCTCGGCTGAGGTGCTCTCGCAGGAGGCCAGCAGGAACGCGATCAGGCCTGAATCACTGATCCCGCTCGAGGTCGGGCGTGGCAGCGTCGAGGAGACGTTTCGTCGCTGGATCAGCTCGCTCTGGTTCCGCCCGAACGCGCTCAAACGCACCAAGCGCGTCGAGGCCGTTGGGGTGTACGTGCCCGCGTGGACCTTCGACGCCGCGGTCCACTCCGACTGGTCGGCGCAATCGGGGACCTATTACTGGGTGAGGGAGACCTACACGACCCGGATCAATGGCAAGCGGCAGGTGCGATCCCGCCGGGTGCGGAAAGTGCGCTGGTGGCCCTCGTGGGGCCAGCGCGACGATCACCACGACGATCGCCTCGTGATCGCGTCCCGGGGGATCGACGAGGATCTCGCTGGCTCACTCGGCGACTTCTCCACGGAGGGGCTCGTCCCGTACGAGCCGAGCTTCCTCGCCGGTTGGCGCGCGGAGGAGTACCAGGTGGACCTCGAGGAGGGTTGGAGGCGAGGGCAGCGGATGATCGAAGAGCTGCAGCGCGAACGATGCGCGGACGACGTACCTGGTGACACCCACAGGAGCTTGAGTGTGCGGAACACGTTCCGCGATGTTCGCTGGAAGCACGTTCTCCTGCCGATGTGGAGCGTGACGTACGACTTCAGAGGCAGGAGCTACGCCGTCCTGATCAATGGTCAGACCGGTCGGATCGCCGGCCGCGCGCCGTACTCCTGGGTCAAGATCGCGCTCGCGGTGCTCGGCGGGCTCCTCGCGCTGACGGGGGCGGCGGTGCTCGCGCGTCACGCAGGCTGAGAGACGGCCACGCGTCCGTGCGGACTCGCGGGCTGAGTCGTGCGGGGTGACCTGCATGCCCCGCTCCTCCTGCACTCCTCGATCTCGGTCGTGGCTCCGAGGGACGTCGCCATTCCGGTCCGGCTGCTGCACCGGGGCAGCGCCGGGGGGAGCGCCGGGCGCGACCGTCCTCTCTCCAGCCCTCCCGGCCCACGGGCGTGATGCACCGCGAGACGGCGACCACGGATTCCCAGCCCACGTGCGACCCGGAGATCGCGATCTCCATCCCTCGCGAACGTTGAAGGGGAACGGCGCTCCGGACTCGCGGGACGAATCCGGTCGGTTCCGGCGGGCGACTGTCAGCGGCCGCTCAGTCGCTTGATTCGGGGAGGTGCCGCTCGAGGGCGTCCTCGAGGCGTCGCAGGTCGTGTGCGGTGTGCTCGCTGGTGACTGCGATCCGAACCGCACCGGCGCCCACGGAGCCCGGATACCGCACGGCCGGCGCGTAGAGACCCTCGACGTGCAGCGCCGCGGAGAGGCGGCGCGCCTCGATCTCGGTGGTGAAATCGATTCTGAGCACGGGCAGGAAGGTGCCCGTGCTCCGGATGCCAACGCGGCGCGCCGTTCGGTGGAGCTGGCCGATGTTCGCTCGGAGGCGTTCCAGTCGTTCCGGCTCGGAGTCGAGGCGTTCCACCGCTGCGAGGGCGGCGGCGGCCGCGGGTGGTGCGAGGCCAGTGGTCGTCGTAAAGGCCTCAGCGCTTCGCCGGATGCTCTCGATGACGGCCGAGGAGCCGGCGACGAACCCACCCGACGAGCCGAGGGCCTTCGAGAGCGAGGACGTGAGCAGGACGTGGTCCATCGGTACGCGGAAGGCCTCGATCGTCCCGCGCCCACGCTCTCCCAGGACGCCAACGCCGTGACAATCGTCGACGAGGACGAGGCCGCCATCGGGTAGATGGCGGAGGATGTCCGGGATCGGGGCCATCCGTCCGTGCATTCCGAAGACCCCATCCGTGAGTACGAGCGGGCGACGATCGGCGTGTCGATCGAGAAGCGCGATCACGCGATTGACGTCGCCGGGCCCGTAGTCGAATCGTTCGATGCCCGTGATGGTCGCGCCCGCGACGAGGCTCGGATGAGCATCGGCATCGAGCAACCCGAGGTCGTGACCCCGAGCTGCCAGGCCTTGGAGCGCCGAGAGATCAGCGATGAAGCCGTCTTCGGTGACGAGCGCCGCCTCCGTTCCCATGAAGTCCGCGAGACGGCTCTCGAGCCGCTCGTGGAGCTCGAGGTTCCCCGACGTCCTCCGGGAGGCGAGGCCGGATGCCCCGTGTCTCGCGAGCGCCTCCCGGGCCGCGTCGATCACCTGAGGCTCGTGAGCCAGGCCCAGGTAGCCGCAGCCGTGGAACGCGAGGAGTTCGACTCCATCGATCTCCACCGTGCGGGCCGTGGTGGCGCCGATCGCAGGGTGCTCACGGTTCACGGCGTCGTGGGGGTCGCAGTCGGGACGGCGATGGTGGAGTCGAGGAGATAGGCGACGCCGCCGTTCTCGATCCAGACGCGGGCGAGATCCTCACGAGAATAGACGCGTGGTACGTCCTCGGCGGTGCGGCCTGCCGGGTCGTTGACGTGCACCGTCCCTTCAGGCCCGAGGCCCGTGATCATGAGCAGGTGGCCGGCTGTGCTCGGATACGGTGCGCCGGCGAGGTCTCCTTCGTCAGCACGGATGCTCGCGATGATCGGGGTTCCCGTGGTCAAGACCGCCGCCACTGCTGCCCAGGACGAGAGCCTCGCCAGGCGACCCTGGACGCCGTACGCGCGCGCGCCCTGCACGGCCCGATTCCAGTTTCCGTAGATGTCGTGGTGGGGGTCACGCACCGTTGCGGCCACTTCATCCGTCGCGACATCGACGCCGTGGAAGCTGAGTGCCATCGCGATCGAGGTGGGACTGCAGATGCGGTGTCCGATCTCGCCGCCGTCCTCTCGCTGAGATCTGGCAGGAACCTGGAGTCGAACCGGCTCTGGCCAGGGCTCGGCGTCCGCGAGATCGCGGGCGTTCTCCAGCTGTTCGACGCTCGACAGCACGACGGTCGCTGACACGTCCACCGGATCGAGGGCGATCCCTGCAGCGGCGGGCTCAAAAGCGATCTCCAGCTCGGTCATCGGCGAACGAAGTTGGAGAACGTCCACCGCGACGCGGCCTTCGTCGAACGTCGTGGTGGCGGCGCTGGTCCTCGTGGGAACGTTCCAGTCCCCGATCCTGAGCCACGGCGACCAGACCAGGTCCTTCGAGCGGACCCGAACGTCCACTGTGAAGGAGGCCGCTGTGGCGACGTTCCATGAGGGCAGCGCTTCCGTGAAGGTGCGGCCATCGGTGATCACGAGCGAACGAAGGCCGCCGACGTGATCGGGATCCGATTCGAGCACCACGTCGTGATGGCGGTGAAGCGGTTCGTTGGCGAGGGCGAGCGTCACGGGCTCCGTCGGCGTCGTCTGCAGTTCCGGAGGGGCCGCGCAAGCGCCTGCGGCGCCGGTGAGGACGATCAGGGAGGCGACGCCGGGATTCGTTCGTGCCGCGGACATGCATGACGTTATACGCTCCGGCGCCCATGGGCAGCGAGCAGAGCAACGATCGGCCGCTCGACCGCGGTGGCACGCATGTTGGGGCAGGCACGTTCGCGCTGGCGCTCGCCCTTCTCTTCGTTCCTCGCCTCTCGATGCCTCCTGTGCTCGCAGGCCCTGGATCTTGGAGCGCCATCGCCGCGGCGGCGGTCGGCGCTCTCGTGGGAGCCGCCTCCTGGCAGGTCAGGGGCCGTTCGGTCCTCGTGGTGATTCTGTTGGCCGCTTCACCGGGGCTCCTGGCCCCGGTCGTGGAACGCGGGTTCATGAGCGTGATGGCATCCTCGTGGGGAGCTGTGGCAGCGATGAGCGGACTTGGCCTCTGCGGCGCTGCGGTGGGGGCTTGGACCTCCCGAGCAGGCCGCCGGGGGTCCAACGCGGCTGCGATTCTGCTCCTCCTCGCTCTCGTAGGCCAAGGCGCGGCGGGGGGTTGGGGACTCATGGGCGCTGCGCCACCCTTCGACCCGGAACTGACGGCTTCGTTGTTGGATCTTTCGCCCAGCGGGCTCGTGCTCGAGTGCGGGGGCGTGGACTGGATGCGCAGCTCGGCGCTCTACGAGGCCGCCGGCACCGATCGTATCGGGCCCGAGTTACGCGCCTCCTGGTCCGGATCTGTTGCGGGTCCAGTGCTCGTTGTGGTTGGATGCGCTCTTCTGCTCGGGGTGCGTACGCGTCCTTGAGTCCCCTCCACGAGCCCTTCGA
The DNA here is from genome assembly GCA_002862085.1 of Planctomycetota bacterium. Classification (GTDB taxonomy): domain Bacteria; phylum Planctomycetota; class UBA1135; order UBA1135; genus Saltatorellus. The sequence goes on along the minus strand of PKCK01000063.1, from coordinate 150,665 downwards.
ACCGTGCGCCGCTTCTTCTGCACCTTCCCCCAGTCGCTGATCAGTCAGCCGCTGATCTCCCACACGCTGGGTGTGAAGTTCGGCGTGGTCCCGAACATTCGTGCGGCGAGCATCTCCGAGTCGGCGGCTCACGTGTTCGTCGAGATCGAGGGTGAGAGCATCGCGGTGGACGACTCCGTGGCCTTCCTCGTGGACGAGGGCGTCGAGGTCCGTGAGATCGCCGAAGGCGAGGACGTCCCCAAGTTCTGATGGAGGCGCCTCGCGCGCTCTTCGCGGCCGCGGCGCTCATCGCGTCCGGATGCTTCGCTGCCGATCCCTTCGAGGAGACGCTCGATCCCGTCCTTCCCTCCAGGGGCGCCGTCGTCTCCGAACACCCGCTCGCGACGAAGGCCGGCCTGCTCGTGCTGGACGCCGGCGGCAACGCCGCGGATGCAGCGGTCGCGACCGCTCTGGCGCTGGCGGTGGTGTATCCGCAGGCCGGGAATCTCGGAGGCGGCGGCTTCGCACTGTGGGTGCCCCGCCGAGGCGAGCCGGAGACGATCGATTTCAGGGAGATGGCACCCGGGAAGACGGAGGTCGCGCGCTATCTCGACGAGCAGGGGGAGGTGGTCGCTGAACGGTCACTGGTGACGCCCCTGGCTGTCGGGGTCCCGGGGAGTCCCCTCGGGCTGTACCAGCTGTACACCCGCCACGGATCCGGCGAGTTCTCCTTCCTCAAGCTCTGCGAGCCAGCCATCCGCCTCGCGGAAGAGGGCTTCGCAGTGGACGCCTGGCTCGCCCGGACCCTGCGAAGGAAGAGCGTCCGAACCCTTCTCAGCCGCGATCCGGGCTCGCGCGAGCTCTTCTATCCAGACGGTGAGGCGCTCTCGGAGGGCGATCGGCTCGTGCAGCCTGCGCTCGCTCGGACCCTGAGTTTCCTCGGCCTGAGGGGCCCGCGCGGATTCTACGAGGGGCCGGTCGCGCTGGCGCTCCTCGCTGATCTCGCGGACGCCGACGAGCGATTCGGCGCGCCTGCTGGTGCGACCCTGATGACGTCCGAGGACCTGAGTGGCTACGCAGCGAAGGTGAGGCCCGCGCTGCGAGGAGTCTTCAGGGGCCATGAAGTGATCGGGATGGGCCCGCCGAGCTCCGGCGGAGTGGCGCTCCTGCAGGTGCTGGGAATTCTCGAGGGTCTCCCCCTGGACAGCGCCCGCAGGAACGTCCGGGAGCAGATCTCGCTGGGCCTCGTCGAGCGTCCGCGTGTCCGGGCCATGGGCCGGATCGCAGCCGATGGTGAAGAGGAGACGCAGCTCGATTGGGAAGGCCTCGACGCGCGGCAGCTTCACTGGTGGATCGAGGCCATGCGCAGGGCCTTTGCGGACCGCGCCGTGCATCTCGGGGATCCGGATCACCACGCGGTACCGGTCGAATCACTCCTCAGTCCGGAGTGGATCGCCGAGCGACGCGTCTCGATCGGCTCACGGGCGGATCTCGGGGTCGCCGCATGGGTGGAACCGCCAGGAGACGAATCGACGGAGACGACCCACCTCTCCGTTCTCGACTCCGACGGCAATGCCGTCTCGCTCACGACGACCCTCAACGGAAGTTTCGGGAGCGGGATCTACGTGGACCAGGGTGGTTTTCTGCTCAACAACGAGCTGGACGACTTCTCGATCCAGGCTGGCACCCCCAACATGTACGGACTCGTCGGTGCAGCGGCGAATCAACTCGGACCCGGGAAGCGGCCGCTCTCCTCGATGTGTCCGGTCGTGGTGCGGAATCAGAGGGGGGACGTCGCGATGGTCCTCGGCGCCCCAGGTGGGCCCCGGATCATCACGGCGGTGACGCAGGTCATCCTCCGAGTGCTCGCCTACGACCAGCCGCTGATCGACGCGATTCGAGCCCCAAGGCTCCACCAGCAGTGGCGTCCGGAATCGACGAGGTTCGAGAGAGGTTGGGATGAACGTCTCATCCGTGATCTGGAGACGCTGCACGGTCAACCCGTCGTCGAGCCCACTGCGGCGGTGTTCGGATCGGTCCAGGCCATTCGGGTCGGCCTGGATGGGAGCGTCGAGGCGGTGAGTGATCCCAGGCGGGGTGGGGCCGCAGGCTACGAGGGCGGGGATCCCGAGAAGCCGGCTCTGGTGCCCGATTGAGTGCGTGGTGGTGCCCACACGATGGAGGGGGGCGCCGCGACCATGGCCGCGGCGCCCCCCTCCGATCCGGGTCGACCGATCGCTCTCAGCCGTCGATGTCGTCCAGGTCGATCTCGTCCAGGTCCAGGTCGTCGAGGTCGAGGTCGTCAAGATCGTCGAGCTTCGACTCGGCGCTCTCCTTCTGGATCTGGTCGGCCTCCTTGTACATCTCGCCGATGTAGATGCGCTCCCAGTGCTCGGGGTCGGCGACGACCTTGCTCCAGCTCTTGTGGAGGTTGATGACGATCATGAGATCTTGCCGGAGCTCCTTCTCACCGAAGACGCCGTCTTCACTCTCTCCCGCTGTGCGCCAGCCGATGTCGAAACGGTCGTTCTTGCTGCCTCGGACCGCGGTCAGGACGCGGGCAGCAGATTTGCCGCCGAGGACCTGCTCCTCGCTCTCGAAATCCATGGCGAGGTAGCGGTTGATCACGAGGGGATAGATCTCCTTCTTCCCGTCGATGCTGAGCTCCCGCTCGGCGGCTGCGCTCTTGCGGCCCGCATCGACGAACAGGAGGTCGGCCTTCTGCCCGAGCTCCTCCCACTCAGCCTCCGACATCTCCTGCGGACGCGGGAAGGGCTCCAGCGCGGCGAGCATGGCCCTGAGCTCGTCCGTGCTGTTCTCGGTCAGCTTGCCGGTCTTCTTCTTCGGTTCGGGCTCGGAGGCAGCGGGTGCTGCGTCCGCGGCAGCTGTCGCGGCATCGGCTTCGGCCTCAGCGGTGGCGTCCTCCGCGGTGCTGTCCTCCGTGGGCGCATCCTCGGCAGGCGCTGCTTCGGATCCGCCGGCCTCACCACCCGCTGCTGCAACCACCTCGTCCACGCCCTCGACGGCTGCGTCGGAGGAATCACCGCCGAAGAGCCCGCCGAAGTACGCGCCTGCGGCACCGAGGATGACCACCCCGCCAACGATGAGCGGCAAGCGAGACGACTTCTTCTCGGGCTTCTCGCGGCGGCCGCGTCGCGCCCCGGCCGCATCGCCGTCGCGGTTTCGGCGGGAGGAGCCGGCGCCCGCGCGTGCGGCGCTCCCGCGCGCGGAACGGGCCGGGCGATCGCCGCCCGTCGCCCTCGAGGAAGCCACGCGGGGCTTGCGAGCGGCTTTGCCGGCAGGCTTCGCTGCTTCCTTCGATGCGGCCTTCGCCGTCGGCTCTGCAGCGGGCTTCGAAGAGGCGGTGGGCCGGGTGTTCGCCGCGGCGGCTTGTTCGGCCCGGCGCCTCGCGGCGATCTGCTCGCGCATCGAGGGGCCTCCGCTCTTCTTGGGGCTCTTGCGCGGGATCGGTTCGGGCTTGTCGTCGGCCATGAGGGTCGCAGTTCTCTTGCGTGCTGGGGAGGGATGCGGCGGCGCCGCGGATCAGTTGTTCTTCTTCTGGCGCTTCTCGCGCTCGCGTCGGGCCTTCTCGAAGATGGCTCGCTCACGGTCGTTGGCGGGCTCGAAGTCCGGGTCGTCGAGGAACACGCTGTCGGCGTCCACGCTGTCCGGTGCCGTGGGGGCGGTGAACCGCTTGTACTTCTTGTCGTACCAGGCGAACCACTGCTTGACGCCGGACTCGATCCTCTCGCGTGTCGCACCGAGCGCGACGTTGGCCTCGAACGTGGTCTCGAATCCGGTGATGTCACGGAGTGACTCGTGAATCAGCTGGAGGGACGCGCCATCGTCGGGCGTGAACTCCGTGAGGGAGCCGCCCTTGGTCACGATGATGGACATTTTCGTGAGGAGAGCGGGAATGGCGTTCCTTCCCTCCGCGAGGACACCGTCGCGTGCGCGCGTCAGCGCGCGACCGGTGAGGTCGGGGTCCGCGATGTCGTCGACGAGCGCGTTGATGCGCTCCCGAGCCTCTGCGCTGACTTCGATGTCGAAGGGAATGGCGCGGATGGTGCTCTCGTAGACGACGGAGCCGTCGCTGAGGGTCTTCTTCTCGGGCCGCTTGCGAACGCCTCGCCCGAGACGGTCGCGCTCCGCGTCGCTGTACCAGCGACCCACCCAGATCCACTTCCAATCCGCGATTCGATCGCCGGAAGCCTTGCCCTTGAGGCGCCACTCGGTCGATCGGTCCGGAAGGCCGAGGCTGGGGTCCGTGCACTGGCTGGTCATGATGACGGTCGCCGTGCCGTCGATCTCGTCAAGATCCTCGACGCGACCGTCGTACGGCTGCCAGAGCGCGACGGAGTCGTCCTCCGTCCGGCCAGTGGCCCTCGCCACCATCGAGTTCGAGAACTCGACCCGTTCGATCTCGGTGAGCGCCAGCCACTCCTGACGGACCTTGTTCGCGTCCTCGGCTTCGCCGCCCGAGGAGGCCGCCTTCGCCGGGGGGGTCGGAACCGTCGGTGCGGCGGGCCAGAACTCGTAAGCGGCCCGGGCATCCAGTCCAGCGACGAGCCGTCCCTCGTTCCCTGCCATCGCCGCGGTGTGGAGCTGGCGGACGAGCTTTTGAAGCGTGCCGTCCCAGGACGTGAGGTCCTCCCGCGGAGCCTCGACCTTCACGGCGACCTCCTCCTGCTTTCGCGGAGCGACGTCCTCACCGCCTGAGCGCGCCGCCATGATCCCGACGAGGGCGGCTGCGACGATCGCTCCACCGATGATCACCATCTTGGTGGGGTCATCCTTCTTGTCGCGCCTCCCCCTGGCGCCGATGGGCCGGGCGACGTAGACATGCCCGCAGTTGGGGCACTTCACTTTCGCGCCCTCTTTGCTCTGGGGGATCTTGGCCTGCGTGCCGCAGGAGGTGCACTGGATCAGCATGCGCTTGGGGGCTGGCCCCTGCGACCGCGTGGGCTCGCCGGGGAAATCGAGTCCGGGAAGCGGCCTCGAGGTCGGGTCCCGGGCGGGCGAGATCCGGTCGGAGGTCCGGGATCCGTGGCCGCGGGGTGAAAGCTACCGGGGGTCCCCTGCGCTCGCAACGGGCCTGTGGGCGCGCAATCGATCCGAAACGACCTTTCTCGCCGGGCTGCGTCTCAGTGGGAAATGCCGGAGGTCTCGCCCCACCTCACGCGGCAGGAGTCGAGGATCAGTGGCATGAGCGAGTCGGGGTTCAAGCTGGTCTGTCCGTTCGAGCCCATGGGCCACCAGCCCGGGGCCATCGACGGGCTCGTGCGCGGCATCCAGGAGGGGGCGCGGCACCAGTGTCTCCTCGGGATCACGGGGAGCGGCAAGACCTTCACGATCGCCCAGGCGATCGCCCGCTCGGGACGTCCCGCGCTCGTTCTCTCGCCGAACAAGACCCTCGCCGCTCAGCTTTACTCGGAGTTCAAGGAGCTCTTCCCCGAGAACGCAGTCGAGTACTTCGTCAGCTACTACGACTACTACCAGCCCGAGGCGTACGTCCCCTCGACGGACACGTTCATCGAGAAGGACGCGAGCAGGAATGAGAACATCGAGAGGCTTCGGAACAGCGCGACGCGCTCGTTGCTCGACCGGCGCGACGTCATCCTCGTGGCCTCCGTCTCTTGCATCTATGGACTGGGCAGCCCTTCGAACTACAGCCGGATGGCGGTGCGTCTCGAGGTCGGCCAGGAGCTCGAGCGCGATGAGCTTCTGCGGCAGCTCACGCAGATGCAGTACGCCAGGAACAACCTCGATTTTCGACGGGGTACGTTCCGGGTTCGGGGTGACGTGGTGGAGATCTTCCCCTCGTACGAGGACGACGAGGTCGTCCGCATCGAGTTCTTCGGGGACGAGATCGAGGCCATCACGCGTGTCAATCCGCTCGTGGGCGAGATTCTCGGAGACGTCGACGAGGTCAACGTCTATCCACAGAACCACTACGTCGCGCCGCAGGATCGATTGGCGAGTGCGATTCCGAAGATCGAGGCCGAGCTCGAGGCGCGTCTCGCGGAGCTGAAGGGCGGCAAGAGACTGCTGGAGGCCCAGCGACTGGAGCAGCGCACTCGCCACGATCTGGAGCTGCTTCGAACGGTGGGGGTGTGCAGCGGGATCGAGAACTACAGCCGCTTCATGGACGCTCGCGAGGAGGGCCAGCCGCCGTTCACGCTGCTGCACTACTTCCCGGAGGACTTCGTCATGTACATCGACGAGAGTCACGTCTCGGTTCCACAGGTCGGCGCGATGTACAAGGGTGACCGGAGCCGCAAGGAGACACTCGTCGATCACGGCTTCCGGCTTCCGAGCGCGCTCGACAACCGGCCTCTGAAGTGGGCTGAATTCGACAGGCTGTTGAAGCAGGTCGTTTACGTCTCCGCGACCCCCGGGCCGTTCGAGAAAAAGGTGTCCAAGGACCACACCGTCGAGCAGATCGTCCGGCCCACGGGGCTCCTCGATCCCGAGATCGAGGTGCGGCCGGCTCGCACGCAGGTGGATGACCTGCTCGCGGAGATCCGCAAGACCGTGGCCTCGAAGGCGCGTGTGCTGGTGACGACGCTCACGAAGCGGATGGCGGAGGACCTCACCAACTACTACGCGGAGATCGGGATCAAGGTGCGTTACCTGCACTCGGAGATCGACGCGCTGGAACGCTCCGCCATTTTGCGAGACCTTCGGCTCGGTACCTTCGACGTGCTCGTCGGGATCAATCTGCTGCGCGAGGGGCTCGATCTGCCAGAGGTCGCACTGGTTGCGATCCTCGACGCCGACAAGGAAGGGTTCCTCCGCGGAGAGACGAGCCTGATCCAGACGTGCGGGCGCGCGGCGCGCAACGCCGACGGTCGGGTGATCTTCTACGCAGAGAACGTCACGGCGTCGATGCAGACGGCCATGGACGAGGTCTCGCGTCGTCGCGAGGTCCAGATCGCCTACAACGCCGAGCACGGGATCGAGCCCCGCACGGTCTTCAAGCCCGTTAGGGAGGGCATCGAGGCCTTGTACGAGATGGACTACTCGCCGGTTCCTGACATCTCCGGCGCCGTGCCCCTCACGGAGACCGAGGAGGACCCTCGCACCTGGCCCACCAAACGCCTTCGGGGGGAGATCGCGCGAGTGCGGGCGGACATGCTGCTCGCTGCGGGAGAGCTGCGGTTCGAGGACGCGACGACTCTTCGAGACCGGTTGAAGGAGCTGGAGCAGCTGGAGCTCTCACGCTGACCGGTGATCAGGTCTCCCCGCGAGTGTTCTGCGTCGCCTCCAGGACGCGGTCGGCGAAGCGACTGAAGGGCATCGTTTGCATCCAGACGCGGCCAGGTCCCTTCAGGGAGGCCAGGAAGAGGCCTTCACCTCCGAAGATCTTCGAAGTGACGCCACCGACGAGCTTGATGGAATAGTCGACGGTCTCGTCGAAGCCCACGAGGCAGCCGGTGTCGATTCGCAGGCGTTCTCCTGGCTCCAGCAGCCGCTCGATGACGTGGCCGCCGGCGTGCATGAACGCGAAGCCGTCCCCCGTGAGCTTCTGGAGGACGAAGCCCTCCCCCCCGAAGAAGCCTGCTCCGAGGCGCTTGGTGAATGCCACGGACACCTCGACCCCTCTCGCGCAGCAGAGGAACGCATCTCGCTGGCAGTAGACCGTGCCTTCCGAGAGGTCGACTGCCTTGACGTTCCCCGGGTGCTCCGAGGCGAAGCCCACCTTGCGGCGGACGTCGCCCTCGTTCTCGAACCTCGTCACGAAGAAGCGCTCCCCCGCGAGCTTGCGCTTGATGCCGGAGAGAATACCTCCGCCGGTGGAGGTCGCCATGTCGATGTCCTCCTCCATGAACATGAGCGCTCCGGGCTCCGCCTGAACGGCCTCGCCGGGGTCCAACGTGATGACCACTGCGTGGAAGTCCTCGCCGAGGATCTCGTAGTCGATGGTGTCAGCCGTCATTGGGTCAAGAGGGTCGTCGGAGGGGGACCGGGGTTGCTGGCGACCGATTGGATCAGATCGGTGCAGATTGCTGCATCTGGCCCGGGTCGCGCGCGTACTGAGAAAGCCGGCAAGGCATGATGCGATCGTGGCGCCCTCCGACGATTTCTACTGCGACGAAGTGCTCTCCGGAAAGACCGAGGTGAGCATCGTTGCTGAAACGGCACGTGTCCTCGCATATCACCACACGCGGCCCTTCTGGCCCGTCCACATCGTCGTCATCCCCAAAATGCACGTTCCTTCGCTGACGGATCTCGGCGACGCTCCCGCCGATCTCCTCTCGGAGCTGGTCGAGGTGGTCCGCCGGGTGGCCGCGGAGGTGGAGCTGGAGCATGGTGCGGCGCGCGTCCTCACGAACCTTGGTTCGTACCAGGACTCGAAGCACCTTCATTTCCACGTCAACAGCGGGGAGCCCCTGAGGGGCTGATCCCGCGCTCCTGCCATGGTCTCCGGCCCCCAGCTCAGTGACGCCGAGCTCGAAGCAGCGATCCGGTGTTTCGACATTCCCGGTCGCTTCCAGGGGGCAGGGGAGCTGCGTCGCGGTCATATCCACACCACCTACGTCTCCACGTGGGTCGGACCCGAGGGGGAGACCCGATACCTACATCAGCGCCTGAACGCGGAGGTCTTCCGCGACATCCCGGCGCTGATGCACAACGTGGGCCTCGTCACCCGTCATCTCGCGGCGAGCGCGGAGCCAGGGGCCATGGAGGCACTGCAGCTCGTGCCCGCGGTCGGGACGGGCGCGGACTTCGCTGAGTGCTCCGGCGCGCCTTGGCGTACCTATCGCTTCATCGAGGGCGCGGTGTCCCACGACCATCCGCAGGACGTCCAGATGGCCTTCACCGCGGCCTCCGCCTTCGGGGACTTCCAGGTGCGCCTCGCGGGCCTCGATGCGCAGACGTTGAAGATCACCATCCCCGACTTCTTCGACTCCGAGGCACGGCTTCGCCAGCTCGAGGTGGCCGCAGACGCGGACGCGATGGAGCGTCGCGAGGGCGTCGCCAGCGAACTCCTCTTCGTGGACGAGAGGCGTGGTTCCTGCAGCGTCATGGAGGAGGCGCTGCGCTCGGGGCGCATGCCTCCGCGGGTCGTTCACGGGGACACCAAGCTCAACAACGTTCTCTTCGACCGCGAATCAGGCCGTCCGCGCTGCGTCGTCGACCTGGACACCTGCATGCCGGGCTACTCGCTCTACGATTTCGGCGATCTGGTTCGCTTCACCGCTGCGACCTGCGACGAGGACGAGCAGGACCTCGAACGGGCCTCGATCGACCGGGAGATCTACGACGCGCTTGAGGCGGGGTACCTCGAGCACGCCGCAGGCTTCTTGACCCCCTTCGAGCGCGACCACATGACCTTCAGCGCCCGTATCGTGACTCTCACCATCGGGATGCGCTTTCTCGCGGATCACCTCGCCGGTGACCGCTACTTCAAGATCTCGCGCCCCGGTCACAACCTCGATCGGGCGCGCGTCCAGTTCAAGCTCGTCGAGGACATGGAGCGCTGGCAGGTCGGCGGCGCGTGAGCTCCGTCCGCGTCGCGGATTGCGTCCCCGGCTGACCCGGTCTATACCCCTTCAGCGATGGGACGCGCCCTCGAGGATCCGAAGTGGTGGCCGAAGGAGGTTCCTCGGCGGCCGGGGGTCTACGTCTTCCGCGCCCCCGACGGGAGGGCTCTCTACGTGGGCAAGGCCGGCAACCTGAGGAGCCGGCTCACGAGCTACCGTCGGCCGGGGGGGGACGGCCGCATCCTGATCAGGTTCCTCGGAGAGGAGGCGGAGTCCGTCGAGCTGCTCGTGACCCGCACCGAACAGGAGGCGCTGCTGCTCGAGGACACCCTCATCAAGCAGTACAAGCCGCCGCACAACATCCGACTGAAGGACGACAAGTCCTTCCGCATGCTTCGGATCGACTACGCGGACAGCTTCCCGCGGCTGAAGCACGTCCGGGCGCACTCGCCCGACGTCGGCAAGGAAGGGGGTCGAAGCCGTCTCTTCGGCCCGTTCGCGAGTGCGAGCGCTCTTCGGAAGACGGTGGCGGACCTCCACCGGGTCGTGCCCCTGCGTGACTGTCCGGACTCGGTCATGGAGAACCGGAGTCGGCCGTGTCTGAAACATCAGATCGGGCTGTGCAGTGCTCCGTGCGTGGGGCTCGTGACGGACGCCGAGTACGCGGAGCTGGTTCAGCGCGCGACGCGGATCCTCTCGGGCGACGCCGAGGAGCTGCAGAGGGACCTGGAGCGCAGGATGGAGGAGGCGTCGAAGCGTCTCGATTACGAACGGGCCGCGGTCTGGCGCGATCGGCTGGCTGCGCTGCGCCGGACGCTCGAGGGGCAGGGTGTGCGCCCGAAGGACGGCGTGGACCGGGATGTCCTCGGCTTCGCGCGCCGCGGGGACCGCGCGGCGATCCATCGCATCGCGTGGCGTGATGGGCGGATGGCCGAGTCTCGGTCCCATCACTTCCGGAGCGAGCTACCCGACGAGGAGCTGCTGCACGACGTCCTCACGGCGCTTTACGCCCCGGGTCGTCGCCGTGCTCCTGGTGAGATCCTCCTCCCCGCGGCCCCGGCGGATCAGGACGTCCTCGCCGAGCTGCTCGGGACGCGGCTGATGGTCCCGACCACCGGGGATCGTCGCAGGATGGTCGAGTTCGGCTTCGAGAACGCCGAGGCCTCACTGCGACGCCACTCCGACGACGAGGAGCGGGAGGAGCAGGGTGTCGCCCAGCTCGTCGAGCTCCTCGATCTCGACCTGGGCACCGAGGTCATGGACTGCTTCGACATCTCGAACATGCAGGGCGCGCACGTCGTCGCGAGTCGGGTTCGATTTCGACGCGGACACGCGGACCGCTCCGGCTATCGCCGCTACAAGATCCGCGACGTCGACGGCCAGGACGACTTCGCGTCGATGCACGAGGTGGTGCGGAGGAGCCTCGAACGCGGTGTCCGGGAGAACGACCTGCCGGACCTCGTGATCATCGACGGCGGCCCGCCACAGCTCGCTCGGGCGCTTCAGGCTCGCCAGGAGGCCGGGGCCTTCCACGTTCCCATGATCGGACTGGCCAAGGCTCGGTCGGAGAGGAGCGTCAAGGGGCGCCGCAAGGGTGCGGTGGAGGAGCGAGTCTGGCTCCCTGGCGCCGAGGCTCCGGTCGTTCTCGGGCCCCACAGCGGGGCGAGGCATCTCCTGGAGCGCATCCGCGACGAGGCGCACCGCTTCGCGATCACCTACCACCGGAAGGAGCGCGGCCGCATCACCAGCCGCCTGGATTCGATCCCCGGGGTGGGCGCTGCGAAGCGGAAGGCGCTCCTCCGCACCTTCGGCTCTGTCGCGGGGGTCTCCGCCGCCAGCGTGGAGCAGCTCAGATCGGTCGAGGGGATCTCTCCGGAGCTCGCGCGGGTGATCTCCGAGAGCCTCCGCGGTGGGGCCTGAGCTCAGCGCTTGGGCTAGGATTGAAGCGATGAGGTTCCAGATGCCGCACGCCGGGGCCGTCGTCGCCTCCGTCCTCCCGCTGCTCTGCGGGCTGGCTCAGCAAGGGACGCCGCAGGTCGAGGGTGAGACTCTTCACGCCGAAGGCGAGACCTTCGCCGTGAGGTCTCTCTGGCGCTCGGAGCGCATCCTGGATGGGCACGCGAAGGAGGGGCTGGCGATCTGTGAGGCGGTGGCTCGAGCCGCTGGCGCCGGTGCACGCGACACCCCCTTCGAGATCGGGATCGCCCCATCGCCGCGCGGTCTTCGTCGGATGATGGACGCGGCGCCGCAGCACGCGCTCTCGGTCCCGGCCGCCCCCTTCTCGGGGCGTCAGGTCCCCGCTGTCGTCGCCTGGCCAGCGCTGCACGATCGGGTGCTGTTCCTGGTTCACCTGCCGCCAGCGACGCGCCGGCAGCTCGCGGTGCAGGCCTCCTCGATGGTCCTCCCCGTGGCCGAGGCGGACTCCGCGGGGACCTTGCTGGTCGCCGCGCAGGCCGGCCTCGAGGCCGTCGGTGCCTCACGTCCACTCGCCGAGGAGCCATGGAGCTCCACCGGCCTCCTCGAACTCAAGCGCCTCCTCGAGGACACGGAGGACGACCACGCGCTGCTCTCGAGGCTCCTGGAGGAGGCGGTCGTCGACCCCTCGGCGCCCACCACTCTCCCGCCGGGCTCCCGCTACGCGGCCACCGCGGCCGAGGTCGCGGCGATGCTCTGGAGTCGCCTGCCGGAGGCTTCCCTCGCGGGATTGCAGCGAGCCGCTGAATCGTCGGCCCCTCGCTGGGAGGTCCGGTCGGGCGCCGTCGCAACGCACGAGTTCGGATGGTGCGCCACCGGGACCGGCTGGGGCGACGCCCTGATGCTGAGCTCGGAGCCCGTCGAGTCGACGCGATACACGATCACCACGGAGTTCTTCGTCCTCTCCAACAACATGCGGTACCCCGCGCAGGCGGACATCGCGTTCGGTGGCCAGGGTGAGGAGCGGTTCCTGCTCGCGTGCAACTCGAAGGAGGGGATCTACCTCTTCCGTCGGCGCAAGGACGGGAGCGGCTACGACGGCCTCTGCGAGCGCAAGGACATCCGGGTCCCGGTCGGTCAGCGACTGCCTGTGCGGATCGACGTTGACGAGGATCGGATCAACGTCACGGTCGGGGGCGTCGAGCTCGATCCTGTGCGGGTGGCCGATCGGTCTCTCGGAGGGGTCTTCGGTATCGGCGCCCACGCCGGGAGCACGGCTCTCTTCAAGGATCCCGTCCTCGTTCTTCGCTGATCCGAGGTCAGCCGCGCGGATGATGCATCCGGTGGATCGCTCGGACGTGATCCTCGTCGAGGTGGGTGTAGATCTCCGTCGTCCGGATGGAGGCGTGGCCGAGCATCTCCTGCACCGCGCGAAGATCCGCGCCGCCGGCGAGCATGTGCGACGCGAAGGAGTGGCGCAGATCGTGCGGTGAGATCCCCGACGGGAGCCCGGCCAGACGCGCGGCGTCCTTCACGCGACGCCAGGCGTTCGGGCGGTCCAGGGGGCGGCACGTCCGCGAGAGGAAGATCGCGGTCTGGGATCGTCCACCGCCTGCCGATGCCTTCAGCAGGATCGGCCGGTGCACCTCGATCCACAGCTCGAGGGCGGCGCGCGCTCTCTTTCCAAGCGGCACGATGCGCATCTTGTCGCCCTTGCCGTGAAGCCGAACGGAGGCGTACCCGGGTGGAAGGTCCTCGGTCGTCAGTCCGAGCGCCTCCGAGATCCTGGCGCCTGCGGCGTAGAGCACCTCGAGCAAGGCCGAGTCCCGGGCTTGCCGCCACGTCATGGGCTCGGCGTCGTCCGGTGCGAATGCCTGGAGCAGGCTGTCCACCTGCTCGGGCGTGAGGGTCGTCGGCAGGAGGCGACTGAGTCGAGGTGCGGAGACGCGCGCCGTCGGGTCCGAGCGGAGACCACCCTCCTGGACGAGGAAGCGGACCAGCATGCGGAGGGAGACGAGTCCTCGAGCGATGGTGGCCTCGGCGGCTCCCTGACGGCGCCGGTCGGCCAACCATTCGTAGACGTCGTCCTCGGTGAGTTGTTGCCAGTCGCGGAGGCCCTCGCCGGCCAGACGCTCGGAGAGCGCCTTGAGGTCGGTGCCGTAGGCCCGGAGCGCGTTCCGGGAGAGGCCGGCTTCCACGCGCATCGCGTCCAGGAAGTCGGCGACGGGTCCCGTGAGGCCCATCGGCTGGGGGTCGGGTCGAGCAGCCGGCACCGGCTCATTTGGGGGCCGGAGGCCGGCGCGAGCAAGGGCGGGCCAGCGGAACCCGTCTCGCACGTTTTCGACTCGGGCACGCTGGTGCAAGCCCTTGGGTCCCGCGAGGAAGCAGCGCGTCGCTACTCTCTGGGCCCATGGTCTCCGCCAGTGAGGGCCACGAGCCCACCTCCGAGGCGCCTCCGGCCGCCCTGACCGCCTCCGCGCCCCGCCGCCCCGGCTGGAAGCGGCACGCATCCCTCTTCGCGGTCGTCGTTTCGCTGGTCGCGTTCGATCTTTGGACGAAAGGTGCCGTGTTCGGCTGGCTCGACAGCGCCGAGGGGGCGGCGGAGGTCGGTCGCAGCGAGAGCGGCCAGCCGCGCTATCGGATCCTCGGGCGGGAGTGGCTGGGGTTCATGCTGAACCTCAACTACGGCGCAGCCTTCGGGCAGGGATCGAACTCCCAGGGGATTCTCGTGGGTGGTCGCTGCCTGGCGGCGCTGTTCCTGTCCGTTCTGATCGTCCGGACGCCAGCGGGCCAGCGGGTCTATCTGGCGTCGATGGTCCTGATCCTCGCAGGGGCGCTCGGGAACCTCTACGACAACCTGTTCTACGAGGCGCACCCCGGGCTCAGCGGCTACGTCGAGGGGAGGCGCTTCGGGCCAGTGCGAGACTTCATCGACGTCTACTTCACGGGGTGGGACTGGCACTTCCCGACGTTCAACGTCGCGGATTCGTGCATCACGGTCGGGGCGGCGCTTCTTCTTCTGTCGGGATTCTTCGGCGGGTCCGGGCAAGAGGCGCCGAAGGAGACTGTTGAGAAGACGGAAGCCGGATAGGTTGGGGCCGAGATTCGCCGCCCAGGTGCATTCCCGGGAGGCAGGCTTGGCTCGCGGCGTGACTTTGGGCTGCCTGGCGAGGTCCGAGCCCGGAATCTACGAGACTCCCGCGCTCCTCACGGAACGATGACGCAACGAGCCCCGATCGACTGGAACGGCCCGCCGACTCAGCGGTGGTCATGGCTGGTCTGCCCGCCTTCCGTGGAGGTTCGGGTCTGAGATGAAGCTCGAGAAGCTCACTCCGGCCCACGTCAAGCAGGCCGTGGCGATCTACATGGAGCACGCCTGGCCAGGCGGAGCGAAGGGGGCTTCGCTCACGACGGTCAAGAACGTCGAGGCAGAGGACTCGCTCCGCGGGCTGAGGAGCGTCTTCGAGACCGGCTCCTCGGGGACCGCTGCTCGCGGCCACCGATACTGTCTGCGCCTCGGCAACGAGCGTTATCCCTGGATGAAGTTCGTCCTCCAGGAGTACCTCGTGGACGGGGAATTCTTCTTCTCGATCGACACGCACGACGACCTCCGGATCGATCCCGCCACGCCCGACTACGACTCCTGGTGCGATCTCCAGCGCTACAACCGTGGCCTGAAGAAGAGGATCGAGGAGCAATGGGCCGCGGCGCAGCTTCCGACCCACGGTGACCTCAGGGCGATCTGCGAGGGCCTCGAGCGCCTCGGCTCCGACCGCGAGCGCGCGACAGCTCACCACGGCAAGCGAGTGCTGGTGGTGGATGACGACGAAGACGTGGCCTGTGGCGAGGCGGCGGTCCTGCGCGCCATCGGTTACCAGGTGGAGACCGCCTACGACGGCCGTCAGGTCCTCGATCGGATGGCGCAGGATCCGCTTCCGGACCTCGTGGTCCTCGACTTCGGGATGCCCGAGTTCGACGGCGAGGAGGTGATGCGACGGCTCCGGGCGGACAGCCGCACCGCCAGCGTGCCGCTGCTCCTCGCCACCGCGAGCGAGATCGACCTCGCGACCATCCAGCGGGCGAGTGGAGTGCTCCGCAAGCCCTACCCTCGGTCGGTCCTTTGCGGGATGATCGAGCGTCTTCTCACGGACGCCGCGTCGAGCTGAGAGGAGCGCCCTGTTCGGTGGGAGGGGCCCACCACGTCGGTCCTGCGCGTGGAGGCGCCGGATTTCACGAGCGGGACGCTGACTCGCTGGGTCCTTCTCGGCTGACGAAGGGCGTGGGATCTCCCTTGGCACGGGCCTGACGCGGGCCGATACTCCTCGGTCCGTTGGGCCGCCCGTCCGCGCAGGAGCACCCCTGGAGCACCTGTGAGCAGGCCTCGCCGACGGGGACCGCCATGAGCTGGGACGACATCACAGACAAGTTCTCCTCCGTGGGCGAGGGGATCGGGAGCTTCGCGAAGCGCCTCTTCGGATCCGAGAACGAGCGTGAGGTGCGCAAGCTCACTCCGCTCATCGCCGAGATCAACGAGCTGGAGTCCTGGGCCGAGGGGCTCGACCGCGAGACCGTCCAGCTGGAGGTCCAGGCCATGCGCCGGCAGGTCCAAGCGGGTGAGGAGTCGCTCGACACGGTCCTGACGAAGATGTTCGCACTCACGCGCGAGGCCTCCAAGCGCACCCTCGGTATGCGTCACTACGACGTGCAGCTGGTGGGCGGCTACGTGCTTCACTCGGGGAAGATCGCGGAGATGATGACAGGTGAGGGCAAGACCCTCATGGCGACTCTCGCGCTCGCGCTGAACGCGCTGTCGGGTCGGCCCTGCTATCTCGTCACGGTCAACGATTACCTGGCGCGTCGCGACGCCGAGTGGATGCGCCCGATCTACGAGTACCTGGGCCTCACCGTCGGCGCGATCCAGTCGAGTCTCGACCCCTCGACCCGCAAACCGATCTACACCTCGGACATCGTCTACGCGACGAACAACGAGCTGGGCTTCGATTACCTGCGGGACAACATGAAGACCGCGCTGGACCAGCAGGTTCAGAAGGATCTGTACTTCGCGATCGTCGATGAGGTGGATTCGATCCTGATCGACGAGGCCCGAACGCCGCTGATCATCTCCGGGCCCGCCGAGGATCACGTGGGTCGCTACGCGGAGGCGGACCGCGTCGCGCGTCAGCTCACGCGCGACGACCACTACGAGGTGAAGGAGAAGGAGCGCATCGCCTCCCTCACGGAGGACGGGATCGTCAAGGCCCAGGAGATCCTCGGCGTCGAGTCCTTCTACGTGCCGGGCTTCGAGGATTGGCCTCACTACATCGAGAACGCGCTCCGCGCACACTCCCTCTACGAGCTGGACAAGGAGTACGTGGTCGAGGAGGCCCAGGACCCGAGAACCGGCCAGATGCGCAACGAGGTCGTCATCGTGGACGAGTTCACCGGCCGCAAGATGGCCGGGCGGCGCTGGTCGGACGGGCTGCACCAGGCGGTCGAGGTGAAGGAGGGTCTGGAGCCGAAGCAGGAGACCCAGACGCTCGCGACGATCACCTTCCAGAACTACTTCCGGATGTTCGACAAGCTCGCGGGCATGACGGGCACGGCCATGACCGAGGCCGGCGAGTTCCACAAGATCTACGAGCTGGACGTCATCTCGGTCCCCACGAACAAGCCGATCGCGCGTGATGACCACATCGACGTGGTCTTCCGGACGCTCCCGGAGAAGTGGGAGGCGATCTGCGACGAGATCGAGCGCGTCCAGGAGACGGGCCAGCCCGTTCTCGTGGGAACGGCGTCGGTCGAGAACTCCGAGCACCTCTCGAAGCTCCTGCGGGAGCGGAGCCTCCCTCACGAGGTGCTCAACGCGAAGAACCACGAGCGAGAGGCGCACATCGTCGCGATGGCGGGCGCCAAGGGCGCGGTCACCGTCTCGACGAACATGGCTGGCCGAGGCACCGACATCAAGCTGGGCGGGAACTTCGAGTACCTGCTCGATCAAGCGCTGGTGGAGGCCGGGCTCGAGGCGGGTGACCCCGAGCGCCTCGCCGAGATCGACGCGATCCGCCAGCGAGTCGAGTCGGAATCCGCGGCCGCCGAGGAGGAGATCCTGGGTCTCGGCGGTCTCTACGTCCTCGGTACGGAGCGCCACGAGGCGCGGCGGATCGACAACCAGCTGCGCGGACGGACCGGCCGCCAGGGCAACGTCGGCGCGAGCCGCTTCTACCTGTCCCTGCAGGACCCGCTGATGCGGATCTTCTACCGGGACTGGGTCGTGAACGCGATGGAGCGGCTGGGCATGAGTGAGGGGCAGCCGATCGAGTCCGGTATGGTCACCAGGCAGGTGGCGCGGGCCCAGAAGAAGGTCGAGGACCGCAACTTCGAGATCCGCAAGAACCTCCTCGAGTACGACGAGGTGATGGATCACCAGCGGTCCGAGATCTACGCCGCCCGTCAGGCGGTGCTCGAGGGAGAGGACCTGAAGGAGCGTGTCTCCATCATGATCGGCAACATGGCCGATCGGACCTCGGACGCTTACGACCAGGATCCGAGCGGGTTCCAGGACTGGGCGCTGCGGACCTTCGGCGTGGAGTTGAGCGACGCCGCCGCGGCGGCGGCGACCGACCCCGAGGAGGTGGATCTGGATCCCGTGACCGCGGAGCTCGACCGCGCGTACGTGGCCCGCCGAGAGGACTGGGGCCCGGAGCTCACCCAGCGCATCGAGTCCTACCTCGTGCTGACCGCCATCGACCAGAAATGGAAGGACCACCTGCACGCGATGGACGCGCTGAAGGCTGGTATCGGTCTGCGGGGCTACGGCCAGCAGGATCCGAAGATCGCCTACAAGAAGGAGGCGACGGAGCTCTACGGCCAGCAGCTCCTGCCCGCGATCGAGAGCGACGTCGGGTCGAAGATCCTGCGGATCCAGGTGAATCGTTCGGGCGAGGAGGCGGCCGAAGCGGACGATGGCCTCGCGCCCCGCGGGATCGCCGGAGGCGCGGGAGTCCCCCAGCCCGAGCCTCAGAAGCAGGTTCGCTTCGATGAGCTGAGCCTCGACCAGCAGAAAGCCGTGATCGCCCAGCTCCCGCCGGAGCAGAAGGTCATGGCCGTGATGCAGGCGGGTGAGCACGAGCGTGAGCTCCTCCTCGAGCTCGACGAGGAGCTTCAGGAGAAGTACGAGGACTTCAAGAAGCAGATCGAGGCGCGTCGGCGGCAGGCGCAGGCAGAGGCGGCCGCGCGGCAGCAGATGGCCAGGGGCACAGCGGCCTCCAACGCCTTCGACGTGATGCGACGGCGACAGGCGCTCGAGCAGCGTCAGGGCGAGAGCAAGCCCCCGGCCGACCGGTTGGCGGAGAGCGCGACCACGAAGGCCACCGCCGCGCGCGCGCCCGCGGAGAGGCAGCGGACAGGCGCGTCGGACCTCGGGCCGGAGTTCCGGAACGCCGGGCGGAACGATCCCTGCCCCTGCGGCAGCGGGCGGAAGTTCAAGAAGTGCCACGGCAAGTGATGAGCCGGGGAGCCAGCGCGACCCAGCTCCGCGGATGACCGCCTCCAGCTCTCCTCTGGCCCAGGGGGCCGTGGGCGATACGCCCCCTCCGATCACGGCGTCGCCGCCGGTCGGTGCGAGACAATGGTTGCTCCAGCGCGTCTACGATCTCTTCATCGGCGTGATCTGGATGACGAGCTCGCCCCTGTTCCTGCTCGGGGGTCTCGTTCAACCCCGTCTCGCGCGGAAAGCGCTGTCGCTGTCGACGAGCGGCCTTCCGGAGCTGGAGCCCAGCCATCCCGAGCGGCCGCGCGTCCTCGTTCACGGGGTCTCGGTGGGTGAGATCAAGGCGGCGCAATCGATCGTCGGAGCGCTTCAGGACCGTTACGAAGTGGTCGTGAGCGCCTTCAGCGATACGGGGCTGGAGGTGGCGGGGCAGCTCTTCCCAGGCGTGACCATCGTGCGGTACCCCTTCGATTTCCTTCCGCTCGTGCGTCGCTTCTGGGCTCGGATCCGACCCGACCACGTGCTCTTGATGGAGCTGGAGGCCTGGCCCTGTTTCCTCCGGGAGGCGAATCGCAGAGGCGCGCCAGTCGCGGTGGTCAGCGGCCGGATCACGGAGGAGTCCTTCCGCCGCTATCGCATGTTCGGTTCCTTGCCCGAGTTCGGCCGCATCTCCCTGTTCGCCGCGCAGGACGAGGCCTACGCCGCGCGATTTCGGGCCCTCGCCGGCTCGTGCGAGCGGGTCGTGATCACGGGGAACGTCAAGATCGACGGCCTCCGCTCCCTGGAATCCAGCGAGCCGGATCCCGCCGTCGAGGAGCTGAGGTGGACCGCCGGTCTCGATGATGTCGACGGATCCCGGCTCGTGGTACTCGCGGGCAGCACCCACGAGCCCGAGGAGGCTCTGTTCCTCGCCGCGGCGCTCGAAGCGGTTCCTGACGCACGCCTGGTGATCGTGCCGCGGCATCCGGAGCGCGGCTCCGGCGTGGCCTCGGAGCTCGCAGGAGCTCTCGGCGCGGACCGAGCGCCCGAGCTCCTCTCACAGCTCCGTCGTGAGGGCGTCCGGGGCTCGATCGACCGACCGCTCATCGTCGACACCATCGGCGAGCTGGAGCGGCTCTACGGTCTCGCGGACATCGTGTTCGTCGGTGGGAGTCTGATTCCTCACGGCGGCCAGAACATGATGGAGCCGGCGGCTCAGGGGCGTCCGGTGATCTACGGTCCACACGTTCAGAATTTCGCCGAGGAGACGGCGCTGCTGGAGAGCGCCGGCGCCGCGATCCGGGTCGCGGACCAGCGCTGCCTCACGGCCGAGCTCGGGCGGCTCGCTCTGGACCGCGACGCCCGGGCGAGAATGGGGCAGGCCGGGAGGACGGCCCTGCTCGGCCAGCGCGGCGCGACAGGGGCGACACTCGCGGCCTGGACGGCTCGGTGTGTGCTCCCCGCTTGAACCCTCGGGGAAGCCAGGACAGATGATGGGCGCCCGGGCCTGATCGATGACCTCGCCCCAGGACCCGGCGCAATGGCGCTTCCGGCTCCTGTTCGTCGCCAGCGGGTCGCCGTATCATCTGCCGCCCGCCCCGACGGGGCGTCTCCCGATCCATCCTTCCGCGCGCCGTCTTCCTCGGCCGCCTCGAGCGCACCAGGACCCCAGCTCCATGGCCCGTTCCCTCTTCACGTCCGAATCAGTCTCCATGGGCCACCCCGACAAGGTGGCCGACCAGGTCTCCGACGCAGTCCTCGACGCGCTCCTGGCCCAGGACCCCAACAGTCGCGTCGCGTGCGAGACGATGGTGACCACCGGTATCTGTGTCATCGCCGGCGAGATCACGACGACCGCGCGCGTCGACTACCAGGACGTCGTGCGCGACGCGATCCGCGGGATCGGTTACACCGACGACGCCTTCGGGATCAACGCGGACACCTGCGCGGTGATGGTCAGCCTCGACCGGCAATCCCCGGACATCGCTCAGGGGGTCGACGACGACAAGGGCCTCCACGTGGAGCAGGGCGCCGGCGACCAGGGCCTCATGTTCGGCTACGCCTGCGACGAGACCGCGGAGCTGATGCCGCTTCCGATCCACCTCTCGCACCGTCTGGTGGAGCGCATGGCCTCTCTTCGCGAGAACAAGACGCTCCCCTGGCTGCGTCCCGACAGCAAGAGTCAGGTCACCGTCGAGTACGAGGGCGACAGGCCGGTCCGCGTCCACACCGTCGTGATCTCCACGCAGCACGACCCCGAGGTGAACGGGAAGTCCGAGGAGGCCGAGGTCCTCCAGGAGATCAAGAGCGAGATCATCGAGCACGTCATCAAGGCCGTGGTCCCGGCGGAGATGCTCGACGACGAGACGATCTACCACGTCAACCCGACCGGGAAGTTCGTCATCGGAGGGCCCCACGGCGACTGCGGGCTCACCGGGCGCAAGATCATCGTCGACACCTACGGAGGAATGGGCCGGCATGGTGGGGGCGCATTCAGCGGGAAGGACCCCAGCAAGGTGGACCGCTCCGCCGCCTATGCGGCCCGCTGGGTCGCCAAGAACGTCGTGGCGGCCGGGCTGGCAACGCGGTGCGAGGTCCAGCTCTCCTACGCCATCGGCGTTGCGAAGCCGCTCTCCGTACGCGTGGACACCTTCGGGACCGCGACGGCGGACGAGGGTGCGATCGCTCGCGCCGTCGAGCAGGTGTTCGACCTGACGCCGAAGGGAATCATCGACGCCTTGGGCCTGAAGGCTCCGATCTTCAAGGCCACCGCAGCGAACGGGCACTTCGGCCGGCCGGGCTTCTCATGGGAGGAGACGAGCAAGGTGGACGCCCTCAAGGAGGCCGTCGCCGCGACCGTTTGATCGTCGATCTCGGGCAATTCCCCGCCAATTCCAGGCTCCGCGGGGGCGCCGGGTCGTTACTCGGCGCCTCCGCGGCTGTACACTCGCTACGCGACCGCCACGGAACCGCGAACCAACACGAGCCCATGAAGCGACCCTCCCGCACGCTCCGCCGCGCCGGCTTCACGCTGGTCGAGCTGATCGCTGTCTTCGTCATCATCGGCCTCTTGGCCGCCGCGGTCGTCCCGAACGTGATGAGCGCGATCCGGGCCAGCGAGGAGACCGCATGCGCCCAGAACCTCGACAAGGTCCGGACCGGGTTCCTCGAGTACCAGAACAAGTACAAGCGGTGGCCGAAGGACTCCGGCGTGGGGTTCTTCGCGGCCATCGTCTCCGACAAGGTCTGGATGCCCACCGTGGCCAACACACGGCGATTGAACTGCCCGGCTGTGGACCTCGAGAGCCTCGATCCTGCGATCGAGGAGATCGATCGCGCCGAGTGGTACGCCCCGGCCAACAAGGAGCTCTTCGGGCCCGGCTGGTCCTCCTACGCGGGTCGTGATCTGAAGCGGGCGCGACTTCGGGGACGCCAGGGGAGCGGGAAGACGGCGCTGATGGCCGATGACAACGACGACCCCATGGGCGAGGGTGGAAACCACTTCACCACGACGAACGTCCTCTGGGACGACCTCCAGGTGCGCGCTCTGGAGCTGGTCGAGGAGCAGGAGAAAGGCCTTCTCTCCGACGACGAGAGCGTCACGTACATCCCGGTGGGGGCAGACTCTCCCATTCCGGGACTTCAATCCCTCACGAACGACAGGTAGGACGCGAAGTAATCGGACTTGGCCCGCAGAGGATTGTGTGGTCCAGCCGATCCACACCGGTGGCGGTGTACGCCAGCCAGGTCCGCGTGAAAGCGCGGGACCCGGCCTGAGGCCGTCAGCCCTCCTCGCGTGCAGATGAACCCCGTCGCACTACTTCGCGCCATGCGGCCCCATCAGTGGGTCAAGAACGTCTTCGTTCTGGCGGCCCTCGTCTTCGCGCTCGGCGAAGCCGGACCGGAGGCTCCGAGCACGGCGGACAGGCTCATGCGCGTGCTGATGGCCACGGCGGCCTTCTGCCTCGGAGCCAGCGCGATCTACCTCGTGAACGACGTCGTCGACGTCGAGTCGGATCGGCAGCACCCGGAGAAGTGCAAGCGTCCCATCGCAGCGGGCGAGCTCTCCATCCCGGCCGCCCTGCTCGCGTCCGTGGCCTGCGTCGCGGCCTCGCTCTCGCTCGCGCACCTGGCGACCCCGTTCGTCGAGACCGCGGGCGCTGGCAGCGTGGTCCTGGTGGTGGGGATCTACATGGCCTCCAATCTCCTCTACTCCCTCAAGCTGAAGCAGCTGGCGATCGTCGACGCGTTCCTGATCGCTCTTGGCTTCATGCTGCGCGTCGTGGCCGGGGCCTACGCGGCCGCCGCGCCGATCTCTCAGTGGCTGCTCCTCTCCACGCTCTTCCTCGCGCTCTTCCTCGCGTTCTGCAAGCGGCGCGCGGAGATGGACCTTCTCGGCGCAGATGCGTCCCAGCACCGGAAGAACCTGGGACAGTACACGCCCCAGTTCCTGGACCAGGTGACGAGCGTTCTCGCTGGCTGCGCGATCATCACCTATGCGATGTACACGGTCGACGACGCGACGGCCGCCAAGTTCGGGCCGGACAACCACCTCGTCTGGTCCGTGCCCCTCGTCGTGTTCGGCCTCTTCCGCTATCTCCTGCTGGTGCAGCGACAAGAGGGTGGAGGAAGCCCGACGCGCGTGCTCCTGGGCGGTGATTTGATCTTCGTGATCAACGCCTTGCTCTGGGGGGCCTTGGTGCTCGGGAGCCTGTTCCGGTGAGGCTCCCGGCGCGGCGGTCCGTTCACCGCTGTGTGGGGCTTCCCTGTTCGGCGGGGAGCGTCCGGACGCGCTCCAGGGCGTCCGCGCGCAGACGCCGGCGACGGGACGCCTCGGTGGCGCTGTGGATCACGGCGCCAGAGGCTTCGTGAGCGCGCCACGCGTCGAGAGCGGCACCCCGATCCAGCAGGGCCGGGTCGGCCATCGCAGGTGAAGCGAGCCATCGCCCCACCGCCGCCTCGGCTCCGGCGGGATCGCCGCTCGAGGAGCGGAGCTGCTGGAGGAGCCATGTGAGTGCCTGGTCGTCCCCTGCGCGCAGGAGTCCCTCCGCGCAGGCCAGCCGGAGGTCCACTCCTGGACTGCTCTCGAAGAGCGCCCGGAGGCGGCCGAGCGGCGGCGATGGCAGGCGCCCCAGAGCCCGGGCCAGCGCGACGCGGTCCTCGTAGGGCGGCGATGGGGACGAGTCCAATCTGGCGCTCAGCGTCGCCTCGGCCTGCGCCCCTGCCACGGCCACGAGCGCCTCGGCCGCCGCGCCGCGTACGGCGCCGTTCGGATCCTCGAGCGCAGCGCCGAGCGAGGCGGTGGCGCTGCGGCCGCGCGGCCCCATGCGCTCGAGGATCTGCGCGGTGTGGAGGCGTACGTAGTCGTCGTCGTCCTCGAGAGCCAGAGCGAAGACCGCCCCTGCCCACGGGCCGAGGGAGGAGAGGACGTAGCGGGCGTCGTCGACGCCGCGAAGTTGGAAATGGGCGCCCGAGACGTCGGAGAGCCACAGCCAGGTCTCTCCAACGAGCTCCTCGCTCGGCGGGAGGGGCTCGGGGCCCTCGAGTCCGTCGTAGCCCGCGAGGCTCGCCGAGAGGCTGGCTCGTCCGGCCGGATCCACGAGGTTCGCGGCCCTCGCCCTCGCACGACCGAGCGCCGCCTCGTTGCCGAATCCCCAGAGCGAGCGGAGGATCCAGGCGAGTGTTTCTCCGTCGGACTCGTACTTCATCCGGAGCAGGAGGCCGGGCACGACGCGGTCGGCTCCCTCCGCCGATCTGTGCCCCTCCAGCGCCCAGACCGCGTAGCGCCGGAGCCAGGCCTCCTCGGCGTCGGAGGCGACCTGACAGAGGGCCATGGCGATCTCGGCAGAGGGGAGCGCCGCGCCGAGGTCGACCAGCGCCTTCCGCTCGAGCGCCGGTCGCTGGTGGTCCTCCAGTCCCCGGACGATCACGGGGGTCATGTCCGGCCCGAGCCCCGCGACGTCGCCCCGGGCCCGCTCGAGGGCTTCCGGGGTCGACAACACGAGGTCCACCATCGCGTCCCGGAACTCGACGAGATCCGGATCCAGCTGCAGGACGGGCGGGGGCGCGGCGGGGGAAGCGTCCGCGGTCGCCGATCTGGCGTCGGCCGCGATCGCAGGCGGGCCCGGGTCGACCTCGACGCCCGGGGGCAGGACTCCCGTGTCGTCGCGCAGCTCCCGAGAGCGTCCGACGTCCCGGCGCACGTGGAGCCCCCGACGGATCATCTCGGCGTCCAGGACATCACGAAGCTGCCGGTGAACCGGTGCCGTGGGGCGTTCGACCTCGACGCCGTCCTCACCCCCGCCGCAGCCGGCGAACGCCAGAGCGACCATGACAGCCGACGCGGTCCTCAAGGCTCGATGGTCACGCGGTGGACGAGGTCGGAGTCCTGGAAGGGGTCCTCCACGTCGACCAGATGCATCGCGAGGCCCGTCTCCGTATCCCGGTAGTAGGGCGTTCGTTTGTAGACGAGGACCACCTCGACACGCCCTTCAACGGCCGTCCCGTCGCTGTCCTCGACCCTGAGCGTCCGGGTCTCACCCCAGTGGAGCAGTGTGCTGGCGAGGTCCTTCTCGTGGCGGTAGGGGTCCCGGATCCTGTGGAGGTGGGTCCACGGACCGGGTTCCACACCCTCCTCGGCCGGGAGGGTGCGCCACCACAGATCCGATGCGCGACTGCGCTCGTCCGTGGGATAAGCGTGGCCGCTGGTGTTCTCGAGCGTCACTCGTGCCACTCCGTCAGCTCCGCGGGCCGCCGTGAGCTCGACCGCCGAGCGGACCATCTCGATGTAGTGCCCCCCCGGCATGACGTGGACACGCCCGCCCTCCGGCGTCCCGTCCCGGTAGGGCATGTGGCACTCCATGCAGCCCTCACGGTGCTCCGCGTGGGGCGTTGCCTTCCACTGCTGGACGGTCTTGTGCTGGTCATGGCACCCGGCGCAGAGGCTCACTCGCTGCAGTTCGCGGCGCGTCGTGGGCTGGCAGGCTGCGCGGGGATTGGTGATGGTCGCCGCCATGCCACCGTCCGGCAGGAGATGGCACGTCAGGCAGTCGACGCCCTCCGAACGCCTCGCCGAGCGGGGCAGCACGCGCTTGCCGAGACCCGTCTCGAAGACCGGACGTGGCGCATGGCAGTCGATGCAGTCCTTGTTGGCGAAGTCGTCCGACTGCGCCCTGACGTCCTCGTTGTTCCACGCGTTCGCGTGGGGCGAGCTCTTCCACTCGTCGTAGATCTGCTGGTGGCACTCCGCGCACTGGGAGGAGCTGATCCACTCGGTCGGGGTCTGCGCCGCCGCGGACTCCTCCGGCGTTCCGAGGAGCGCGGAGAGGAACCAGCTCGCGAGGAGCAGCACGACGATTCCCGAGACGATTCGCATGGCGCCCTCATAGCTCACCTTCCGGGGCGCGGTCACGCCAGCGCATCGAGGGGGAAGCGAATCCCCGCGGCGAGAGGTCGCGGGAGGCCCTCAGTCGGAGGCCGCCAGACGACCGCCTTCCCGGATCGAGATGGTCCGGGTCGCGATCCGGCTGGCCTCGGAGGGATCGTGCGTGACATGGAGCACGGTGAGGTCGAATCGGCCGCCCAGGTCCAGGAGACGATCCAGCAGCGCCTGTCGCCGCGGAGCGTCGAGCGGGCCGAGGGGCTCGTCGAGCAGCAGGATCCGGGGCTCGGCCGCGAGGGCCCTCGCCAGAGCGAGTCGCTGGGCCTCGCCGCCCGAGAGGCTGGGCGCGCGGCGCGTCTCGAACCCCTCGAGGTCGACGAGTTCGAGGAGCTCGCCGATTCGTGAACCGCGGGCCTTGGAGTCGAGCGAGGTTCGTCGTTTGAGGACGAATTCGAGGGTCCCGGCGACGGAGAGGTGCGGCCAAAGTGCGCCCCCCTGGAACATCATCTGGGTGCCGCGGTCCTCGGGCGGTACAGGAGTCCTTCCCGGCACGCTTGCGATGCGGCCGAACAGGGAGACCTCACCTGCAGCGGGGACCACGAGTCCGGCGATCGCGCGGAGGAGCGTGGTCTTCCCGCTTCCCGACGGACCCACGAGCAGCACGTGTTCTCCCTGCGCCACGTCGAGGGAGATGTCCCGGATCAGAGTGACCGGGCCGGCCGTGACGCTCAGGTTCGCGCAGCTGATCGCGGGGACGTTCTGTTGCTGGTCGATCACGGCAGGAAACGCAGGCGAGCCCTGAAGAACAGGGACCAGAGGGCGCCGGGCAGGAGGATGGAGAAGATGACGAGGAGCGCCAGGGCGGAGACGAAGTCGTCGCGACCGAAGTGGACCGCGTTGAAGACGCGGAACATGGCGGTGTCGTTGGCGGCCGGGACGAGCACCGCTGCGTCCAGTTCGCGGATCGACAGGGCGAAGATCGCGATCCATGTTCCAACGAGGGTCGGCCAGATGCCTGGCGCGACCACCATGAACAAGCGACCGATCGGGCCGGCACCAGCGAGGCGCGCTGACTCCTCGAGCCTGACGCTGTACGACGCGATGGCGCCGGAGACGATCAGCACCGCGATGCCGAGGAACCGTCCGACGAAGAGGAGGACCACGAGGCCCTGGCTGTCGTAGAAGCGAGCGGAGAACTCCCTGTTCCACAGCACGATCGTGCCGATGCCGAAGAGGGTCGCAGGGACCACCAGCGGGAGGAGGGACGCGACCTGGAGAAGCGCGCCTCGGCGCGACCTTCGCACTGCGTGGCCCAGGACGAGCGCCAGCGGAAGGCAGATCGACGCGGTCAGCAACGCGATGAGCAGACTGGAGGCGAGGCTCTCTCTCGACAGTTCGAACGCGCGCGCGAACGCGGCCCGGAGGTTGCCGACGAACACGGGGATGCCGCCGCCGGCGTCGGAGACGTCGTCACCTTCGCGTGCGGCGATGGCGGCCGCGACCTCGGGCGCTGCAAGGTCGACGGCTCGATTGCGCATCGCCGATGGGGCCACCTGCGCCGGAGGCTGCGCCCGCGGCTCGAGCCCGGCGGAGAGCAGGGCGGCGTTCTGGGACTTCTCGACGGTGGCCTCGCGAGCGGCCTTGGAGAGGTCCTGTCCGCCGGCCGGGCTCCCGGTCGGAGCGGGAGCATTGGCAGCAGCGCCGCCGCCCTGGAGCCAGGCGACTCGCCTGATGGAGATCCCGCTGAAGACCCGCGGACCTCCACCGGCTTCGTAGGCGAGGCGGCCGATGGGGAGGATGGCTGCGACCGCGACCACGAGGACGCAGAAGGTGGTCGCGACCGACCGCCAGCGGCCGAGCTGGATGCGGCCCGGCGCTTCGAAATCCCCGTCGATCGTGGTGAGTTGATCACGACGCCTCAGCATGAGCAGCGGCGTGATCGCGAGGAGGGTCAGGGCGACCAGTGGGAGCGCCGTCGCGACGGCTCGGGCCTCCTTTCCGTCGACCTGCCAGGTGCTGAAGACCTCCCCCGCGTAGACGTTGAATTTCCTCCCCACCGCCGACACGTAGTCGGGAAGCGCGAAGTCGTTGATCGCAACGATGAAGCTCAGGAGCGCGCCACCGAGGGCCGCTGGGAGGACGAGCTGGAGATTCAGCGAGAGGACCGCCGGCAGGCCGCCGATGAGGCGGGCGGCCTCCTCCCGCCTGGTGTCGATCCGCTCGGCTGCGCGGCTCGTGAACAGGCTCACCAGGGGGAAGGTCGCGAAGCCGAGGATCAGAGCGCACATCAGCGGACCCCTCGCGTCGAGCACCATCGTCCAGGTCATCGCGAGCATGATCGGGGGGACCAGGATCGGGACCACGCCCAGCGTCCGGAGCGCCGCGGCGCCGGGGACGTTCGTCCTGGCGACGAGGAAGCCGAAGGGGAGACCGATCACCAGCGCGACGAGCGCCGCGCCACATCCGAGCAATGTGGTCCGGCCCAAAAGGCCCAGCGTGCGCTCATCCATCAGGGCCGCGATCGCGCGTGGATCCTCCTGCAGGCGTACGAACATGACCGCGAGGGGCGCGAGCCCGACAGCCATGAACGCGCCCAGGGCGGGCCAGCTGAGCATCCGGCTCGGTCTTGCGGCGTGGGGTCCCATCGGCGGTCTCTGGCGCGGCTGGAAAGCAGGGTCTCGAGCAGGCGACTCCGTGTGCCGCCAGCGAGCTCAGGGCCGCGGTGTGCTCGTCAGCGAAGGAAGATCTCCTTGAGCGCCTCCGTGCGCTCGCCGATGGTCCGCCCCAGCGTCACGTAGTCGACTCCCATCGCGCGGAAGTCACCGATCTTGCCGACGTGCGCCGGACGCGGGACATCTCTCCTTACGGGGATCTGGGCCGACCGCGAGTTCGCGAGTCGCTCCTCCAGCTCCTTGGAGAGGACCCAGTCGATGAAGCGCTTCGCGTTCTCCGGGTGGGGGGCGTCCGCGAGCAGCATGATGCTGTTCGGGATCAAGAGGGTCCCGAGGGGTTCGCCGTCGCGCTGCAGGCAGCCCTTCGCGACCACCTGATCGGGATAGACGCGTTGGACCGGGCTTCCGTCCATGCGTGCGACGTTGAAGTCGTCGGTGTCTGTGAAGGCCCAGGAGAGCTCTCCGTTCTCCACGAGCTTCATGGCCTGACCGTTCGACTCGAGGATCTGGACCTGCCCTTTCCCATTCGCCTCGACGAGTTCGTTCATGAAGCCGGCTGTCCACTCCTCGCCCATCGTTTGGTAGAGCGCGGTGGCGTGGGTGAGCGTCGTTCCGGTCAGCGGACGAGCGATCCCGCACTTGCCTCGCCACCGCTCGTCGAACAGATCGAGCGTCCCCGACGGCTCCTGGCCCGCGGCGACGAGATCGGTGTTGACGATGAGGACCCGAGCACGGGCACCGAAGCCGACCCAGAGGGCGGAGGGGTCCTTGAACGTGGCGGGGACGTCGGCGGCCGCCGGGGACTCGTACGGCTGGAGCAGCCCGAGCTCGGCGAGACGGATCGTCTGCGCGATCTCGTTGTTCCAGAAGACGTCCGTGCGCGGACGGGTCCGCGCCTCCTCGATGATGGCCCTCACGTGGCCGACGGTCTTCGTCTGCTCGATGTCGTACTGCGCCTTCACGTCGAGGCCCGTCTGGGCCTCGAACTCACGGATCAGCTCCTCCGAGAAGATCTGATCGAGGGACACCCTCACGACGAGGTCCGGCTCCCTCCCGCAGCCCGCGAGGGCGGTGCACGTCAGGAGCAGCGGGATCAGCCTGGAGGGGCTCGGGGAAAGGGGTTGGCGGCTCATACGGGGAGGATAGTCGGGCGGCGCGGCTCGGCCACAGTCGGCCGGGGCAGTATCCTCTGCGCCCGTGATCACGATCGGAGCTCGCGGGGACCAAAGCCCTGCCGGGCCCTCCTCCGGCCAAGAAGTCACAAGGATCGTTCGAGAGATGACCCTCAGCGCCCGCATGTCCGTCCTCGGGACCGAAACGGCCTTCGAGGTCTTCGCCAAGGCGAAGGCCCTCGAGGCCGCTGGCAAGGACATCGTTCACCTGCACATCGGAGCTCCGGACTTCGAGACGCCCGAGAACATCGTCGAGGCCGGCAAGAAGGCCCTCGCCGACGGCTGGCACAAGTACACGCCCGCGAAGGGGATCCCGGAGCTTCGGGAGGCCGTCGTCGACAACATCCGAGACTTCCGCGGCGCCGAGGTGGACGCGGACCAGGTGCTCATCGTGCCTGGCGGCAAGCCGACGATGTTCTACGCGATCATGATGTTCGGAGAACCGGGCAAGGAGATCCTGTACCCGAACCCGGGCTTCCCGATCTACGAGAGCGTGATCCACTGGTCGGGGGCCCGCGCTGTTCCCTACGCGCTGCCCGAGGAGAGGGGGTTCGCCTTCCGCGCCGAGGAGGTGCTCGCACAGATCACACCCGCGACCTCGCTCCTGATCGTCAACACGCCGGCGAATCCAACCGGCGGGATCGTCCCGCGCGCCGAGTTCGCCGCGCTCGTCGCCGGTCTCGAAGCGCATCCGCACGTGACGGTGCTCTGCGACGAGATCTACAGCCGACAGCTCTACGACGGCGAGGAGCACGTCTCGATCCTGCAGTACGACTCCCTGAGGGATCGATCGATCGTCCTGGACGGCTGGAGCAAGACGTACGCCATGACCGGGTGGCGTCTCGGCTACGGGATCTGGCCCAAGCACCTCGTGGAACACGCGGAGCGACTGCAGATCAACTCGTCGAGCTGCGCCAACGCGGTCACGCAGGTCGCGGCGATCGAGGCGCTGCGCGGTCCCCAGGACGCCGTCGACCGCATGCTCGCGGCCTTCGACGAGCGGCGCAAGATCATCCATGCCGAGCTGAATTCGATTCCGGGCTTCAGTTGCGTGATGCCGAAGGGCGCCTTCTACGCCTTCCCGAACACGAAGGGGACCGGTATAGAGAGCCGGGTGCTCGAGCACGAGCTGTTGAACGACGCTGGTGTGGCCTGCCTCTCGGGGACCAGTTTCGGCGCCTTCGGTGAGGGCTACATGCGATTCAGCTACGCCAACAGCGCTGAGAACATCCGTGAGGGGCTCCGCCGCGTGCGCGAGCATCTCGAGAACCGTGAGATCTGACCGAGGCCATGGCTGCTGATTTTCGTAGCGACACCGTCACACGCCCGAGCGCCGCGATGCGGGCGGCGATGCTGGAGGCCGAGGTGGGGGACGACGTCCTCGACGGGGACCCGAGCGTGCGAGCCCTCGAGGCAGAGGCGGCGGAGTGGCTCGGGAAGCCGCGCGCCCTGTTCGTGCCCTCGGGAACCATGGCGAACCAGGTCGCGCTCGGGTCCTGGACCCGCCCGGGGGACGAGATCATCTGTCAGCGGTGGGCGCACGTGACCACCTTCGAGGGGGGAGCCGCAGGCTTTCTCCACGGGCTGCAGAGCATGACCCTGGGCGGTGCTGACGGGCGCATGGATCCCGCCGAGGTGGCCGAAATGGTGCGGCCGAACTTCATCCACTGCCCCCGGACGGCGCTCGTGTGCCTCGAGCAGACCCACAACGTGGCGGGCGGGGTGGTCGTTCCGATGGACGAGTTCGCGGCCGTTTGCGAGGTGGCGAAGGAGCGCGGGATCCCCGTTCATCTCGACGGAGCTCGGCTCGCGAACGCCGTGGTGGCCTCGGGTCGCGCCGCTCCGATATGGACGAGCCTGGTGGACTCCGTGTCGCTCTGCCTCTCGAAGGGACTCGGGGCTCCCGTGGGATCGGTGGTCGCGGGCGATGACGACTTCGTCGAGCGTGCAATGCGTGTCCGCAAGCGACTGGGCGGCTGGATGCGTCAGGCTGGCCTCATCGCCGCCGCCGCGCGGGTCGCGCTGTCTGACAACGTCCAGCGCCTCGCCCTCGACCACGCACTTGCCCGGAACCTCGCAGAGCGCCTCGATGCCCTCGATGGGCTCGAGGCCGATCCCGGGAGGGTCGAGACGAACATCGTCATGGTGGAGGTCTCCCGGTCGGGGATGAGCGCAGCCGACCTCTCCAGCGCGCTCGGAGACCGCGGCGTGAAGGTCATGCCCATCGGGCCCCAGGTGCTTCGGTTCGTCACGCACTGCGACGTCGGGCAAGCGGACGTCGACACCCTCGTGGCGGCTGCGACCGAGATCCTGGCGCCTTGAGGCGGCTGGCTGGATGCGACGCACGCCGGCGCCGTGGGTGATCCCGTGCGCCAGCGCCCGGCGCTGATTATCCTGCCTGCTCAGACCTGCCCCTGCGATGAGTAACGCGATCCCCAAGAAGAAGCTGACAGTCGTCGGTGCCGGCTACGTCGGCTCCACCTGTGCACACCTCGCCGCCCTCAAGAACCTGGCGCCGGAGATCTGCTTGATCGACATCGCCGAGGGGCGACCCCAGGGCATCGCTCTGGACATGAACCAGTCCGCGGCGATCGAGGGGTTCGGGAGCCGCGTCGTCGGGACCAACGACCCGGCGGACACGGAGGACAGCGACGTCTTCATCGTGACCGCAGGCCTCCCTCGCAAGCCCGGGATGAGCCGTTCTGATCTGCTCGAGGTCAACGGGCAGGTGATGCGGAGCGTGGCGGACTACATCCGCGCGGGGTCTCCCGAGGCGATCGTGATCGTCGTCACGAACCCACTGGACTCCATGGTCACGCTGATCCGGCATCATCTCGGGTTCCCGTCCCGGCGAGTGATCGGCATGGCGGGCGTGCTGGACTCCGCGCGCTATTCGTGGTTCATCGCCGAGGGAACGGGCGCGGCCGTTCAGGACGTCGACGCCATGGTCCTCGGGGCGCACGGGGACTCCATGGTTCCGATGGCGGATCGCTGCACGGTCAGTGGGATCGGGGTCCTCGACCTGCTGGACCGTGATGCCGTCGAGGCGATGGGAGAGCGGACCAAGAAGGGTGGCGGCGAGATCGTGAAGCTCCTCAAGACCGGAAGCGCCTGGTACGCGCCGGCATCGGCGTCCGTCGCGATGGCCGCCTCGATCCTGCGGGACGAGAAACGGCTCCTTCCCTGCGCGTGTCTCCTCAACGGTGAGTACGGGATCGAGAACCTGTACATGGGCGTCCCCGCGATTCTCGGCGCCGGCGGAGTCGAGCGTATCGTGGAGCTGCCTCTCCGCGCGGAGTCCCGCGCGCTGCTCCAGAAGACGGCAGGCGCGATCCACGAGGACGTCCTCGCGATGCGCGACCTCGGGCTCTTCTGAGACCGAGACGACTCTAGAGCGGGAAGATCTGCCCCTCCTCGAGGATGGTGAAGCCCGCGTCGCGCACTCTCTGGGCCTCCGGGCTTCGCGGATCCGCCGCAGGGTTCGAGTGGTTCAGGTGCGTGAAGTGGACCTTGGCCCTCTCGGCCGCCGGAAGCGCTCCGAGTCGCTGCATGGACTCGACGATGAAGGGGTGGGGGATCTCGCTCATCGGCCGCCCGGGTAGCTCACTCGGCCCGAAGAAGGTTCCGTCGAGGAGCGCGTAGTCCACCACGCGGATCCAGTCCTCGATGGGGACGTCCCAGCGCTCCCACTTGTCGATGTCGGGGATGTAGAGAAGAGAGCGGGCCGGTCCTTCGATGAGGAAGCCGACCGTGTCGCTGAACTCGCCGCGATGGGGAACCTGAAAGGCACTGATCGCCAGGGAGTTGCTCTGCTCGTCCTGCCTGAAGTCCGTCGGCACTCTCTCCTCCGGGCTCGTGTCCGACACCGGAAGTGGCTCTCCGCGGAGGTGGCCAGCCTCGAAGAGGAGACTCCAGGGGCCGTTGCTCTTCAGGAAGCCGAGCAGGCTCGGGGTCCCGTGAAGGACCGTCTCCGCCGAGCCGTAGGCCTCTCGCCCCAGATAGGCGAGCCCCGCGTAGTGACCGAGGTGGGCGTGTGTGACGTAGATCCCTTCGAACAGGGCGGGCCGATCACTGGTCGCCGAGCGGACCCCGAAGGGCTGCGCGCGCTCGACCTGCTCCGGCAGGTGCGGACTCGCGTCGAGGAGGTACCTCGCATCGGCGACGGGGTCGACCGCGAGCAGGCTCGTCACCAGCCGGCGCAGGTCTGGATCGCGGCGCGCCGCGGTACAGCATTCCCGCCCACAGCCGATCTGCGGTAGGCCGCCGTCCTGAGCCGTCCCGAGGACGACAACGTAAGGGCTGCCCGGCTCCACGCCTGCATCCTGCAGCGTCGTCGGCCGAGCGGATCCCTCCGTCCGACTGCAGGACCCAGCGAAAGCCGCCGCGGCGATTCCCAGCGTACTGGCGATGAGGAAGCGGACCGCGCGGTGTCTCCCTTGAGGAGCGTCAGGCATGGTGCGATGGTAGTCTCCTGCCATCGATCGCCCCATCACGGGCCGCCAGAGCCCTTTCCCAGGAGGCCCGAATCCGGGCCCGCACGAGTCCTCCCAGGAGCGCAGCGATGTCCTCGATCCCCACCCGCACCGAGACCGACTCCATGGGCCCGATCGAGGTGCCCGTCAACGCCCTCTGGGGCGCCCAGACCCAGCGCTCCCTGGGCAACTTCAAGATCGGCGGTCAGCGCTTCACCCGCCCCATGATCCGGGCCCTGGGGCTCGTGAAGAAGTGCGCGGCTCGCGTGAACGACGAGCTCGGCGAGCTCGACATGCTCGAGCCCCACGTGCGAGCTGCAATGATCGAGGCGGCCGATGAGGTGATCGCGGGTGATCACGATGCGGAGTTCCCCCTCGTGGTGTGGCAGACCGGGTCGGGCACCCAGTCGAACATGAACACCAACGAGGTCATCTCGAATCGCGCGATCCAGCTGGTCGGTGGTGAGATGGGTTCGAAGGATCCGGTCCATCCGAACGACCACTGCAATCGGGCCCAGTCGTCCAACGACACCTTTCCGACGGCGATGCACGTCGCCGCAGCGGAGGAGATCGTTCATACCCTCGTCCCGTCCCTCGCGGAGCTGGTGAAGGCCTTCGAGGACAAGGAGGCGGCCTGGAAGGACATCGTCAAGATCGGGCGCACCCATCTCCAGGATGCGACGCCCCTGATGCTGTCCCAGGAGGTCTCGGGCTGGCGCCAGCAGGTCCTCGATGGGATCCGCGCGATCGAAGCGACCCTTCCGGCCCTGTACGAGCTGGCCCAGGGAGGCACGGCGGTGGGGACGGGCCTGAACACTCGCCCCGGCTACGCGGAGCGCTTCGCGTCGGTGATGGCGGAGGAGACGGGGCTCCCGTTCATCACGGCACCGAACAAGTTCAGCGCGCTCGCTGGCCACGACGCTCTGGTGTTCTGCCACGGGGCGCTCAAGTCCATCGCCTGCGCCCTGATGAAGATCGCCAACGACGTCCGCTTGCTGGGGAGCGGCCCGCGTTCGGGGCTAGGCGAGCTGAAGCTCCCTGCGAACGAGCCGGGATCGTCGATCATGCCGGGGAAGGTGAACCCGACCCAATGCGAGGCGCTGACGATGCTGGCCGCGCAGGTGATCGGCAACGACGCTGCTGTCGGCGTGGCCGGTAGCCAGGGAAACTTCGAGCTGAACGTCTTCAAGCCGGTGATGATCCACAACGTGCTCGAGTCGATTCGCTTGCTCGCGGACGGCGCCGACTCGTTCCGCGAGAACTGCATTCGCGGGCTCGATGTGGACGCCGACCGGATCGACCAGCTGATGAAGCAGTCGCTGATGCTCGTGACGGCGCTCAATCGGCACATCGGGTACGACAACGCCGCCAAGGTCGCCAAGAAGGCCTATCTCGACGGGACCACTCTCGTGGAGGCCGTCACGGCACTCGGCCTGATGACCGCGGAGGAATTCGATGAGGCCGTGGTTCCGTCGGATATGACCGGTCCCGCGTGATCCGGAGCCGAGGGCTGACGCTCCCCCCCTGCGCGCCGGGGCGGCCGGGGCCGTTCAGCCGAGGATCCCGAGGCAGTGCCGCCATCGCGGGAGCGGGCAGCGGCCCCGGTCCGTCGCCAGCAGTGTTTTTGGCCCTTTCGCGGCCCCCCCGTAGCCCCTCCTCGGCCTATCCTGTTCCGCTCGATCGCCGAACTCGAACCGACATGAAGCTCAAGATTCGCAACAGCAAGTCCAAGAAGGCCAAGAAGACGGGCTTCCTCTCGCGCCAGCGCACGGCCGGTGGCCGCAAGGTCAACAAGCGTCACCGCAGCCGACACGGCAGTTTCTGAGGCCGGTCGCGCCGCAAGAGACGGCGCGCAGCAGCGCCGGTCGGGCCCGCGCCCGACCCTGCAGGACGAGGCGATTCCCCGGCGGATCGCCTCGCTGCATTGACTCCTCCCGAAGCGCGTCCGACGGTCGCGCGGCCCCGCCTTGACGGTCATGGCAAAGCCCGAGAACGCCGACGAGCATCTGGCTCGGTTCCTGCCGCGGACGCGGTCCCAGATGGCGCTTCGCGGCTGGGACGAGCTCGACATCGTCCTCGTGACGGGCGACGGGTACGTCGATCACCCCTCGTTCGGCGGAGCCGTGATCGGACGGGTCCTCGAGGCGGAGGGCTACAGGGTCGGGATCCTCGACTGCCCCGAGATCGCTGACGATGACGGGACCCCCGGCTGGGAGCGCCTCCCCGCGCCCCGCCTCTTCGTCGGAGTGACCGCCGGAACCATCGATTCCATGGTCACCGGGTACACGGCAGCGAAGAAGAAACGGCGTGTCGACGTCTACCGACCCGGTGGTGAGACAGGCCGGCCCAACCGAGCGACGATCGCTTACACCGCGAAGGCACGCCATCACTTCCGAGGGGTTCCGATCATCGTCGGCGGGCTCGAGGCCGGACCCCGTCGCCTCGCCTACTGGGACTACTGGGACGAACGGTTCCGACGCTCGATCCTCGTGGATTCGAAGGCCGATCTGCTCGTGTGGGGCATGGGGGAGCGCCAGATCGTCGAGGTCGCGGCGCGTATACGTGACGGCGTGCCCCTCGGGGGCATCCCTGGTACCTGCGAGCACGTCCGCGAGGCCGAGGTGCCGAAAGCTGCCCGTCATGTCCCGAGTTTCGAGGCGCTCGCCGCGGACGAGTCCCTCCTGATCGAGCTCTTCAACGCCGTTCGGGAGGAGAACAGCCCATCCTCCCGCGTCCTCGCCCAGGAGCACGGAGGCCGGTTCGTGCTCCAGCACCCGCCCGCGGCGCCCGCGCCACAGGAGGAGGTGGACCGCTGGTTCGACCTGCCCTACCAGAGGGAGTGGCACCCTGACCACGCGGGGCGTGGAGGCGTGGCGGCGCTCGAGCCGGTGCGCTGGAGCGTCAACACCCATCGAGGCTGCATGGCGGACTGCTCGTTCTGCTCGATCACCTTCCACCAGGGGCGGAGCATCCAGTCCCGGTCGGAGGAGTCGATCCTCCGGGAGGTGACGGCGCTCGCAGGACACCACGATTTCCGCGGCACGATCACCGACGTCGGGGGTCCGACGGCCAACATGTACGGGCTGGGCTGCAAGCTCCTGGAGAAGGGGGAAGCGTGTCTGGGCCGTGATTGCCTCACGCCTGATCCGTGCCCGGCCCTGCGCCTGGACAAGACGACCGAGGGATACCGTCGGCTGCTGTCCCTGGTTCGTGAACAGCAGGGCGTGAAGCACGCCTTCGTCTCCTCGGGCATCCGCTACGACATGCTCCGCGGGAAGGACGGGGCCATGCTTCCCCTTCACCACGAGCTGGTGGAACACCATGTCCCGGGCCGCATGAAGCTCGCGCCCGAACACGCGTCCGACCGGGTTCTCGAGGCGATGAACAAACCTCGCTTCGAGGTCTACGAGGACTACGAGGCCGAGTACCGCTCCAAGTGCGAGGACATGGGGCGCGACCAGCACCTCGTGAACTACTTCATCGTCGGCCACCCCGGCACCACGGTGGAGGATGCCGTCGAGCTCTTCGAGAAACTCTTCAGCCGGAACTACTCGCCCGAGCAGGTTCAGGAGTTCATTCCGCTGCCGATGACCAGGGCGAACGTGCAGTACGTGTGCGGTGTCGACCCGATCACGCTCACCGAGACCTACGTTCCGAAGCGGGAGCGCGAGCGGAAGATCCAGAAGGCGCTCGTTCGCTGGAAGGCTCCGGAGTCGTACCGATTCGTCGTGGAGGGTCTCGAGTCAGCTGAGCGGCCCGACCTCCTCACGCGATTCAAGTCGCACCCCGCCGTGCGCGCCGGGCGCAGCGGCGGGGGTGGCAGGCGACGCGGCGGGACTGCCCGGGGACGTGGTGCGCCGCGCGGCGCTCCTGTTTCAGGACCCAGCGGCGAGGCGTCGATGGACCTCGATCCGTGTGGCTGATGCACCCGTCCAGCGCCTGACGTGCCTTCGCACGCCTTCGCGCCGGGCCTATCATCCCCGCATGAAGATCACTCCGCCGGGCCCGGTCGCAGGTCGTCACCAGGGGCGGCTCCTGTCCTGCCCGTGCTGTGGACTGGTCTCGCGGGTCGCCGTACTCGGGCCTCACCAGGTGGCGCGCTGCCCGCGTTGCCGGACGACGCTACCGCGTTCCGTTCGCTCCAGCAGCGCGTCTCACGTCTCCGCGCGGGTGACGGCCGTCTCGTTCGCCGCGCTGGCCCTCTTCCCGTCCGCGGTGACGCTTCCCATCATGCGGATCGAGGAGATGGGACACTCCAGCGAAGCCAGCATCTGGTCGGGTGCTCTCGCCCTCCTGCGTGGCGGTGACCTCTTCGTCGGCACCGTGGTGTTCCTCTGCTCGATCGTCTTTCCGCTGCTCAAGCTCGGGGGACTCATCGCGGTCACCGCCGGCCGCCAGAGCCTCCAGCGCCGAGCGCGCCGTCTGAGCTGGCGCGTCGTCGACCTCTCGGGGCGATGGGGCATGCTGGATGTGCTCCTGGTCGCGGTCGTCGTGGCATGGGTGAAGGTCGGGGACCTCGTGGATGTCCAGCCTGGACCGGCGGCGCTGTCGTTCACGCTCGTCGTGCTCCTGAGCCTGACCGCCACCGCGCTCTTCGATCCCCACGCCCTGTGGGAAGAGACGCCGATCCGGACGGAGGAGGGAGCGCGATGAGGGAGACTCCTGACCTGGAGAGCCCCGGGGGCGAGGCCGAGGCGCCTGCCGCCCTGATCGAGGACGCGCCTGCGACCCGCGGGCTGACCGGTCTCATCTGGCTCGTACCCCTCGCGGCCGCTGGTCTCTCGATCGGTTTCGCGCTGCGCGCGCTTCAGCAGCGCGGGCCCACGGTGCTGATCCGCGCCGAACACGGACACGGGATCGGCCGCGGCGATGCCGTGCGCTACCTCGGCACGCAGGTCGGAGAGGTGCGACGTGTCTCCATCGAAGAGGCGGCGGACGGGGACGAGGTTCAGATCGAGGTCTTGCTGCGCAAGGACGCGGCCGGGCTCGCGAGAGCGGGGACTCTCTTCTGGATCGTCCGCCCGCAGCTCTCTCTGGATGCCGTGTCGGGACTGGAGACGATCATCGGAGCGCAGTACATCTCGCTTCATCCGGGGCCTGATGGCTCTCCACGGAACCTGGACTTCACTGCTCTGTCGGTCGCCCCGCTGGAAGACGAGCTGAGTGGAAGTCAGGGCCTCGAGATCGTGCTGGAGGCTCCGGTGCGCTTCGGCCTTCAGGCGGGCGCTGGCATCGCATATCGCGGCGTCCGGATCGGGAGCGTGATCTCCGTCGGCCTCGCGAGCGACGCGTCCTCCGTCGAGATCCGCGCGCGCATTCGACGGGCTTACGCGCAGCTCGTTCGCGAGCGATCGGTGTTCTGGGAGACCGGGGGCGTCGAGTTCGGCGTCTCGCTGACGTCCGGCCTGCAGCTCGACCTCGATTCGATGCGTACCGCGCTGATCGGCGGGATCTCCATGGCGACGCCCATCGACGCCGGCGCGGCGGTGACTGCCGGAACGCGATTCGTGCTGGCGGCGGACCCCGAGCCGGAGTGGGAGAGGTGGGCACCCGCACTGCCCGTCGGCAACGACCTTCTTCCCGTGGGTTCGGCCCTCCCTCGAATGGCGCGCGCGACGCTCTCCTGGAGTGAAGGGCGCGTGCTCAGCAGAGGTTCTGCGCGTGCAGGTTGGCTGCTCGTGACCGAGAGCGGCCTCGTCGGGCCGAGCGATGTGCTCAGGCTTCCCCCTGCCGCACGCGATGGCCAGGCGAGGCTGGCCGTGGCGGGCAGGACGTTCTCGATGGCGGAGCTGGAGGCTGAGGGGCGCGTTCGCGATGCAGGTGGCGGACTCCGCAGCCTTTCCTCCGCATCGCTCGGGGATGCCTGGGCCGACCTGCGCCTCGAGCAGGCCGGGGCCGCCAGGGTGGAACAGCGCGAGCTGAGAGCGCCGGAGGATCTCATCGTCGTCCGCGATGGTGGACG
Source organism: Planctomycetota bacterium (assembly GCA_002862085.1). Classification (GTDB taxonomy): domain Bacteria; phylum Planctomycetota; class UBA1135; order UBA1135; genus Saltatorellus. Next base: position 110,157 of record PKCK01000063.1, on the reverse strand, counting down.
TGCACCCCTGGCGATCTCCAGCAGTCGGCTGTCCGAGCAAGAGGCCGGCATGGCGGTCGATGCGTCCATTCCGCTGACGGCGGACTGGCACGGCGCCGCCGTGATGGCGCGAAGCGACGGTCGCCTGGTCGGTGTGCTGCTGGTGGCCGCCGATGGCGCCACGGTGGTGCCGGCGCCGTGATCGCGGCGGCGCCTCGGGGCGCGGGCTCGGGCCCGGGCTGCCAGCGCGTATTCGAGGTCGGGCGTGGGTGCGGAGGCTTTTGCAAGGAAACGACTTACGCTGAACGCTGCATGCGACACGCTGACAAACAAGAGGAAAGGCGCAAGTTCCTCTCGCCGCCACCGATCGGTGCGGTGGAAGGAAGCGAGTGTCGCCTCATCGCGCAGCGGTTGGCGGCACACCGTACGCCAGCCACCTCGCCCTTGTGGGCGCCGTTCCTCCCTCGGCCATGCTGAGGGGGATCTGGCTGCCTCGGGCCGGTGGGCGCCGTTGAGACCGGCGTGGCGTCCGGATCGGGCCCTGGGTGACTGGCGAAAGCCAACGCGCCCGGGGCCCCCTTTTCGTCCTTGGCGCTGGCGCCGTCAATGTGAGGTGCGTCCACGCCATGCACTGAGCGCCGACGGGCCCACTTCCGTCCTATCGCGCGAGGCCTGTCTCTCCGTGGGCTCCTGCTGCCCCTGGAAGGCGTTCACGTGCGCCGCCATCTCCAGGGTCGTGCGAAGTCCTCGGCCGTGCGCGGCCGTGCTCAGGTGCAGGACGGCGTCGAGCTCCGATGCCTCGCGGAGGAACTCCTTCAGGCACTGCCGTGCGGTCTGACCGCTCGGGCGCTGCTCCAGTGCGATGAGGGCGTCGCTGAGGGTGGCGACGTTCTCGGGGTCCACCGTGGACCTCGCGTCCCCGGTGAATCCAACAGGGGCGAGGCCGAGAGAGCGAATGAGCACGGCCGCCCTCTCGGCTTCTCGGCGAACCCCGGGATTCGCGGGGTCCGCGACGAGAAGCACCCGGCGGCCCGTGCGCAAACGGGCGAGGTCATCCAGCACCGCCCCGTGGAGGACCGACTCGATCGGGGGCGCCGGGGCAGCGGTGGTGGACTCGAGCCTGGGGCCCGGAGCCACTGACGAGCCGTGATCGACGGCTGGGCGCGCGCGCGCTTCGCGGTAGGCCCGCGACTCGAGGACGCCAGCGGTGAGTCCTCCGAAGATCGCCAGGACGCCCACGGCCTTGAGGATGCCGCGCCCTCTCTTGCGGCGGCGTTCGATCTCCCCCCTGCGCGTCTCGATCTTCACCATGCTGGCTCGCTCTTGCGCTTCGAGGGGGCTCTCGCGACGCACGCGGTACGTTCTTCGCGCCTCGTCGATGAACGGTCGCGGGGGAGGGGTGGCTCCGTCGACGGAAGGCAGGTCAGCGGGCTTCACGTCGTGCGGTTCGTTGGCCGCGATGAGAACATCCAGGTCCCGACCGAGCTCCTCCGCGGACGCGTATCGCTTGTCGATGTCCGTCATCGCACGCCTCACGATCCAGCGCAGGGCCGCTGGCGCGGGCTTGCTGATGGAGGAGAGGGATCCGTGCGCCGGGAAGCTGTTCTCCAGCATCGAGTAGATCACCGCGCCTGCGCTGTAGACGTCGAACTTGATCCCGTCCACGTCCTTCACGCGCCGTCCGGCGAGAGCCAGCCGCACGAGCTCGGGATCGCGGAAGAACTCCGTGCCGTGGGTCGTGAGCGTCAGCGCTGACTCCAGCGGCGTCACAAGCCCGAAGTCGACGACCTGAAGACACTTCCCATCCACCATGAGGTTGGACGGCTTGATGTCCTTGTGCCAGAGGCCCTCCGCGTGGAACCGGGTCAGCTGATCGCAAAGGTCACGAGCGTATCCGAGGACGGTACGGAGCCGGTCCGCGTCGAGTCCGTCGCCGTGGTTCGTGGCGTGGAGCTGACGCGTCTCGGTGCCGAGATCGACGCCGGGGACGAAGGGCATCACGTAATGGAACGCGTCCTCCTGGAGCGAATGATCGAGGACGAGTCCGAGTCGCTTCGCGGCGTCCAGCGACCGGCTCTCGCGCACGATCTGAGGGATGGTCGAGCCGTAGCCGAGATCGAACGCCTTGATCACAACCTTGGAGGGGGCCGGGTCGAGACTGGTCCTCCACTGCGCTGCGCGCGCGGGGGTGGGCGCTGCGGTGAAGATGCGAGCCCCGGATCCACCGGGACTCAGCTCCTCGATGAGGTCGTAGCCTTCGAAGCACGGTACGTCACCGCCCCGGAGCGCGATGCCGTTCGCGCCGGATCTCCCGCCGGTGCGGACGCGTGAGAGGACGCTGGAGCGCCTTCCGCGGCGGACCTCTCCGGTCACGGGCTCTGCCTCGAGAAGCTCGGGCAGCCTGCGTTCGAGTCCGTCGGTGAGTGCGTCGAGGCCGAGGAGCCGGATCGGGTGCCCGATCGCGACGCGGTAGACACAGGCGAAGGCGCTCACGAGCTCGTCCTCGACGGCTCCGCCGTAGTGCTTGACCGCCGGAAAGCGGAGAAGCGCGAGGTTCGCGAGGGTCAGGGGCAGGACGACGCTAGCGGTGAGGATGCTGCCAGCGAACCGGAGGCAGTCGACGGCGACCCCTGTGACGAATCGAAGGACGTGACGGAACGCTGCGCCGAGAAGACGAGCGACGTTCCCGAGCGCCTTCAGGGCCTGGATGACCAGCCAGACCGCCACCACGGGCGCCATCGCGATGATGACGATCCCGACGGCGAAGGCGAGGAATCCGATCAGGGGCTGAACCATGGCAGGAATCAGTGCGCGCTGTGGTGGTGGCCGTGGAGCCGAGGCTCCGCAGGCGGGTCAATGGTCGGTGACCGGGGCGGAGGCCATCGCCCGACGGTGTGCCAGTCGGGCATAGATCTCGGCGATGGCGTCGTCGAAGGCTGCATCCGCGGTCTTCGTGGGAATCCGCCCGAGTCCGTTTCGCTCCAGCTCCTCCCACTCGGCTTCTGCGAACGAGAAGCGGGCGAACACCTCGAAGAGCAGCTCCTGGAGCCTGTTTCGTGCCCGGCTCAGCCGCCGGCTGACCGTGGGCTCGGACGTTCCGAGAGCGAGGGCGACGGCCCGACCGCTCTGTCCCTCGAGCACTCGCATCCTGAAGGTCTCGAAGTCGATCAGGTCGATCTCCCTTTCGAGGCCGCGAAGGGCCGCCTCGACCTTCGCGTCGAAGACCTCGAGTTCATAGCTGGCATCCGGGCCGGGCACTGCGGAGCCCGGATCGATCTGGACGGAACCGTCGAGCGGTAGCGGCCTGGCGCCACCGCCGCGCTTCTGGGCGGTGCGGCGGTCGATCTCGTCACCGAGGGTGTACTTGGCGATCGCGAGGAGCCACGTGGAGAAGCGGGCTCCCTTGGATGGGTCGTGTCGATCGATCGCGCCCGCGAGGGCGATCATCGTGTCCTGGCTGATGTCCTGGACGGTCTCGAAGCCGATGCGCCCACGTCCCCATCGAGCCAGCTGGCCGCGCAGGACAGGCCCGAAGGTCTCCCAGAGTTCGAACCAGGCTTCGCCATCACGGTCGCGGAGGCGGCCGATGAAGCCGGTGGTGAGGTCGTGCACAGCTTGGCGGGCAGGGAGCGGAGTGGACAGAAGGCCGCAACAGGCGCATGGCTAGGGGTGTTCCCGGACATTACGCGCGCCCCGGCGGATGATTCACCAGGGAGTGTGAAGAACCATCGACAAGGCCGCAGTGAAGCCTCGTCAACGGGACCCAGGGCGTCTGCCGGTGGGGTGACGGACGGAGAAAAGCGGCCATGACCGGCGGGAAGCATGAAACGTGGCGCCGGAAAGGCCCACCAAGGTTCCGAGCCCCGCCAGGCCCGCCCGAAGGCTGGCAGCGAGCACGGGGCCAGGCCCAATCCCTCGAGGAACCATGCGCTTCATCTTCAAGACCCTCTTCCGCACCGCCGTGATCGGCACCGCGCTCTCCGCCGCGGTCCTGGGCGGCACCGCAATGATCGTCGGCCCCGAACGCGTGGGCGCGCTGGCCGATCAGGTCACGAGCCGCATCGAGACCCACGTCGATGCGAACCTGGAGGATCCGGTCGTCCTTCGGCGGCAGCTCGAGAAGGTCCGCCGTCAGTATCCAGAGCGGATCAAGGCTGTCCGAAGGGACCTGGCGAGCCTCCAGGACGAGGTCCGGCGGCTCGAGCACGAGCGGGCGGTGTCCGCGCGCGTGGTGCAGATGGTGGAGCGGGATCTGGCGGTCCTCGGACCCGCCCTCGATGAGGCGAGGGCCCAGCTCGCCAGCAACGCACTTCGCCCCGCGGCCATCGAATTCGATGGGGACGTCATGAGCCTCCGCCGCGCCCGCTCGAAGGCGCGGGAGATCGAACGCACGCGGACTGCACACGCCGCGCGCGCAGCGGACGCCGAGCACAACCTCAAATACCTCCAGACACAGGAGGCTCGCTTCCTCGGGCTCCTCGAACAGCTGGAGGAGGAGCAGGCGACGCTCTCGGCCCAGGTGGTTCAGCTGGAGAACGAGGTCGAATCGATCGCCCGCAACGATCGCTTGATCGCGATGCTCGAAGCTCGTCAGCGCACGCTGGAGAGCGCCGAGCGCTTCAAGGTCGGGAGCCTCGAGCAGCTGACCGGAGCCCTCGAACGCAAGCGGAGCGAGCAGGAGGCGGAGCTCGATCGACTGTCAGCAGGTGTCGACGCCGTGAGCTACGCGGTTCTCGCCGAGCGAGAGCTCGGTGCGGAGGCCGCTCGGCGCGACTGAACCGCGGCATGTCACGCCGCCTCGGGACACGTGGGCGCGCTCTGTTCGACGCGGAGAGCCTCTCGGACAGGCGCGGCGGGCGCCACCGCCGACCTGCGGCTGCTCGCCCGATCATCACGCTCGATCTCGGTCCCGGCGGGCCGAAACGGGCGGGGGCCCGTCAAGCCGAAGCTTGGCGGGCCCCCTTGAGTGTGGGGACGCGTCCCGCAAGGGGCGCACCCGTCGGGCGCTCGTCTATCGACGCATCCCCCGGTTATCGTCACTCATCATCTGATCACCTCCTTGGCTCATGATTGTCCCGCCCCTGCTGTGACGTTGTGCAGGGGTAGGGCTCCGGAGAAAGGCCCCGGCGTCCCAGGGCCGCCAGCCGGATCGTGAGAAATCGTTCGAGGTGATTCAAGCGCGCCCGTGAGCCAAGGGCACATGACCCTCGATTCGAGTCAGGGGAGTGTTCGAGAACGGAGAGGGCCGCGCGGGCGATCATGCGCCAGCGCGGCCCTCGCCGCTCGCGCCGAGCCCTCGGGCCCGCGCTCCTTCGTCGCAGTGGATCAGTTCTGCGCCCAGCTCAGTCCGAGCGCCGAGAGCTCTGGGAACTGTCCCGTGGCGATGTTGTTGATGAACGAGACCCGGACCTGGATCCAGTCGCCCTCGATCCCCGAGATCTCACTCAGGAACGGCGTCCACGCATCCGAGCCGTTGACGAAGCCGCCCGCGACGCTCGGGTTCTCGTTATCGACGAGGTAGTCGAACGACCCGTCGAAGCACGAGGCGCCTCCGATGAGCGACACGCCGGCCTCTTCTTCCTGGGGCGTGAAGTTGATCGGCGTGGAATCGTAGAAGTCGCCGTAAGGGTCCTGGCGGAACGCCCAGGTGGTCTCGCTGGCCTCGTTCGGGAACGCGACCGCGCGGGACACGCGGTACTCGAACTGCAGCTCGGTCCCCTGCGGCTGAACCGAAGGGACGGTCAACGGCGCGAGGTAGTTGGGGTTGCTGTAGGTGGCGTCCCCGGCGATGTCCTCGGGTGTCGTGTCCGGCCCGAGGGAGGAGTTGTAGGCCGGGTAGAAGATCGAGTGCATCCGACTCACGCGTGTGACCAGGTCCAGCGCGCCGTAGTAGACGATGTTGTCCACCGGCGGAAGCGGTGCCCCGGGAGGCGTCGAGGTCGGATCGAAGCCGCCGCTGGCGACCGTCTGCGAGTCGGGATCCACGATGAAGAGCGTGCCGCCCTGGTTCGTGCCGCCGGACGAATAGGCTCGGAATCCCGGCAGGTTCGTCGTGACGGGCGGGTTGGAGCCCGGCTGAGCGTGCGCGTAGGCGTGGCCGAACTGGTTCTGCGACGACGTTCCGTTCGAGGGATAGCAACGGACGTCCACCATGAGGGGAAGCCCCGCGGTGCGCACCTCACCAGCGTCGTACATCGGGTTCGGTGTGGACGGCGTGTTGCAGTCCGGCGGACCGCCCATCGGATCCGGAGTCGGATCGAAGCCCTGAAGGCCTGTCAGCTGTCCGAAGCGGGTGGCCGGCGCGCCCGTGGTGCCTGCGCGGGCGTCGATGGCGGTGTTGCGCCACGTGAAGGTCAGCCATTGCTCGACCGGCAGCCCGAGGTTCATCGCCAGGGGGAGAAGCACGGTGCCGTCGGCCGCCACGGTCCGGTCACCCGGGTTGATCGTGAATCCACGCTGTCGCGGGCTGACGAGCTTCGGCACGTCCTCCACGAGGGAGAGCTGGTTCCCGTCGTAGTTCGACGTGAGTCCGGAACCGGGACTCGTCAACCCTCCCTGCGGGGTGACGGCCTCGTCGGGGGTTCGGCTCGAGTGGGACATCGAGACCGAGAACTCCGGGAACGACTCGAAGACCGGAGTGGAGCCCAGCGGACTGAGCAGGATCTGCTCGACGTCGAGGTCCAGTGAGGACATGTCGATGCGGGTTCGGATGTCCCGGTTCGTGTGAAGGGGGAGGTTCACATCCAGGTAGCGCCACACGAACTGGACTCGCGCGCCGAGCGGGTTCAGCGGGAGCGAGGTGCCGGGGCCGTTGAACATCTGGGACACGATGGTGTTCTCCGGATCCTGGCTCACGACGACCTGACTCCGGACGACGGAACGGGGCCGGATCCGACCCCTCACGATGTCGTAGTCCACGTTGCCGAACCACTCGTTCCTCGGAAGGGACTCGAGGAACGTCCCCGCCGGGTCCCCGAACGGCCACTCCTCGTCGGGAGACGTGAAGCGAATCACGCGGCCACCGGTGAGGCGATCGGGCCGATTCGTGTCGAGCGTGAATTCGACGGTGTCGGGGACCGCGACGACCGGGTTGCCGGCCAGGTCACGAGGACCGAAGGCGCCCCCCTGCATCTGGAAGAAGTAGCTCTCCTCGTTCCCGAAGAGGTGCGCCAGGTCCTGGAACGGGCGGAAGGTGAAGGTCTCCAGGCTGGCGTCGTTCGTGACCGTGCCCGGGACGTAGTCGGTCGGCAGGATCGTCGCCGCGGCGCCCGCGCCCACGAGCGAGGGGTCCTTGCGGAGGAGCGTGACCCCCTCGTAGGCCTCGAGCAGACCGGGATCGATGGGCTCGTTGAATCGAACGGTGAACTCGACGTCGGTGGAGAGGTTGCTCGTGGGGTTGTCGGAGTCCGGTGCCCGGGGCGTCGTCTCCACGAAGCAGAACGCCAGCGTCGCGTCTTCCACTGCGTCGTAGGCGGTCCTGTAGGCGATGGGGCCCTGGCCCGACGCTTGGTACTGCGCGGGCCCTGTGAAACCCTCCGGCGTCACGATGAGCTGGACGCGCAGGTTGTTGGCGATGCCTTGACCGCTCAGCGCGGAGCTCTCGAGAACGCGAGCGAAGAACGGTGCCTGAGCGATCAGGTCCCCGGCGCGCGGGTCGATATCGCAGACCGCAGAGGCGAATTGAACCTCGGGCAGCGTGAAGATCAGGTTCGCGGCGTCCTCGATCACCGGCTGGGAGGTGATGACAGCGGCGCGCGTCCCGACCACCCTCGGCGCTGTGTCGTCGAACAGGAAGCCGTTCCCGGGATCGCCGGTGACGTCGGTCCTGCCACCGGCACGGAACGCACGGACCACCTCCCGAGCCGAGGAACTGAAATCGAAGCTGCCGTTCTGCGAGGTCGTCAGCGGACTGCCGCCCACGTTCTGGAGCACCGGCTGGATCTGGCCCGTGACCTGCAGCGTCGGGAAGCGAACCTCGACGTTCGCCTCGTTCGAATCGACGCTCCCGGGGAAGCCCAGCAGATTGACGCTGATGGGGGTCGACGAGTTGAAGGAGTCGAGCTCCGAGATCGCGGGGTCGATCACGAGGCGCGTGGAGAAGAACTGCGGCCCGGACGCCCCGGCGAAGGTCACCGTGTCCCCGTGGTTGGGGTCGAGGAACACCCTGGCCTCGAACGGCGTCACGGCGGGGTCACCGACCTGGACGCGGACGGACACGGCGTTCAGGGTCTCGGGGTCGACGAGGTCGTCGAGGATGACCACGAACGCCGCGTTCCGCGGCACCATGGTGTACGTCCCCGCCTGTCCGAAGCCGTTGTCCGCGACGACGCGGGTGCCCGCATCAGCGGCGCGGAGTAGACGAACGAAGCGCTGGCGCCCGGTCTCGGCCTCACCCAGATCGAGGGTGGTGTCGTTGTAGTCCGCCTTGATGAAGAGGACCTGCTCGCCGGTCACGGGATTCGTCTCGAGGGCGTAGCTGTTCTCGTCCCAGGCGTCCTCGGCTCGCGGATCGACCACGAAGTTCTCGTGCAGGGTCAGACGTCCGTCCGTGACGTTCGGACCCGCTTGCGCCTGGATCCTGACGAGCCGGCCGTAGTACTGCTGCGCGACGCGCATGGAGGAAGCCTGCCCGCCGAAGTTCTCGTCCACGAAGAAGGACGCATCGGAACCCACCACGTACGCGCCGACCGTGCTCGACACTGCGTCGGCGGATTCTGTCGAGTTGCATCCCGTGGCGGCCAGGAGGGGCATCGCCGCAGCGGCGGCGAGCGCCGCGACGGTGCGCCGACGTCGGGGCGCGGTCCGGACTGCGGAGTCGACAGGGCCACTGACGAGGAGGTGCCGGAAGCGGGAGTTCTTGACGCTCATGAGTGTCGGAGGACGTTGGAGGGGGCCTGACCGCCGATCACAGCGGCGGTTCAGCGCGTTCCCCGGGTCCAGCGGCGGTTGCAAACCGTGTTCCACGCAGCCGCGGCCGGGGGGGGGCTGATTCGCCGCCGTACTGGGACGCGACGCCACCAGGATCACGGGAGGCGTCCGCGACCCGATCCTGGGGCTCGCAAGGGTAGATGGGCGCATGTTGAGAGGCAACGGATTGGGCTGCTCCGATCTCCCCGTGTCGCTGGCCTGAACGATGGAGCGGGCGAGGCGTGCGGAAGCGCACAACGTGCCGACCTCGACCGTACGATCGTCGGTCCGGCGCGTGCTGGCGCACCGAGCAGCGGAACACCTTCGAGCCTCCTCGATGAACACGACGGGATCGCACCTGCGATCGCCTGCCCGAAGCGCCGCGAGCGCCAGGCGCTTCGGGCAGGAGTTAGGAGGCCTGTCCGACACGACCAGGCCGCGAATGCCCCCGACGGCTTCACGACCTCCTCCTTGCCGTGGGGCCGCACCGCGGAGACCGAATGCGGCAGAGGCCGTAGGCGCTCCTTGCCAGCCCCGGCAGACTTCCCGGATGCCCGCCCCCTCGAACCGGCTACCCATGATCGCTGCTGCGTGGATCGTGGCGCTGATCGTGCTGGCTGCCGGAGTGACGCACGAAGGCGCCATCGCGGGCAGTCTGGACGATGTGTTCGTCGTCCTCCACGAGGCGAGGGGCTGGGCGTCCCACCTCGGCGTGCTGCCGCAGGTGCTCGAGAGCGACCAGCTCGGACGGCCGTCCGTCGAGGGCTCGACCAGCCCCGCGGACGTCATGGTGAAGATGGCGACGATGGTCATCGCTCCCTCGGCGGATCCGCTGGTGATGGCTGGCTGGGTCTGCCTCGGGTGGCTCGCGCTGGGTGCGCTCGCGGTCGCATTCGGGGCAGCGGCGCTCGGCGCGGGCTGGATTCGATCTCTCGTCGTGGCCGCAGGCTGGGCATGTTCACTGGGGCTCGTGGAGGCGGCGAGTTATCGCCTCGAGGGGCCGCTCTTCGCCGCGGCGTGGGCGGCTCTTCTCGTGGCAGGGGTCAGGGGGCATCGTCGGGACGCTCTCGCCCTCGCTGTCGTGCTCTGCGCGGTGAGGCCCGAAGGGTTCGTCCTCGGGCCGGCCGCAGCCTTGTGGGCCCACCGCGGCTCCATCTCTCCGTCCATCCTGGCCCGCTGCGTCTCGACGATCGTCCCGACTCTCGGCGGCAGGCTCCTCCTCTTCGGCACCTGGGCACCTCAGTCCTTCTTCGCGAAATCCTCGGACAGTCGTCTCCTGGAGCTGCAGGACGGAATTCACTACCTCGATGCCTCGCTCCGGACTCCCGCCGGGATCGCGCTGGTCGCCCTCGGCGCTGCGGTGCTCTGGTGCATATGGATCGGACGCTCGGCGGAGGGGGACGAGCGGTCGGCGCGGAGCCTCCGCTGCGGCCTCATCGGTCTCGCCGCGCTCGCAGCGGTGATCCTCGTCGCCTCGGGCGGTGACGGGTACGCCGGCTCGAGACTCGCCCTGCCGATCGCCACGCCGGTCTGGCTCGCCGCCGCGATCCCGACGGAGAAGGGCGCACGTGTCCAGCGCGGGTGCCTCGGGCTCGCTCTCAGCCTGCAGCTGTTCGGGCTGCAGAGCCCGGCAGGCGAGTGGCCCCTGCAGGGCGATCACGCTGCCGAGCCCGAGCGAACCGCCGTCGAGCGCCTACAAGCCGGTCCGAGCGGAATGGAGGTCTTCGAGGGGGACCGAGAGATCCTGCTCGCGGTCGCCGAAGGACTGGACGGGGAGACGATCGCGCACAGGCACGCACAGCGGTTCCGATGGCTCGTCCCGGAGCTGAAGATCCTCGACCTCACGGGGCTGACGTCCAGGGAGATCGCGAGCCTGCCCGCGCCGAACAGGATCACCTTCGGGCGCGATGGGATCGCCTACGGCATCGAGGTCGGTGTGGGCGCTCTCCACATCGACGTGCTTCGAGCCCGGCCGAGCCCTCTGGCAAGCGTGTCCCCCCTGATCCTCGCCGACGCGGAGCTGGCACTGCGGTATGCCGGCGCACCGCCCCTCCAGACCGATCTCGCGGAGCGGCTCGCTGAGCGATACGTCGGCGCCTCGCTCCGCCACCCCGGCGCAGCCGGGTGGTTCAATCTCCTCGTCCGCCGCGATCTCGCGGAGCGCTTCGCGTCACTGGGATTCCGCATCGGCCCCTGATGGCCGCGTCCGCCGCACCGCGCCGCCTGGCTCAGCTGTCCACCACGATCCCGCGAGCCCAGCCGAGTGTCTTCTGGAGGCCTGGTACCGCCATGAACTCCGGCTGCAGGGAACGGGTCAAGGCCTCCTCGAGATAGGCGTTCGCTTTCCTGCCGTGGACGGGGGAGGAGGTGTAGGCGACGGCCTTGACCGCCAGGAAGACGGGATGACGCTCGTCGAACGACGGCTTCTTCTCCATCTCCTCCACGAGGGCGAAGACCTTCAAACGATCCCCGGCACGCGCGAGCAGCTCGATCTGCGCGAGCTCCAGCGCCGGGTCCTGCGGATCCACCTGGAGCGCGACCGCGACCGCTTCACAGCCGACGCGGAAGTCGTCCTCGTCGAGGCCGTCTGCGACTCGAAGAGCCACGGCCCGCTCCCCGAGCTGACGCGCGAGTTGCCGGCGCGCGCCCTCCGATCCGCTGACCCGTGTCAGGGAGTCGTGCAGGTCGAGCAACCGCGAGAGCTCGAGCGCCGCTTCGCCGCGCTCCTTGTGCCGCTCCGCGAGCGAGCGAAGTGCGTCGTGGTAGGGCCCGGTTCCTCGCTCGAAGATCCGCCTGACGAGCTCGAACTCACGGGCCATCGCCTCGTCCAGGACGTTGCGGGGGACACGCGCGCTCGAGGCGACCTCGTTGAATCCCTTGACCGCGCTGTACTCGAGCTCACGGGGGGCGTTCTCGATCCGTTCGAGCCCGTCCATCGCCCTGCGCAGCTCGAGCGCGGCTTCGCCGGACTTCCCGATGCTCGCCAGCCAGCGACCACATCGGATCCGCTCTCGCGGAAGAGCGATGCTCTGGGGGGTGGAGAGGCGCTCGAGGACCCGGAAGAGCTCGCTCCATGCGCGGCGCGCACCGGCATCGTCTCCGGCCCGGATGCGCACGTCGATCAGCATCTCGAGAGCGTCCGCGCGCATGCGGCGATCGCTGGGCGCGAGCGCCTTGGCGATGTCGTCGGCTGATTCAGCGAGGATCGCCGCGCGGACGAGGTCCCCTTCGTCCAGGGCGAGGGCGGCCACCTCGAGGCGCGCGGCGTTGAGGAACGGCGTCCCCGGCGGTGAGAGGTCGCCGTCGAGGTTGATCGCAGCGTTGAGCTGCTCCTGCGCGGCCACTGGCTCGCCGACCCGTGCCAGGAGCATTCCCAGGGCACTTCGGGCGAACTTCACCTCCGGAGATCTGGCCCCATGGGCGCGCTCGGCGACCTCGAGCGTGCGCCGCCGGGCTTCCAATGCGCCGTCGAGGTCGCCTGACCGCTCGAGTCGGGCGGCGTGTGTCGAGAGGGCATCCACGACGAACGGGTGGGCTTCGCCGAACGCCTCCTGCGCCTCACGCTGAACGTCTCGCGCGCTCCTCGCACCGATGTCCATCCGAGTGGCCTCGGTGAAGACCGAGGTGATGACGTCTGCCTGGCTCTGCCTCGCGCGCTGCGCGTCGAACGCGACGACGAGCCCGATCAGGAGGGCCGAGGCCACCGCGGCGAAGGCGCCCGCAGCGATCCGATGGCGTCGGAGGAACTTCCGTAGTCGGTACGTGAGGGTCGGTGGCCGCGCCTGGATCGGACGATTGGCGAGAGCATGCTCGATGTCTCGCGCCAGGCTCGCGGCGGATTCGTACCGGCGGTCGCGCTCGAAGGCCAGCGCTTGCAGTGCGATGAAGTCGAGGTCGCCCCGGATCGTGGCGCGAATCTCCGCGACGGACCCGCCACGACAGCGAGCGAGCTCCGTGGCGTTCTCGCTGGCCAGGAGCGCGGAGGAGGGCAGGTCGGCCTCGTGATCGGCGAGGAACATCGCCAGTTCACCGGCGAGGGCGCGCTCCCTGAGCTCGGTCGCTTCGAGCGGCGGCCGACCGGCCAGGAGTTCGTACAGGATCACGCCGAGCGAGTAGACATCGGACCTCGTGTCGATGTCGCCGTGGCCGAGCGCCTGTTCCGGGCTCATGTACACCGGCGTTCCGATGACCTGCCCCAGCTCGGTCCTCAAGGTGTCCTGGGGGTCGAACTCGTCCGTCGCGGCCTTCGCGATCCCGAAGTCGATGACCTTCGGCAGAGCCCGCCCGCCGCTCTCCGTGACGAGGACGTTTGAGGGCTTCAGGTCCCTGTGGATGATTCCCCGCTGGTGGGCGTGCTGGACCGCAGCGCAGAGCTCCAGGAACAGCTCGCAGCGTCGCCTGACACCCAGGCAGGCGTTGTCGCAGTAGCGGGCGAGATCGATCCCTGGCACGAGATCCATCACGAAGTACGGCCGTCCGCCGTCGGTCTGTCCGGCGTCGAGCACGCGGGCGATCGAGGGGTGATCGAGGCGTGCGAGCGCCTGGCGCTCCGTCTCGAAGCGCGCGATCACTTGCCGGGTGTCCATTCCCAGCTTGATCACCTTGAACGCCACGTCGCGCCGAACGGGCTCGCTCTGCTCTGCGCGATAAACCACTCCGAAGCCGCCTTCGCCGAGGCGTTCCACGAGGCGGTAGGGGCCGACGATGGAGCCCACATCGACATCGAGGAAGGCAGACCCTGGATCGTCGAGCAGGGACCCGAAATCGAGCAGCGGCCCGCGCTCGAGGAAACCGGTGGCCGTTTCGTGCGCATCGAGGAGCTCCTGAACCTGCAGGAGAAGCGGGTCGTCCCCTCCGGTCGCAGCGCGGAGCCAAGCGTCCCGCATGGCCCCAACTGGACGCTCCAGGGCGCCGTGGAAGAGCGCCTCCACGGCGCGCAGCGGAGCGTCTCCCGGCTCCTGCGAGGCGGAACCCGACGAGGGATCGCGATTCATCGCGCCTCGGGGACCCCGGGTCCTTGCGTCGGGTCATGGAGATCCCGGAAGAGCCAGGCGCGCGCGAGAGCCCAGTTCCGGTCGGCGGTCGCGCGGGAAACGCCCAGGACCTCGGCGGCCTCGACGATCGAGAGCCCCGCGAAGAAGCGGAGTTCGACCAGTTTCGCCTTCTCCGGCGCCTCGATCGCGAGTCGGTCGAGCGCGTCGTCCAGGGCCAGGAGGTCGACCGAGGGTGGCAGCGCCACGATCGCATCGGGCTCGAGATCCGACCTCGCGTGCCCGCCCCCGCGCTTGAGACTGCGTCGCCTCCTGGCTCGTTCGATCAGGATGCGCCGCATGGCCTCCGCCGCAGCGCCGAGGAAATGCGCTCGATTGCGGAACCCGGGGACGGCGCCGCCGGGCGTCTCCGCCGACCCGGCGATACGCATCCATGCCTCGTGGACGAGCGCCGTGGCGTCGAGCGTCTGCGCACGCTCATGGCGGAGCTGTCCAGCGGCGAGCCGTCGTAGCTCCCCGTAGACAGTGGCGATCAGCTCGTCGTTGGCCCCGGCGTCACCCGCTCGGAGCGCGTCGAGAAGTCTCGTGACATCGGACACGGCCAGAATGGTAGCCCCTGCGAGGCGGATCGAGGCGCGTGCTCCGACGCGGGGGAAGCGAAGCGGCCGCCGTTCCTCTCGGACCAGCCACCGCCTTCCGCCTACGCCCCGGGAGAGCAGCGTCGGCTCACTGGATCGTGAAGCGCATACCGCGGCTCATGTTGGCGTCACCTCCGACGTCCCGATGCCAGAGCTGCCAGTGCCAGGTGGCCCCGACCTGCGCGGAAGCGAAGCCCCCAGGCCTTGGCAGGCGGTCGAGGTCGACGACGAGGCTCGTCTCCCCGGTGCCGGTGTTCGACACCCCTTGGTATCGACCGGGGCTGCTGAGGCAGAGATTCGCGGACGTGCCGCCGATGTTGGGCATGAACCCCTGCTGAGGGGAGGTGATCCAGATGCCGAACTGATTCGGAGGGAGGTTCCGGCAAGTGAGCGTCAGCTCGTTGTCGTCGAGCTCGGGGCTCCCGAGGGCGGTGATGGTCGATCTCTGCCCGGTGCTGTTGATGGTCGTGAAGCAGTAGCTCTCCCCGAAACGACGGGGCGACTCGGGCGTGTTCGCGCTGAGGGCGCCTGGCGCGCCGGGACGGTACAGATGGAGCTGATCCATCTTGAAGCCGAAGGAGCGCCCCGAGAACTCGATGCGATGCACTCCGGGCGTCAGGTTGTAGTTGGCGTCGGGCTGATTGTTGTGATCGAAGTCGAACCTGGACTCCCAGGTCCATGCGCCGACGCTGCCCGCCATGTTCGAGAAGGTCTTGATCCATTGGCCGCCATCCATCCGGACCCAGACGTCGTTCTGCTCGGTCGGATCCGGATCCTCGTGGCGGTTCCTCAGGCGGAGCTGGTAGTTGCCTCCAACCTGGACCTCGAAATCGAACCCGAAGATCCCGGACGCGCCGGGGGAGTTGAAGAGGTTGGGCCCGTCCCACCGGATGTAGCCGGCATCCGTGAAGCCCGAGGTCGAGGTGGAGAACGTCCAGTCGTCAACGAGGGTTGCGGACTCGAACTGGATGGCCACCAGGTTGTCCTGGGCGACGTAAACGACCTGGGCCGCGGCAGATCCCTGGGTGAACGCCAGCGCGGGGAGCGCGGCGGCGACGAGCGAGACCAGTCGGCGCGAAGCGAGTCGACGAAGCATGATCTTGAAATGGGGGATATGGGCGGTCGCGTGCGCGGACCACCTCGTTGCTGTGAAGCCTCGACCGGGGACAGGCGTGGAGAGCGAACCGGTCGACGTCGGGGGCACCGCCAGCGTCGCGGCGACGAATCCCGACCCAGAGCGTCCATTGATTGCGACGAATTGTCCATAGCAGGGGCGTTCGGGGCCTCTCAGTGCCCCGCTGGGGGCCGCTTCCGCCCCGATCCCGGGTTTCGCGGCGAGCCTGTGACCGGGCACAATCCGGCGCGCCACGCCATGGGACGCAAGAGCGACAAGAAGGCCTGGATCGATCTGGGTGGCCCGGTCGGCGGATTGACCAGCAACCCGTTCGCCTCGCTGCCGCGATCCGGGGAGAGCGCCACGAATCCGGCGAGCCCGGCGGAGGAGATCGTCTCGAGCGACGCCTGCGACGGTGGGGTGGTCGAGGTCCGCTTCGAGAGGAAGGGCCGCGGGGGGAAGGAGGTGACAGTGGCGCGCTGGCTCTCGGAAGCGCCCGACGACGCGGCTCTCAGGCAAATCGCCCGCGACTGCGGCCGGGCCCTCGGCGCGGGCGCGAGGATCGAAGCAGGGTCGGTGGTGGTCCAGGGCCGCCAGGTGGATCGGGTCGCGTCGTACCTCGAGACCTCCTGTCGCGTGAAGGTGAAGCGCGGGACGTCATGATCGATTCGGCAGAGGAGTGGTGCGTCGCCCTCATCCGCGCCGTGACCACCGAGAGCAAGCTGGCGCCCGGGCCGCGGCCAGAGCTCATGGACCCCGCCCATGCGCCTCCGCGTGAAGTCGTCCTCGCCATGGAGCCCGGGCGCCCAACGGGTGTGGAGCTCGGTGAGAGGGCGGAGCGTATCCCGAGAGCCGGAGCGCTCAAGACCGCCGACGCGCGCGTGCGCCTGCTCCACCTCTTCCTCCATCACGAGATCCAGGCGGCGGAGCTCTTCGCATGGGCGTATCTGTTGTTCGGTGACGCTCCACCCGAGTTCCGGCGTGGCCTTCTCCGTCTCGTGGACGACGAGCTCCGGCACGGGCGGCTCTACCGGGACCGACTGCGGGCGCACGGCGCGGACTACGGCGCTCACCCGGTTCGTGACTGGTTCTGGGTGAAGGCGAAGCAGTGCACGGACCCGAGGATGTTCGTCGCCTTGCTGGGGCTTGGCTTCGAGGGCGCCAACATCGAGCACGCAGAGCGGTTCTCTGGGCAGTTCGAGGCCGCCGGGGACCCGGAATCCGCGCGGGTGGTCGAGCGTGTTGGCCGAGAAGAAGTCGCGCACGTCCGCTTCGCGGCGCGCTGGTTCACGCACTTCGATGGAGGCAACCCGGATAGCGGTCCTGACTTCGACCGATGGGCTGCGGCGCTTCCCGCTCCGTTGACCCCATCGGTGATGAGAGGGCACCCCCTCCAGCGTCCGCAGCGTCGGCGCGCCGGGTTGTCCGAGGCGTTCCTCGATGGGCTCGCCGCTGCAGGGTCGAAGACGACGAGACGGTCACCTCGGAGCGTCCGGCCTGCACGGGACCGATGATCTGGTGGGCGACACGCCCGCGATGGGCCGGGGGCTGGTGCCTTTGGCTCGAGGCGGAGGCGGAGCTGGCCGCGCTGCGAGCAGGGCTGGACTGGAGGAGGGTGGAACCGATCCCCGAAGCCGTACGTGCGGGTGCCGCTCGCTCCCTGCTCGGGAGGGAGGTGACGCAGCACAGCGACTGCGACGCCGATGGCGGGCGCGGACCTTCCGGCCTGGCGCGCAGGGGGTTCGCGTGGTCTCCGACTCCTCACGCGCTGGAGCTCCTCCGCGCGCGTGGCCTCACGCTGCCTCGAGCCCCTGACCTGGAAGCGCTGATCCGGGCGAACGCGCGTGAGACCTTCATCGACGCGGCCCCGCTTCGCGGGCGCGTGACGTGCGGTTCGGCCGAGGACGTCCTCGCCGCGATGGAGGACACCGCGCCGCCGCGGCCTTCAGGAAAGCCTCCGGCATGGATCCTGCGCGGGTCACTGTGCGCCGCCGGTCGCGATCGCATCGTCGCCGAGACGCCGTCGGCGCCCGTGACCGCCTTCGTCAGGGAGCGTCTGGCCAGCGGTCCGATCGACATCGCGCCGATGCTCGACCTCGAGGAGGAGTTCGCGATCCATGGACACATCGGATCGAACGGTGCGATCCAGTCGGCGCCGGCGGTTCGCCATGCCGGGAGCGCGCGGCCCGGTCCCCGTCAAACCTCGCCGGCAAAAGCTGCTCCAGACGTCCAGGACGCGCTGCGTCGCGCCTTTCAGCGAGTCGCCGAGCGCCTCGTCGACATCGGGTATTTCGGACCCGTGGGCATCGACGCGTTCACCTGGCGCGACGAGGCCGGCACGCGCCGCCTGCACGCTGTCTCCGAGGTCAATGCGCGCTACACGTACTACTTCGGACAGTGCGCGCCCGAGCTGGTCGGGCTGGAACACCCGCGCTGACGGCCATCAGCGCTTCAGCCGACGAGGCTCTCCACGAGAGCCGCAAGCATGAATCCAGGGTCGTCCCTGCTGCAGAGTTCGCGGGCGCTGTGCATCGACAGCTGAGCGCATCCGACGTCCACCGTGCGTATCCCGTGCTGCGACGCGGTCAGGGGGCCGATGGTGGACCCGCAGGCCATGTCGGTTCGCATGACCCACTTCTGATACGGCACCCCAGCCCGCTCGCAGGCCGCCTGGAAGAAGCCCTCGGTCTCCGCTTCGGTGGCGTATCGCTGGTTGGCGTTGATCTTGATGACGGGCCCCGCACCGAGGTGGACGTGGTGATCCGGCTCATGACGCTCGCGGTAGTTCGGGTGAACGGCGTGGGCCATGTCGGCGGAGATGCACAGAGACGCCGAGAGGCACCGGAGGAAATCCTCGCGCGAACCTCCGCGCGCCAGCACGAGTCGCTCGAGCACGTCGCCGAGGATCGGCCCGTCCGCGCCCCCGCGGCTCCCGCTGCCCACCTCCTCGTGGTCGAAGAGCGTGACGGCCACGCCCCGTCGGGGGCCCGTCTCCGCGGCGGCGATCACCGCTTCCAGCCCGAGGTAGGCGCTGCAGAGGTTGTCGAGGCGCGGGGCCGCGAGCATGTCCTCGTCGACTCCGATGAGTCGCGACGGAGTCAAGTCGTGGAGCATGGCGTCCCATGACTTGATCGCCGCGACGTCGCAGTCGATCTCCGCGGCGAGGAGCTCGCGGAACGCGCCCTCGCGGCGCTCGCCCACAGCCGTGATGGGGGCCATGTGCTGCTGCCGATCCAGCTTCAAACCCTCCTGGCTGATGGCGCGGTCCAGATGGATGGCCAGCTGGGGGACCCGCATGACGGGCCGCTGGACGAGGAAGAGCCGCTCCTCGAGCCCGTTGCCCTCGTCGATCCATGCGCGCCCGGAGAGGCCGAGGTCGCGGTCCAGCCAGGAGTTGAGGAGAACGCCGCCGTAGACCTCGACCCCCACCTGCCGAAACCCCGCGCCGCCCGTGTCAGGGCGGGGCTTGACGCGCAGGTTGGGGCTGTCCGTGTGGGCACCCACGAGCCGGAAACCCTCCGCCGGGTCGGCATCGGCCGGGAGCGCCCATGCCATGAGCGATCCCCCGCGCTGGAGATACGCACGTTCGGGGATCGCGTCCCACGCCGCCCGCTCGTCCAGGCGGCAGAAACCCGACGCCTCCAGACGCGCGGCGGCCGCTGCGCACGCGTGATAGGGGCTTGGTGAGGCGTCGATGAAGTCGGCGAGACCCAGGGCGACGGCGCGAAGATCGGACATGAACGGGGAGGCGTGGATGAGGACTGAGCTGAGCTGGTCAGGATTGCTGGACCCGCGTGACGCCGAGCAGTCTTTCGATCGACTTCATGCGTTTCCCCAGGAAGGGAACGTGCTCGATGCGTGCCACCACCTGGCCTTCTCGTTTGATCACGATCGTCCCACCGCCGAACGTCAAGATGAGCTCCAGCACGTCAGGAACCTCCCTGCTCACCGTGCTCCCGAGGCGCGGAATGCTCTGGTCGCGTCCCCAGGGCTGGATGTAGTGGACGAACTCGTTGGGCTCCAGGCGCCAGTAGTTGAATCGCGGCGTCGTCATCCCGACCACGAAGAAGAGCGCCAGGAAGAAGCCCACGATGAAGTACGTGTGGGTGCTGTAGTAGATCTCGAGCCCGCCGAACCAGCCGCCGATCAGACCGATCACGCCCCACCCCTGGAGCTTGCCGACGTAGGCCCCGAGCGCGGCCAGAAGCAAGACGAGGATGAAGATCGTGAACTTCTTCTGATCCAGGTCGGTCACGATGATCATCAGGTTGAACGCGAGCGCGCCCGTCGCCCACCACCCGAGGGTGGAGCCGGTGAACGACCCCTCCTCACCGACTGGTCCGCCGCCGATCAGCTGGATGACGCCGCACACGAGGAAGGTGACCAGCGACGGCCAGAAGTAGATGATCATGGGGAAGGAGGCCACCGGGACGGCGTCCTTGTCCTGATCCGCGTTGAACGGGTAATAGACCTCCCAGACGGACTCCTTCCGAAGGGACTTCGCGGCGCTTGGCTGGCTCGATTCCGAGCTCGTCGGGGCGTCTGTCATGGCATCTGTGGAGGACGGGAGGAGGTATTGCCGGCGGGGGCACCGGGAGCCTCTCGCGCGGCTCTGCTCCGGGATCCTAGCGGCCTACGCGCGGACGATGGATCCATTCGAGGGTGGTTTGGCTTCCGCGAATGGAGGCTGATCGTTCGATCGCGCAAGGATTCCGCTGAATCGCGCATCGAGGATCCGGTCCGCTCGGGAGACTTCTGCACCGTGGCTCACCCCGAACCCCGAGATCCCGCCCTCGAAAGGGTGCAAGTCGCCCTGGAGGGTGTGCTGCCCGAGCTGGAGGCGGAGCTGCGCGAGCTCGCGGTGGCCCGTTCTCGTCTCGGCGGGCCGGAGGCCGCAGCGCGCCTCTGCGCGTTCGAGCGGCGCCTGCTGGACGCGGAGTGCCGCAGTGCGCTCATCGAAGGGGAGCCTGAAGCCCACCCAGTGCTTCCGGTGACGCTCGGCTGGATGGAGCAGCTGCAGCGCTCTGGCCTGGTGGAGGCCGCAGGTCACGCCGAGGCGCTGTCCGCCCACCTTCTGTGCGAGACCTTGCGCCAGCGCGAACGGCTGGCCGACGAAGCCCACCAGCTTCGCTCCGCGGACGATCGAGGTGAGGGGACCTCTGGGCTCCGAGATCGCCTCTTCGATTCCCTCCTCGCCACGGAGGAGCTCCGCTCTCACGTGGAGGGGCGCGCAGGGCGAATCGGGCCTTCGGAGCAGCCGGATCGCCGGACCGTCGTCGAGGAAGCGCTCCGGGTCCAGAAGGCGCTGCGCCTGCAATTCAGCCGTGCCGTCGAGGATGCACCTCCCGATCCCGATGTTCGCGCGGGTTGGGCCGGGCGCCTCGTCGATCACGCGGACGAGACACTCGTCGTGGCCCTCGAGGTCGAGGATCGGGTCGGCGTACGCCTGCTCGGGGAAGCGCGTCGCGCTCTGGACTGGCACGTTCAGCACGTGGAGCGCGCGCGTGATGGCGGTATGCGCGGCCCCAGGCGGCGATTGCTCCGTCGAATGAGGAGGCTGGAGGTCGAACGACTGGAGCTGCTGCTTCAGGTCCGGCTGGAGAAGGCGTTCGGCCGCCGCAGAGTCATGCTCTGGGACCGCATGGTCCTCCTCGCGATCGTGCTGGTGATCGGCCTGCTCTTCGCATCGATCTGGTACGGCTCATCCAGCTGGCTCCTGTGGACGGACACCGCGGTCTGCGCCTTCCTCGTCGTGGACTTCCTCGTGAAGGCGGCGCACCTCGGGTTCAATCCGTCCTGGCTGAAGCGACACGTCCTCACGGATCTCCTTCCCGCGATTCCGTTCGGCCTGTTCGCGATCAACGCCAATTCAGCAGAGCTGGCGCCGCTGCTCAAGGCTCTCCGAGTTCAGAAGCTGGCTCGCTCACTGCGGCTGCTGCTCCCGGTGATCCGGCTCTACCGTGCGCTGAACTTCCTCCTCCGGGGACTCGATCGCATCGTTCGTCAGAACGCACGCCTCCTCATGGGGGAGACGCTGGTCTTCCCCACTCCTGCTGAACGCAGGGAGGCACGCGAGCGCTCTTCGACCGTCCGGTCGCGCCTCCTGAACGTACGAAGCGTGCTCGACGGCCTCTTCGCTCAGGCGCTGGATTCCATGGCTGCGGATGAGCGTGAGGAGCTCGCCGCCGGGCGCCTGAGATGCCTCCGAGCGGCCGCCACGGAGCAGGTTCCAGACGTCGGTCCGCGCCAGGACGCCCGCGCGGCGAGGAGGGCCGGTCTACCGATCGCGGAGGGCCTCCTCGACACGCTCTCGAGCATACGCAGCGAGGAGGTCACGGCCCGGATCGGCCCCGACGCCGTGGCGCGGTTGGCGAGGGGCGCGAGGATCATCTCGCGCTCGCCGCTGAGTCGCGCGCCCCTCGTGGGCCGGTGGGTCCCCGCGGAGGCGAGCCATCTCCCCGATCGTCGCCTCGCTGCGCGCGTCCTCAGAAGCGCAGCGCGCTCGGCCGCAGCGCTCCATCGAGGCATTCTCTGGTGGGGCGACCTGCGGGGCACCCTGACGCCCGGGGAGCTGGTCGGGCGTGTCGGCTCGACGCTGGTGGCGCGGTCTGCGAGGCCTGCCGTGAGGCTGCTGGCCATCGGCGGCGCTTATTTGCTGCTCCTGCTTCTTCTCCGCGGATTCGGTCTCGATCCCGATGACGCGGTGTTGCTGACGGAGGCGTCTCAGGCAGCGCCCGGCGAGGACGCAGAGGCGCTGAGCCAGGGCGCAGCGCGAGATCTGAGCGGCTTGAGGGGCTTCGTGCTCGACGTCTTCAACGTGGTGAAGCGGCTGACCGGCGTCGTCCTGGTGGTGCTCGGCTCCATCTGCCTCGCGTTCCTCGGGATCGGCACCTGGCTGCAACGACTGGCGAGGGACGCGACGGTGTTTCACGAGCAGGTCGCCCGAGCCCAGTTCCTGCACCTGACCGAGAGCATCAAGGCGCGGGCACGGGAGATGGACGCCGCGCTGCTTGGAGGAAGAGTCTTCAGGCCCGAGAGGATCCTGCGCGAGGGCACCCTCGCCTCCGAGCGGCACGAGGAGGACGTGGCGCGCTTCCTCGGCGGCCTCGATCGCTTCATGACCGCCGGTGTCTCACCACCTTCCGAAGACGTCGGCTTCGACGCGGTGGCTCGCTCCGTGATGCTCTACCGCGATCTGCTCGATGGCGCACTTCTCGTGCACTCGGACACGCGTGCGACGAGCCAGCTCCTCGGCAACCTCGCACTGCAGCGCATGATCGGTCACTCGGGGCGCGTCGACGCTTCGATGCGACGAACGCTCCGGGGCCTCGACCTCGAGCGCAGGCGCGCGTTCATCAGGGGACCGTATCTGTGGTTCCACTCGATCACCCGAGCCCTGTCCAGCCGCTCGGCCCGCTTGATCGTGGACTACAACGCGCACGCCATCCCGCTCTCCGAGCTCGATCGTGCCGCGCCGGAGGAGCGGACTCGCTACGACGCCTGGCTCGGACGCGCCGCGCCGCGCGTCGAGGGCGACGCCGACGAGAACGCCGTCCGCGCGAGTGCGAGGGGCCGCGCCGCGCAGCTCACGACGGCGTTCACCGCCCTTCACTTCCTCGACGCGTCGCCGGCTCGAGACGCCGAGGTGGCGTGCCGCTTCGGGGAGGAGGTGCTCGCGCGCCTCAGGGAGGATCGGAGGGCGCTCGTGCGCACCGTCTTCGGCACCTCGCCTCTTCACGAGCTGCCCCTCGAATCCAGGGTCCTCAATCCGCGCCTCCTCTACGCCGAGTGGATCGAGGGCGGGAAGGTCTGGTTCGCGCCGTTCCGGCTGGCTGCGGTCGGCTTCCGCGCCGCCGTCTTGGCGTGCAGGGCGCTCGCGCGCGCCGTCGCCACCATCCGGCGCCCGGAACGCGCGCTGTCGGGTGGCGCTGGGGGCGAAGCGGACTTCCACGCTGCTGCGCGGAAGATCGATCGCATGCGGGGCCCCGGGGCACTCGCCGCCACCGAGCTTCGAGCGATCCTCGACCCCGAGTACTGTGGTCTCACACTTCCCGGACTCGAGGGCCCGCCGGACGGGAATGGTCGGACTCCACACGTCGCGGCCGATGCGGAGTTCCTCGGAGCCGACCCGGCCATGCGAGATCGCCTCACGGCCCACGCTGCGCGAACCACGCGCTGCCTGCGGCACCTCGAGCGCGAGTTCGCCGACGGTCTGCTGGAGAGGCTCTCCACCGCGCTGGGCGTGCCGATCGAGCAGGATCGCGAAACGCTGCGCGCGCTCGCGCTGATCGTGGTCGCTGACGACGACGGGATTCGATCCGGGCTGTTCGGCGCCGAGGTGCTGGCGGAAGCGACTTGCGATGCGCTCCGGTTCGGACTCCCGCGCCGGCGCCCTCTGCTGGCGCTTCGCCTGCGCGTTCACTTCGAGCAGTGGTGGCGCAGTCCCGATGGCGGCGCGCGTGTGCTTCGAGCAGCCGTCCGCTCCGGTGTCTTCCTGGAAGCGTCCAGGACCGAAGCCGGAGTGCAAGGCCAAGGTGACGTGGGGGCCGAGGCGATGCGACGGCGCCGGGTGAAGAGAGCCGCCTGGGCGACGCTGCTCGCGGATGTCGATGGAGCACGCTCCGCCTTCGATGCGGCGAGGCTTCCTTCGAGCGAGCGGGAGGCGGCGCGTTCGGCAACGGAGTCGCGGCTCGCCGACGCGCTTCGCCACCCCGCGCGCATCACCGAGCAGCTCGTCACGCTGCGTGCGATCCAGACCCTTTGCCTCGTCGACGTGCGTGACTATCGGCGCCACGTGTGGGAGCTCGGGGAGTACGGGACGGCGGGGGACCCTGGCGACGTGCTCCTCGAGATCCCGGACGTCGACCACCGCTCATTCGTCACGGCCGCCCGCGGTTGAGCATCCACGAGCCGGTCACCGCCGGTCTCGATCGCCCCCGAGGAGTCCGCTGAGCCCTTCCTCCAGCGCGGACTGCGCGTCGTCCAAGGACCCCTCCAGGGCCCTCTCGGCGGCCTTCTGCAGCGCCGCCTCGCCCTGGTCGAGCCTCCGCTGCCCCTCGGCGGAGATCCCGTCCACGACGGCGCCGAGGCCGCCGTCGAGCCCGGTCTCCAGGGCGATCTCGAGGGCGCTGAGGACCTCGGACGGGACCTCACCGTCCGCCTCGTCGAGGACCCTGCTCAACAGGCTCTCGACGAGCACGCCGGCGATCTCCGGGATCGAAGCTCCTCCACTCGGGCTGCGTCCGCCGAAGTCCTCCACGAAGTCCGGCACTGCGACGGTGCCCTCGTAGGCGCCGACGCCCGCGACGCCCGCGAGTTTCACCCGCGCGGCAAGGCCCCTGATATCCACCTTCCGGATGCGCAGGCGAGGGCCGACAGCCTCCGGCTCGCCGCCATCCTCGATTCGTGTCGTGCTGTCAGGAGCAGGTGGTCCATCCGAAGACGAGCCAAGGGCCCTGACGTGCTGGATGATCGGGACGACGTTGAGGTTCGCGCCGTCCTGTTCGATCGTCAGGACGACATCCTCGAGCACCAGGTGTGCGATCTCCTTGGTCTCGCCGAGGAGCGACCGCGTGCCCACCCCGAGATCGAACCGGCCGATGGTGAGGATCGGCTCGGTGAAGCCATCGGTCGTTTCGAGCCGGTAACCGACGAACTCCACGCTCGTCGTGGAGACGCCGGGCGAAGCCCCGACGGCAGCGATGCTGGAGGGGACGCCGAAGGCGGCGCGGGAGCCCTCGGCGAGGGCGCTCTTCGCGGCGGGGGGAACGAGGAAGGACCCGGCCACGAGGAGCAGCGCTCCTCCGACGAGCGTGATCGCGAGGATCTTCAGCGGCAGTCTCATGGGACGGAGCCTACGAAACCGGCCGTCATGGATGACGCCGCGCTCCCGGGCAGGGAGACGCGGCGCCGACGAGAGCCGATCCGAGCGCGCCGTGGGGCGTCCGGGATCCGGGGGGGCCTAGTGGGTGACGTCCACGCGCAGACCGTTCGACATGCTGAGCCCGACGGGATCGGCGGTGTCGCGGAAGAAGGCCTGGAAGGTGATGTCCCGGCCCACATCGCCAGGTCCGAAGCTCAGGGGGATCGACGCCTCACCGTTCGCGTCGAGCACGACGGTCGCGTAGCGCTGGGCACCGCTCACGATGTTCACCGTCCCGTTCACGCGATCGAGACTGCCCTGACCGTTGCTGCCGAAGAGGACCATGATCTGATTCGGGTCGCCGCCGGTCAGATTGACGACGCCGCCCCCGCCGGAGGCCGACGTCGAGCCGACGAAGCTGATCTCGGCCCGCTCACCGGTCGTTCGAAGCTTGCCCAGGGCGAGGGGGCGAGGGGCCAGGGTGCCCACGTCGGCGAGCTCGAGGTTCACCGAGCCCATCTCGACCGGGGCGCTCTTCCCGAACATCTCCCAGAGCTGATACGCCTCCTGCCCCTTGGTGTCGGTCACGTTCTCGTCCCGCAGGAACTCGATGTACTCCTTGGAGGTCGTCTGGTGGAAGAGGCGCACCTCGGCACGGGTCGCAGCGCCGGGCAGTGCGAAGAGGGTCTCGGACCAGTATTGCTCGTCCTCGTAGACGGCACCGATGACCTTCGCGCCGATGGCGTTGTAGACCGCGCCGCGGAATCCTCGGGCCGGGATGCGATTGTCCTTGTCGGTGGTGTTGTTCAGGAGGAAGTGCAGGCTCGGCCCCTGGGGCAGTCCGGTCGCGGCCGACATCTGCGCATCGATCCCATGGAGGATCTCGAAGACCTCGGTGGACTGCTCGTCGAGGTCAGCGGTGAGCTGGTCGTAGCCGCCCCGTTGCAGCACGAGGTTGCCAGCAGCGTCGAAGAAGCGGACGTCGAGCCACATACGACGGCCCTCGCCGTAACCCGTCGGCAGTTTGTGGCCCATCATGTTGGTGATCCGAACCCGCAGGTCACCGCCCTCGACAACCGCCTCCAGACTGGCCGCGGCGGCGAGCATGGCCTCGTTCCGCGCCACGGCGTCGTCCACCGATTGCTGCGTCAGACCGGTGTCGGTATCGCTGTACTGGGACCGGATCGCGCGCAGGACCCACGAGTTCGCCCCGGCGAAGGAGTGACGCGGAATGTCCGGACGGACGGGCGGCGCGAAGTTCGGATTGCAGCCGGTGCCGAGCGCGTCGGGCATGTGGCAGTCCTGGCACGAGGAGACCGCGGTCTTGTCTCCGCCGAACCGGCCGCCGGTCTCGATGGCGTCCTGGGCGTACACGCTCGCGGCCCACTCGCTGTAGGTCCGTTCGACCGGGAACATGTCCGCCTTCCTGGCGGTCGGGTGGGGGGAGTCGAGGCTTCCGATCTGGAACGTGCCGTCCTGCTGCTGCTCCAGGAGGGGGTTCGACACGTCGTGGCAGGTGGCGCACATCAGCGACTCCTGATGGAACGGAGACTCCCTCCACTGGTGGAAGAAGAAGTTCACCAGCTCGAAGGGGCCACGACGATTGTCGTCCGGGTCGATGACGAAGGAGCCGGTGTGAGGCTCCTCGAGCGCAGGCGTCACGAGCCCGGCGAGGATCGAGGGATCCTCCGGGGGGTTGGCCGCGTCGGCCACGGGGTCGACCATCCGGTGGCAGAAGTGACAGTTGACTCCGTCGAGATCTCCGAGGAGCGGGTCGAGCGAGGACCCGTCGGTCGGTGTCGAGCGACCGTCGAGCCAGGCACCGGGAGCGTGGCAGCGAAGGCAGGACTCTCCGCCGAAGTCCACGTCCTGGTTCGCGATGGCGAGGGTGGCGTAGAAGATCGGGTCGCGCCCCGCCTGGCCCATCATCGAGGCGGCCCACTGCTCGTAGGGCTCGTGATCCGGGTCGTAGTTCGCGTGGCAGACCACGCAGCTGCTCGATTCGAAGATCGGCTGGTTGAGCTCGTTCGGCTGCGTCCCGGGCAGGAAGAAGTCGTTCAGCGTCGCCGGGACCTGGCTCTGCTGGGCGGGGGCCGCGGGTGTCGCCACGGTGCCGGCGGTGAGGGCCGCGGCAGGAAGAACGAGGAGAGCCAGCGCGGACGAGCGCGCCGGGCTTGATTTGATCAGCACGATGACCCTGCGAATCGAGCGGTTCGCAGCCTGGGAGTCGGGAAGAGAGGAGCGCGACACAGCGGCGCCCGCGTCCAAGTGTCCACCGCGGTGTCCCGTCGCGCAAGCCGAACCACGAGGTGGTCCTCGCGGGCTCCTGGGTCCCGCATCACCGTCCCCTCGTGAGAGCTCACCCCTGACCATGGGGCGGGGCAGCGGGTCTGGCGGGCCCTGCTGCAACGCGAACGAGGAGCGGATCAGCGCGCCTCGCGCCACTGCCCCACGGGCACGAGGATGCGACCACAGGCCGCATCGTGGCGACCGCGCTCCGAAGCCGTGTACTCGCCGTGCTCGGGGCACGTCCAGTACCAGTTCGCTTCGCCCTGTTCCGCGCCCGAATAGCCGAGGCTGGAGAGGTCCGGAGCACCCGCGACCTGCTTCGAGACCTCCGGGAACGGCTCCAGGACCCAGGGGTTCCGCTCCGCGAGGTCCGCCATCAGCCGCAGATACTCGGCTGGATGCGCCGCTCGAACGTTCCTCGTCTCGTTGGGGTCCGTCGAGATGTGGAACAGCTCGCTGCGCTCCGGCATGTGAGGGCGATAGATGAGCTTCCATTCACCGTCCGACACCATGTGCAGGAACGCCGCCTCCGCTCGGTTGCGTCGCATCCCGGCATTGTCGTCGTACCCGTTGATCTGCTCCCCGTACGCGCGGAGGTGGCCACGCGGCTGGCCGTCGAGGCGCTCCACGAGTGACACCCCGTCCACGTCGCTGTCCAGCAGCCCCTGCTCGAGCCCGGCGAGCTCGATCAGAGTCGGCGCGATGTCCGCGGTCCGAACCTGATCACGGACTCGCGTCCCGGGAAGGACGCCGGGGCCCCTGAGGATCAACGGGACGTGAACCACCTCGCGGTAGAGAACGCGGTGCTTCGACCAGCCATGGATCGCCAGACCGTCCTCGAGGCCCTGGCCGTGATCGGCGGTCACCGCGAGGAGGGTGTCGTCCATCAGGCCCGCTTCGCTCAGGCCCCGGAAGAGGCTGCCCAGGTTCCGGTCCTGGTAGCGGAGCTCGGCCGCGTACATGCGCGAGAGATCACCGAGCAGACGGCCCGACCCGCTGTCGTAGAGAAGCTCCTCGAGCTCGTCCTCAGGGGGCAGGATCACCGGATCGTGGGGGTCCCAGTAGTGGAGCCAGAGGAAGACCGGCGCGTCACCCTCCGCGGCCGCCTGGGTGAACCACTCCAGTGCTCGCGCGGTGGTCTCGTCGGATCGGCGCTGATAGCGCTCGATGTCCCAGCGGACCTTGTTCCCGTCCTCGTCGAGCTCCATCGCCGCGTCGAACGACTGGAACTCGTCGAAGTCGTTGTCGAAGCCGAAGTAGCCGGAGACCGGGAAGGCGCTGTGAATGGCTCCTGTCCTGTAACCCGCCTCCTTGAACGCGGTGGCGAGGCCGGTCTGGTCCTCGTCGAGGCGGTATCCACTCGGAGCGGCCAGCACGCGCAGGCCATGACCGTACTGGAACTTCCCGGTGAGGATCGTGGCGTGGGACGTGGGGGTGAGGCCCGAGGCCGCCACGGCGCGATCGAAGACGGCTCCGTCGCGCGCCACCCGATCGAGCGCGGGGGTGTCGCCCGTGGTCGCGCCGTAGCAGGAGAGGAAATCGGCGCGAACCGTGTCCAGCGTGATGAGGATCACGTGGGGGCGCGATTCCCCGTCAGCGCCCGAGCACGCTGCGAGGGCGGACAAGGAGAGGGCCGCGAGGGGGATCGTGAGGCGGGTGGCCATGCTGCGGGGAGGATAGCGCGTCGTGCGGGCCGCACCGAGGACTTGCCAGCAGGCGCGGCGCTGGCTGTTCCAGCTACGGAGCAGTTCTCGGTGAGTGAGCGCCGCCTCCTCCCTTCCTGTGGAGGATCGCCAGAGGGCCTGACCGATCCGGTCGAGCCCTCTGGCGATCGAGGCGAATGCACGTTGACGTCGTCGATTCAGTCCGCGATGCGCTCGAGCAGGACGATCCAGTCCTCCCCCGACTCGGCCACGGGCACCTGCAGCACGGTCGTGGTGCTCTCTGCCTGCGCCACGTCGGGGCCCTGAGCCACGACCTGACCGGTCCTCGGTGAGATCCACTGGACCGAGTAGACGCCGTCGTGATGCCGAAGATCGACCGTCGGTGCGGTCTCGGCGTCAGGCAAGAAGATGGCCATCCTCCGGTGATGCTGAAGGAGGGTCTCCGCGCCGCCGAACTCGGAGGGGCCCGCCTCGACCAGGTGGTCGCCCGGGACGGCCTGGGCGAGGTCGAAGTGCTCCTCGAGGAACTCACGGGCGATCCGCGAATAGCGCCACATCTCCTCGCGCGTCCGGAAGTCCTCCAGGCGCACGTCGCCACCGAGCGGGAGTGCGTGGTAGCCGCAGTACCACTCGACGCCGCCGTTCGAGAAGAGGACGTCGTAGAGCACCCGCTGGCGCATCTCGGCCGCATTGCCGCCCGAGAGCCCCACGTCCCACATGCCGTTCTCGTCCATGTCGATGATCCACTTGCGGCTCGCCTGCCTCGACTCCTGACGGACGAGGTGAGTCATGCCCTCCACGGACTGGGGCAGGTACTGCACGGACGCCGCGTCGAAGAGCGGATCTCCGTAGAGGCGATCGTAGATCGCGACGTCGTCCGGGTGGGTGTGGACCGCGGTGATGTGGCCGTACGGGTCCACGGCGTCCATGTAGAACGCCATCTGACGGAGAACCGAGACCGGGTAGTCGTTCTCCTCGGAGAGGTTCCACTTGACCCCGTTCAGATATCCGAACCTCGCCGAGAGCTCGCGGAAGAAGAGCTTCCGCTCGAGGCCCATGACGCCGTCGTCGAGCCAGTTCTCGTTCCCGCTCTCGGTCTCCGCGAGCACGAAGTGCACGAGGATCCCCCGCTCCTGAGCGTGGTTGAGGACGGCGTTCCACTGATGGAGGCGGCTGACGTCGTAGTGGGTCTTGTTGTAGCGCGTCTTCGAGTAGCCGATGAAGGGGCACGTGTCCTGCCCGTCCCCCCCGAGGTTCATCGGGAGGAAATAGATCGCGTTCACGCCCTGCTCCCCGAGGTAGTTCAGCGCACCGATGATCCCCCTGGAATCGACGCCCGTGTCCGCGGAGCGGAAGTACGGGTCGCCAGCGCGCCAGTCGCCTCGGTGCGGGCCGTACTCGTGGATGATGCCGACGCCGCCGTTGTCCTGCACGTCGTCGAACCCCTTGTACGCCATGAAGTTCTCGGGGCTGTTCGTCCCGGTCTTCACGAAGAAGTCGCCGTCTCGAGCCTTCAGATAATGCTCGCCCACGTACTCGAGGCGACCGTCGCGCAGGAGGCCGGGCGCGGACGTGTCTCGGGGGAGAACCGCGAACGCGCCGCTGGCGCCGTTGAAGGAGTGCGCCGCCCCCGCGAACGGCGCGAGGCTGACGGCCACGTCGGTGCCGCTCCGGAAGCTCGCGGTGTAGTTCCAGATTCCCGGCTGGTCCGGATTGAACCGGCAGCGCCAGACGTCGCCCGCGCCCCCGCCCTGGCCATCGCCGGCGAAGAAGCCAGGCACCAGCATCTCGGAGCCATCAGGCGCCGTGAACGTGACGTTGAGACGGTAGTCCAGGAAGGGGTTCGGGGCGTCCGCCGTCTCCGAGGCGACGGGGCCCTGGAAGTCGAGCGTGACGGGGTGCCAGACGGCGCCGCCGCCGCTCAGCGTGGCCCCGTGGCCTTCGATGTTGATGTAGGACCACTCCGTAGCGCTCTCCTGTGCGTCCGACGCCTCGAGCTTCACCGGGACCGCGAAGTCTCCGCTGACGCGTACGTCGAGGTGGGACTGGCCGGGCGTGCTGCTGCCGTCGAAGCGCACACCACGAACGGTCCAGCGATAGCTGATCGCGTCACCGTCGGGGTCGAAGCTCCTGCGGCCATCCACGCGCACCGTGGTGCGGAAGTTGTCGCCAGCGGGGACTGCCCGGGGGTGGAGAAGGATGCCGGGGAGAGGCCTGTCGTTGACGGTTCCCCGCGGAGACTCCGGGTGGGAGAGGGAGAGGGGGCTGCCGACATGGCTGCGATAGAGGTGCAGCCGATCGATCATGAAGTCGTGGCTGCGGCCGGAGAATTCGATCCGGTGAGAGCCAGCGCTGAGCTGATACTCCGCGGGCGGCTTGTCGTGGTGGTCGAACTCGTGCTGCGTCGCCCAGGTCCACCGGCCCCGCTGCCAGGAGAAGACCTTGATCCATGCCCCTCCGTCCATGCGCACCCAGACGTCGTTCGCCTCGGTGCTGTCGGGGTGGTCGTGGCGGTTGTGCAGGCGGAAGTGATATCGACCCTCCTCCTGGAGCTCGAAGTCGAAGCCGAAGATGTCGCTGCCCGGCTGGTTGAAGAGATTGGGACCGTCCCATCGGATGTAGCTCGACCCGGCGTATCCGCCGATCGCCGACTCGTTCTCCCAGGACCCGGCTGCGCCACCGGACTCCATTTCGATCACAAGGAGGCCGTCCTGTGCGATGAAGGGTCCGTCCTGGGCCGTCGCGGCCGCGGCCGTCACCAGGGTCAAGGCCGCCGCCCTGAGGCCGCTGGTCCAGTTCAATTGCGTGAGTTCCATCATTGCCATGCTCCGGGAGCGCCCGGCCTGCCCGGCCGGGGTCACCCTCGCCCGACCGGGGGTCGGCGAGCGCTCCGCGTGACCCACGGATCGACCTCTGGGGGGGGTGGACCTGTGGCTTTTGGAGCGTTTTGCGTTCGGTTGGCTCCTGATGGCGGCCGGGATCGGCGCTGGCGCCCGAGGAGGGAGGGTGGGGCGTCACACGGCCACGTCCCGGGTCGAGACGAGGGGGCACCCTGGGCCCCCGCAACCCTGCTCGTATGGGCGAGACTTCGCCGACGCGAGCCCGCTACGATGCCTCCATGGAGTCACGCACACCCTCCACCGCCCCGTCCACGATCCTCCTCCCGGCCCTGGCCCTGCTCGGCGCCTTCACACTCTGCTCATGCGGAGGCGACGGCGGGGACGCCACCGCGTCGACGGCTTCGGGGTCTCCGCGCCTCGAGTACTGGGACCCCGAGACCAAACAGCTGATCAAGTCGAGGGGGACCGACCTCTACGGTCAGTTCATCGGGGAGCGGGAGTGGTTCCACAGGAACCAGACGCTCGCCAAGAAGGGCCAGTACGACAACCAAGGCCGGGAGATCGGTGATTGGATGGAGTACCACCAGATCGGGAGCCCTGCGGCCCGCTACAGCTACGTCGACGGGTCGCTCGAGGGACCGCTGGTGCGCTGGCATCCGACCGGCGAGGAGGCCGAGCGCGGCAGTCTGGAGCAGGGCAGGCAGGTGGGGGAGTGGACCACTTTCTACCCCTCCGGAAAGATCAAGTCGAAGCGAGCGTTCGTCGACGGACTCGAGGACGGCGAACTCGTCGAGTACTGGGAAAGCGGCGCCGTCGGGCAGCGGGGGAGGTTCGTCTCGGGGAAGAAGGAGGGCGTCTTCGAGTCCCTCGCCGAGGACGGGACCGTCCTCCAGCGTGTCGCGTTCGAGGCCGACGTCCCGGTCAGCGCGTTCGAGGCGTGGTATCCGAGCGGCCAGCGTCAACACGTCAAACAGACGAAGGACGGACTCGTTCACGGCGAGGAGACGTTCTGGTTCGAGTCGGGGCAGGTGCGCGCCAGGCGAACGTGGGACGCCGGGAAGATCGTGGGCGTCGATCGAACGTTCCACGAGAACGGTGAGCGCCACATCGAGGTCGTCTATCGGAACGGACTCATGGAGGGCGTCCTGCGCTCCTGGCACCCGAGCGGGAACCTCCAGGCGCTCGTTCTCCACAAGGCAGGAGCCCGGACCGGGGTCGCACGGGACTGGGCCCCGGACGGACAGCTCCTCGCCGTCGAGACCTACAGCGGCGGGCAGCGCAATGGGCTCCACCAGACATGGCACCCCACGGGTCTGCGCAAGAGCGTCGGGTCGTTCGTGGGCGACAAGTTGACCGGAGAGCACTTCGTCTGGGACGAGTCCGGGCAGCTGATGGAGCAGGCGAGCGGGGTCTTCGAGAACGGCCGAAAGGTCGGGCCGCTCGGTGACAGCGCCCGCGCCCGCGCCGCGGAACTGGGAAGCTCGGCCGCTCCACTTCCGGTCGAGGGCGAGGCGCCCGATCCCTTCCTGGAGTACGACCTGAACGGCGAGCTGCGTGCGGGCTGATCGTCGCAGCCCGCGTGGGCTGCACCGAGACTTCTCGGTGTAGAGCGTCGCTCTCGTTGCGATCAGGGTCATCAGGGCACTACTCTTCGCGCTGAGCGCCGAGTGGCGTCCGAAGAACGATGACTGACACGCTTCCCGGGGCGAGCACCGCCCTCCACACCGACGCGGCCGTCTGGGCCTCCATCCACCGTGAAGAAGAGCGCCAGGAGGCCCAGCTCGAACTGATCGCTTCCGAGAACCACGCCTCGGAGGAGGTGATGGCGGCGATGGGCACTGCGCTCACCAACAAGTACGCGGAGGGCTACCCGGGCCGCCGCTACTACGGCGGATGCGAGCACGTCGACGAGGTGGAAGACCTCGCCCGGGATCGCGCGAAGGAGCTCTTCGGCGCAGAGCGGGCGAACGTTCAGCCGCACAGCGGCACGCAGGCGAACATGGCCGCGTTCATGGCGGTCCTCGATCCCGGGGACAAGGTCCTCGCGATGTCGCTGGATCACGGGGGCCATCTCTCCCACGGCCACGTCAAGAATTTCAGCGGTGTCTTCTACGACTTCCACAGCTACGGCGTGGATCGCGGGACCGAGCGGCTGGACATGGATCAGGTGCGCGAGCAAGCCCTCCAGCTGCGCCCGAGGATGCTCATCGCCGGTGCGTCCGCTTACTCACGGCCGATCGATTTCGCGGCCTTCGCCGCGATCGCGAAGGAGATCGACGCACTCTTCATGGTCGACATGGCTCACATCGCCGGCCTCGTCGCCGGGGGCGCGCACGCCAGCCCGATCCCTTATGCGGACATCGTCACGATGACCACGCACAAGACGCTGCGTGGACCCCGGGGGGGCCTGATCCTCTGCCCCAAGGACCGGATCGTTCGCGTCAACAGCGCGCTCTTCCCCGGCGGCCAGGGAGGCCCGCTGATGCACGTCATCGCGGCGAAGGCGATCGCCTTCCGTGAGGCTCTCCAGCCCTCCTTCAAGGACTACGCGGCGCAGGTCGTCGCCAACGCGGGAGTGCTCGCCGACACGCTGAGCGAGTCCGGCATCCGCATCGTGTCCGGCGGCACGGACAACCACGTGATGCTCGTCGACGTCGGGAGCATCGGACTCTCCGGCGCCGCGGCGGAGGACGCGCTGCACAGGGTGGGGATCACCTGCAACAAGAACCTGATCCCCTTCGACGAACGCCCTCCCATGGAGGCGTCCGGCATCCGACTGGGCACGGCTGCGATCACGACGCGAGGCCTGGACGAGGCTGACATGGGCGCGCTCGGCGCCTGGATCGCAGACGTGCTACGGGCGCCCGAGAGCGATGCTGTCATCGAGCGCGTTCGCGGCGAGGTGGCGGCGCTCACCGCCGACAAACCGATCTACTCGCCGCGCTCGTAGCCGAGGCGCTTGACGATCTCGAGGATCTCCGACCAGGAAGGGAAAGGCCGCGCGGCCTGGCGTTTGTAGTCGTCGATGGCCTGGATGAACTCCAGGACGTCGGGTTCCATCTCGTTCGGCTTGGGGGCCGCTGCGGGCTTCCGCCCCGTCTTCGCGGGCTTGCCTGCGGTCGCCTTCTTCCGGGCGGTCGCCTTCTTCTTGGCGGCAGGCTTCTTGGCGGGGGACTTCTTGGCGCTCATGAGGATGTCGCCGGGGGTGGACCGGCAATTCGAGAAACGGAGTGACGGCTCCGTCGGTAGGCCGCGTGGTCGGCCTTGAGCCCGCCTACCAGCGGGTCCGGCGTCCGTCTCGATGTGACCCGCCCGGTCCCGGTCAGAGGCTCACGCCGCCGCGCCGAAGGGCATCCTCGACCTTCTCGGTGTCCGGTCTCTCGATGATCCCGACCTCGGTGATGATGGAGGTGACGAGACTCGCCGGAGTGACGTCGAACGCCGGGGCGTAGACCTTGACTCCCTGCGGGGCGGTGCGCCGACCGAAGCCCTCGGTGATCTCCTCGGCGGGCCGCTCCTCGATCGGAATATCCCGACCGGAGTGAAGGTGAGGGTCCACGGTGGAGAGGGGAGCCACGACATGGAAGGGGACCCCGAAGTGGCTGGCGGCGAGAGCGACCTGGAAGGTACCGATCTTGTTGCAGACGTCACCGTTGCGAGTGATCCGGTCACTGCCCACGAACACCCGGTCGATCTTCCCTTCGTCCATCACGCGGGCGGCCATTCCGTCCGTGAGCAGGGTCACGTCGATCCCCGCGCGTTGAAGCTCCCACGCGGTGATGCGGGCCCCCTGGAGCAGAGGCCTCGTCTCGTCGGCGAAGACAGCGATGCGCTTCCCCTGGGCATGGGCGGTGTACATCGGCGCGAGCGCGGTCCCCATGCCGGCCGTGGCCAGCGCGCCAGCGTTGCAGTGAGTGAGGAGCGACTCCCCATCGGTGATGAGCCCAGCGCCGAGCTCGCCCATGGCTCTGCAGGTGGCGCGATCGCCGTCGTAGATGGCGATGGCCTCCCTCAGACAGGCAGCCTTGAGCTCGCTTCCGTCGCCATCGACCGTTTCCAGGTGACGAAGCACGCGGTCGGTCGCCCACATGAGGTTGACCGCTGTCGGGCGCGCCGCGTCGAGCGTGCGCTTGGTCTCCCGCGCCAGCTCGAGAACGTCGTCGTCCGGTCCGGCGCCCCGCACCCCCAGGACCATCCCGAATCCAGCGGCGACGCCGATCGCAGGAGCGCCGCGCACCGCCAGGCGCCATATCGCGTCGACCATCTCGGGGACTGTCCGGACCTCGATCTGCTTTTCCTCGAGGGGGAGGAGGGTCTGTTCGATCATGCGGACGTGACCGTCGAGCCCGCCCTGCCACGAGAGGGTCTCGAAGGGGAGTTCGATGGGAGCGCTCATGCGGCGAAGGGTAGCGATCGGGGCGCGGGCCCGTCTCCCCAATGCGGACAGCTTCATCGGTCTGGGACGGTCGAAGTACGAAAGCGGATCACTCCCGAGCACTTGACTTTGCCGCATACGACTGAGGGTCCGATGAGTTAAGGGAAGGGACAGTTCCATGACAGACCTCCTCGACGACAGCACACCGGCCGAAGGCCCGGCCGCTCCCGGAGCGGGTGGCTCCACGGCAGCGCAGGCCCTGGCGGCCGCCGGCGACGCCCAGCAGGCGCAGGACGTGGCGGCGCTCGACGACTCGGCGGCGGCCGCCCAGCGCCGGCTGGGGGCGTCGCGACGCGGCCTCGTCGAGCGGCTGGTGTACGGTCCGCTGCCGGACCCCGCCGAGCTCGGCTCGGGCGCGCAGATCGGCTCCAAGCTCACCAAGGAAGGCAAGGCGGTCGTCGACGCCGCGCTTCGCTGCCTCGCGAAGGGGGAGGCGTTCGAGGCGGACGCGAAGCTCTCCGCCGCCTTGCGCCAGACGATCGCGGATCAGCGGGGATACGGGTTCACCGTGCCCGCGGACTACGGCGGGGCGGACGGCGACTACGGAGCGCTCGCGGTGGTGGAGGAGGAGCTGGCCGCGAACGGACTCGGCGCCCTCGCTGTCGAGATCTCCGGTGAGCTCACCATCGGCGCCGGCTCGCTTCTCGCCTACGGGACCGACGTACAGAAGCGCACGTTCCTCCCGATGCTCAGCGAGGGGCGCCTCATGGCGTTCGCTCTCACCGAGGTCGGCGTCGGCGTCAACGCGAAGAAGGTCCAGGCCTACGTCGAGCTGGACGAGGCAGGCGACTGCTACAGACTCCACGCAACCGGCCCTCGCGCCAAGATGTACATCACCAACGCGAGCCATGGCGCGCTCGCTGGATTGGTCGCGCGGATCGGCAAGCACGGGAAGAAGGTCGGGTTGTTCCTGGTGGAACTTCCGGTGCACGATGTCGCGGTCGGCGACATCTCGGAGGACGGTGAGCCCACCGACTGGGGCTTCAGCTGCCACTCCACGGAGGTGAGCGCCTTCATGGCGAACCACAACTCGCGGATGGAGTTCACCAACTTCCCCATCCCGCGCCGGAACCAGATCGAAGCCGACGGCGTCGAGGTCCTCTTCTACTGCCTGCGGATGGGGCGCTGCATGCTCGCCGCCATGTCCTCGGGATATCAGCGCATGATGGCCACGGACGCGGCCTACTTCGCGCGACTGCGGAGCGGCGTGGGGGGGAAGGTGATCAAGCATGAACTCCCGCGCCTGAACCTCGGCTCGGTCCTCGGCGGCGCGCTGCAGTCACGCGCGCTGAGCCATCTGTCGCTTCAGCAGGACGCCGATGGCGTCGACCTCGCCGGGCTCCGTGACCTGACGAAGAGCGCCGCGTCGGGGACCGCGATGGAATCTCAGGCTGCCACCGAGCACGTCCTCGGAGGTCGGACCTTCCACACCTCGCAGAGGGTCTCCGACAGCCGTGCCAACATGCACGTGTTCGGAGTCGTCGAGGGAGAGGACGACCTGATCCTGATGGGGATGGTGAAGGACGTCACGAGCCGCTTCACCGAGCGGTACATGGCGGGGATGCTCGGAGTGATCCAGAGCATCAACCTCGACAGCGACGGCCGCCCGATGGGCCCTGATCAGGCGATCCTGCGCATCGGCCCGATGGAGACGCTGAGGCACCCCGCGCGGGTCGCCAAGGCGACGGCGCGTCTTCTCCGGAACGCGAGCTTCTACCGGCTCGTCGGCTGGATCGTGCTCAACCTCGCGGCCGACCTCGCTCGGCTCCCCGCGCGCCTCGTGCCTTCGGCCCTCCACCCTCGCTACCGAGGCCTGCCTCGTCGCCTCAGGGGGTATGCGCGATGGTCCGAGCGACGGCTGCGCTTCGTTCGCTGGCAGAACCTGGGCATCAACCTGTGGTTCCAGCTCGAACTCACGCGCGCTCAGATCCCCCTCCAGCGCCTCGGTAAGACGCTGGAGCATCTGACATCGATCCTGACGCTCTGCCATCACGCGGGGAGCGGCGACATCACCCAGCAGCGCGTGGCGGAGCTCCAGTGCCGAAGGCTCCGCGACAAGCTGCGTTCCATCCGGCTCCTGTCCGATCTGATCGGGATGGAGCGACTGCGGCGCGTGGTCGCCGAGGTGGGCAGCGACATCGAGTTCGGGCGATCCACACTCATCCAGGACATCAAGCCCGAGATGTACGCGATGCCCTGGCAGGACCGGTCCAGCTGAGCTCACCCGCGCCTTGGTCCCGCGAGTCGACAGAGCTCACCTCGCCGCGTGCCGGCGAAGGGTCTGTTAGCTTGATGCGATGCAGAGCGCCGCTCCGTTGCTCATCGCCGCTGCCCTGCAAGGGGCGCCGAGCTGGACCGAAGACGTCCGGCCGATCCTCGCGGAGCATTGCTTCGAGTGCCACGGCCCGGACGAGGCCGCTCGGAGATCGGGCCTGCGGCTCGACACCGAGGAGGGCCTGATCGGAACCGATGGCGGTCCGGGGGCTGTCGACAGAGCAGCTCCCCACCTCAGCGAACTGCTCCATCGCGTCACCACGTCCGACGAGTTCGAGAGGATGCCGCCGCCGGAGGCGGGCTCGCCGCTCTCCGCCGAGGACCTCGAGACGCTCCGACGCTGGCTGGAGGCTGGCGGGCTCTGGGAGCCGCACTGGGCGTACGGCGCACTGAGGAGCGTGACCCCACCGGCCCTCGCCGGCGCTGGCGACCTGGCGCCGATCGATCGCTTCATCGCAGCTCGCTTGCGGGCGGAGGGCTTCGGATTCGCGGCTCCTGCGGAGCCCCGCGAGCTCCTCCGGCGGATGCACTTCGACCTCACGGGGCTTCCTCCGAGCAGGGAGGACGTGGCCCGCTTCCTCGACGACCCGAGCGAGGAGGCCTACGCCGCCGAGGTGGATCGGCTGCTCGCGAGCATGGCCCACGCGGAACACTGGGCGCGCTACTGGCTGGAGGCAGCGCGCTACGCCGACAGCCACGGCTACACGATCGACGGAGGCAGATCGATCTGGCCCTGGCGGGACTGGGTGATCCGCTCGATCCACGGGGACCAGCCCTTCAGCGCATTCAGCGTGGAGCAGCTCGCCGGCGACCTGCTACCCGGCGCCACGAGGGAGCAGCGCATCGCGACTGGCTTCCACCGCAACACTCAGATCAATCAGGAGGGCGGGGCGAAGGACGAGGAGAACCGGATCAACGCGGTGATCGACCGCGTCGCCACCACGGGCACGGTCTGGCTCGGAGCCACGCTCGGGTGCGCGCAGTGCCACACGCACAAGTTCGATCCGATCACGCAGACCGAGTACTTCGGTCTCTTCGCGTACTTGAATTCGACCGCAGACGGCGGCGTGACCGATGCGCCGAGACTGCTCGTCCCCCGGGACGAGCTCGAACGCGAAGCCGTCGCCACGTTCGAGGCTGAAGAGGCGCGGCTCATCACCGAGCTTTCCCTGCGACGCGCCGCGGCTCAGGGGCCGTTCAGGACCTGGCAGCCCTCCAGCGCGCGTGGATCCAACGGGCCGGAGCTCCGGCTCGAGGAGGACGGTGGTTACCGAGTCCTCGGCCAGAACGCCGTGTATTCGACCTACACCCTCGAAGGGCTGGTCCCTCCAACGGGCGCGCGCCATCTGCGGATCGAAGCGCTGCCGCAGGGCGGCCCGGGCCGGGGTCGCAAGCGGACCTTCCTGCTCCAGGAGGTCCGTCTCCTCGTCCGCGTCGCGACCGAGACGGACGCCGAGTGGAGAACGATCGGGATCGACTCGGCGCGGGCGTCACGAGGTGGAGACCCAGTCGGACCCGACACCCCTCGCCCGGATCCCCGCGGCGTCGCCATGCCGGGTGTCATCGACGACGATCCCGAGACCGGCTGGTCGCTCCCCGAGGACTGGAGTGAGCCCGAGGTGCTCGTCCTCACGCTCGAGGAGGAATTGGAGGCCGGCTCCGAGCTGAAGCTCGAGCTCGTCCAGGAGGCCGGCGCCAATCGGACCCTCGGCTCGTTCCGCCTCGGCCTCGCCGCCACGTTCGACCCGGAGAACCCGCTCGTACCGGAGGAGTGGCGCGAAGCGTCCCAGGCGCTCGACTTCCACCGGCGCCTGCGCCCGAACGTTCCGACGACCCTCGTCCTCGAGGAGAGGACCATCCCGCGAATGACGAGGCGCTTCGAGCGAGGCTCCTTCATGGAGCCGCGCGAGCTGGTCGCTCCTCACGTTCCGGCGGCGCTCGATCGAAGCGGACAGGAACCGCCCCAGGACCGCCTCGCCTTCGCGCGCTGGATCGTCGGGCCGGAGAACGCGTTGATGCGTCGGGTCACCGTGAACCGGTGGTGGAGCCATCTCTTCGGACGCGGGCTCGTCGAGACGGTCGACGATTTCGGCGTTCGCGGCGCTCGTCCCTCCCATCCGGAGCTGCTGGAGTGGCTCGCAGGGGAGATGCTCGCGAGCGGGGACTCGCGCCGGCACCTCCTCCGGCAGATGGTCCTGTCGCGGACGTACCGCCAGGGGAGGGGCGTCGATCCCGCGCTGCGAGATCAGGATCCAGACAACGTCCTGGTCGGCCGCCGCGAACTGCGTCGATTGAGTGGGGAGGCGATTCGAGACGCCATGCTCGTCGCGAGCGGGCGCCTCGTCGCGCGTCCCTTCGGCCCTCCGGTGGAGCCTCCGCAGCCGCCCGGAGTCTTCGCGTTCACGCAGACGAAGAAGAGCTGGAGGAGTCCGGCTGGAGAAGGACGCTACCGACGCTCCCTCTACACGCGGATCTGGCGCTCCTCTCCCTATCCGTTCTTCGGGACCTTCGATGCACCGGGCCGGGATGCGAGCTGCGTGCGGCGGACCACCTCGCGGACACCGCTCCAGGCGCTCGCGCTGGTGAACGACCCCCAGGTCATGGAGCTCGCCCGCGAGCTCGTGGCCCGGCTCGATCGGGAGGTCGGCCCCGACGGCGACGTGCCCGACGGGGAGCGAATCGTCGCCGCGTTCGGCTGGGCGCTTCAACGATCGCCCTCCAACCAAGAGCTCGACCTGCTCGTCGACTTCATCCGATCAGTGCGCGATCGAGACGGAAAGCGAGCCGCCTGGGTCGGCTTCGCCCGCGCGCTGTTCAACATGGGGGAGTTCACGCACGCCCCATGAGTCGATCGAACCAGGAGTCCACGCGGCAGCGACGCCTTCGGATCGCTCGCCGAGACGTCCTCCGGGCGAGCGCTTCCGGACTCGGAGCCCTGGCGCTCGGCGACGCCTTCGCCCGTGACGGCGTCGCGGGTCTCGCGCCTCGTCGACAGGGGGCGGTCGGTCTCCACCACGCACCTCGGGCGAAGCGCGTCGTGTGGCTCTTCATGGCTGGCGCCCCGAGCCAGCTGGAGCTCTTCGAGCCCAAGCCAGCGCTTCAGAAGCTGGACGGGGAACCCTTGCCGCCGAGCCTCGCGACGGGGCGACGCTTCGCCTTCATCGACCCGGCGCGCTCGAAGCTGCTCGGAACGCGCCGTCGGTTCGAAAGACACGGTGAATCCGGGGCCCCCGTCTCGGAGCTGCTCCCGCACATCGGGAAGATCGCTGACAAGCTCTGCTTCCTGCGCGGGGTCCAGGGCAAGGAGATCAACCACGGTCCTGCGAAGCTGTTCATGAACACGGGGCACGGACTCTTCGGCAGGCCGAGCTTCGGTTCCTGGAGCCTCTACGGGCTCGGAGCCGAGGCGGACGATCTCCCGGGGTTCGTGGTCCTGCAGTCGGGCCCGAGGGGGCCGCGTGGCGGTGCGCCGCTCTGGGGGAACGCGTTCCTGCCATCCGCCTGCAGCGGCACCCCGTTCCGCGCGAGCGGCGATCCGGTCCTCGACCTCGGCACGCCGGAGGGGATCTCCGACGCGGCCCAGGGCGAGACGATCGAGCTCATCCAGGGTCTCGACAGGCTCACCGCGAAGCGCATGGGCGAGCGCTCGATCGCGGATCGCGTCGAGACCTACGAGCTCGCGCACCGCATGCAGGCGTCCACGCCCGACGTCATCGATCTCAACTCCGAGTCGAAGGCCACGCTCGACCTCTACGGCGTGGACCCCGACGCGCCCTCCTTCGCCAGGAATTGCCTGCTCGCGCGGCGGCTGCTGCAGCGCGGGTCACGATTCGTCCAGCTCTACCACACGGACTGGGATCATCACGGCGACCCCAACAATCACCTCGGTGGCCCGCTGGAGGCCCGGTGCCGGGAGGTCGATCAGGCGTCAGCCGCGCTCGTCCGGGACCTGGAGTCCCTCGGGATGCTGGAGGACACGCTCGTCGTCTGGGGCGGCGAGTTCGGACGCACCCCCCTCGGGGAGGTGCGGAAGGAACTCGGACGGGACCATCACGTCGAGGCGTTCACGCTCTGGATGGCCGGCGGGGGCGTCAAACCCGGTCACTCCCATGGACAGACCGATGAGATCGGGTTCGCGCCCGTGAGCGGCGCGATGGACGTGCACGACGTCCACGCGACCATGCTCCACCTCCTCGGGGTGAACCACGAGCGCCTGGTCTACCGGCTCCAGGGGCGCGACTTCCGCCTCACCGACGTCCACGGACGCGTGGTGAGCGACATCTTCGCCTGAGGGTGTTCGACCCGGCCTCGCCTGCGGCCCGGGCGCGCACGATCGAGGGCCCTCAATCGACGGGAGCGGAGCCCGTCAGGGTCTTGCAGACCTCCCGGTACCTCTCTGCGACGCGCTCGAGAACCGCGGCGTCGAGGGTCGGCGGCGGGTACTGCTTGTCCCAATCCAGCGTCTCGAGCCAATCCCGAAGGATCTGCTTGTCGAAGCTCGGCGGGCTGATCCCGACCGCGTAGTCGTTCCCGGCCCACATCCGCGAGGAGTCGGGCGTGAGCGCCTCGTCGATCAGGAGGACCTCGCCGCCGCGTACGCCAAGCTCGAACTTGGTGTCCGCGAGGATCAGGTCGTGCCCGGCGAGGACCTGCTCCCCCCGCGCGTACAGCTTCAGGCAAAGGTCCTTCCCGTGGGCCCATCGCTCGGCGCCGACGAGCTGCTCGGCCTCCGCCGGCGACAGCGGTCGATCCTTCTCCTCGTGCTTGGTCGTCGGC
Source organism: Planctomycetota bacterium (assembly GCA_002862085.1). GTDB lineage: Bacteria > Planctomycetota > UBA1135 > UBA1135 > Saltatorellus. The sequence continues at coordinate 66,388 of PKCK01000063.1, read as the reverse complement.
GTCACGATCGGATGAGGGAGCTTCGAAGCCTGCTGAAGGCCCGCGGCCAGCGGAATGGAACACACGGTGCCGGACTCCTGGTACTCCTTCCAACCGGAGCCCGCGATGTACCCGCGAACCACCCACTCGATCGGGTCCGGCGTCGTCTCCCGAACGATCATGACCCGACCGCGCAGTCGCTCGCGCCACTCCGGGTCCAGGCCCTCCACGTCTTCGATCGACGTCGAGACCAGGTGGTTCGCGACGATGTCGCGCGTCTCCTCGAACCAGTAGGCGGCGATGGCCGTCAGGATCCGTCCCTTCCCCGGCAGTCCCTGATCCATCACCACGTCGAACGCAGAGACGCGGTCGGACGTGACGAACAGCAGGTGGTCGTCGTCCAGCCGATAGATGTCGCGCACCTTGCCGGAGGCCACCTGCTTCAGGCCAGGGGGGCGGTCGCTCTTGCCGAGGTAGACGTCGCTCATGCCCAGAGGATGCGACCGACATCGGCTCCACGCTACGATTCAGGCGGTTCCATGAACCGGCTGACCCCATGACCTCCTCCGACGGCGACAGCACCCAGGACCCACGGCAGGGCGCGGCGCGGACACTCGGTCCCCGGCTCCGGATCCAGGGCGAGGTCCGGGTGCCGACCTCCAAATCGGTCGCGCAGCGCGTCCTCGCCTGCGCGCTCCTCGCGAAGGGCGAGACGCGCTTCGAGGGTCTCCCGGCCGGAGGGGACGTGCTCCACGCGCTGCGGTGCGCGAGGGTGGGCGGAGCCCGGTTTCCGTCCGAGGGGAAGGCGGACGACCTGCTCGCGACGGCGCTCATCCCGCGCGTCGGACGCGGGGCCCTGATCGGCGCACCTCCAGGTCCTGTCGAGGGACAGCGCCCCTGGGTGGAGTTCCCGGTCGGGGAGTCGGGGACCTCGGCCCGACTGTTCACCGCCATCGCCGCTCTCGGGCGGCCAGCAGGCAGCGGCGCCGAGATCGTTCCCGCGGGGACCTTGACGAATCGTCGGAGCCCGGCGCTGTTCCACGCACTTCGAGCGGCCGGGGCCGGCGTGGAGCATGGAGGCCTCGAGAACGGCTGGCCGGCGCTCCTCACGGCGGCGACGCCGCCCAGAGGACTGGAGCTCGTCGAGCCCGGATCCAGCCAGGAGGTGTCCGCGCTCCTCGTCGCGCTCGCGAGCCATGAAGGCCATCACGAACTACGGGTCGTTGGCCCCATCCCGAGCGAGGGCTACGTGAACATCACGGCTTCGGTCCTGGAACGCTTCGGCGCGGTCATCACCCGCACCTCCGTCGTCGGGGACGGACCGCGGGGCCATGCGACGCGCTTCACGATCCGCGGACCGCTGCGCGCTCCACGGGCTTCGATCCGGATCGAGGCCGACGCGAGCAGCGCGGCGGTGGCGCTCGCCGCAGGCGCTCTGTGCGGCGGCCAGGCGACCACCGTTCGGGGCGTGGGGGTCGGATCCGCTCAGCCTGACGCGGCCTTCCCGACCCTGATGGCGCGGCTGGGCTGCGACGCATCGCTCTCCAGCGAGGAGCAGCTGGGACTCTCCGGAGCACCCACGCGCGGCGGCGTCATCGACTGTTCCGGGGTTCCCGATGTCGCCCCCGTCCTCGCCGCGGTCGGCGGCTTCCTCGCGGATCGCGGTGAGGAGCTCGAGCTCACCGGACTCGAGACGCTCCCGGGGAAGGAGAGCTCGAGGATCGCCGTGCTGGCAGAGGGGCTGATCGCGATCGGGTTCCAGGTGGATTCGAGCGATCGCACTCTGAGGATCGGACCGAGGGTGAGACGCCCGAGTTCGCCCGTGCCGCTCGACCCGAGAGGCGACCATCGCATGGCCTTCGCATTCGCCCTGATGTCACTGTTCGAACCTCACGCGCGGATCCTGGACCCCGACTGCGTCTCGAAGTCCTGGCCCACCTTCTGGCAGGACCTCTCCGCCGCAGGGGCGTGACACGACGGAGACCGCTGCTTCATCAACCGCTAAGATGACCCCATGAGCGATCTCCTCAGCGCAGCTCCCGAGGGACCGATCCTTGTCTGCGGTGGCGCGGGCTACATCGGCAGCCACTGCGTCGCGGCCCTCCAGCGCTGCGGCGTGGAGGTCGTCGTCCTCGACGATCTCTCGAGCGGACACCGCGAGGCGATCACCGCCCCTCTCGTGGAGGCCGATCTCAAGGACCGCGGGGCCATCCGCGCCGCACTCGACGCGCACGCTCCACGAGCTGTCATTCACTTCGCCGCGAAGTGCTACGTGGGGGAGTCCGTGACCGACCCCGCCAAGTACTACCTGGAGAACGTCCATGCGACCTGGAACCTGCTCGAGGAGATGCGGGCCGCTGGAGTGAGGGACATCGTCTTCTCCAGCTCTTGCGCGACCTACGGAGAGCCGCGGGAGATCCCGATCCCGGACGGCCACCCTCAGGACCCGATCAATCCCTACGGACGGACCAAGCTCCACATGGAGCACATGATGTCCGACTACAGTCACGCCTATGGGCTTCGCTACGCGGCGCTGCGCTACTTCAACGCCGCGGGCGCCTCGCTCGACGGCAGCATCGGCGAGGACCACGAACCGGAGACGCACCTCATTCCGCTGGTCCTCCAGGTCGCGCTCGGCCGGCGCGAGAAGATCAAGATCTTCGGCGACGACTACGACACGCGCGACGGCACCTGCATCCGTGACTACATCCACGTGATCGATCTCGCTGACGCGCACCTGCGCGCCCTGAAGCACCTGCAGCTCGATCGCGGCAACCTTCGGTGCCATCTCGGCACGGGCACGGGGTTCACCGTGAAGGAGATCATCGACGCGGCCCGCGAGATCACGGGCCATCCGATACCCGCCGAGATCGTGCCGCGCCGAGAGGGTGATCCCGCCAAGCTGGTGTCGGGAGGCTCCCGCGCGAAAGACGTCCTGGGCTGGGTCCCCCGGAGGGGGGATGTCCGCGATGTGATCGGGGATGCTTGGGGATTCCTCTCGAAGAACCCGGACGGCTACCGCTCGCAGTGACACCAGATGTCGGGACGGGTCCTCCTCTGGCTCGCAGTGACGAGCGCCCTCAGCACGGCCGGCTGCAAGAGCGTCGACGGCACGGTCTTCGACGAGCGTCTTCGGCAAGCGACGTTCGACGCCTATGTCGACACGATCGAGACCCAGTTCGAAGGACTGGATCCGGCCGGGGTCAGCGCCGAAGACCTCCGCTCCCGCTATCGCGTCGCTGCGGTGGAGGCTTCCTCGCCCGCCGCGTTCTACGGAGTGATGAGGGCCCTGCTCTCGGATCTCGACGACCCCCACGCGGGGCTCACCGTCTCGCCCCGCTTCTGGTCCGGCCCCGTCGCAGAGCCGGAGTGGGTCCAGTTCGTGGAGCTGGATGGACGGGTTCACGCCGGGCTCCCCAGCCCCAACGTGCGCAGCATCGAGGAGGCCCTCGCCGCGCGCGCTGGCTGGCTCGAGAGCTGCGGAGCGACCGATGTCTCGGATCTGAGCCCGGCCCGCGCGGCGGCGTTCCTCCGCGCCAGCGCCGCCTTCGGACCGAACCACCCGGGGAGCGAGGGGGAAAGGCTTCGCGCGCTGGCCGAGCCGCTCGAGTGGTGGCCACTGGCCTCGGTCGACGGCGTGTCCGTCGAGACCGCGCACGACGCAGAGCTGCTCATCCGAGGCGCGCTCGGCTCCGTCGCTCGACTGGAGGTGACCTCGGCCGCCGGAGGCCGGATGCACCTCGGCCTCCTCAGGAACGCCGGAGTCTTCGAGGGCGGTGACGCTCCTGGCGGGCTCAGGTACCGCCTGCACCCCCTGGAGCTCGCGGAGCGCCTGGATCCTGGCAGCGCAGCATCACGGGGAGGTGGTCCCACCGCTCGCGCACCGAGGCAGGCACTGCGCGCCCGTCGCCGCTGGTACAGGGATGCGCGCCGCGGGCCCGGTGATCCCGTCGGGGTGGGCCTTCTCTCGGACGAGTGGATGGAGGCGTTCGGCATGGAGGCTCGGCTGCTCAGGACACCATCGGGCGAGGAGGTGGCCTTCCTGAGGTTGGGCAGCTTCCGCTTCCGTGGCCCCGACCCCGGCCCGCTCTCGGAAGCGCCGACCCTGGAGCCCGCACTCGCAGAGGTCGCCGAACTCTTCCGCCAGGAGTCCCACTGGATCATCGATCTCACCGGGAATCCGGGCGGCTCCTGGGCCGAGGCGGGGCTCTTCATGAGCTACTTCCTGCACCCGAGCACGGAGGTCGTCCCTCACGAGGTCCGTTCGACCCGAGAACGAGGCGTGTTCCTCACCCCGACGCGCGTCGTGGAGACCCACCGCCTGCAACGAGCGAATGTCGAGCAGCTTCGCCCGGAGACCATCCACGTTCTGGTGGACCAGGACACGGCGAGCGCAGGAGAGATCGTCGCCTCGTTCCTGAGCGGGACGCTCGGCGCCGTCCTCGTCGGCGAGCGAACGGCGGGCGCGGAGTTCGGGACCGGGGAGTTCCTGGCGCCGGACGGCTCGGTCCTGTCGATCGGACTGGGCGGCGGCATGATCGCTCCGCTGCCGCATTTCCAGGGGCGCGGCCTCGATGTGGACATCGAGGTGGTCGGCGCCGATGACGATCTGGAGGCCTGGAGGGCCGCCTTCGCGCTGCGCGCCCGGAGCGCTGCGCTCGCCGCCATCGATGCAATCCCTCTCGCGAGGTGAGCAGACCGCGCGAGAGCGCGGAAACCCGGCGATTCGACGATGCGGCGCCCACGCGCCGCATGTCCCGAGCGGGCCTCTTCCCACCCGGAAGCGGGTCCATCGAAGGCGCCTCGGCCCATCGCGCGTGGTGAGCCGGGGCGTCCTCGGTGGGAAGAGGGGCCGGGACGCCCTCGAGGCCCACGCCCTCGGGGAAGCCATCGGCGTCGTCCTCGACGGGCACGCTGGCCACGTCGATCCGCCGAGGACCGCTTGACGGAACGGCTCGCCGAGCCTCTCCCGGGTGTGGCTCGCCCAGGCCCGAGACGACGCTGTGGGGCCACTGGGAATCGACCCCCCTCGTCCGGCATCATGGCGCCCATGGCGCGCAAACCACTTCTGGAAGCCGCAGGGACGCCGCTGCTCGTCCTGGCCCTCGCTGCTCTCGGGGCCTGTGGGGGCGAGGTGGAGGCATCGGACCCGGTCCCCGCGAGCGTTTCCGATTCGTCCGTGGAGCTCGAGTTCCCGCCGCTCGGTCGACCAGCCCGGGCAACCGGCCGGACGGCCCCGCCAGGTCCCGCTACGCCGCCGTCTCCACAGCCTGCTGGCCCCTCCAGCGAGGAGATCGAGGCATCGAGCCACGACGCTCCGCGCGCAGGATCCCTGGACCGGCCTGTGGCGAGAATCCTGAGCGAGGCCAGACGGAGAGCCCTCGAGGCGTCCAAGGGGCGGTGCACTCCGCGCCTGACGAAGGTGGCGATCGAGTGCGTGGACCTGCTCACCGGCGTTCGACTCGTCTCCTACGGATCCGACGTGGCGATGATCCCGGCCTCGAACCTGAAGGTGGTCACGGCGGGGGCAGCGCTCCTCGGTCTGGGGCTGGACGCCGACTTCGAGACCGCCTTCGAGGCGGTCGGCCGGATCGACGGCGGCCGACTGGAAGGAGATCTGATCGTACGGGCGGGCGCCGACCCCATGCACCGGCGCGAGGGGGACGGGAGCCTCGACCCCTGGTTCGACGCGCTGGCGTCCGCCCTGCGACGAGCCGGGATCGAGTCCATCAGCGGAGACATCGTCCTGGACCACGGTCCCTTCGTCCCGCTCGGCACGGGCCCGGAATGGCCCGACTCGCGCCAGCACTGGCAGCAGTACTGCGGTCTGGCGTCCGGCTTCAGCGCCAACGGCGGGGCCTATCGCGTCACGGTCTCCAGCAGCGCCAAGAGCGCGCGTGTGATCCTCCGCCCGCGCAATCACGGGCTCCCGAGGAGAGGGAACGTGGAGGTCGGCGGCAAGGAGAACAGCCTCCGCGTGGGGGCGAACGGGGGCCGCGTGACCGTGGGTGGCCAGGTGCCGGCGAAGTTCGGGCCGTTCGTCAAGGAGTTCCGTCACCCCGACCCCGACAGACTCTTCGCCTCGGCGCTGCGGGGCGCGCTCGCGGACCGAGGGATCCGCTTCGGCCGCGTCGTGCTTCCCACGGAAGAGAGCTCCGCGCGCGCCGACCGGGGCGCCACCGTTCACGTCATGCGCTCGCCCGTTCGATCGGTCCTCGAGGCCGTCCTCGGCGACTCGAACAATCCGGTCGCGGACCAGCTCTTCGCGCTGATCGGAGGCCGTCTGGCGAGCGACGGAACCCGGGAGGGGAGCGCCAGGGCCATCAGGCGCATCCTCGTGGAGAACGACATCGACGTCACCGGGCTCGTCCAGGTCGAGGGATCCGGCCTCTCCAGGGCCAATCGCCTGACGGCCCGGACCCTCTGCGACGTACACGCTGCGGTCGCGGCCGATCCGGAGCTTTCCCCCGTCTACGTCGATGCGCTCCTGCGGAGCGGCGTCGACGAGAAGCTGGGCAATCGCATGGTCGGGACCGCTGCGGAGGGCAGGGTCGTGGCGAAGACCGGCTGGATCGGCGGGGCCAGCAGTTTCAGCGGCCTCGTCCTCGACGACGAGGACTCACCCCGCCTCGCCTTCGCGATCCTCGTCAGCTATCCGCGCGTGGCTGGACTCAACACGAAGGCCTGGAAGCCCATGCAGGACGAGCTTTGCGCGCTCTTCGCATCGGGTCTCCCGGTCCTGAGGCCCAGATGATCGATGCGGCGGATTTCGCCTGGGCCGCGCTCGGCAGCTCGGACGACGAACTCGTGACCGAGGAGACGATCCGGGGCGCCATCGACGCCGCGTTCGCTGCGGGACGGATCCAGGAAGAGGCCCTCGGGCACCTCGGGCGCGCCGACGTCCGATCGAAGTCCTCCCGACGCGACCTGGTGACGACGGTCGACGTCGCCTCCGAACGCGCCATCGTTTCGCGGCTGCGCGCGCTGAGCGGCAATCACGCCATCGAGGCCGAGGAGGAGGTTCACGACGAGGACGACGGGAGACCTCGGTGGTTCATCGATCCCCTCGACGGCACCGTGAATTTCTTCCACGGGCTGCCGCTCTTCTGCGTCTCCATCGCCCTCTACCGCGGCACCGCTCCCGTCCTAGGGGTCGTCCACGCCCCTGCACTCGGCGAGACCTTCGTTTCCGCCGCAGGTGCAGGGGCGCACCGCGTGGGACGCGCGGGCTCCGGACAAGCCCCGCTCTCGGTCGCCGCCGAGACCCAGGAGCTGGCCGACGCCGTTCTCGCGACTGGCTTTCCGTACCGCCGCGGCGAGCTGGAACACTCGAACCTGGAGAACTTCAGCCGCTTCTTCCACGAGGTGCGCGGGATGCGGCGGATGGGTTCGGCGGCACTGGACCTCGCCTTCGTCGCCGCTGGCCGGCTCGATGGCTTCTGGGAACTGCACCTCTCGCCCTTCGACGTGGCCGCCGGCGCAGCCCTCGTGCTGGAGGCAGGCGGCACGGTCACCGACGCACGTGGCGGTCAGGACTGGCTGAGGGGCGGCTCGATCGTGGCCGCGCCGAGGGAGCTCGCCGTGCTCATGCGGGCGCGGATCGAGGCCTGATCCAGGCCGGCCGCGCGCGAGGCCGATCGGCTTATCACAGCCATCAGGGACGTGGAACTTCCCACCGGCAACGGTTGAGAAGTGCAGTCGCGCCAACGAAAATCCGCCCCCCGGAGCGCGTCGCGCCAGTCGACGGCACTCCTCCTCCGGTCCGATCCACCCCAGACTTCGATCACCAGCAATGGCCTCCCTGATCAACACGAAGGCGCCGGCGTTCACCGCTCCCGCCGTGATGCCCGACGGGTCCACGAAGGACCTGAGCCTCTCCGACTACGCCGGCAAGTACGTCGCGCTCGTCTTCTACCCGAAGGACTTCACTTTCGTCTGCCCCTCCGAGCTGATCGCACTCGATCACAAGGTGGCCGAGCTCGAGCACCGCAACTGCGTCGTGCTCGGCGTCTCCATGGACGACGCCGAGACCCACGCGAAGTGGCGCCAGACGGCCATCGACGACGGCGGCATCGGATCGCTGGCCTACCCGCTCATCGCTGACGACGCCAAGCGGATCAGCGAGGCGTACGACGTGGTCCATGCCGACTCCGGTCTCAGCTATCGAGCGACCTTCCTGATCGACCGCGAGGGCACGGTCCAATCCGCCGTTCACAACAACCTTCCCCTCGGCAGGAACATGGAGGAGCTCATCCGCATGGTCGACGCCCTTCAGTTCCACGAGGAGCACGGCGAGGTCTGCCCGGCGAACTGGCAGCCGGGCAAGGCCGCGATGGCGCCGACCGCGGAGGGCGTCGCCGCCTACCTCAAGGAGCACGCCTCCTCGCTCTGAGCGGAGCGTTCGAACCCGGAGCCCGTTGGACCGGGTGACCGAACCAGCAGAGAGCCTCTCGCCCTTGGTGAGAGGCTCTCTGCCGTTGCGTGCGCCTCTGCGCCGCGTGGCGGTTCCCAGGGACCGCACGATCCGGCGGGAGGTCGTCGGCCATCTTGCGCTCAGGATGACCCCATCCATGTGTCAGCATCGGGCCATGCTCCGTGGCGCAGAGTCGCGCGCGTCGCGGCGCGACGGTCCGTCCCGTCGCTTCCCACCCGACACGCCGCGCTGGTATCTTCACCGGTTCACGCCTGGCTCGACGAAGTCCTCCGAGACGCTTCGCGAACCGGCGGTGATGGCGCCCCGGCGATGACCTCCACCCCCCGAACCAAAGCCCGAAGGAAGGGCACGAAGCGCGCCTCCGCCAGCGGCGAGGTCGCGAAAAGGGGCGTCGACGAGGACGGGGCGATCACCATCCGCGGCGCGAGGCAGAACAACCTCCGCTCGGTGGACGTGACCCTTCCGAGGGGCGCCCTGGTGGCGATCACCGGAGTCTCCGGCTCCGGGAAGTCCTCACTGGCCTTCGACACGCTCTTCCGGGAGGGCCAGCGGAGGTTCCTCGAGACCCTGTCTGCATACGCGCGCCAGTTCCTCGGCGGTCTGCAGAAGCCCGACGTGGACTCGATCGAAGGGCTCTCCCCGGCGATCGCCGTCGACCAGAAGAGCATCGCCCGAGGCAACCGCTCGACGGTCGGAACGCTCACGGAGATCGTCGACCACCTCCGCGTGCTCTACGCGAGAGCTGGCATCGCCCACAGCCCTTGGTGCGATCTGCCCGTGGAATCGCGGACGCCGGAGGCTGTCGTCAACGAGCTCCTCGCAGCCCACGACGGGCAGCGGCTCGTCCTCGCGGCGCCCCTCGTGAAGGATCGCAAGGGCAGCTTCCGCGCGTTGTTCCAGGACCTCCAACGGCGGGGCTTCGTCCGTGCGCGCGTCGACGGCGAGCTCATCCGGCTCGAGGACGCACCCGAGCTGGAACGCTACAAGCGCCACTCGATCGAGGTGGTCGTCGATCGCCTCAAGCCCGACGCCCGCGAACCCGGGCGGCTCAGGGACGCCGTGGATCAAGCCCTCGAGCTGGGGGATGGCGAGGTGGTCGCGATCGCGGCCGACGGTGAATCTCGAACCTGGTCGACCCAGCGAGTGTGCCCCGAGACCGGGAACGAGCTGCCGCCCCTCGAGCCGCGCCTCTTCTCGTTCAACTCCCCTCACGGCGCGTGCGGGACCTGCAACGGCCTCGGGATTCTTCGCGCGCCCACCGAGGCAGCGGTGGTGAAGGACCCGGCGCTCAGTCTCCGCGAGGGCGCGCTCGCCGTCACGAAAGCGAACGGCAGCGGGCTGCTCTTCCCCAACGTCGACTTCGAGTTCCTCGCGCGAGTGGGAGAGGACGTGGGGTTCGACCTGGACACGCCCTGGAGCGAGCTCGGGCCTCGCGCCCGCAAGGCGATCCTCCACGGCACCGGGGCCAAGCGCTATCGGGACGCCTTCAAGTGGAACGGGAAGCGCTCGAGGGGAGCCGGGAACTGGAACCGGGTCTTCCGCGGCGTCCTGGGCGAGCTCCAGCGCGCCTGGGAGAAGGGCTCGCGCAAGAAGATGGTGGAGCGCTTCTGCTCGGAGCAGGTCTGTCCCGAGTGCCATGGGAGTCGCGTCAACGAGTTCGCCCGGTTCGTCCGCTTCGGCGACCTGCGCTTCCCCGAGCTCACGTCGCTTCCGGTCGGGGAGCTGGTCCCGCTGCTCCGCAGCGCCGAGGTCAGCGATCGCCAGGCCCGCATCGCGCGGGACCTCCTGAACGAGATCGAGCGCCGGGCGGACTTCCTGGTCGAAGTGGGCCTCGGCTATCTCACGCTCGACCGCGGCGCGGACACCCTCTCGGGGGGTGAAGCGCAGCGCATACGTCTCGCTGCCCAGCTCGGAGCCGGACTGCAGGGCGTCCTCTACGTCCTCGACGAGCCGAGCATCGGACTGCACGCCCGGGATCACGGGCGGCTCCTCGGCGCCCTCGCGAAGCTACGCGATGCCGGGAACAGCGTGGTCGTCGTCGAGCACGACGAGGCGACTCTTCGGAGCGCGGACTGGCTCATCGACGTCGGTCCGGCTGCGGGGAGCCGCGGCGGCCAGATCGTGGCAGCGGGCCCTCCAGCGCTGATCGCCGCCGAGGAGGTCGACACTCCGACGGGCAGGCTCCTCCGCGGACTCATCGAGATCCCCGCGCCCGAAGAGCGCCGCCGCGGCAACGGCCAGTTCATCTCCATACGCGGCGCGCGGGCCTTCAACCTGAAGGACGTCGACGCGACCATCCCCTTGGGGACGCTCACCGCCATCACAGGCGTCTCCGGATCGGGGAAGTCCACGCTGGTGGACCGGACCCTGAAGCGCGCGCTCCTGCGGCACCTCGAGCGTGAGACGCCCGACCCGGGCGCACACGACAGGATCGAAGGGCTGGAGCAGATCGACGACCTCGTGGCCATCACGGCGGCTCCCATCGGCCGGACGCCGCGCTCCAATCCCGCGACCTACACGAAGGTCTTCGGACCGATCCGCGATCTCTTCGCGAGCCTCCCCGAGGCCAAGATGCGTGGCTACACGAAGTCGCGCTTCAGCTTCAACGTGGCGGGCGGCCGCTGCGAGGAGTGTCTCGGCGCGGGGGTCAAGGTGATGGAGCTCCAGTTCCTGAGCCCCGTCACGGTCCCCTGCGAGGAGTGCGGTGGGAAGCGCTTCCAGGAGGAGACCCTCGACGTCCGCTATCGCGAGAAATCCATCGCTGACGTCCTCGCGATGACCGTCGAGGAGGCCGTCGAACTCTTCGACGATCACCCCCTGATCGCGCGTCCTCTGCGTCTGATGATGGACGTGGGACTCGGCTACCTGACCCTCGGGCAGCCCTCGCCGACTCTCTCGGGAGGCGAGGCCCAGCGGATCAAGCTGGTCACCCACCTCGCCAAGCGGCCCCAGGGCCAGACCCTGTTCCTCCTCGATGAGCCCACCACGGGACTTCACATGGAGGACGTAGGGCGCCTCGTGGGCGCGCTGCAGCGGCTCGTCGACAAAGGGCACACCGTGCTCGTGATCGAGCACAATTTGGAGCTCATCCAGGCGGCCGACCACCTGATCGACCTGGGGCCCGAGGGCGGCGCCGGTGGCGGACAGGTCCTCGGCTTCGGTACCCCCGAAGAGCTGCGCGACCAGGACACCCCGACCGGCGCAGCGCTGCGAGAGATCATCGGCGGACGGTCACTCCGCTCGAAGCCTCTGCCTCGCTCCAGGGACGTGGTGAAGCCGTCCCATCTGTCCGTTCGCGGCGCCCGGACACACAACCTGCGCGGCGTGGACGTCGAGATTCCCCGGGGCTCACTCACCGTCGTCACGGGGCCCTCCGGTTCGGGGAAGTCGAGCCTCGCCCTCGACACCATCTACACCGAAGGCCGACGCCGCTTCGTGGAATCCCTCTCCACGTACGCGCGGCAGTTCCTCGGCACGAAGGACAAGCCACCGGTTGAAGCCATCGAAGGGCTGGGCCCCTCGGTGGCCGTGGAGGCGAGCACCGTTCGAGGCCACCCTCGGTCCACGGTCGCGACGACGACGGAGATCCACGACCAGCTTCGGGTCCTCTTCGCGCGGGCCGGCACGCCCCGGTGCCCCGAGCACGGCGAGGTCCTCGAGCCCGCGGATCCCGCCAAGGTCACGCGCAAGATCCTGAAAGCGAGCGAGGAGATGGGCGGCAAGCCGAAGGGCTGGATCCTCGCACCGATCCACGGCCACGGGCGCCGCGCGACGTCGAACGAGGAGTCCTTGCCCGATCGGCTGGCGGCGCTCGTGCCCAGCTGGACCGCCGCTGGATTCGTCCGCGTGATGATCGACGGGGAGGAGCGGCGGCTCGACGACGAGGGGATGTCCTTCGAGGGAGTCGAGGAGGTCGATCTCGTGGTGGACCGGGTCTCCTTCGCGAGCGCGTCGCGGTCCCGGATCGCCGATGCGGTCGAACAGGCCGCCGCGGCGTCCCATGGGCGGGTCTCCGTGCTCGTCAAGGGCGGACCGAGGCTCGAGTACAGCACGCTCGGCGCCTGCTCGACCTGCGGCTTCCAGCTGAGCGGGAAGCTCGAGCCCCGGCACTTCTCCTTCAACACGCACGTCGGGGCGTGCAAGACCTGCGATGGAATCGGGGAGGTCTTCCGGGCCGACCCCGCGCGACTGGTCACGGACCCGACCCGTCCGCTCACGGACGGCGCGATCGGGGGGAAGCTCGGACGCTATCTGGTGAAGGGCAAGGGCTACTACGAGACGTTGCTTCGCACGGTCGCGCGCGCGCACAGGATCGACCTCGACCGACCCTTCGGGAAGCTGTCCCCGAAGAGCCAGGCGCTGCTCATGCGAGGGGAGGGCGCGAAGGGGACGTACGAGGTGAAGATCTCGAAGCAGATGCGGAACTTCGACTACGACCAGGAGTACACGTCGGAGTGGAACGGGCTGTGCGGTCACATCGACGCCTGGCACGAGCGCACGGACGACCCCGAGTGGGCGTCGATGCTCGAGAAGGTCATGGCCCGCGAGACGTGTCCCGATTGCGCCGGTGAGCGGCTCGAGCCGGCCTATCGCAACGTGTTCGTCGCGCGGAAGCGGCTGCCGCAGGTCCTGGCCATGACGGTCACCGAGGCGCTCGCCTGGACCAGCGGCCTCAAGCTGCGCAAGTCCGTCGCGGAGGCGATCGGCCAGGTCACCTCGGAGCTCGTTTCCCGCCTCGCTCTGCTGGAGCGCGTGGGCCTCGGCTACCTGACGCTCGATCGCGCCACCGCCACGCTCTCGGGGGGCGAGGCCCGTCGCGTCCGGCTCTCCGCGAGCCTGGGGTCCGAGCTGGTCGGAGTGTGCTACGTCCTCGACGAACCCACGGTCGGACTTCACCCCCGGGACATCGACCGCCTCAGCGGCGCGCTCGAGTCCTTGAGGGACGCGGGGAACACGGTCCTCGTCGTCGAGCACGACGCAGAGCTGATGGCGCGAGCGGATCACATCGTCGACATGGGCCCTGGCGCAGGCGTCCAGGGCGGCGCCGTCGTCGTCAGCGGGACCCCGGACGAGCTGCGCGCCCACCCGACGTCAGGTACGGGCCGCTACCTCCGCGGCGAGATCGATCTCGCGGCGGTCCTCGCCGCTGACGTTCCCACCGGGGAAGCTGCCGAGCTGGAGGAGCAGCGCCGGCAGGAGCTCGCCGAGCTCCACGCCGAACGCTCCGACCTGGTGTCGATCAGCGGCGCGAGGGGGAACAACCTGCGCGGACTCGATCTGCGTCTCCGCTTCGGCGAGCTCCTCGGCGTCTGCGGCCCGTCCGGGAGCGGCAAATCCACGCTCGTCCTGGACACGCTCGTCCCCGCTCTGCGCGGCGAGGCGAGCAAGGGGCGCTGGAAATCCTTCAGCGCCCCCGAGGGCACGCGACTCTCCGTCGTGGACGCCACGCCGATCGGCCGGACGCCCCACAGCGTCCCGGCCACCTACGTCGAGCTGATGCCCCACCTCCGAGAGCTCTTCGCAAGAACCCCCGAAGCGCGCCTGAAGGGCTACACCTCGTCACACTTCTCCTTCAACTCCACCAAGGGGCGGTGCCCAGCGTGCGACGGTCGTGGCGCGACCCTCGTGGAGATGCAGTTCCTCTCGGACCTGTGGCTGACGTGCGAGGAGTGCGATGGGCGCCGCTACCAACCCGAGGTCCTGGAGGTCCGCTTCCGCGGCCGCTCCATCGCGGACGTCCTGGAGATGACCGTCGCGGAGGCGGCTGAGTTCTTCGAGGCGCAGCCGGCCATCAGCCGCATCCTTCGGACCCTGCTGGACGTGGGCCTCGGCTACATGAGTCTGGGTCAGTCGTCGACCACGCTCTCGGGCGGAGAAGCGCAGCGCATCAAGCTGGCGTCCGAGCTCTGGCGCGCCGGGTCACGGGCCGGCGGCCTGGAGCGAAGCGTGATCGTCCTGGACGAACCGAGCACGGGTCTCGCCGCCACGGACGTGGAGCACCTCGCGCGAGTCCTCGGCCGTTTGGCCCGTCAGGGGAACGCGGTCGTCGTCATCGAGCACCACACCGAGCTTCTCGAGATCTGCGACAGACTCGTGGAGCTGGGGCCCGAAGGGGGAGAGGCCGGCGGTGAGCTGATCGCAGAGGGGGCGCCCGCCGAGCTCGCCCTGACCGAGGCTTCCGTCACCGGCCCCTGGCTCTTCGGTGGACGAAGCGCCGCGGCCCCGGGCGGCGGAACGAAGCGCAAAGCGGCCAACCCGTCGAAGGCTCGCAAGCCGAGGGCGGCGACTCGCAAGAAGTCCGGCACCACGCGGAGGACCAACTCGTGATGCAGCATCCCCCGCCGCTCCCCACGAACCCGCTCATCGTCCAGAGTGACCGGACGCTGATGCTCCACACCGTCCAGGCGAAGATGGACGGGGACGGGCGGGCCGTGCGCGACGGCGACGGCAACCCCGTGACCGAGGAGCACCCGCTCTTCGCCGCGGCCCGTGACGCGCTCGCGAGCTTCTGCGAACTGGAGAAGAGCCCCGACTACCTGCACACCTACCGGATCACGCCGGTCTCCGTGTGGAACGCCGCTGCGGTGGGCGTGGACGCCGCGGAGATCGCTGGCGTCCTCCACCGTTTCGCGTGCGTGCCGGTCCCGCAGGCGCTGCTCGACGAGGTCGAGGGCTGGGTCGCCCGCTACGGCCTCCTGCGCATCGAGAGAGTCGAGGGAACCAACTCCCGATTCGAACTCGTCAGCGACGATCCCCACGTTCTCGAAGAGGTGTTGGAGCACCGGACCGTCGCCGAGGCCGGCGAGATCGAGGACACCCCCGAGGGGCGCCGGGTGTTCCTCGGTGACCTCTCCCGGGGGGAGATCAAACAGCGGCTCATCCGTCTGGGCTTCCCCGTGGACGACAGGGGCGGCTACGTCGACGGGGATCCACTCGAGATCGAGCTTCGCGAGAAGACCCTCGGCGGCGTCCCCTTCGGCCTTCGGGACTACCAGGCGAGCGCGGCCGAGGCCTTTCATGCCTCCGGCAGCGCCCTGGGCGGCTCCGGGGTCGTCGTGCTTCCCTGCGGGGCGGGCAAGACCGTGACGGCCATGGGGGTGATGAACCTCGTCGGCGCCAAGACCTTGATCCTCACCACCAACACCGTCGCGGTCCGACAGTGGCGGGATGAGCTCATCGACAAGACCACGCTCACCGAGGACGAGGTGGGGGAGTACACGGGCGACGTGAAGGACCTCAAGCCCGTCACGGTCAGCACCTACCAGATGCTGACGTGGCGACGCTCCAAGGCCGGAGAGTTCGAGCACTTCGAGGTCTTCCGGAAGGAGAACTGGGGTCTCGTCGTCTACGACGAGGTGCACCTGCTGCCAGCGCCCATCTTCCGCGTCACAGCCGAGCTGCAGGCACGTCGACGCCTCGGGCTCACGGCGACGCTCGTCCGTGAGGACGGCAAGGAGGACGAGGTGTTCTGCCTCATCGGGCCGAAGCGGTACGACGTTCCCTGGAAGGTCCTGGAGGGCAAGGGCTTCATCGCGGAGGCCCGCTGCGTCGAGATCCGGGTCCCCTTCGGCGACGAGGATCGCCGGCGCTACGCGGCTGCTTCGTCACGGTCACAGTTCCGCCTGGCCTCGGAGAACCCGGCCAAACACGACGTGGTCGCGGAGCTCTGCGCGCGCCACGCGGGTGAGCGCATCCTGGTGATCGGTCAGTACCTCGATCAGCTCCAGGTGCTCTCGAAACGGATGGGGGCGCCCCTGCTCACGGGCCGTACACCCAACGCGAAGCGCACCGAGGTCTACGACGCTTTCCGATCCGGAGAGATCGACGTGCTCATCCTCTCGAAGGTGGGGAACTTCGCCGTCGACCTCCCGGACGCGTCGGTGGCGATCCAGGTCTCGGGCACCTTCGGCTCCAGGCAGGAGGAGGCACAGCGCCTCGGCAGGGTCCTGCGCCCCAAGGCCGACGGCCGCGCCGCCGTCTTCTACTCGGTGGTGACGCTCGGGTCGAAGGACCAGGACTTCGCCACCAAGCGGCAGCTCTTCCTGACCGAACAGGGCTACACCTACGAGATCCGCGAGGGGCTCCCTGCGGATGCTGACGACCAAGACCCCGGCATGTCGGCGCCGTCCGACGCGTCGGAACCAGATCCTTCCCGTGCCCCGGCGACGATCGCCGCCGGGGTCAGATGCCGTGACGCCGGAGCTGCCGCTCCGGGAGGAACAGAGTGACGCCGACGTCTCCTGATCCCGACCGCCAGATCCCTCACAGCCGTGGTCGCCGCCCCTCCTCACCCCGCATCGCTTCGCGGAGTGACCAGGGGCCCGACTCCCCCGTCGCAGCGCTGCTCTCGCGCCTGAAGAAACCGGATCTGCGTGAGCCGTTCCGCTTCTGGAGAGGCGATGACGGGCATCCACTCCCGGCGCGAGTGGGAGAGATGCGCGACCAGCTCGCGCAGTGGATGTCCGACGAGGAGCGCGTGTCGGAGCGCGTCCGAAGCCTCAACGAGCGAGCGCGGACACTTCTCGACGCATTCGTCAACGTCCCCGGGCACCGACGCAGCGCGGCCGACCTCGCCGCCATCGCGGGAGCCCAGCCCGAGTCGGAGATCGAGCCTCTCAAGAGAATCGCCCTGCTCTTCGACGACGATGAGCTGGACGGTCCCGGCTGGTTCTTGCCGCGCGTCCTAGCGAAGCCGCTCGCGGCGCGCTCCTCCGGCGAGACCGCGGGCATCGACAGCGAGATCTTCCGCGCATTGACGCTCAAGGGCGCCATGGAATGGCGTTACGGGGGACCGGAAGCCGAGCGTCCGATGAAGGCCTCGCGCATCCGCGAGATGTTCAAGATGTACGCCAACGAAGCGCAGGCGGTCGCGCGCGTCGAGCGGCTGCCCGAGGGCCTGCGCGACCTGGTCGCCAAGGTCGTGCTCGAGTTCGGGGGTCTTCTCCCGCGGCGTTTCTTCGAGAAGATGGAGACCGAGCTGCCGCATTGGAACCAGCGGCGCTGGGCCAAGATCCTCGGCGAATCGCTCGTCGGGACCGTTCAGCGCCTCGAGCTGAGTCCGTACGGGATCCACCACGACGACGACACGCTCATCGTCCACAACGAGATCACGCTGGCCTGGTTCAAGCGGATCGCCGTCCCCAGCGACCCCGACGCTCCGCACGACAATTGCTCTCTGGGCGTGGACGCGGTGTCGAACATCAGCCGCTTCTTCGCGTACCTGATCGACAACAACGTGCGTTTCACGGTCAAGGGAGAGATCTTCAAGACCACCGAGAAGCGCATTCTCACGGACCTCATCCCCAACCCGGGTCGCGAGCTCCAGCGCGCCGAGATCCTGCAGTTCATCTTCGAATTCGCCCGACGCAGCGGGTTCATCGAGGTGACGGGCGAACGCACGTTCCAGCTCACGGGCGCCGGCCGTGACTGGGAGGCGCAGGACCTGGACGCGAAGCTCGGCCACCTCTTCGAGCACGCTTCCACGGACCTCGACCTCGAGCACGAGTCGCTGCATCAGATCGCCATGCGCCAGGTCCTGCTGAAGATGATGAAGCGTCTCGAGGTGGGCATCTGGTACGACGTGATGTACCTGCCGTTCCTCGCGAGGAACGCCTATCTCGCACAGCTCGACGGCCTCGGCGTGGCCGAACAGATCGAGGCGGTCGGGAAGGACTCCGCTGGCCTGAGCGAAGACCTGCAGCGACTCAGCTGGAACCTCGTGAACTGGGTCCGCAAGCGCCTCTACCTGCTCGGGATCGTCGACCTCGGGTACGACACCAACGGTCACCCCGTCGCGATGCGGCTGACACGCATCGGTGCGCGAGTGCTCGGGGTCGACGCGGGGCTCTCGGAGCCGACCGGACTCGGTCGGCTGATCGTCACTCCCGATTTCGAGGTCGTCCTCCTGGGCGAGGGCGACGACGCAGACCTCGTTCACGACCTCGACCGCTTCACGGAGAGGGTGAAGGATGGCGTGACGCGTCAGTTCCGGATCGACGATCGATCCGTGCACCGAGGGCTGGTCGAGGGCCTGACCGTCTCCCGGATGACCGAGATCCTGACCGGCAACGCGCGGACGCCAGTACCGAAGAACGTCCTGCAATCCATCCGCGGCTGGGCCCAGCAGGCCGGACTCCTGCTGCTCGACACGAACCTCGTCGTTCGGGGACAGGATCCCTCCCTCATGGCACGCTTCGCCCGCGACGCCGGTGTCAGGCCCTTCGTTCGCGCGACCCTGGACTCGACCACGATCCAGCTGAAGAGCAAGACCAGTCGGCAGCGATACCGCACGCTCCTGCGTGATCTCGGGTACCTGATCGAGCTCGACGGGGAGTAGAGGACCGGGAACAGATGGACCGACGCCTTCCGCCCCAGCTCATCGGGCTGACCCCTGGCACCCTGCGTGATGGCGCCGGGTTCCCGAGGGCGGAGGCCGCCCTGGTTGCCGCGGTGAGCGCCGCAGCCAGGGGCGGACTGCAGGGCCTCATGATCCGCGAGCCGCATCTCGAGGACGCGGCGTTCCTGCGCCTCGCGGGCGCGATCCGGCTCGCCTTCGACGGTTGGCTCTGCATCCATGACCGCGTGCATCTCGCGGCTCACGTCGGCGCCCAGGGGGCCCACGTGACGTCCCGTTCGCTACCGCCGCTCGCCGCGCGTGAGGTCGTCGGTCCCGGAACGTGCCTGTCCGCGTCGACCCATTCAGGAGACACCTCCCCGAATCCCGAGCTGGTGGACTTCGCGCTTCACGCGCCGATCTTCCAACCGCACGGCAAGAAGAGCGCCGGGAACGAGATCGGGCGCGAGGGCCTCCTCCAGGCCGTGAGCCAGTTCGATGTGCCCGTCGTCGCACTCGGGGGGCTGGACCCGGAGAGAGTCCCGGGGTTGAAGGGGACCGGCGCGCTGGGCTGCGCCGCGATCGGCGCCCTCTGGGCGACCGACGCCGCGCCGATCGACGGACTGAGCAGGTCGCCCCTCCTCGACCTCGACGGGATCGAGACGAGGGCCTCTGCTCTCGTCCGAGCGGCCGCATCGAGCTTCGGGGCGGAGCAGGTCCGGTGAACGATCCCCGGGCCCTCCTGCGCGGATCGCGCATCGTGCTCCTCGTCGCAGTCTTCCTCGGCGCGGGCTACCTCACCACACGCTTCACCCTGATCACGCTCCCCGCCGAAGGCTGCTCTCCGGTCACGCGCTTCGCTGCCGGCGACCGCCTGCTCGTCGACGCGCGACCCCGCCCGCTGGCGCCCGGCGACGCGGTGCTCGTCCGGGGCATCGGCGGGGCGCTGCAGCTGACGCTCGTGCGCGTCGTTCGCTCCGAGAACGGAGACCTCTGGTGCGAGGGGGACAGCGCCGAGTGCCCGGGATGGGGGTCCGAGACCGCGGGCTGGATTCCCGCCTCGGGCGTCGCGGGAAGAGTTCTACTGGGCTGGTCCCCCTGACTGGATCACCGACATGAGCTGGAACGAGGATTCCCTGCACCGCTGGCTCGCGGCGCAGCCCTGGCCCGATGGCCTCGCCGGATCTCGAGGTCATGACGCTGCGGTCCTCGATGCCATCGAGGGTCGCGTGGCGCTCTGCGCCGACCAGTGCATCGAGGCTGTTCACTTCGAACCGGCCATCGATCTCGCGCGGGCCGGTAGGAAAGCGGTCCTCCGCTGCCTCTCGGACCTGGCGGCCACCCGCGCGCACCCGATCGCGGTGACCCTGACCCTCAGCGCAGGATCCACGCGCCAGGAGGTCGAGCTGCAGGCCCTGCTTCAGGGGGCACGCTCCGCTGCGGCGGAGCACGGCGCGGAGCTCGTCGCCGGAGATCTCGCATGTGCGCCCGGAAGACTCGTGATCTCCGTCAGCGCCCTCGGCCGGCTACGTGGAGCCGATGCACCGCCAGGTCGTGACCTCGCGCGTCCTGGCCAGGGGATCTACCTCTCGGGACCGGTGGGAGGGAGTGCGTTCCGGGGCCGTCACCTCGAGCCCCGACCGCGCTTCGACCTGATCGAATCAGCGCGCTGCGCCAGCGCCATGATGGACGTCAGCGACGGCCTCGCGTGGGACCTCCATCGTCTGCTCCGCGCCTCGCGCTGCGCCGGCCGCATCGCGTTGGATGCCATCCCCGTCCACCCGGACGCGATCGAGGCGGCATCGGGCGACACCGCGAGGGCGCTCGACGCGGCGCTCCATGACGGCGAGGACCACGAACTCCTGGCCACGGCCGACATCGAGCTTCCGGCGCCCTGGGTCCGCGTCGGCGAGGTGACGCCGGGCGAGGGCCTCCACATCGCGTCGCAGGACGATCTGGCCGCCGACCTCGAGGGTCGCTGGGGTCCGGCGAAGGGCAAGGCGTGGAGTCACGGCGAGCCGCGGGCGTGAGGGTTGCACGTTCCCTCGGGCCGCTGCGGCGATAAGGTCTCGCGATGGCCATGGATGTCCTGACGATGGACCTGCCCGACGAGGGCGCGACACTGCGGCTCGGTCGGGCGATCGGCACGTCCGCGACGGCCGGGACGCTCCTGACACTCTCGGGAGACCTGGGCGCCGGGAAGACGACGCTCGTGCGCGGCCTGGCGGAGGGACTCGAGGTCCCCGGTGGCGTCTCCAGCCCGACCTACGTCCTGATGCAGCTCCACGAAGGCGGACGCCTCCCGCTCTCGCACTTCGACGCGTGGATGGAGGGCCGGGAGAGGGCTTACCTCGCCGACGGCGCTGACGAGCTCCTGGCAGCGGACGGGGTGGCGGTCATCGAGTGGGCCGAGAGAGTCGAGGAGTGGCTCCCGGAGGCGCGCCTGGGGCTCGAGCTCCTCCACGCCCCCGGCGGAGGGCGGCGAGCCCGGCTGGTCGCCGTCGGAGAGGCCCACAGCGTCCTCCTGGGTCTGGTCCGGGCCGAACTGGGCCTCCCCGGCCCTGGATCCCCATGAGCGAGAGCAGCGATCTTCCGGCGGATCCGCTGAACCGCGCTGGCGACGATGCGTTGGACGGGGCGTTGAAGGACCCAGGGAATGGCGCCAGCGACCCGCTGGTGGCCCTCCGTGAGGGGGATCCGGGCCCCTTCGAGGCCTACGTGGCCTCGGAGACCGGCCGCTTCCTGGGCTTCTTCGGCCGGCTGGGAGCCTCACGAAACGAGGCCGAAGACCTGGTCCAGGAGACCTTCCTCAAGTTGTTCCGCCTCGCCTCACAGCACGCCACCGGCGCTCACTACGCCGCGCAGGGCCGTTTCGACGCCTACGCCTTCCGCGCGGCGAGGAACGTCTGGATCGATCGAAACCGACGACGAGCGGCGCAGCCGGCCCGCTCGGATCTGGACGCGACCGAGCTGTCGATCTCGTCCGACGCCCGTCGCGATGCCGCCGCCCAGGCGACTCCGGAGGCGCAGTTGGAGGCCGAGGAGGAGTCCGAGCGGGTCCGGCAGGCCGTCTCCGCCCTCCCGGAGACCCACCGCATGGTCTTCGAGCTCGGAGTGGTCCAGGAGCTGCCGTACGGCGAGATCGCCGGGGCCCTCGAGATCCCGGTCGGAACCGTCAAGTCGCGGATGTTCCACGCCGTGAAGCGCGTGCGCGCCGCGCTCGGGAGCGCGGAGGCGGACCGCGCCCGACGGACCGCGGGTCCGGGCGGCGGCCATGGCACGACATCGCGCGGGAGGGCCTCGTGAGCGGTCGCGACGATTTCGAGCGCATGGACCTCGAGGGGTTCCTGGAGCTCGACGACGAGGCCTTGAAGTCCTCGCTGGACTCGCACTTCGGCGCCGCCGGACCGAGCTCAGGAGCCGCGGTCTTCGCTGATCTCTGCCGCGATGCGCTCGCGCCGGAGCTCGGGGACGCCGCCGGTGAATCCGGGGAGCTCGGGTCGCGCGCCCTTCGAGAGCGACGCGTCGCGGAGCGCGTGCTCGCTCGCTCGACGCGAGAGGATCTGCGTCGCCGCGCAGACGTCGGGCTCGTCATCGACTTCATGGCAGAGCGTCTGCGCCAGTCGGCGCTGCTCCGCGTCGCAGCAGCCTTGCTGCTCGTGCAGCTCACGGTCGTCCCTCTCGTCGCGCTTCATCTCGCCAGCGAGTCGGGCGACCGCGGACTCCGTTTCCGCCTCGAACCGGCCCCGGAGGTCTTCGAATCCCTGCCGGAGCGGGACGAGGACTACGAGGTGGACGGCGGCATCGCCGCGATCGGCGATCCCCTCGCCGCGGAGGATCTCCTCGGCGAGCTCCTCGTCCATCTTCCCGCGTCCGCGGCGCCGGAGCCGGTGACGGAGGAGGGCGCATCGCTCGCCGCGCTCGAGGCTGCCCTGCGCGGCGCGAGCTCTCTGGACGGGCTGAGCGGAGTCAGCCCCCTGGCGGTCTGGGCCGACCTGGAGGCGCGCCTGATCCTCTGGCGGGACACGGGGCGCTCGAGCGGCCTGGCGCGAGCCATCGACCAGGCCAGCGCCGCCCTCGAGACCGCCGACGCCGACGGCCGCCTGCTCATCACGGTCGCCCTGAGGCGGGCCGCGGCGATGCACCTCGCCGTGGCGGAGCTCCCTCCGCTGCCGGAAGCATCGAACCTCCGGGGGGCCCTGGGCCGCTGCCTCGAGGGAATGGACGACCCCGTGGCGGAGCGCTGGCGCCGCGCGCTTCAGCGCTGAGCCCCCCTGTATCCAAGGGGGGGGAGCCCCTGTCGGCTTCCTTTACAGGTCTCGTCGGGGAAGCTCGGCGGGCGAGCCGTAAGCGATCGCCCCGCCCGCTATCTTCTTCGCCATGGTGTCGATCCCCGCTCTGCTCCTGACGGCCTCCGCGATGGCCGCCACGGTCGCCCCTGCCGCACCGCTGATCCAGTCGAACGAACCGCTCGATGCCTCCCAGGCGGGGTCGGAGGCCAACGCCGGCGCGTCCACGGACCCGATCGACGAGGGGCCGGGCGCGCGCACTTTCCCGTCCGGGGCCGATGCCCTCGGAGCGGACGCCACGCCCATGACCCTCGAACAGTGCCTGGGCATGGCGCTGTCCAACAACCTCGGGCTCGAACGCGCGCTCATCGAGAGCGAAATCGCTCAGTTCGACGCGATGTCGTCCTGGGGAGCGTTCGACTGGGTGTTCGACATGCGGGGCGCCTACACCGACAGCGAGAGCGAAGCCAACACCGCGCTCGCGGGCGCCGACGTGGTCGAGCAGCAGGATGCTCGTGTCGATCTCGATCTCACCAAACCATTCACCTGGGGCGGCAGCTTCGCCTTCCACTTCGACACGCAGCAGAGCCGGACGAACAACGCGTTCTTCAACGCGCCGGAGCTGATCCAGGACAACGTCCGCCTCTCCTACACCCAGCCCCTGTTCCGCGGCCGTGGCATCGAGGCTCAGACGGCCCAGCAGCGCGAGGCGGAGATCGTCGAACAGCAGCGCCGCGAGGATCGCCGCGGGGCTCGACAGAACCTGCTCCACGACGTCGAGGTGGCCTACTGGGAGCTCGTCGCCGCGCTGCAGCAGCTGGAGGTCGCGCGCTCCGGCCTCGCGCTCGGGGAAGAACAGGTCTCGAGAGAGGAGGCCAGGGTCCGGGCGGGGGATGGCACGGAGGTTGATGTGCTCCAGGCCAGAACCGAAGTGGCCACCCGAACCGAAGCACTCCTGCAGGCGGAGAACGACGTCGAGCAGCGCGAGGACGACCTCAAGCGCCTCATGTTCGCAGACAGCGATCCCGATCGCTGGGACCGCGACATCCAGCCCCGCTCGATCCTACCGGACGCCGCGGAGCGGCCCGACCTCCCGGACTGGCAGCGCGCCTACGAGGTGGCCCTCTCGCGCCGCGTCGAGGTCCGGAACGCGCGTCTCTCGGTCGACGTCTCGCGAGTCCAGCTCACCAGGGCCCGCAACGATCGGCTCCACGGTCTGGATCTGGAGCTGATCGCGTCCTCGAACGGCGTGGACGAGAAGTACCCGGGCGCCCTGAGCGATGCCCTGGAGTTCCGCTTCCCGACGTACACGGTGGCGCTCAACTACAACGTCCCGGTCCAGAACCGCAGGGCGACGTTCGCGGAACGCGCCGCGCGAGAGAGGCTGCGCGGGAGCCAGGTCGCCCTGGAGGAGGCGGAGATCACAGCGCTCGCCGACGTGCGGCGCGCGCTGCGCGATGTGAACTACAGGGCGGAGGCGGTCGCTGCTGCCGCTCAGAGCCTCAGGCTCGCGCGCGGCCAGCTCGACGCGGAGGAGAAGCGCTTCGCCGCCGACCTCACGACGACCTTCGAGGTGCTCCAGTTCCAGCAGACGCTCATCGAGGCGGCATCGACCCGAAGCCGCGCCGGCGTCGAGTACGCCAAGGCCCTCGTGGGGCTGAAGAGAGCGCAGGGCGTCGTCGGAGAACCCGTCAACAACTGAGCGCGAGGGGTGCGCCAGAGCAGAAGAGCACGATGAGCCGAACACACGCCCATGCCCACCCCGCCCGGCGGGGCTCGGGCCTCACCAACGCAGCGATCGCCCTGGTCCTCGTCGGGTCCGTCGCGTTCTTCGTCCTGCGTGGCTCGCGCAGCGCTTCGGAGTCCGCCCCGCTCAGCCTCGAGCAGCGATACGCACTGGATGAGAGGATCAGCCTGCTCACCAGCGGATGCAGCTTCGGCGCCACCTTCGAGGTCGACACGAGCGATCCGATCGCCGTCCTCGCGGGCAAGCTGGACGCGGGTGGCCAGCTGGAGCCGAAGAAGCGCGCGATGCGGGAGCTCGCTGCCCTCGGCGCACCCGCGCGCGAGACCTTGACCCGGCTCTACCAGGACGCTTCCAAGGACCGGATGCGCGTCCGCGTGGCCCACAGCGTGCTCTCCGTCTGCGCCATCTCCGACGACCCCTTCGGTGTGGAGATCGCGCTCGAAGCGCTTCAGAGTACGCGCGAGGACCTCCGGGCCGAGGCTTGCCTCGTGCTGCGCAAGCACCCGTCGCCGGAGCACTTCGACGCGGTGAAGGCCGTCCTCCGTAGCTTCACGATGCCATCCACCGGCGACCACGCGCTGGAGGCGCTCTTCGCCTGCGACCCGGGGAGGTTCGCGGGAGAGCTCAGGGGGTGGCTGCAGGACCGCGCGCCGGACGGCGGATACATCGTGTCGTCACCGGTCGACACCGCCGCGACGCTCGTCGCTGGCAGCTCCGCCCCGGCGGTCCTGCCGCACGTTCGCGACATCCTCGCCAACGTCGAGGGACTGCTCCCCCGGCACCGGATCTTCCTCCTCGCGCCCCTCGCTCGCGCCGGTGACGAGCAGGCGCGCCAGGACCTGCGTGACAACCTCGCTCACGAGCTCCCCAAGCCGCGCCTCTTCGCCGCCGAGGCCCTCGCCAAGGCCGGCTTCGTCGACGACACCTACGTCCTCGCGGCCACCACGTCGGACCCCGAGGAGCGCATTCGCGTCCTGCGCCTGATCTTCGACGAGACCTACGAGCCAGAGCGTGACGAGACCGCGCAGGCCGATGTCCAGCAGTGGGCGCGAGAGGCGCTCTCCGACGGACACGCGCAGATCGCCGAGCTGGCCCTCAGCTCGCTCCTCCGGTGGGGTGACGACGAGGGACGAGCGACCCTCATGACCCTCATCGCGGGCACCATCCCCGAGAGGGAGATGGCGGCGCGGGCCATGCGAGACACCTTCCACGGCCGGCCCGAGCTCGCCGATCAGGTCCGAGCGAACCTGATCGCCGTCTGGGACCGGGAGCGCACAGGAGCTCAGCGCAACCAGGTCCTGGAGAGCGTGCTCGTCTCACTGGGCGCAGTTCCCGGAGACGCGACCGGCCGCTTCGTCCTCGAGCGGGCCGACGAGATCGCGGAGATGCCCGCGAAGCCGACGCGCGGATACCGCTGGGTCATCGGCCAGGCGTGGAACGCGGGGCCGGCATCACGCGACGTGCTCCTCGAGCGCCTCGGAACCGAAACGGACCCCTTCAAGCGCCTCGATCTGGTCTCCTTCGCCTGGCAGGACTTCGAGGACGACTCCTTCGAGGTCCTGCTGGGAATCATCGAGGACGACTCCCGAGCCCCGGAAGAGCGCCTGTACGCGGCGGATCGTGCGCTCCGGATGGCGCACAACGTCCGGCTTCTCCCGGTGCTGAAACGGATCTATCGCGGCTCGAAGGACCCTGTCCTCCGCCCGGGTCTGCAGTGCCTCCTGTGGGCGTGGTTCGGCCCGCCCGTGACCTGATCGTCCGAAGCCAGCTTTGACGCAGGCGCCCCAGCCGAGCGGGACACGTCGCCCTGATAGACTCACGCCGATGACTCCGCGCGACATCGTCCTCGGCCTCGCGCTGCTGGTGGCGGGGTGCGGGGGCGCCCCCGAAGGGAGCGAGGACCGCGGTTCCGGCGAGCCGCTCGACCCTGGCGCCTCGCCCGCTTCCGATCCTCAGCGCGGAGCGCTTCGAGCCCCGACCCGGGCGCGGAGGAACTTCAGCTCCCAGCAGGTGCCCCGTGGACCCCGGCACGACGCGCTCGCCGCGGCCGTGGACCCCGCTCATCCTGCCGATCCCTGGCCGAGCGAGCAGGTCGCCCTCGGAGCGGAGCGAGCGCTCGAGTTCCTGTTGACCTCCCTGGCCTCAGGCGTCGAATCCGAGGCGCTCCAGGGGGTCCTCACGCCGAGCCCCCAGCTCGTCGTGGCCGATCAGGAGTTCCGAGGAGCGGAGGCGATCTCGCGGCTGCGCGACCTCACCTTCCTGCAGGACCCCCTCCACGGCGACCCGGTGGCCCGCGTCCACGTCGTCTCGAGCGAGGCCCCCCGACAGGACGACAGCGGCGCCCGCAAGGCCCTGCGCGCGAGGACGCGTGTCGTCGCGGCGATCGGCCTCGGCCCCGACACGCTGGGGGAGGGACTCGCGGCTCAGGTGGACCTGGAGATGACCATCGAGTGGCGGATCGTGAAGCGCCTCCGCGTTCAGCGCATCACCGTTCACCGACACGATCAACGGACCGCCCTCCCTCCCTTCCGGGACGTCACCGCCGCGGTCCTGCGGGCGGCTGACCCCGAGAGGAGCGGACTCGATGGCGTCCTCGGGCTGGGTGCCCTCGAGGCGGCCGGGCGCACCGACCGCCTGGAGAGCGTGAACGAGATCCTGCTCGGCATGCACGGGCTCGCCGTGGGGGACCTGGACGGAGACGGTGACGACGACGTGGTCGCAGGCCGTCCTGGCGGGCAGCCGGACCTCCTCTTCGTGAACGAGGGGGGCCGGCTCCTGGAGGACGGGAAGGCGCGAGGCTTCTGCGGGCTCGAAAGCTCCAGCGGAATGCTCATCGTGGACCTCGACGGGGACGGCGCGCGAGACATCGCGTTCGCGCGGGGAACCGATGTGTGCGTCGCCTGGAACGACGGCGGCGGCTACTTCTCGTCGATCACCGCCCTGGATCCGCCGGGCACCCCCCTGCGTGCTCGCGTCTACTCCCTGGCTGCCGCGGACGTCGACGGAGACGGCGACCTCGACCTCTACGACACCCGCTACTTCCGCGGCGGGGGCTATGGCGCCCAAGCGCCGACGCCCTACGACGACGCGATCAACGGCGCTCGGAACGTCTTCTGGCGCAACATGCTCGTGAACGAGGGCGAAGAGCGACCTCGTTCGTTCCGCGACGATACGGCGGCCATCGGGCTCGGCGCGGACAACGACCGCTTCAGCCTCTCGGCCGTCTTCGACGACCTCGACCGTGACGGCGACCTCGATCTCTACGTCGCCAACGACTTCGGGCGCAACACGCTCTACCTGTGGGAAGGAGGGCGCTTCAGGCAGGCCGCCGAAGAGCTCGGGCTGGTTGACAAAGCGGCGGGCATGGGCATCAGCGTGGCAGACGTGGACCTGGACGGGATCGGCGATCTCGTCATCAGCAACATGCACTCACCGGCCGGGATGCGCGTCACCGCCACCGACAGGTTCCAGCGTGGCCGCAGCCAGCAGGATCGCGCCGACTTCGTGCGCCACGCGAGAGGCAACACTCTCTACCGGGGAAGAGCGAGCGGCGGCTACGAGGACGTCTCGACGGCCTCGACCGCCTCTCCCGGAGGATGGGCCTGGGGGGCGCGCTTCGTGGACTGGGACCGCGATGGACTCGTGGACATCGTCGTGCCGAACGGCTTCCTCTCCGGCCGCCACGGACCGGACCTCGCGAGCTTCTTCTGGCGGCGCGTCGTCGCGGCGTCGCCGCAGGGCGGTGACGAGGACGAGGCCCGGCGCTACCTCGACGCCTGGGGAGTGATCTCCTACCTGTCGCAGTTCGGCCGCCAGGACTGGAACGCGCGCGAGCGCACCTTCTCCTACAAGAACTCCGGTGATTTCTCCTTCACGGACGTCTCCCTGCTGACGGGGCTCGGCTTCCCCGACGACGGCCGCGCGATGGTCGAGGCGGATCTGGACGGCGATGGCAGACTGGATCTCATCGTCCGCAATCGGACAGCCCCGATCCTCCGCGTCTTCCAGGGCAAGGGGCCCGCGGGGCGCTGGGCCAGCTTCCGACTGGAGGCCCAGGCGCCGAACCTGGACGCCATCGGGGCGGAGCTCCTCGTGAGGACCGGCGAGGTCATCAGGCGGAGGCGAGTCACGGCTGGCGACGGCTTCCTGAG
The DNA here is from genome assembly GCA_002862085.1 of Planctomycetota bacterium. Classification (GTDB taxonomy): domain Bacteria; phylum Planctomycetota; class UBA1135; order UBA1135; genus Saltatorellus. Next base: position 37,455 of record PKCK01000063.1, on the reverse strand, counting down.
CGGATCGACCCTCGAGCTTCATCTCGGGTTCCGGAAAGGCACCTCGCCGGACGAGGTCTCGGTGCGGTGGCCGGACGGCGAGCTCGAGCGCTTCGAGGCCGAGGGCTCCTGGCTCAACGGCGCGTGGACGCTGACGCGTGGGACGTCGAGGGGCCGCCTCCGTCATCGGGGCGGCCCATCGACGCCCGCGCTCGGTCGCCCCGTCGCGACTCCGGCGCCCGGCGGAGTCCCGGGGCCGGAGCGCGACCTCGTCGTCCTCCACGAGGAGATACCGCTCGGTCCGTGGCGACTGCCGGAGAGCGACAGCCGTCCGCTCACCGTGGCGGAGCGCGCAGGGCCTGCCGGGCTCGGGATCCTCGTTTGGCGCCAGGGGGACGCGGGCTCGGAGTCCGCCCTCGCCGACCTGCATGACGCGCGCGATGACCTGGCCGCAGCAGGATTCGAACTGTGCGCGCTGAGCATCGATGGCGTCAGGGACGGGGACGCAGCGGCCTCCCGGAAGGCATCGCTGGCCCCATCGATCCCCGGCGGTCGCGCGGATCGCCCCACGCGCGCCGTCCTCGAGCTCGCGCTCGCGCGCACGCTGAGTCCCTACGACGACCTTCCGCTGCCGTTGATGCTCGGCTGCGACGCCGAGGGGGACCTGGTCTGGCTCCAGATCGGTGACGCCAGCCCGGCGTCGATCGCGAGCGTCGCGCGAAGAGTCCTCGAGCGAGACGACTCGAGCAGCACCGCCGAGATCCTCGGCGGGCGCTGGTCGGGCACGCCACCGCAGCGCGATCTGGAGTCGATGGCGAAGTGGCTCGAGGAGCGCGGACTGACGAAGGTCGCCGCAGGCCTTCGAAGCCGCTAGCGCGGCGCGGTCGGAGCCCCGGAGGCGGGGCCGACCTCCCGAGCAGGAGAGATCTGGCGCCAGCCCTCGTCCGCGAGGTCCGCGTCCATCAGCGCCCCCGCCACCCCGGACCAGAGCCCCTCGTTGCCGTGGGCGTAGACCGCTCCGTCGCCGGTCCGCGCGTAGGCCATGTCGCCGCTCCGTCCGTAGACCTCGGGCCAGGCGACCAGCGCCGGGACCCGCAGGCCGTCGACCACGACGTGACCGGTGTCGAAGAGATACCCGTGATGAAGCAGGGCGTCATGCAGACCCCCGGGCGCGTCGACACGCCGGGCGTCGGGGAAACGATGGTCGAGCTTCGGGTCGCGGCGGATCACCTCGTGGAGGTCGTCAGGCGCTGAGATCCCCGCGATCCCCGCCTGCCACTCGGGCGCGAAGACCCGATCCGAGAGCAGGCCGAGCGCGAGCCGCGCGTCGCCGCGGTTCGCCTCCAGGGCGTGGGCCCTGAAGCGCGGGAGAGAGACGAGCACCACCAGGATCGCGATCGTGCCGACGATCAACGCGCCGGGAACTCCCTCCGAGCGCGCTTCCACGGGCGCAGAGAGAGCCTGGTCGGCGGAGGCGTTCGCGGTGTGTCCCATGGTCGTCGAGGCCGGATCGGCGCCCGCTCCCCACGGACACCCCCTGACGTTCGGAGTGTGAGGAACCGGGCCCTACCATGACAAGGGATGGAAGAGGTTCCCGAGATCGACGGGGGGGCGGAGCTGCTGGCTCGCCTTCCTGCCCCCCTGGCCGCAGCGGCCGCGCGCGTCGCGACCTCCCTGCGCGATGCCGGGCACCAGGCATGGATCGTCGGGGGAGCGGTGCGCGACCTGCTCCTCGATCGCACGCCCGTCGACGTGGATCTCGCCACGGATGCCCTCCCGCACGAGGTCACGGCCCTTTTCGACCGCACGGTCGCCGTGGGCCTCGCGTTCGGCGTCGTGATCGTGCTCGATGGGGACCTTCAGATCGAGGTGGCGACCTTCCGAGAGGAGCGCGGCTACTCCGACCGACGCCGCCCGGACCGGATTCGCTACGCAGCGGATCCCGCCGTCGACGCGAGGCGGCGTGACTTCACCTGCAACGCCCTGTTCCTGGACCCACTCGACGGGCGGCTGATCGATCCGACGGGTGGCGCGCAGGACCTGGGCGACGGGCTCCTGCGAACCGTGGGGGTCGCGACGGAACGGTTCCGCGAGGACGGCCTCCGGCTCCTCCGCATGGCGCGCTTCTCCGCGCAGCTCCGGCTCGACCCGGCGCCCGGGCTGCTCGCAGCGGCCACGGCGGAGTCGGGGGCGCTCGATGGGGTGAGCCCGGAGCGAGTCCTGGACGAGCTCCTCAAGATCGTCCGCTCCGATCCGGCCGTCAGGAACGCGCGGAGAGCCCTCGAGATCCTCCACCTCTGCGGACTCGCGCAGCGCTGCATCCCGAGCTGGCCGGCTGGAGAGGAGGGCGACGCACGCGTGCGCCTCGTCGGGAACCTGGAGCAGCTCTCGCCGAGGGTCCGACCGCAACTGCTGCTGGCAGGCCTCCTGGCGGAGGATGCCCGCGATGCGGACACCGCGCTGCGGTCGCTGCGAGCGTCCAACGAGCTACGCGAGAGCGTTCGTGCGATCCTCGGCTCCGAGGCGAAGGTCGAGGAGGCCGTGCGACGGACACCAGGCCATCTCGAGGCCGTGGAGCTGGGCGCGCTCGTCGAGCTCTGGCGCGATGAAGCTGCGCAGGACGCGGCCCTCCTTCGACGGGAGCGGTCGAGGCTCGATGATCCCGCGGCCGCGGAGTCCTTGCGGGTGGGATGGGCGAGGATCGGCGAAGGCGCCGCGACGGCTCCGGATCCGCCCGTCGAGCTGCGCGCCGCGGACCTGCTGGAGCTCGGTGTCGAACGCGGCCCCGCGCTCGGTGAGGGCCTGCGCCTCGTACGCCTCGCCTCCCTCGGTGGGGCGTTCAGCGACCGCGAAGGCGCGCTCTCCTGGGCGCGCGCGACGCTCAGGTGAGCGGGAAACGCCTGCGCAGCGCCTTGGAGACGTAGCCTCCGACCAGGCAGAAGGCGAAGGCGCCGAAGCCGACCCAGCCCTGATGGGCGACGATCACGGCGACGCTCGCCGTCGCCCAGGGGAGGCGACGAAGGCAGAGTCCCGTCGCGGCTCCGACGAGGGACCGGGACCAGCCCTCGGCGGCCATCCGGCGCGCTGCGCTGAGCAGGACCTTCCCGTTCCACACCGCGATCGCGACGGCGGCGACGGACGTCATCACGCTCCGCGGCCCCTCGAGCCCGTGAACGGGAGCGAGGAGGAGCACGATCAGCGCTGTCAGCCCGAGGAGGGAGGATGTGAGCGCGGCCGCGATCAGGAAGCGCGTGGGACGCCTCCCGAGCGGCTCGTCGTCCTCACCGTCCTCGAGCCGGCCCAGGCTCGAGAGCGAGGCGACATGGAGCCCGTAGACGCACATGAGCGCGCCCACCAGGACGGGCGAGAGGACCGGATCCCCGCCGACGAGCCAGGGAGAGAGCAGCCCCGCCCCCAGGTTGCCGGCGCGGCAGAGGCCGAGCAGGAGCGGACCCCGAAAGGGCCCGCGGCCTGCCAGGTCGTAGAGCGCCGCCAGCAACGCCACCGCCGCCATCCAGATCCCGGCGCGTGGACCAGCAGCGGCCGCCCACATCACCCCGCCCAGCATCAGGAGCAGCGCGATCGCGAACGCGACGCCCGAGGGAATGGCACCCGACGGAATGGGACGCTCGGGCCGCTCCAGAGCGTCGACGCTCCGGTCGGCCCAGTCGTTGAGCGCCATGGCCCCGTGATAGACGCCGAGGCTCGCCGGGATGATGAGCCACACGGCGGGGTTCGGCGGGACGCCGCCGAGATGGGCGAGGGAGAGGCCCACCAGGCCGTCCGCGATCGCCGACGGGAACAGGGCGATCCGCAGGAGCTGGCCGAAACCGACGACCGGATCGGGCGTCGCCCGCGACGCAGCGGGAGCGGGCATCAGGTCTTCAGGATCCAGCGGACGATGTCCTGATAGGTCACGTAGACCATCAGCGACATGATCATCACGAGGCCGACCACCTGGCTGTAACCGAAGGTCCTCTCGGAGACCGGGCTTCCCTTGATGGCCTCCACCAGGAGGAAGAGCAGATGCCCGCCATCGAGGATCGGGATCGGTAGCAGGTTGATGATCGCCAGGTTGATGCTGAGGATCGCGAGGAAGAAGAAGAGCTTCGGGAGCCCCTGGCTCGCCGTGTCGAAGGAGATCACGCTGATGGAGATGATCCCGCCGAGGTTCTTGCTGGAGATCTCGTCGGTGAAGAGCATCTTCTTCAGCTGACGCCAGACATCGCTCAGGAAGCGCTGCGTGGCGCGAGTGCCCGCCGCCACGGCCTCACCGAGGCTCGCGGCCTTGAGGGTGAAGCGCGCCACTCCGAGCGCGAAACCGTAGTCGGGCAGCATCACCGGCTCGCCCACCACGTCCACGACGACCTCTTCCCGCTTGCGAGAGACGGGGTCCGGATCGCCCCGGTACGCGAGGATCGACACGGTGCCGGCCTCCGCCGTGACCGCTTGGATCGCCTCGAGGATCTCCGACCACGAGGACATCGCGCGGCCGTTGATCGAGATGACCTCGTCACCGCTCCGGAGGCCCGCGCGCTCGGCCGGCGTGCCGGGAACCACGGAGATCGCGACGGATCCATCGATCGTCTCCAGATGGAGGTCGCCAGCGATCCGAACGGGCTCCAGCCCGTCCGGGATCAACGCCTCGAGGCGCTCCACGACGCCGTCCCGCTCGACCTCGATCGCCAGCATGGACCCAGGGGTGCTGTCCAGGAGGGCGGTCTCGAGGCTCCGGAGGTCCGTCACGAGGACGCCGTCGACGGCCCGCAGCCGATCCCCGCCGCGGATCCCGAGGTCAGCGATCACCTCCGCCGCGGGTCCGGTGGTCCTGACCGACTCGACCAGCGTGCGCGTCGACGCGACGCCGATCCGCCGTGGGCCGTCGGCGGAACGGGTCGGCTCCACGGTGACCGTGCGTTCGACGCCTTCTGCATCCTGGACCAACACCGTCACGGCCTCGCCGCGCGTCATCGGGCCGATGAGCTGACGGTCGAGGGGGAGGCCCTGCGGCGCGCCCACGACCTCCAGCAGCCGATCCCCCTCGGCGAGTCCCGCCTCTGCCGCGGGGGAGCGCTCGCGCACCAGGAGCCGCGCGGCGGGGTCGAAGCCGAAGGGGACGCCGATCCGGTAGATCCCGTCCTCCTCGTCGAAGACGGGCGTCACGGTGTAGGACCGGGCGTCGGTCTGCGTCGCGGCGACGATCTCCATCGGCTCCTTCCCGTTGACGGCGACGGCCGTGACGAGGTGCTGGAAGTCGACGATCTCCTCGCCGTTGATGGACACGATCACCGAGCCGGCGGGCACGCCAGCCTCCCACGCAGGCATCCCGGGAGTGGGGGTCCCGATGATGGGCGACTCGGCGGGAAGGCCCGCGAACATCACCAGTGGGAGCACGACGAGCGCGAAGATCACGTTCATGATCACGCCGCCGGAGTAGTAGAGGAAGCGCTGGGGGACGTTCAGACTCGCGAGGGTCCCCTCCTCGGCGGGCCCCTTGCCGTCGGGGTACTCCCCGGCCACGCGCACGTAGCCGCCCAGGGGGATCGCGGCCACCTGGAACAGGGTCTCCCCGCGCCGCCATCCGAACAGCTTGGCCCCGAAGCCGAGGGAGAAGACCTCCACCCGCGCCCCGCACCACCTCGCCGCCATGAAGTGGCCGAGCTCGTGGACGAAGATCACGAGCCCGATCCCGAGGGGCACCAGGAGGACGGAGATGAGGTCGTTGAGAGTCATTGCTCGGGAGCGAGTGGAGCAGAGGGCTCGTCGCGGCTTGAGTCGTGGGCGCCCAGCATCTCGCTCGTGAAGGCCCTGGCCCACGCGTCCGCGGAGAGCAGCCCCTCGAGGCTGGATGCGTCCTGGGCCTCGGGGGTTTCGCCGCGCGCGTCGAGAGCGGCGCAGCAGAGCCCGGGAATGTCTGCGAGACCGATGCGTCCTTCCAGGAAGCCCGCCACGGCCACCTCGTCGGCCGCGTTGAGGACCGCCCCCGCGGTGCCGCCCTCACGGACGCAGCGGAAACCGAGGTCGAGCGCCGGGAATCGAGCCCTGTCGGGCTCTTCGAAGGTCAGCTCGCGGAACAGTGCGAAGCTGAAGCCCTCCAGTGACGTCTCCCCGCGATCCGGGTGGTGCAAGGCATGGTGGATCGGCCCCCTCATGTCCGGGGGTCCGAGCTGCGCCATCACGGAGCCATCGACGAACTCCACCATGGAGTGCACGATCGACTGGGGGTGCACCACGACGTGGATCCGCTCGGCATCCAACCCGAAGAGGTGGTGGAGCTCGATGACCTCGAGCGCCTTGTTCATCAGGGTGGCGGAGCCGATGGTCACGCGCGGCCCCATGTCCCAGTTGGGGTGAGCGAGCGCCCGCTCCGGGCTGGCCGCAGCGAGCTCCGCCTCCGTGGCACCGCGGAACGGGCCGCCGCTGGCGGTCAGATGGACGCGTCGAACCCGCGCGACGTCCTCGCCGCGAAGGCACTGGAAGACCGCCGAGTGCTCCGAATCGACGGGGAGGATCCTCGCCCCGCTCGCCTCCGCGAGACCGATCAGGAGCTCGCCCGCGATCACCATCGACTCCTTGTTGGCGAGCCCGAGATCCCGTCCGCGCCGCAACACCGCCGCGGAGGGCGCGAGCCCGGCGGCGCCGACGATGCCGTGGATGGCGACATCGAAATCGACCTCGTCCACGATCCTGGTGGACGCGCCGGCTCCGCAGAGCAGGCGGGTCCCCGGAGGCAGATGGGGCTCGAGCGCCCTGGCGGCCTCGGGGTCGTCCAGGCTCACGATCTCGGGACGGAATTCCGCGACCTGTTCACGAACCGCTTCCCAGGACCCCCGCGCGGCGAGACCGACTGCCGAGAGCCCCTCACGGTCGTCCCGGACGAGCTGGAGGGTCTGCTGACCGATGGAGCCTGTGCTCCCGAGGACGAGGACGCGCTTGGACAATGCAGTGGTTGGGGAGGGGCAGGAGCCCTCCCCGGCCCCCGGGGGACGAGGAGGCCTCGATCCCCTGGACCGAGCGGGCGCTCGCGGGCCCCGAAGTGTAGCCACCCCGCCATCCACGTCGCGAACCCGACCCGGCTGTAGGAGCGGCCCATTCCCTCCACTATCCTGATGCCGCCGCAGCGCGTGCCCCGTGGGCGCCCCGGGGCACTCTCCCCTGCGAATGCAGTCCAGGGAGCGAAATCCTCTTCTCCCAAACCCGACCCGGCGTCACCCCTGACTCCTCACCGCACCGCCGTGACCGAGACCGGACCGATCACCTACCGCGACGCCGGCGTCGACATCGCCGCCCAGGACGCCGCGCTCTCCGCCGCCAAGGACGCCGTGCGCGCGACCTTCACCCCTGGCGTCCTCTCGGACATGGGGCTGTTCGGCGGCCTGTTCGACCTCGCGAAGGCCGGCTGCGAGGGCCACGTCCTCGTGGCGAGCGCCGACGGCGTGGGCACGAAGCTGGAGGTCGCCAAGCGCATGGGCGTCCACGACACCGTCGGTCGGGACCTCGTCCAGCACTGCATCAACGACATCCTGGTGCAGGGCGCCCGGCCTCTGTTCTTCATGGACTACGTGGGGACCGGGCGGCTCGAACCGGACGTCGTCGCGGACCTCGTTCGCGGCTGCGCCAACGCCTGCAAGGACGCGGGAATGGCGCTCCTCGGCGGCGAGACGGCGGAGATGCCCGGCCTGTACGGCGACGGGGACTTCGACCTCGTGGGCTTCATCGTCGGCGCGGTCGCCCGCGACAAGGTCCTCGATGGCTCCCGCGTGGCGCCCGGGCAGACCCTGATCGGGCTGCGCTCCAGCGGGCTCCACACCAACGGCTACTCCCTGGCGCGGAAGGTCATCTTCGAACGCCTCGGCCTCGCGGTCCATGACCGCCCAGAGGCACTCGGCGGCGCCTCCGTCGGCGAGGCCCTGCTCGCGCCGCACCTCAGCTACCTCTCGCTGCTCTGGCCGCTCCTGGAGGAGAATCGCCTCTGCGCCATGGCCCACATCACGGGCGGCGGATTGATCGACAACGTGCCGCGCGTGCTCGGCAGCTGCGACGCGGTGATCGACACGGGCAGCTGGGAGGTGCCTCCGCTCTTCCGGATGATCGTGGAGGCCGCCGGGATCGATCGGGATGAGGCCTACCAGGCTCTCAACATGGGGATCGGGATGGTGCTCTTCGTCGACGACGCGGACAGGGAGGCCGTCGAGGCGCACCTGGCCAGTGCCGGTGAGGACTTCGTGGTCATCGGACGAACCGAGCCCGCGGCGACGGAATCGGGAGCCGTACGCTGGGCGTGAGCGCGAGCCTCCGCGCCCCGCGCGGCGCATGCGCCGCGTGCGCGGCGCTCACGCTCTCCGCGGTGGCCACCCTGGCGACGGGCGCCGTGGCGCCGGCGCAGGACGTGGCGCCCGCCGCCTCCCGGCAGGACCTGCTCGAGGCTCTGGCGGACCCCGCGCGCGCGGGTGCTGCCCTCGGCCCGGCGTTCGAGGCGTTCCTCGATGCGATGGATCGCTTCGACGGACCTGCGGCGGTGGAGCTCGCGCGCGCGATGCACGCGAGCGCGCTCACGATCCGGGAGGGCGCTCCGGGTTTCGACGTTCTCTGGAGCGCTTTCTGCCTGGAGGGCGCTCTGCGGCGCAGCGCTCCGGAGTCGGGCCCCGCACGCGCCCGGCATCTAGAGGAGGCCAGAGCGGTGATCACGGCGCGGCTGGAGAGTGCGGAAACTGCTCCCGCGGAGAGGGCGGCGCTGCTGCAGCGCCTGGCGATCCTCGAAGCGGGCTTCGGAGAGCGGGCGGCCGAACGAGCGGCGCTCGGCGGAGCGCTCGCGCTCCATGGAATCGACGGCGCGCAGATCACCGGCCTCCAGCGGCTCGACGGCGGCGACCCGCTGGCGGCAGCGGCCCTCTTCGCGGCGCTGCTCGACTCGGAGGACGTGGCGCGCGTCAGCGCCCCCTGGGCCCTCAGAGGACACGCTCTCGCCGTGATGGACGGCGCCAGGGAATGACCCGAGGGGTCCGCCGCGAGCCTCTGACGCCATCGAGGCGCGCGCGGAGCACGCTCCTTCGACACCAGACCAGCGCCGACTTGTCGCGGGACGATTTCGAGCCCACGATGTGACGCGCTCCGACCACGCCCCTACGACCCGCGGAACACCCGCGTAGCCTTGACGCGGCCCACGGGCCAGCCCCGACACATGCGCATGCAACGATCGACCATCGCACTCCTCATCGGCTCCGCTCTCTGCGGAGCCACCTCCCTGGCGGGTGGCGCGGCCAGCGCCGCCCCTTCGGCCGCGCCGATGGCCCAGGAGACGGAGCGCCTCCTCAAGGACCGCGATCTGGGGCCCCTCGCCAAGAAGCTCGGAGCGTGGTTCGCGGACGCCGAGGCCGGCGAAGACACCCTCGAATCCGAGCAGGACTTCCGTGAGGCCCTGATCAAGGTGAACGACAAGCGCCTCCGCGGCGGAGATCTCCTCGCCTCGCCCGCTGACCTCGGGATGACCGTCTTCCTCGCGAACAACTACGCGAAGAAGGCCCCGAAGCGGGTCAACGGCAAGGTGACCCTGCAGTCGGAGAAGTTCGGGGACTTCGACGTCGAGTACGCGGTCTGGTCACCGACCAAGTACAAGGGCAAGGAGCCCGTCACCCTCATCCTCTCCATCCCCGAGGAGGGGAAGAACCCGCAGGAGCACATCCAGCAGAGCTGGATCGACAACGGCTTCAAGGAGAAGGTGGTCATCGCGTCGCCGAAGATGCCCGGCGACTCCAAGTCGTGGACCGAGAGTGAGGGCCGCCGCGCGATCCTCCTCACCCTGCGCTTCGTGACCAAGACCTGGGCCGTCGACGCCGACCGCGTCTTCATCGGCGGGCGCGGCCGCGGCGGCGAGGCCGCTCTCGCGATGGCTCACTCCTCGCCGGACCGCTTCGCCGGTGCCTTCGCCTGGGCCAGCGACGCAGGAGAGGGCCTCGAGCCGGAGAATCTCAGACACACCCCGGTGCTCATCTCGGGCGGCGGCGGCCGGGCGTCGGCCTTCGTCGATCGAGCCAAGGCGGCAGGCCTGGAAGAGGTGATCGTCCTGGACCCCGACGCCGCGGAGGCGGAGTTCATCGCCTGGATCGGCGACAAGACCCGAGCCAACTACCCGACGAAGATCACGGTCGTGCCCCAGGGCAAGTACCCGTATCGATCGCACTGGATCCAGTTCGCGCCCGTCTCCGACACGGAAGGCGTGCGCGTCGAGGCCGAGGTGGATCGCGAGACCAACACCATCACGCTGACGTCGAGCGGGATCCGTGAGGTCTCGGTCTTCTTCTGTGACGATCTCGTGGACATGTCCAAGCCCGTCACCGTCATCGCCAACGGCGTCACCTCGAAGAACACCTTCCCCCGAAGCGTGAACACGTTCCTGAAGTTCCTCGCTCAGGGGAAGAACGACGCGGGTCGCACCTTCGTCGCGACGAAGCAGTTCCACCTTCCCGCGGTCGCGCGAGCCGAGTCGGACGACTCGGGCGCGCCCAAGTGAGCGAACCCCTGGCGGACGCCGCAGAGCCCCGCGAGGATCGGGGCGGCGGCGTGGGGGAGGGCCCTCTGCTCCTGATCGTCGGGCTCGCCGGAGCGGCGACCATGGTGGTGGAGCTGGGGGCCGTCCGTGTTCTGGCGCCCTGGTTCGGGACGTCGAGCAGCGTCTGGACGAACGTCATCGGGGTCGTGCTCGCCGCGCTCGCCCTCGGATACGCCCTCGGCGCCCGGCTGGCAGCCGGAGAGCACCCTCAGCGGAAGCTGGGCACGGTCCTCGTCCTCGCCGGGCTCCTGTCGGCGGCGCTCCTCCCCGCGGCGCGTCCCGTCGCCGAGCTCCTGATGCCGAGCGGCGTGCCACTGCACCGCGCGGCCGGCGTTCTGGTGTGGGGGAGCCTGGCCTGCGCCGCCCTCCTGTTCCTCCCCGCCGCGGCGGCTCTCGGCTGCGCGGGGCCCTTGGCCGTGGAGTCGCTCCAGCGTCGCCGTGGTGGGGCCGCCGGAGCAGCGGGCGGGCGCGTGCTGGCCGCCTCGACCGTCGGCAGCCTGGTGGGGACCTTCGGAACGACCCACTGGGCGATCCCGACCCTCGGGATCGCCGCGACCTACGTCCTCGCCTCGCTGTCGCTCCTGGGCGTCGGCGCTCTGCTCGTCCTGCGGGCCGGCCGTCCGGGAGCGGCGAACAGAGCGGCAGCCGGACTCACCGTCCTGCTCTGTGGCGCGGCCCTCGGCACCGATGCTGCGAGTCGCGCTCACTCCGGCGAAGGGGCGCTCCTCGCCGCGGTCGAATCTCCTATGCAGTCGATCCGGGCGGTGGAGGTGGAGGGGCCCGACGGGGCCCCGATGCGCATCCTGCGGGTCAACGAGGCGCTCGACTCCTTCCAGTCGGTCTGGGTCCCCACGCCCGGACTGCTCCCCGAGGGCTACTACTACAACCTCTTCGCGCTGCCGGTGGGCTGGACCGCGCTGGAGCGCGGACAGGATCCGGAGCGCTGGCGCGCACTGGTGATCGGCCTGGGAGCGGGGACCGCGGTGAGGGTGCTGGAGGGCGTCGTCCCCGCAGGCACCGCGCTGGAGACCGTGGGCGTCGAGGTCGATGAGGCGGTCCTGCGGATCGCGCAGGAGCACTTCGAGCTCGAAGCCGAGGCCCCTGGGCGTGTCGCCGCGGGAGGTCTGGACGGACGCGCGGCCCTCGCGTTCATGGAGGGCTCGTTCGATCAGATCATCCTCGACGCGTACGCGAACAACATGGAGGTCCCGCACCACCTCGCCACCGTGGAGGCCTTCCGGGAGTATCGGAAGCGGCTCTCGGCTGGTGGCTGGCTGACGGTCAACGTCGGCGGATTCGGATCAGAGGACCCCATCGTGCAAGCGCTGTCGGCCAGCGTCGCCGCAGCCTTCGGGGATGAGGTCTTCCTCGGGCGGGTGCCGCTCTCGAGGAACTGGGTGATCTTCGCGCGACGCGACGGGAGAGTCCCCCGGCCCGGAGAGCGCTCCTTCGGCTCGCGGCCCGCGACGCTCCCGTACGGCCTCGGTCGCCTCGTCGCGACGCTGGAGGTGCCCGGTGCGTGGGTCAGGAGCGGCAGCGGCGCCGGGCCGCTTCGGGACGACATCGGGTCCACCGCAACGCTCCAGGCGCGTTCGATCTCCGCGGCCGCCGCCCATCTGTCGGCGCTGGACATCGCCCGCGAGCCTGCACCGGAGCGGTCCGCTGTCGCGGCGATCGATGAGACGGATGCTGCTCGGGAGGAGGCGGCGAGGGCGGCTCTCGGTCGATGGGAGTTCACCGACGCGCTGGCGACCGCGGACGAGATCTCGGATCCGGGGACTCGCGGGAGAGTGCTCGCGGATCTGCACTGGCGCGCGGGCTCACCGCTCGCGGCGCTGGAGATCGCGACGGAGGCCCTGCTCGAAGCCCCGAACGACCTCGGGCTCCTCGCCCTCGCGATCGACTGCGGCTACGCCGTGGGCGCGAACTCCGCATCCCGGACTCGCCTCGACCGGCTCAGGTCGCTCGTGGACGGAGATCGCGCCTGGGAACCGACCCTGGCCCGCTACTCCCGGTTCGAGAGCGAGGCGAGCCTGGGGGCCGCCGGCGCCGACGGCGCCTTGATCCGGGCCCGCGCTGCGCTCCTGCTCGCGGCGGCGGCCCTCGCCGTCGCGATTTGGGGCTTTTCGCGCGGATCGGCTGCCGCGACAGCTTGACAGGACATGCCCGAACTGGCCGGGCAATTGTCACGATGTAACTTGAAGGATGGGACGGTGAGTCGCTTGTTCCTCGGAACCGCGCCTCGCCCAGGTCCGTCCTTTCGAACAACGGGTGCCGCACCGACGGCTTCCACGGATATTCCCTGCTCGAAATATTCCCTGCTCGAACTCCAGCGCCCGTGTCGGCGCTCTGCATCGATGAACCTTCGCAACGCTCTCCCCGCCTTCGCCCTCGCGGGCTCGCTCCTCGCCACGTCCGCTTCGGCCCAGATCGGAACGATCTTCTGCGCGGGCCAGCCCAACAGCACCGGCTCCGCCTCCGTCATGTCGGCCTCGGGGAGCACGAACGTCTCGCAGAACGACGTCACCCTCTCGGTCGACGGGCTTCCCGCGAACCAGTTCGGCCTCTTCATCACGAGCCAGACCCCGATCCTGGCTCCGAACCCGGGCGGATCCAACGGCGACCTCTGCATCGGCGGGAGCCTCGGCCGCATCACGACTCTCGTCAACTCCGGCAGCACGGGTGACGTGAGCCTGGCCCTCGACCTCACCGGCATCCCGAACTCGAACGCCCTCTACGCGGTGGCGCCCGGCGACACGGTCTACTTCCAGCTCTGGCACCGCGACACGGCCGCCCCGGGCTTCAGCAACTTCAGCCCCGGCATCCAGATCGCCTTCGACGCCGCGCCGCCGAGCATCTCGTTCGCGACGGACATCTACCCGATGCTCACCCAGGCGAACATCAATGCCCCCAGGTGCAACGCCTGCCACGGACCTTCGTTCGGAACGTGCGGATTCGGCATCGCCAACGACGCCGCCACTGCGTACGCCGAGATCGTCTCGGCGCCTTCGGGCTTCTGCTGCGCGAACCAGATCTACGTGATCCCCGGCGACCCGGGAAACAGCCTGCTCTACCAGAAGCTCACCAACCCGGCCTGCGGAGGCCGGATGCCCCAGGGCGGCACCTTCGCCGGCGACACCAACGTCGTCCGCGACTGGATCCTGGCTGGCGCGCCCTTCTGAGATCGAGCTCGCCGAGCACGTGATCTGATCCGCGCGCGGGTCAGAACACGTCGAGGACACCACCGCCGCTCTCTGCCTCGTGCAGGGACGGCGGTGCTGCGTTCCAGACGATCTCCTGCGCCCATGCCGCATTGAACGGGAGCGGTCGACGGCTCCCGAGCGCGCCCATCGCGGCGATGGCGAACGCTCTTGATGTGTCGTCGACCCGGCGGCCTCGAATCCGTTTCTGCCTCAACACGCTGACGAGGGTCTCGAGAGCGCCGGGGTCCGTCACCCAGGCCAGAGCCTGGAGCGACGCGACCTTCTCCGGCATGAAGCGGGCGGTGACGAGCTTGCCAGCGAGGAGCTGACCGAGCCCGTCACACCCCAGGACGCCGAGGGCGGTGGCGACGTCCCGCACGAGGTAGGGGCGGTAGAGACCGCTGGACACGATCGCGCGCATGTCCTGAATCGCACCGGGAGCCGGCAGCAGCGCGAGCGCGAGGGCGTGCAGCCCGCGGATCCGGAAGTCGCCCTCGTCGAGCCCGTCCACGAGCGCCTCCTCCGCTTCGGCGTGGCCGGCGAGCCCCAGGGCAACGGCCGCGGCAGCCCTCTCCTCGGGCGAGGAGGCCTCGTGAAGACGTCCCTCGAGGAGCGCCAGGGAGCCGAGGGCCGGGGCAGCTCCCGACCGCGCTCGCTCGTGAAGGAGAACGCCGAGGCCGAGGAGCGCCCAGGGTCGACGGCCGGGCTGGGCGTCCGCCGCCCAGGTGCCGAGCTGCGTGCGCAGCTCGATCGTCAGCGCGTCGGCCGGGAGCGGACCGCGACCGGCGATACGGGCGAGGGCGATCATGGAGAGGCCCGCCTCTCGCTCCTGCCCCTCGAGCGCCGTCCGGGTGAGCGCGGCGACGGCCTCCACATCGCGCCCGGCCAGCCTCGCGTCTCCGTGCTCATGCCCGACGAGGAGACCGAGCGCCTGGCAGGCGCCCTCGCGCACGAGCGCGTGGGTCCTGGCGCGAGCGCCGATCAGCGGCGTGAGGCGGTCGAGAGCGAGACGACGCAGCGCACCGCGAGCCGCGATGGACCCGGCCGTCCCCTGTGCTGGCCACAGGCACTGCCTGGCGAGAGCGACCGGAGCTTGAGCTCGCGCGCGGAGGTCGGACCGATCGTCGTCGAGGAAGGCGGCCAGCACGTCGAAGACCATTCGACGGTGAACGAGCACCTCTTTCTCCGGAGGGGCGAAGGGAGTCGGACACTGTCCAAGACCGATCACGGCCGCCGCGGCGAGCTCCGCCTCATCGGGCTCTTCCGCGAGCAGTTCGAGCAGGCGCTTCGCCACGAAGCGTCGCTCGACGGCGCGCGGCGTGGCGTGTCCGGCCATCCCGAGCCCGTGGGCCGCGAACGCCCGTGTCCGCCTGTCGATCCTCCCGGTCCGGCCCAGCGCCGTCCGACCGGGCTTCTCGTCGAGGGCGATCGACGCGAGCAGCGGCGTCACGGCCATTCCGCCATGGACGCCGAGGCTCAGCACAGCCACGTTCTGCACTGCCTCGTTGCGGGCGCTCAGATGCTCCTCGATCGCCTCGAGGGGAGTCCCGACGCCATCCGCCATCACGAACCCCCTCGGCGGCGGTCCGATCTTGGCGAGCGCCATCACGGCTGCCCGCTGAACATCGAGGTCCCTGGTGCGCGCGAGTCGAGAGAGGATCTCGGGCACGCCGTCTCCGTGGAGCGCCGCATCGCCCGGGCGCCAGGGGGAGACGGGGGCGCTCCATCCGGGCTCGAGAGGGGCGGGATGGAGCACTGACCGGTCGATGCCGCGGGCTTCGAGCAGATAGGGCTCCCGGTTGAACGCCCACCACCGGGTCCAGCTCGCGGAGTCCGTCACCGCCCGGCCGCCGGTGTCGCCAGGCCCCCCCTCGGAGGCGCCCCCGGGCCCCGGACCGAAGAAGCCACGGGGCGGCGAGAGGGGGTCCTGAGCGACCGCCTGCGCGGACAGGAGGGAGCCGACCAGGAGATGCGCCACGGCGAGTGCATGGCGAGCGTTCCGGGCGAGGAGCATGGATGCGATCGATCCGCGGGTGGGATGAGGGAGGGGCGGTGAGCTGCGGACCGTCGACACATATAGACAGGCCCCGCACCCTGGGGTGCGAGGCCTGTTCGAATTCGACCGGCCCGGAGCGGGTTTCACTCCGGCCGAACGCCGCGAGGGGCGATCAGAGGATGTCCAGGATGCCGTTGCCGGTCTCGGCGTCGGTCAGGGTCTGGATGTTCGCCCGGTAGTTCGCGTTGACCGCGATCTTGGTGTTCCAGGGGAAGTCCTCCTTGTCGCAGGTGATGCCGAGGGCCACGGCGGCGAAGCCGCGGGCGGTGTCGGTCATCTTCTTCTCGGTCTCGCCGGCGAGCATCTTCACGAGGCCGTCGACCGCGCTCACGTCACCGATGGTGCCGAGGGCGCTCGCGATGGCAGCCTGGGACGAGAGCCCCTTGGCGTCCTCGAGCATCGTGAGCAGGAGGCCGACCGCTGACTTGTCGCCGAGCAGGCCGAGGCCGACGGCCGCCTGCTTGAGGACCGCCGGGCGGAACTTCGACTCGGTGACGGTCTGGTTCAGGATGTCCTGCGCCTCGCTGGCCTCCATCAGGCCGAGGCCAACGCAGATGTTGCCGCGGACCTCTTCCTGGCCGGTGCCCATCTTGTCGAGCTTCTCCACGAGGATGGTGGACGAGGACTGGTCCTTGAGGAGGCCGAGCGCGATGGCGAAGGCGCCGTACTCGACGGGGCTCTTGCCCTTCTTCGCGAGATCGCGGAGCGCGAGCGTCACGGCCGGCTCGAGAACGCCGTCGTTCTCGTTGAGCGCGTTGCCGAAGACGCCGAGTGACAGCGCGGCCCACGGGCGCTTCTGGCCCTTGCCCTTGGCGAGGGCGCCGAGGAGCTCCTTCTGGATCTTCGGCTGGAACCCGCGGGGGTTGTCGCCCGGACCCGGACGGCTGCCCATCTGGGCCATCGCCATCAGCGCGAAGAACTCGGTCTGGTTGTCAGCAGCCGTCTTCCCGATGCGCTGGAGGTCCTTGAAGATCTGCGCGTTGTCCTTGGTGAAGGCGTCCTTGCCGTCCGCGGCGTTACCGATCATCCCGAGGGCGATCACGCCGGACTGGAGGACCTCCACGCGCTTCTCCTTGGCGTTCTTGCCGACCACCTGCAGAAGAGCCTCGATGCAGCGCGTACGCACGGCCACCGCGTCCGCGTTGTCGACGGGGAACTTGTCCTCGTGGGTCGCCAGGAGACGCGCGATGGCGATCGGGACCTGAGCGCGGACGCGATAGTCGGCGAAGCCGCCACGGTTGGCGTCGGGGTTCAGCTTGCCGATCAGGTAGTCCAGCACGGCGATGCGGTTGGCCGCGATCGCGCCGTTGCCCGAGGTCTCCTGAGCCGCCTCGCTGGTGCTGTCCCACTCCAGCGGGATGAGACCGAGGGCCTGGAGCGCGCCGACCTGCTGGTCGGGCTGGGCGAAGCTGCCCTGCTCGACGAAGTCGATGATGTGCTCGACGATCGTCTGGCGCATCTCGTTGGTCTCGGTGCGATAGCCGACCAGCCCGAGGCCGTAAGCGGCGAACGACTGGGTCCGGAAAGGAACCGCGCGACCGTTGCCGATCAGGGTGCGGCCGACGTCGTTGTCGAGCATCAGGCCCACGAGGCCCGGGACAGACCGGTCGTCGGCCAGGATCCCGAGGGCGAGGGCCGCGGTCTCGGAGATCTCCTGCTCCTCGGCAGCGAGGAAGCTCTGGATGATGTCGACGAACTCGGAGGTCCCGTCCTCGTTCTTCACGTCGCCGATCTTCGCCAGCGCGATGAGGCAGCCGGTGACGATGTCGTTCTGCTCCTCGGTCTCCAGCGCCTTCTTGAGCGCGGGCACGACCGTCGCGCGGATGAGCTCCTCACCCGGGCGCAGCGAGTCCGCGGTCTTCTTCTGCTCGCCGAGGCCGAGGAACGCCTCGTCGCTGCCGGACTGGACGCCGATCGAGCGGACCTTGTTACGCAGGTTCAGGTACGGCTCCTTGTTGAAGCCCCACCAGAAGTCCCAGATCGAAAGGTCCGGGCCCGTGTCGCCGCCCCGCTGGGAGACCGGCGTGCTCGGGGTCGGAGTGGACGGGGTCTGGCCGGGGGTCACCGGCGCGGGCGTGCCGGGAGTCGTCGGGCCGGGCGAGGTCGGACCGCTGGGGCCGGCGGGCGGGGGAGCGGCGCCGCCAGGACCGGGCGCAGCGCCGCCGGGGGGCACCGTGTCGCCGGGGCCGCGGTAGGTTCCGCCATGGCCGAAGGAGAGATCGGCGAGGCCCATGGAGCCCGCGGCGAGGAACGCTCCTAGGAGCAGTGATTTCTTCATGACTCTGAAGGTCTTGGAACGGACGGGTCGCTCGACCCGGGCCCGGGCTGCCGGCCTTGGCTGGCCGACGCTTCCGGACCGGAAGACATCGTGATGGTGATGCCGTGGGGTGGAGGAGACCCGCGGCCTTGGAGACGCTCGGGGTGCAACGGCCATGCCACGAAGGGTGGTGGGCCGCGCGCGCCGCGGCGCCAGGAGGGGCGCCGCGCCGGACGAGCATGATAGGGGCTTCGAGAGGCCGGGCTACAGGCCCTCGATGGCGATTCCGGGAGGCGGGGCGTACGGTCACGGATTCCCCGGCGCCCGGCACGCGAGGCGGCCCTGATGCCGCGGCCGCGAGCGACGTTCCGCTGAGGGAACAGGGGTGCTCCCACGCCGGAGCGCATTCTTGACCGGGGCCTGGCGTGGGAGGCGCTGGAACTACCCCCTCCCGGAACGACACACTGGCCCCGTGGGCCACCCCTGGCATTCCCTGACCGAGCTCCTGCTCACCCCCGGAGAGGTCGCCGAAGGGCGGCTCAGGGAGGCCTGGGGTGAGACCGCGGGTCGCCTCGGGCTCATCCGGCTGGGATGGATCCCGGGCGGCATCGCTGTCGAGGAGGAGGGATCGCTGCTCGTCCACCCGACGCTGAGGGCGATCGCCCGCTGGCGACACGCTGCGGCTCCGGGGGGCACGGCGGCCTCGGGGGACGCCGCGGAGGAGCTGGCGGTCGTCACGGGGTCCGGCGGCCGCCTGGTCGCGGGCGCCCGACGCGGTGACCTCCCGACCCGCCGCACCCTCGAGGAGATCGCGGCCCTCGCAGCGGCGCTCGACGCACGGCGGCAGGACCGCGCGGCCCTCGAACTCGCGCGGGAGCGCTCCCGAGGAGCGCGTCGCGCGCTCGCCGCTGCTCATGACCTGCGCAACGAGCTCACCCGGGCGCTCCTCTTCCAGGAGCGCTCACGCGCGGAGGACGAGGCCGGCACCGCGGCGCGAGACGAGCTCGCGCGCGCCCTGCACGCCGCGCGGGAGCTCGCGCAGGAGGCCCTGCGCGGCGATGACGGCTCCCTCTTCGCGCACCCCCTCGAAGCCCTTTCGCTGAGGGCGACCCTGGAACGAGAGTCGCGCGCGGCGAGTGAGGCTGCGCGCATCGAGCCCGGCGCGTCTCCACGGCTTCGACTCCGAGCGCCCGCCGACCTGAAGGTCCTGGTCCGACCCGGGAGCTTCGGGCGAGCGATACGAAACCTCGTCACGAACGCTCTCGAGGCCGCCGCACGGCGTCGCGGCGCAGCGGGCACGGTGAGCCTCTGGACGGAGCGCCTCGAGACGGGGGGCGAGGACGCGGAGCGAGATCGCCGCGTTGCGGCGGGCTTCACCTGGATCCTGGCCGTCGAGGACGACGGAGCGGGAATGAACTCCGAACGGATCCAGCGCTTCCTCGACGCGCCCCCGGCCGACACACGGGCGCCGGGACGATCCGGCCGACCGGCTTCGACGGGGCTCGGGACGGCGTCGCTGGCAGTGGCGCTCGAGGAGTCGGGCCTGCCCATCCAGGTGAGGAGCCGGACCGGAGCGGGGACCCGCATCGACCTCGGCCTTCGGGAGGCCCCGTCCACCCCGCTCCGCCTGATCATCGATCGCGACCAGCGGCGAGGGCACCGACTTCAGAGGGAAGCGGGGGGATCGGAGGCGGCCTGGTGGATCGCCAACGAAGACGCCGCCGCGCTCCTCGGGAACGCGGCGGCGGCCGTGGGGGATGGAGCGTCAGCCGCGCCTCCGCTCAGCGCCTCTTGAGGCTCGCTCGCGCGTACTCGCGGTTCATGCGAGCGATGTTCGTGACGGAGATCGCCTTGGGGCACGCGGCCTCGCACTCGTAGTGGTTCGAGCAGTTGCCGAATCCCTCCTCGTCCATCGTCTCCACCATGGCGAGCACGCGGCGCTCGCGCTCGGGCTGGCCCTGCGGCAGCAGGGTGAACTGGCTGACCTTGGCCGACGTGAAGAGCATCGCTGACGCGTTCGGGCAGGCGGCGACACACGCGCCGCAGCCGATGCACTGGGCCGCGTCGAAGGCCATGTCCGCGTTCTGCTTGGCGACCGGGATCGCGTGGGCGTCCGGCGCAGCGCCGGTGTTGACCGAGACGTAGCCGCCCGCCTGCTGGATGCGGTCGAAGGCGCTCCGATCCACCATCAGGTCCTTGACGATGGGGAAGGCGTTGGCCCGCCAGGGCTCGATGCGGATGCGATCACCGGAGCGGTACTCCCGCATGTGGAGCTGGCACACCGTGGTCCTCTCCCGAGGCCCGTGAGGTTTGCCGTCGATGGTGAGGTTGCACGATCCGCAGATGCCCTCGCGGCAGTCGTGCTCGAACACGACCGGCTCCTCGCCCCGCTCCACGAGCTGCTGATTGAGCACGTCGAGCATCTCGAGGAAGGACATGTGCTCGTTCGCGTCGACCTCGTAGGTCTCGAACTTGCCGGGCGCACCCGGGGCGGCCTGACGCCAGACCTCGAGGGTCAGCTTCATGTCGCCGTGGCCTGTTTTCTGGATCATGGTGGTTTACGCGTGGGTCAGGATCGCGCGTCGATCACTTGTAGCTACGGGTGGTGAGCTTGACCTCCTCGAAGGACAGCGGCTCGCGGTGTTCGACGGGGAGCTCGCCCTCGCCCTGGAATTCCCAGGCAGCAGCGTGGGCGAAGTGCTCGTCGTCGCGCTTCGCCTCGCCCTCCTCCGTCTGGTGCTCGGCGCGGAAGTGGCCGCCGCAGGACTCGTCGCGGGTCAGCCCGTCGTGGAACATGACCTCCGCGAACTCCATGAAGTCGGCCACGCGGCCCGCCTTCTCGAGGTCCTGGTTGACCGTGTTGGGATCGCCGAGGACGCGGACGTCCTCCCAGAACTGCGCCCGCAGATCGCGGATCTTGGCGATGCCCTCGGTGAGCCCCTCTGCGGTCCTCTCCATGCCGCAGTAGTTCCAGACGATGTTCCCGAGCTCGCGGTGCATCGAGTCCACGCTCCGCGTGCCGTTGACGGCCATGAGCGCCTCGGCGCGCCCGCGAGCGTTGGCCTCGGCCTCCGCGAACGCATCGTGCTCGGTGTTGACGTCCTCGAGGACACGGCCAGCCAGATGGCTGGCGATGGTGGCCGGGATGACGAAGTATCCGTCGGCGAGGCCCTGCATGAGCGCGCTCGCGCCGAGGCGGTTCGCCCCGTGATCCGAGAAGTTGGCCTCGCCGAGGACGAAGAGCCCCGGCACCGTGCTCTCCAGGTTGTAGTCCACCCAGAGGCCGCCCATCGTGTAGTGAACGGCCGGGTAGATGCGCATGGGCACCTCGTAGGGGTTGTCGCCCGTGATGCGCTCGTACATCTCGAAGAGGTTGCCGTAGCGCGCCTCGATCGCAGCGCGTCCGTCTCGACGGATGGCGTCGCCGAAGTCGAGGTAGACCGCCTCACCCGTCGGCCCGACGCCGCGCCCGTCGTCGCAGACGGTCTTGGCGTTCCGCGACGCCACGTCCCTCGGGACGAGGTTGCCGAAGCTCGGGTACTTGCGCTCGAGGTAGTAGTCGCGCTCCGCCTCGGGAATGTCCTGCGCGGGGCGCTGATCCCCTTTGGTCGCGGGCACCCAGACGCGGCCGTCGTTACGCAGCGACTCGCTCATCAGGGTGAGCTTCGATTGGTAGTCGCCCGAACGCGGGATGCACGTGGGGTGGATCTGCGTGTAGCACGGGTTGGCCATGAAGGCGCCGCGCTTGTGCGCGCGCCACGCGGCGGTCACGTTGGAGTTCTTGGCGTTCGTCGAGAGGTAGAAGACGTTGCCGTAGCCGCCGGTGCAGAGCAGCACCGTGTGGGCGGAGTGGCGCTCGTACTCGCCGTTGGACAGGTTGCGCGTGATGATCCCGCGCGCGATCCCGTCGACCTTGACGAGATCGACCATCTCGCGCCGCGTGTGCATCTCGATGCGGCCCGCCTCGATCATGCGGTTCATCGCCCCGTAGGCGCCGAGCAGCAGCTGCTGTCCGGTCTGGCCTCTGGCGTAGAACGTTCGGGCCACCTGGGCGCCTCCGAACGAGCGATTGTCCAGCAGGCCCCCGTACTCGCGCGCGAAGGGCACGCCCTGAGCGACGCACTGGTCGATGATGTCCACGGACACCTCGGCCAGGCGATGCACGTTGGACTCGCGGCTGCGATAGTCGCCGCCCTTGACCGTGTCGTAGAAGAGGCGATGAACGCTATCGCCGTCCCCTTTGTAGTTCTTGGCCGCGTTGATGCCGCCCTGGGCAGCGATCGAGTGCGCGCGACGCGGGCTGTCGTGGGTGCAGAACGCCTTCACCTTGTAGCCCATCTCCGCGAGCGTCGCCGCGGCGGATGCGCCGGCGAGGCCGGTCCCGACGACGATCACGTCGAACTTCCGCCGGTTGGCGGGATTCACGAGCTTGAGGTCGAACTTGTGCTTCGACCAGCGCTCGGACATGGGACCGGAGGGGACCTTCGAGTCGAGCCTGGCCGAGCCGGCGGGAGAGTCAGCGATCGTCATTGCGAGGGCACCTCAACCGAGGAAGAAGAGGTAGAACGGGATGCCGCCGAAGCCGGCGACGAGCAGGGCCGTGATCAGGCGGCCCGTGTGCGTGATGAGCGCGCGATAGCGCGGATGAGCGACGCCGAGGGTCTGGAAGGCGCTCTGGAACGCGTGCCACATGTGGAGTCCCACGAGCGCGATGGCGGTCACGTAGATGCCGAACCCGATGGGGGACTTCAGTCGCTCGACCACCATCTCGGCGAGGTCGTACTCCTCCACCAGCTCCTTCGCGATACGGAAGTCCCAGATGTGGATCAGCAGGAAGACCAGGAGCAGCGGGCCCGTGACCCACATCGTGGTGGACGCCACGGTCTTGCGACCCATGCCGAGCTCCGCCTTGTAGCCCTCTTCGCGCGAGGTCTTGTTCCGTGCGATCAGCCCGACGGCGAACGCGACGTGGACCAGGAAGAGGCCCGCGAGTCCGGCCTCGGCGAGCGGGAGCAGTGGGTTGCTCTCGAGGAGGTCGGCGTAGTCGTTGAACGCCTGGTTCCCCGCGTAGATCGTGAGATTGCCCGCCATGTGGACGAGCAGGAACAAGGTCAGCGACAGGCCCGTGACGGCCATCACGTACTTGCGGCCGATCGACGAGGTCAGGAAGCGGACGAAGGGATTCATCGGAGTACTGCGGCGCGAGGCGCTGCGGGGCACCTCGTGAGGATCCGGTCCGCGCGAGTCGGGTCGCCCGGGTCCAGGGATCCGACGCCAGGAGCGGGTCGGGGCCCGACGCCCATGGGCACGTCGCCGCGCGGGTGGGGGTTGGCTCGCGCGCTCGCAGCCCGCGACAGGGGCGTTGAGCGTGGGTAGAAGTTCTGAGGTCTGGCGACTCGAGGCCGCCGGCGAGCGCGCCGCCGAAGACGCGCCGGGAAGGGACGGCACGAACCTCGACGCGCTTGGCGCCTGGGTTCGAGCATCGCCTGGGCGCATATACTATCGACCACTCCGCTCTCTCCCAGCGGGCACGAAGCCGAATCCAGGGGGCTCTGCGGCGAGGCGCGCGCGGCGGAATGTCGCGCGCTGTCGTTGGATGACACACCCTGCTCGACCGGCTTCCGCTCGCCGCCTATCGTGCTCGGGATGGTCTCGCAGCGCTCGCCCCGCACGGACACGACGTTGGTCCTGCTCGCGCGCCATGGAGAGGTGCACGCCCGCCACCGCGGGACCATCTACGGGAGCCTCGATGTCGAGCTCTCCGAGGCCGGGCTGCGGCAGTCCCGGGCGATGGCGGACTCGCTCGCGGGTACGCACCTCGACGCGGTCGTCAGCTCGGGACTCCGACGCGCAGAGACCGCGGCGGCGCTCGTCCGGCGCCACCGCGGACTTCCACGCATGGACGACCCCCGCCTCGTCGAAATGGACCGGGGTGCGTGGGCCGGGGTCGCACTGGCGGATCTCCAGCGCGAGGACCTTGAGGCGTACCGTCGCTGGGTCGAGAGAAGGGGCGCTCTGGCCGGGCCCGGCGGCGAATCGCCCGCGGACGTCGCCCAGAGGGTGATCCCGGCGATCACCGACCTCGCGGCCAGTCGCCCAGGTGGCCGGATCCTGATCGTGGCCCACATGTGGGTCGTGCGCTCCGCCGTGTGCCACGCCCTGGAGATCCCGATGGAGCGCTCCCCGGTGATCGCGCTGCAGCCGGGCGGCCTCGTGGCCCTGGACTGGCCGATCGCTCAGGGCTCACGACGGCCGTCCCTGCTGGAGCTGGGAGCCGGCGAATCGCTGGCCTGATCGAGACCCGCTCCTGGCTCAGTTGGGGGAGATGTCCATCCCGAGGGGCCCCGTCCCGGGTTCGCCGTCCCCAGGGCCGGCGGGACCACCAGGGGCCTTGCCCTCGAGCATCTGACGAAAGTCGATCGCGCCCTCGCCGAGATGCCCGGCGAGCCACACGAAATAGCAATCCACGGGGTCGACCGGGTCGTCCACCGGGAACGCCGCCTTGCAAGTCAGATCGCAAGGGCGCCCCTTGTCGATGAAGCACATCTTCGCCATCGCGGCAGTGTCGCGAGTCGGATGGTCCGGTGCACCCAGAATCGATCGGCTGACTTCTCGCGGCGATCGAGAGCGGCCCTCCGGAGGTGCGACTCCCTGTCGACATGGAGGACGATCGCGGGTTGCCTGTCACTCAGGATCCGCGCTTCGCAATGGACAAAAGTCGGCCGTTAGATTGGAGGGAGATGAACGCCTTGGTCCATGTCGAAGCGGAACAGCGCAAAGGCGATTCTGCCGTGATTTGAGTGCACACAGTTGCACTGCTTATGGGCTTAAGATCGGGGCATGCGCGTCCTGATCGTCGAAGACTACGAACCGCTGCGAATAGCAACCGCCAAGGCCCTGCGCGAAGCGGGGCACGCGGTCGATGTCGCAGCCGACGGAAGCCGCGGTCTCGAACTCGGGATGGGAGGCCAGTACGACGTGATCGTGCTGGATCTCATGCTGCCGGGACTGGACGGGCTCGAGGTGCTACGAACGCTGCGCGAGGAGAAGGTTCAGAGCGACGTGCTCCTGCTCACCGCGAAGGACACCGTGCAGGACCGCATCCGGGGCCTGGACTCCGGAGCCGACGACTACCTCGTGAAGCCGTTCGACATGGACGAGCTCCTCGCCCGGACGCGGGCCATCGTCCGTCGCCGCTACGAGCGGAAGACCCCGACCATCGAGATCGGCGACCTCGCCGTGGACACCGTCGCACGAAGCGCCCGTCTCGCAGGCGCTCTCGTCGAGCTCACCGCGCGCGAGTACGCGCTCCTCGAGTATCTCGCTCTTCGCAAGGATCAGGTCGTCTCCCGGTCCGAGATCCGCGAGCACCTCTACGACAGCCGCTCCAACGCCGCGAGCAACGTGATCGACGTGTACGTGTCCTACCTCCGGGCGAAGCTGGAAGGCCCCGGGCACCCGAAGATCCTGCACACGAAGCGCGGTCAGGGTTACATCCTCGGCCTTCAGGGATGAGCTCCATCCGCCGGCGCATCACGGTCGGCACGCTCATCGCGGTCTCCGGCTTCCTCGCGATCAACGGGGTCACGCTGTACCTCGTCGTCCGGGACCGGCTCCTGGGCGAACGTGATCGCGGGCTGACGATCCTCGCGCATTCGACCGGCGCGGCCGCGTCGAGCGAACTCTCCGCCGGGCCAGGCGCCAGACCCTCGTCGAATCGTCGTTACGCGCTCGAGGGGATCGCCTTCAGCCCCTGGGTCGGTGACAAGGACCCGAACCGAGGGGCGACGATCACCGCGCAGGAGATCTGGGACCGCCTTCAGCTCATCCGGGACGACTCGAACATGGTCCGGACCTACGGAGTGGCCGGCGGGTTGGAGAGCACCGGCTGGCTCCTCCACCAGCTCGGCAAGGAAGCGGTGATCGGCGCCTGGATCAACGGCAACGCGGAGACCAACCGCCTCCAGCTACGGACCCTCGCGAGACTCTGTCGCGAGGGGGACGTGGACGTGGCGGTGATCGGGAGCGAGGTGCTCCTCCGCGAGGACCTCCCCGTCGAGGAGCTCATGCAGCTGCTCGTCGAGGCACGGCGAATGATCCCGAAGGAGATCCCGATCACCACCGCGGACACGCGCGAGAGTTTCCTGGATCACCCGGAGCTCCTGCCGCTGATCGACCTCGTCTACGTCAACTACTACCCCTACTGGGATGGTGTCTCCATCGACGAGGCCATTCCGACTCTCGCCGCGTGGCACGACTCGATGCGTGAGTACGCCCAGGGCAAGCCCGTCGTGGTGTCCGAGGCTGGCTGGCCCTCCGGGGGCGACGACGTGGGAGAGGCCGTCGCCAACCCCGAGAACGCAGCGCGCTTCTTCCTCGAGTTCGTCTCCTGGGCGAGGCTCAACGACGTCCGCTACACCTACTTCTCGCCGCTCGACGAGCCCTGGAAGGAGCGGTACGAGGGGCCCCAGGGCGCCCATTGGGGCTACAGGGACCGCGACGGCGTTCTCAAGCCGGGGATGCAGGCCGTGTTCGACGGCATCGCCACCGACATCGGCGAGCCGCAGCTCGCCTTCACCAGCGTCCCACCGCCCGGGAGCGACGCGAACCTGGTGGGGGAGGTGTCCGGGATCGGCACCCTCACCCACCACGTCGCGGTGCTCCTCCAGGTCGGCGGAGTCTGGTACACGAAGCCCTCGTATCTGGCACCCACGGTCCGGATCAGCTCCACCGGCAGGTTCGAGGTCGACGTGACCACCGGCGTGGGTGACCGACAGGCGACGCGTTATGCGGCCTTCCTCTTCCAGGACGACTTCGTCCCGGCCCCCGTGGACAGCGAGGTCGAGATCCCCGAGGCGTACTTCGCACGCGCCATCGCGAGCGCGGAGGTGACCCGATGATCCGCCTTCTCACAGCGCTCGTCGCGGTCGCGGCGCTCGGCGGAGCCTGGTGGCGGTTCACGGACCGCGTGCTGGCGTCCGAAGCGGCGCCGGCGCAGGACCAACCGGAGTTCCCGCTCTCCCTGTCGAGCGCACTCCCCGAGGAGAGCACGTCTCGCGACCTCTACGAATGCTGGCTCGGGGACGAGATCGTCCTCGCGCGCGCCCCCGCGCTCGGCAGGCAGTCGCTCCCGCGTTTCGCGGAGGAGCCTGGCGTTCCGAAGTTCGCCGACATCGAACTCGAGGACGGGAGGCGGGCACGCGCGGTGGCCGTGCGCTATCTGCCTCCCCGACCCGAGCGACCCGACCCGCTTCGATCGAGCCTCGTTCCGGATCTACGAGCCCCTGTCTCCTCGCCCGGCGCGCACCCCGTGGAGGTGATCGTCGCACAGCCCGAGGAGGAGCTCGAGAGCATCCTCGGGCAGCTCCGGCTGCTCATCGCGCTCTCCTGGATCGTCACGAGCCTTCTCTCGGCCGCTGGCTTGACCTGGGTCGTCAGGCGTGGCCTGGCACCCCTCGAGGACCTCGGGGATCAGATCCAGAGAAAGGGCGAATCCGAGCTCGATCAGCCGTTCTCGCTCCCGGGAGCCTCCGTCGAGCTGGCGCCGGTCGTCGACCGCCTCAACGGGTTCCGCGAACGCGTCGGATCCGCCATCGAACGTGAGCACGACTTCGCCGCCCATGCGGCCCACGAGTTGAGAACGCCCTTGGCGGGGCTCCGCTCCACCCTCGAGGTGTCGCTGTCCCGCGAGCGGGACGCCGGCGAGCACCGCGAGAGCGAGCAGACGGCGCTGAGGATCACGACGCAGCTGGAGCGGCTGGTCGGGCGCCTGCTGGAGCTGGCGCGGACCGCCTCGCCGAACGCCGTGGTGCGCCCGGAACGCTTCGCGCTCCGGCAGCTCGCTCTCGAGAGCTGGGCCCCGTACAGCGACGCGTCAGCCGAGCGCGGGGTGCTGCTGGAGATCGAGATCGACCCTGATCTCTGGATCTCCAGCGACCGCCAGCTCCTCGGGCGCGTGTTCCAGAACCTGCTGGAGAATCTGGGCAACTACGCCGACGCGAGCTCGACGGCGCGGCTCACGGCCTCACCGCGCGGCACCGATGTCGTGGTGGTCGTCGAGAACGAATGCACAGGGCTCGACGAGGAGTTGGTGCAACATGCCTTCGATGCGTTCTGGCGGTCGGATGACGCACGGTCCGCCGTCGGGCGCCACGCAGGCCTCGGGCTGGCTCTGTGCCTTCAGCTGGTGGAGCTCCTCTCGGGTACGGTCTCGGCCTCGGGAGACGATGGACGATTCCGCGTCGAAGTCGTCCTGCCGCGGGACGGCTTCAAGGCGAGAACATTAGCCACGAGTGAGGGCGTGGAAGGGTCCGCCGAGAACGACCCGAGCGCCGACCCCGCGCGCTAATGTGAGGGGGCGTGGCCGCGTGCGGACCGCGCCCCTCGACCCTTCCCGACGGCGCGATCGAGCCGCCTCACACGTCCGGACGACCCCGTCCGAGAACGGCCTCGAGCCGCCCCCTCCATGAGTCAGAGCCCCCGGTCCACCGTCCGATCGTCGCTCGTCGTCGCCCTCGGCGGCTTCCTCCTCGGGTTCGACAGCGCCGTCGTGTCCGGTGTCATGGATCCCGTGCAGAAGGCCTTCACGCTGAACTCGGATCAGGTGGGCTTCACCGCGAGCTGCCTCATCCTGGGCGCGATGATCGGCAACGCGCTGGCCGGGCCGCTGGCCAACCGCTTCGGCCGTCGCGCCATCCTCATCGTGACCGCACTGCTGTTCACGGTGTCGGCGGCCTGGTCCGGGCTCGCCACGAGCTTCTCGACGCTGGTCATCGCGAGGGTGATCGGCGGCCTCGGGGTCGGGGCGGCCATTCTCATCGCGCCGATCTACATCGCCGAGATCGCTCCTCCCGCGAGCCGCGGCCGCCTGGTCTCGTTCAACCAGCTGAACATCGTCATCGGGATCTCCGCGGCGTTCTTCAGCAACTACTTCATCAACGACGGCTTCGACGCAACCGTGGCATGGCGCTGGATGCTCGGCGTCGAGGCGGTGCCGGCCTTCCTCTACTTCGTCCTGCTCTTCACGGTGCCTTGCAGCCCCCGCTGGCTGCTCTCGACAGGACGCCGCGGCGAAGCGGAGCAGGCCATCTCCAGGCTGGGCGGTGACGCCACTGACATCGCCGGCTTCATGGGAGGCGCCGAGGAGAACCACAGGGCCGCCCGTGGAAACGTCGGGGAGCTCTTCTCCTCCCGCATGCGACGCATCCTCACGCTCGCGCTCGCCCTCGCGTTCTTCCAGCAGATCACCGGGATCAACGCGATCTTCTACTACGCAGCGACGATCTTCGGGAAGGCCGGCGCCGCCACCGAATCGGCGTTGATGCAGGGGATCCTGATCGGCTTGACCAACCTGGTCTTCACCCTCGTCGCCCTGCGCCTGATCGACCGCGCCGGCCGACGGCCGCTCCTCCTCGTTGGTAGCGCGGGAATGGCGATCGCGCTGCTGACGACCGCGTTCGCCTTCCGGTCCGCCACCTACGAGCTGACGCCGCTGATCATCGAGCAGTCCCGCACCGACAGGCAAGCCGCCTTGCTCACGCCCCTGGAAGGGACGACGTTCGAGACCGAGGAGGCGTTCATCGCGGCCCTCGATGGGCAGGCCGCGAAGCGCGGGGTCGCGGGCGTCGAGCTGGAGGCGTTCTACGAGAACAAGGAGGCCATCGTCGAGCTCGCAGCGAGCGACGAGACGGACACGGCCACCTACACGCTGTCAGGTGATGCGTTGGCCGAGATGGCCAGCAACGAGGGCCTTGCGCGCCTCGAGGGGGCTGTCGGGGTGACGCACACCGACCGGGGCTCGTTCATGGATGCGATCAAGACCGCCGCCGGCTACGCGGAGATGGACGACGCGGACCGCAAGAAGTTCGACGAGGGAAGCGGAGAGGTCTCGAAGAAGGCCCTCGTGATCAACGGACCCCTGGTCCTGATCGCGATCATGCTCTTCATCGCGTCCTTCGCGGTCTCCCTCGGACCTGTGATGTGGGCGATGCTCTCCGAGGTCTTCCCGATGCACCTTCGAGGTGCAGGGATCTCCGTCGCAGGGCTGTTCAACTCCGCCGTGAGCTTCACGGTCGTTCAGCTCTTCCCGAGGAGCCTGTCAGACCTCGGGCCCGACACCACGTTCATGATCTTCGGGCTGTTCGCAGTGGGTGCCTTCCTCTTCACGTGGAAGATGGTGCCGGAGACCAAGGGGCGGTCGCTCGAAGAGCTCGAGCGGGAGCTGATAATCGAATGATGACGCCACTCAAATCCAGTCTCGGAGGCTCCCTGCTCCTCGCTGGCCTGATCGGCTTCGCCTGGGCAGCGGGCGACGGCGATGAGGTCAACGTCCGCATCGCCGCTTCCTCCGCGGTCGCCACCAGCTCGACCGCTCAGCCTGCGGGCGACGGAAAGGCCCTGCGCTCCACCGCCCCCGACGGCTGGTTCGAGTTCCGCGTCCAGGTGCCGGTCGCGGGACGTTACGAGAGCTCGCTCGACGTGCGCGCGCTGGGCGCCGAGGCGGTGACCGTCTGGATCGAGGACTACGTCGGGAATCCGGACGGCCGCACCTACGACATCACGGGGCCGATCGCCCTGAAGCCGACACCTCGTTCCGTCGAGACGTCGCGGAGCGGATCTCCGCTGAACGTTGGCGAACACCGCATGCGTGTCCATCACACCGGCGGGCGGGTCGAGCTGTCGGAGCTGCGCTTCGAGCTCATCCGGCCTCACCAGCTCACGCCGACGACGCTCGTCCAGCGGACCGATGGCACCGAGTGGACCCTCGTCTGGAGCGACGAGTTCGACGAGGACGGCGCGATCGACGAGTCCAAGTGGACGTCGGACATCGGTGACTGGGGCTGGGGGAACCGCGAGCCGCAGCTCTACACCGAGGGACGCCTGGAGAACGCCCGCTGCGAGAGCGGGAGCCTCGTCATCGAGGCGCGCAAGGACGAGCTGGGGGCCCCCTGGACGTCGGCGCGGCTGACGACCCGTGGGAAGGTGAGCTTCCAGTACGGCCGGCTCGAGATCCGCGCCAAGGCGCCCGTCGCCGACGGGACGTGGGGCGCCGGCTGGCTCCTGGGCGACGCCTACCGGGACGAGCTGTCGTGGCCCTACTGCGGCGAGGTCGACATCTTCGAGGCCGTGGGGCGCGAGATCGACGACGAGACCGGCGACGGGATCAACCACGGCTCGTGCCACACGCGTGCCTACTACTTCAAGCAAGGCAACCACATCTCCAGCACGATCCCGGTGAAGGGAATGGGCGCCGACTTCCACGTCTATGCGATGGAGTGGACCCCCGAGGCCGTGAAGATGTTCGTCGACGGCGAGCACTACTACACCTACGACAAGCGCGCGGACAAGCTCGAATGGCCGTTCGACGAGCCCCAGAACATCATCCTCAACCTCGCGATGGGCGGAGGGATGGGCGGCGAGATCGACCCCAGGATCGAAGCGCAACAGCTCCATGTCGACTACGTCCGCGTCTTCGGCCGACGCTGACCCTTCGGCCGGATCCATGAGCACGGCCCCTGGCGCGCCACTCGACTGGAAGGGACGCGAGTACGCCTCGATCCAGGATCACGACCGGCTCACGCCGTTCCTCCTGGCGGTGGTCTCGTCGACCGACGCGTGGATGTTCCTCTCGAGCCTGGGCGCGCCAGCCGCCGGGCGTCGATCGCCGGCGAGCTCCCTCTTCCCGTACCAGACCGACGACCGGCTCCACGACGCCGCCGGCGTGATGGGGCCGTACACGGCCGTCAGGGTCACGCGCGGCGAGAGCACCACCCTCTGGCGGCCGCTCGATCCACGTGGACGCGAGAGCTTCCGCCTCGAGCGCAGGCTGATGAAGACGACGCACTGCGAGGCCGTCATGTTCGAGGAGAGGAACCTCGACCTGGGCCTCACGTTCCGCGCGTCGTGGGAGGCGTCTCAGCGCTTCGGATGGATTCGCCGCGTCGAGCTGGTCAACGAGGGCGAGCTCGCGGACGTCGAGGTCCTCGACGGCCTCCTCGGAATCATGCCGGCGGACGCCGACCGGTCCATGCAGACCGCGCTCAGCACGCTGCTCGATGCGTATCGACTGGCCGAGATGGCGCCCGAGGGCGGCCTCGGTCTGTTCCGCCTCAGCTCGATCCCGATCGATCAACCGCGGCCCAACGAGAGCCTGCGAGCCACGACCGTCTTCTGCATCGGCCTCGACGGTCCGACGCTGCTGTCGGCCGCGCAGATCGGCGCGTTCGAGACCGACGGGCAGGTCGAGGCCGAGCCCATCGTCAGGGGTGGGCGCTGTGCCTATCTCCGCGGCAGCAGGTTCCAGCTCGCGGGAGGCGCTCGCGAGCAATGGCTCATGGCCGCCGACGTCGAACAGGACGGCGCCGCCGTCGTGGAGCTCATGGAAGCGCTTCGCGACCCCGGAGCGCTCGAGGAGTCCATCGCGAAGGATCAGGCTCGTTGCCGGGAGGCGCTGATCCATCTCGTCGCCAGCGCTGACGGCCTGCAGCGCACGGGGAACCAGAGGGAGGACGCGCGCCACTACGCGAACACGCTGTTCAACATCATGCGTGGCGGCGTCCTCCTGAACGGCGGCCGCTTCGATGCAGATGGATTCTCCCGTCATGTGTCCAGGGTGGCTCCGGCCATCGCGGCGGCGGAGAGCGAGCTGCTGGGCGAACTTCAGGGAGAGCTCGACCGGGACGCTCTCCTCGCAGCGATCGGCGGCCGGTCGTCCGAGGGCCTCCTGCGCCTCGCGCGTGAGTACCTGCCGCTCACCTTCGGCCGGCGCCACGGCGACCCGAGCCGGCCGTGGAACTCCTTCACGATCCCGGCCCGCGAACCGTCCGGAGCGCGGCCGCTGCACTACGAGGGGAACTGGCGCGACATCTTCCAGAACTGGGAGGCCCTGACGCTCTCGTTCCCGGGCTTCGCGGACGCCTGCGTGAGCCGCTTCCTCAACGCCTCGACCGCCGACGGCTACAACCCCTACCGCATCGACATGCACGGCGTCGATTGGGAGGTCGACGACCCGGACGATCCCTGGGCGTTCATCGGCTACTGGGGGGATCACCAGGTGGTGTATCTGTTGCGGCTCGTGGAGATGGTCGAGCGCTTCACTCCCGGAGGTCTCGGCGCGCGCCTGAAGGAGCCGGGCTACGTCTTCGTCGACGTGCCCTACAGGATCGACGACTTCGAGGGGATCCTGGCCGACCCGCACTCGACCGTGCGCTTCGATGACGCTCTCGCCGCGAAGATCGATGAACGCGTCAGCTCGAAGGGCAACGAGGGCCGACTCCTGCACGGTCCCGATGGGGGGCTCGTCACCGCGAACCTCGCCGAGAAGCTGCTCACGCCGCTGCTGGTCAAGCTGACCAACCTCGTCCCGGGCGGTGGCGTCTGGATGAACACGCAGCGCCCGGAGTGGAACGACGCGAACAACGCGATCGCGGGGCTCGGGCTCTCCGTGGTGACGACCGCGTACCTGCACTCGGCCCTGGAGGCGTGGACGCGCATCTTCTCCGGCGAGCAGGGCGCTCTGCAGATGACGGCGCCCGTGGCCGAGCTCATCGAGAGCCTGCGCGCGATCCTCGTCGCGACGCCGCCGGACGACGATCTCGACCCGGCTGGCAGGCTCGAGCTGACCGAGCGCCTCGGTCGCGCCGGTGAACGCCACCGCAGGGCGGTCTACGCGGGACGCGGTGCGGAGGCCTGCAGGGAGGTGCCTTCCCCGGCCATCGTCGAGCTGCTCCAGGCGGCGCGGCGCTGGACCGGAGCGACCCTGGCGTCCAACGTCCGGCCCGACGGGCTGTACCACTCCTACAACCTCATGCAGCGCACCGAGGGTGGAATCGCCATCCGGCGACTGGCCCTGATGCTCGAGGGCCAGGTGGCTGTTCTCGCGGCGGGCCTGCTGGACTCCGAGCGGACCATCGCCCTCCTGCACGCTCTTCGCGCGAGCGATCTCTACCGCGCGGACGAGCGCAGCTACCTGCTCTATCCCGATCGCGACGTCGGAGCCTTCCTCGGGCGCGGCGCCATCGGCGCGCAGACCGTCGCGGCGTCACCCGCGATGAAGGCGCTGCTGGCGCGCGGTGGGGGAGGGGTGCTGGTTCGCGCGGTGGACGGCAGCGTCCGATTCCATTCGGACCTCCACCACCGCGACGACCTCCAGCGTGCGCTCGAGGCCTCGGGGGTCCCCACCGAGGTCCATCGCGAGCTTCACGCCGTCTACGAGGAGGTCTTCGACCATGAAGCCTTCCCCGGGCGCTCGATGACGTTCTTCGGCTACGAGGGCCTGGGGTGCATCTACTGGCACATGATCTCGAAGCTGATCCTGGCGGCGCAGAACGCGGTCTGGAGCGCAACCGACGAGCACCGCGAACAGCTGATCGAGCTGTACGGAGAGCTCCGTGCCGGCCTCGGGACCCACAAGAGCCCCGACGAGTACGGCGCGTTCCCGTCCGATCCGTACTCACACACTCCGGCTCGAGGCGGCGCCCGGCAACCAGGGCTGACCGGCCAGGTCAAGGAGGACGTCCTCGGCCGCCTGGGCGAATGCGGCGTCCACGTGGCGGAGTCCCGGCTCGGATTCCGCGGAGACCTGAGCCGCTTCGTGGATCCGGTCGAGGAGCCGACCGAGTTCCGCTACTTCGACGCCGCGGGCGCCCCACGGTCCATGACCGTGCCCGCGGGCACCGCCGTGTTCACCTACTGCTGCGTCCCGGTCCTGCTCCGCCGGAGCGACGCGCCCCGGCTCCGGCTCTCGCTCGCGTCCGGCGCGGTGCACGAGGTCGAAGGATCCGAGCTGGACGAGCGCCTCAGCCGGGAGATCTTCAGGCGCACCGGACGGGTGAAGGTGATCGAGGCCTGGACCTGAGGGCGGGACCTCGGAGGGGCCTGCTCCAGCGCCGGGCTCATCGCGCTGGGGGGTAGCGCTGAAGCTCCCCGAAGCGCCCCAGCGCCACCGTGCGCCGCGTTGCAAGCGCATCATAACGTACATTATCCGAAGTACTGGATCCCTGCGAGCGAGGCCCCAGAGCCGCTCACCCACTCCCCACAGTGGAATCCTGCGTCACTTCGGCTCCGCCCAACTCGCCCTCGCCACGAGGCAGTCTTCACTTCACCGGCCAGTTCGAGGCCGGGCCTGCCGATGCCGTCACCATGAAGCAGGACGAACTGAGCGGGACGGGTCTCTCCGGACGCGCGATCACGGCTGCGCTCAGCGGCCTCGCGCTCGCGGCCAGCGCGCTCCTCACCCCCGGATGCGCCGGCGGGGCCGACGCGGAGACCCAGGCGCAGGCGCTGGTCCAGCCCGGTCTGCGCTACCAGATCGACCTCCCGGTGTCACACCCGCCATTCGACACGTTCCACGCCTCCTGGCGGGTCCGCCTCGAGGAGGGCTACGTCTTCCTCGAGCACTACGGCAGCTACGCCGACACCGGGGCGCACATCCCGGCGCTCCTTCGCGAGATGCGCGTCCAGGGCATCGAGCCCACTGGTGCGCCATTCTGTCTCTACTACAGCGACCCGGCCACCACGGCGCGGGACCGCCTGTACTCCCGGGCCTGCGTCCCGATCGCGGGGGTCCGATCGCCGCGGACGCCGCTGGACTACGACGTCCTCCCGCCCGTGAGCGTCGCCTACGCCTACGTCTCGGGCCCCTACCCGGACGTCCCGCGCGCCTATCCCAGGCTGAGCGATTGGATGAGCAAGCTCAACTGGACGCTCGACGGGCCGATCCTGGCCCGCTACATCGTCCCGCCGTCGACGGCTGCCAGCAACGGCGACTACCTCTGTGAGATCCAGATGCCCGCCGCCGTGGCGCAGCGATGACGCTCAGCTCCCGAGGGCGTCCTGCTCCGGTGGGTAGCAGCAGCGCACGTCCGCGTGCCCTGTGATCGCGATCCTCGCCCTCAGACGGTCGCCAACTCGAATCTCCGCCCGCAGCGGGTCAGGGAGGATCACCGTGATCGCCTCCCCTCCAGGGGCGCGAAGCCGATCCCTCGAGTCCTCGAAGAAGTCGGCGGACCGCTCATCCAGCGCCTCGACCGCGTAGACCTCTCCCGGATCGTCCTCGTCCATGGACGAAGGCCCCAGGATCTGGTTCGCCCGTCGCGATCGCGCCAGCGAGACCTCCAGCCCATCGAGCGCGTCCATCACGGTGGACCCGAGGTCCACCTCGTGCGCGTCGAGTGACCACTCGCAGAACTCACGGAGTCCGCCGACGAGCCTGTGCGCCTCGTCGTCGCTGGAGAGCGCGCGCTTCTCCTGCAGCCAGAACGTCGCGAAGCGAAGGAGATCGTCCCCGGTCAGCTCCTCGAAGACGCCGATCGGCTCGGCGAAGGTCGCCAGATGGTTCAGCGGCTCCAGCTGCTCCACGTCGAAGTCCGGCCGCGTTGCACCGAGCTCCCAGCGCATCTCCTCGATCATCGCCCCCACGACTCCGGGGAAGTCGGGCGCCGGCCGGTCGGACTCCTCGTCCTCCCCGCCCACGCCCAGCTCGCGCTGCAGGCTCTGCACGAGCGCGGCCGGATCCTCTCCACGGAGCCGCCCCGCGGCGAAGGCGTCCACCGCGGCGACGCGCGCCGCGTCCTCATCGAGCTCGCCCTGACCCTTCGCCGGCGGAGCCGGGGCGGACGAGGCCGCCGACACGAGCTCCCAGGCCCCCATCAGGGCCTTTCGTGCTCGATCCAGATCGATTCCCGTGTCGAACGCGACCTCCTCCATGATCCGTCCGAGCGCGTCGCCGGCGCCGTGGACGAGGCGCTCCGGATCGCGCGGCTCGCGCCCGAGCCGCTCCAGGGCCACACGCGCTCGCTCGGCCTCGAATCCCGCGTCGAGCAGGAGCTGATTCGCATCGCCGACGGGATCCGCCGAGCCGCGGACGAGGTCCTCACCAGAGGTTCCGTCGGGGACCCGGACCTCTCCACCTCCGGCCCCGAAGAACATCGCCTCGAGCTCCCCCTGGCTGACCCGGAGGACCTTCGCCCCCTGCCCCTCACGGATCCTCTCGAGATCTCGCTGGAGCGCCTCGACCAGCTCGGGCAAGCGAACGATCGCAGCAGCGGGCGACGGGGCGTGCACGCCCTCCCCGGCCGGGTAGAGCCGCCCGACGAGGAGCTCCCCGCCACCGAGCTCGGCCGCGAGCGCCGGGGAGGCCGCCGCGAAGCTCCCGAAGCCGGTCACGTCCCGGAGCCAGACGCCCGCCTCGGGGCGCACCTCCTCCACCTCGAAGATCCCTGCGTGGGAGCGCAGCAGCGCGTCGAAAGCGAGCCCGAGGAGCTCCGCCAGCTCGGGATCCTCCGCGGCCTCGGCGCGCTCGAGCGCCGCCGCGCGGAAGCCGTCCTCGAGGTGTGGAGCGACCGATCCACCGCCCAGCCGCGGCACGTGGTGTTCCAACAAGAACCACTCGAGGTGCCGCCTGCCGGCGAGG
>PKCK01000047.1 GCA_002862085.1 Planctomycetota bacterium | reverse complement strand
AGCCTCTCCGACATCGACGACGCGGACCTGGCTCGCCTGCCCTACGGCGTGTCCGAGACCGAGCGCGGCCTGGTGCAGATCGAGGTGCGCGGCAAGCGCTTCAGCCCCCAGGAACTCTCCGCCCTGGTCCTGCGCGAGGTGTGCGCCCAGGCGACCGTCGCCATGGGCGGCGCCGAGGTGATGAGCGCCGTGATCACCGTCCCCGCCTACTTCGACGACGCACAGCGACAGGCCACCCGGGACGCCGCGCGCCTCGCCGGGATCGAGGTCCTGCGCATCATCAACGAGCCCACGGCGGCCTCCCTCGCCTACGGCCTCGACCAGCGCAAGGAGGGCACCGTCGCGGTGTACGACCTCGGCGGCGGGACCTTCGACGTGTCGATCCTCTCCATCGAGGAAGGGGTCTTCCAGGTTCTGAGCACCGGCGGCGACACGCGCCTCGGCGGCGACGACATCGACGCGGCCCTCATGGACCTGGTGGCCGCGGAGCTCCGGCGCGACGTCCCGGAGGAGGTGTTCGCTGACCCCGCTTACAGACAGGCCGCGCGCCTCGCGTCCGAGAAGGCGAAGATCGCGCTCTCCTCGAAGCCCGAGGCGGACCTGACCCTCTCGCTGCCCGAGCTCGGCGTGAACGTCCGTCGCCGGATCACGCGGGAGGAGTTCGACGCTCTCATCACGCCGCTCGTGGAGCGCTCCCTCGCGTCGTGCGCGCAGGCCCTCGCGGACGCGAAGCTCTCGGCCGATCAGATCGACGAGGTCGTGCTGGTCGGAGGCTCCACGCGGGTGCCGCTCGTGCGCGAGCGCGTTGCGGCGCTCTTCGGCCGCGAGCCCCACACCGGGCTCAACCCCGACGAGGTCGTGGCCCTCGGCGCCGCGGCGCAGGCGGAGGTGCTCATGGGCGGCAGCCGTGACATCCTGCTGATGGACGTCACTCCCCTGTCCCTCGGGCTCGAGACCATGGGCGGCGCCGCGGAGAAGCTGATCCAGCGCAACAGCCGCATCCCCTGCTCGGTCACGGAGGGGTTCACCACCTACGCCGACGGCCAGACGGCCATCGACTTCCACGTGCTCCAGGGCGAGCGAGAGATGGCCGCGGACTGCCGCAGCCTCGGGCGCTTCAAGCTCACCGGCATCCCCCCCATGCCCGCGGGCATGGCGCGGGTCGGCGTCAAGTTCCACCTCGACGCCGACGGCATCCTCACGGTGACCGCCAAGGAGGAGAGCACGGGCACCGCCGCCTCGATCGAGGTCAAGCCCTCCCACGGGCTGACCGAGGGGGAGATCGAGACGATGCTCGAGCAGAGCTTCGCCAACGCCAAGAGGGACTTCGACGAGCGCCGCCGCGTCGACCTGATCGCCGAGATCGGGACGATGCTCCGCCACACCGAGGCGAACCTCGACACCGCCCGGGCGCGTCTCGACGCGGAGTCCGTCGAGGACCTCGTGGAGGCCATCGCCGCGGCGAAGGAGGCCCAGCGCTCCGACGATCTGGAGGAGGTCCAGGCCGCGCGCGACGTCCTCGACCGTGCGACGATGCCCCTCGCCACCGTCCTCATGGACGGCGTCGTGAAGGAGGCCGTCTCGGGCAAGAAGCTGGGCGAGATTTGAGCCCGAAGCGGCGCAAGGCGAAGGGCCCCGCGCCCGGGGCGACGCGCGCCAGCAAGGCCCTCGTCACCCTCGGGATCGAGCACGAGCTGCGGCCGTACGAGCTCCCCTCGGACGCCGACGAGTCGACGCTCGGGGAAGCCGCCGCGCGCGCCCTCGGGATCGAACCCGGCACCGCGTTCAAGACGCTCATCGCCCTCTGCGACGACGAGCCGGTCTGCGCGGTCGTGCCGGTCACGGGGTCGCTCTCCCTCAAGGCCCTCGCCGCCGCGGCGGGCGCGAAGCGCGCCGTGATGGCGCCCCTCGACCGCGCCCAGCGCTGGACCGGCTACGTGAAGGGCGGCATCAGCCCGCTGGGCCAGCTGAAGCCGCTCCGCACCTTCATCGACGAGACCGCAGGGCACCACGCGCACGTCCACGTGAGCGCCGGCCAGCGCGGCCTCGACCTCCGCATCGCGAGCGCCGACCTGCTCGCAGCGACGGCGGCGACGTCGGTGCCCGGCCTCGGGGACGGCTGACGTCGATCCGCAGCGGCCACGGGCGCCCTCCGGGTAGAGTCGGGGCGGAGGCACCCATGCCAGCAGAGCTCCCCCCCAGCATCTTCAACGACGTCGTCGGCCCCGTCATGCGCGGGCCGTCGAGCTCGCACTCCGCCGCCTCCGTCCGCATCGGACGGCTGACCCGCGACCTGTGCGGCGGCACGCCCGAGCGCGTGCTCATCGAGTTCGACACGGAGGGATCCCTCGCGACCACCCACGACAGCCAGGGCTCCGACATGGGCCTGTTCGGCGGACTGCTGGGGTGGGAGGCCGACGACGAGCGCCTCCCTCGCTCTGCGACGGCTATCGAGGAGGCCGGCGTGGATCTGGAGATCCGCATCGCGCGCCTCGACGACCCCCACCCCAACACCTACCGCATGACCGCGGAGCGCGGCGGCGAGACCCATCGCCTCGTGGCCCTCTCCACGGGCGGCGGGATGATCGAGGTCATCGAGATCGACGGGGCCAAGGTGTCGCTCTTCGGAGACCTCGCGGTCACCCTCCTCGAGGGAGACGCCGGTGCGCTCCGCGCGGCGGCCGAAGCCGCCGGCGCCGACCGCGTGACCATGGCCTCGGCGAGGCTCGTGGTGGCAGAGGGCTCCACCCCCATCGACGCGGCGGCCACGGGGTCGATGGCGGGCCTCGCGCGGGTCCGGCGGCTGGACGCCGTGCTCCCCGTCATGTCGAGGCCCGGCCTCGAGGTGCCGTTCCTCCACGCCGGTGAGATGAGCGGCCGAGCGGACATGGAGACGACGCGCCTCTCCGATCACGCCCTCGCCTACGAGACCGCGCGCGGCGGGATCGAGGCGGACGAGGTGCTCGCGCGAATGGGCGACATCGTGCGGATCGTGCGCCGTGGGATCGCCGAGGGCCTCGCGGGCACCGACTACCCCGATCGCGTCCTGCCCCGGCAGAGCCACCGCTTCGCCGCGCGGCTGGAGGCCGGCGAGCTCCTCGCCGGTGGCGTGCTGAACCAGGCGATCCTCAACGTGTCGGCCCTGATGGAGGTGAAGAGCTCCATGGGCGTCTTCGTCGCCGCGCCGACAGCCGGCTCCTGCGGCACGTTCCCCGGGACGACCATCGCCGCGGCCGACGCCGCGGAGGCGGACGAGGAGCGCGTGCAGCGCGCCTTCCTCGCGGGCGGGCTGATCGGCGTGTTCGTCGCCACGCGCTCGAGCTTCGCCGCGGAGGTCGGCGGCTGCCAGGCGGAGACCGGCGCCGGCGCGGCGATGGCAGCGGCCGCGCTCGTCGAGCTCGCCGGCGGAAGCGCCGCGACCGCCCTCTCCGCGGCGAGCCACGCCCTCCAGAACGTCCTCGGGCTCGTCTGCGATCCCGTGGCCAACCGCGTCGAGGCGCCCTGCCTCGGCCGCAACATCGCCGGCGCTTCCAACGCCATCGCGAGCGCGAACATCGCCCTCGCCGGGTACGACCACCTGATTCCCCTCGACGAGGTCCTCGACGCCCACCGCGAGGTCTCGGAGTCCATGGCCCGCGAGCTGCGCTGCACGGCCCTCGGAGGGCTCTCGATCACGCCCACCTCGAAGGCGATCGAGGCACGACTGTGCGGGGACAGCGGCTGCGGCAGCTGCGGATGACCGCGCCGCGCGGCGCCCTTGCAACGGCGCTCGCCCGTACCCCACCCTCTCCCCCCATGTTCACCGCCCTCCTGCTGCTCGCCGCGCCTCTGCAGGGTGCAGCCCCGGCCGTCGAGGGCCGCCTCGGGGACATCGTGATCGTGACGGGGCCGATCTTCTCGGCCGGTGAGGAGAAGAGTCACCTCTTCCGGCGGCTCGTCAACGCCACCCACTGGACGACGCGGGAGTCCGTGGTCAGGCGCGAGATCTGGAAGCGGCGGGGCGACCCGGTGGACGACGGCTTCGCCGCAGAGCTCGAGCGCAACCTGCGGGCGCTCGGGCTGTTCGCAGAAGCCGAGGTGACACTCGTTCCACGCGAAGGCAGCGACGTGGTCGACCTGCGCGTCGAGACGCGCGACCGCTTCAGCATCGCGGGAGGCGCGAGCGGCTCCTTCGTCGGCAACGTCGCGAGCGGCGGCTTCTCGCTCTCCGAGTCCAACCTGTTCGGCAGCGGCGACCGCGTGAGTCTCGGATTCCTCGAGAACGAGGACGACGAGTTCCGCGGCTCGCTCTCCTACCGCGACCGCTACCTCTTCGGCACCTGGACCAGCGCGTCGGCGCAGGTCGGCCGGACGGATCAAGGGGACTTCGCGGGCATCAGCGTCGACCGCCCTTTTCGGTACCTCGCGGACGACTTCTCCTGGGCCTTGGCCGGCCGGACCGCTGAAGCGGAGCAGGACTACTTCCTGCAGGGGGACACCGTGACCGAGGTTCCCTTCGACGAGACCGGCGGCGGCGCGCGCGCCACCTGGCGGGACGGGACGCGCTTCGACTTCCGCACGATCGGCCTGGCCCTCGACCACACGAGCCGCGCCTACGGATCCCTGCGGGGCGCGCCGATCGAACGCGTGCCCGGCGACACCGACGCCACGTACCTGCGCGTCACGGCGAGCGCGCAGACGATCCGGAGCTTCGAGAAGGTCACCGGCCTCGACACGATCCGCTTCGTCCAGGACGTGCGGCTCGGCACGACGCTCAGCGGGGAGGCCGGCGCGACCGTGCGCGACGAGGTGGGGCGCGGCACCGAGGTGCAGCCGACCCTCGCCGTGGATCTCCGCACGGCCCACAGACTCACCGGCACCACCTACGTCTCCGCCGGCCTCGCAGGACGCGCGCGAGTCTTCGCCGGCGAGGCCGTCGGCTGGCGGTCCGCGGTCGACCTGCGCGCCTACGAGCTGTCGCTGCCCGACCAGACGCTCGCGTTCTCCGCGCGGCTCACGAGCGCCGACGAGTCCCAGGACCTCCCCGTCCAGCTCACCCTCGGCGAGGACTCGGGCCTGCGCGGCTACCCGCGACGCGAGTTCGTCGGGGACCAGGTCCTGCGCCTCAACCTCGAGGATCGCTGGGACGCGGGCATCGAGCTGGGCGCTTTCGACGTGGGCGCCATCGCCTTCGCGGATCTCGGCTGGATCGGCGACCGCGGGGAGGGCCTCGGCGCGCCCCTTCGCTCCGTGGGGGTCGGCCTGCGCATCGGCTCGAACGAGCTGCTCGGCCGGGGTGTCGTCCGCATCGACCTCTCCTTCCCGCTCGACGAGCGCGACGGAGTGAGCTACGACCCCCTCCTCTCGATCACCGCGGGCCAGCTCTTCACCTTCCAATAGTCGCCGCCCCCTGTCAGACATGCTCGTGGACCAGCCTCACCAGTGCCCCTGCTGCGACTACTACTCGCTGCGCGAGAGAGGCGCCCACGAGATCT
This sequence comes from Planctomycetota bacterium, assembly GCA_002862085.1. Taxonomy (GTDB): domain Bacteria; phylum Planctomycetota; class UBA1135; order UBA1135; genus Saltatorellus. The sequence goes on along the minus strand of PKCK01000047.1, from coordinate 227,101 downwards.
GCCCCGTCTGCTACTGGGAGGACGACGGACAGGACATGGATCGGCTCGACGAGGTGTCGGGCCCCAACCACATCACCTTGCGCCGCGCCCGGCTCAACTTCGAGCGCATCGGGGCGGCCGATCCCTCGGCCGAGGCCCTCGTGGCGAGCGCCGACGAGCGCGCAGGGCTGCGCCGTGAGCAGCGCGCGACCTTCAACTGACCAGCCAACTCAGGCTCCGACGCGCGTCCCGCGGAGCTCTCCGAGCAGCGACAGCGCCGCGGCCGCCACCTGGCCGTAGAAGCCACCGCCGCCTGCGACGCGGCGAAGCGGCGCGTCCGCCCACGCCAGGTGCTGCTCGGCGAGCTCGTCCGCGACCCAGGGGGCGCGCTCCACGCTCGCGGCCCACAGGTGCAGCAGCGCGCCGAGGTGGTCGCGCGGCGCCCCCCGGGCGGCCTCGGCGCCGAACTCGAGCGCCGCGCTCTCCGCGAGCTCACGGGTCCGTCGGGCGATGTCCCCCTCGAAGCGCCCCTCCGTCCACAGCGAGGCGATGGGCGGCGCGCCGCCGCCGTCGGGACGCAGGAAGGCGGCGTGGTACTCGGCGGCGAGCTCGTCCACGGCCACGGCGCCGCGGGCCTCGGGGACCTCGACGCCGAGATCCCCGAGCAGCGCCGCGGGCTCAGGTGCCCCGAGGGCCTCGAGGCGCGCGTCGTCGAGCTCGACCAGGAGGAGGTCCCCGAAGAGACGAGCGGCGCCGGCGAGCGCGAGGGCCTCCTCGCCGGCGACGTGACGGGGCTCGCTCACGTGACCTTGCGGACGTTGACGACCGTGCTGTGGAAGGCCTGCTGGCCGGAGATGGGGTCCGCCGCGATGGGCAGGACCGTGTTCTGGGCCCAGCCGTTGCCGCGGTTCTTCACCCACTTCCCGGGGTCGCCGCCGGAGTCGTCCTGCCACCACATGTTCCGCTCCCAGTCGGGGTCGCGGTACCCGTTGGTGTCCATGCCCTCGGCGCGGTCGCCGAGCCCGTCGTTGCCGCGCTCGGCGCGGGCGATGTTGGTGTACTCCCAGTGGCCGAGGGAGTTCGAGATCGCCAGCGCCTTGGGGTGCACCGCGGGCGTGATCCACACGGGGATGCGGAGCTTCTTCTCGAGCTCGCCGCTGCCGAGGCCGAGGCCGGGGGTGAGCTTGGCGAGGTAGAGGGAGCGGTGGCCCGTCAGCTCGACGAAGTCGCCGTCCTCGAGGCCCATGCGCTTCGCGGTGTCGGGGTGGATCCACGCCGGATTCGAGTGAACGATCTCCGAGCACCACTTCAGGTTCGCGGTTCGCCCGTGGTTGTGGACGTTCCACTTGAAGGACGTCATGACGAGCTGGTCGTCACGCATGTCCTGGTGCTCGTCGATCGGACTGAACTTCGGCCAGGGGTGGATGTCGTACTCGTTGCCCTCGTGGTACCCGGGGCGATTCTTGCCCTTCGAGTTGGCGAGCGCGGTGAGCTCGGACGTGTCCTCGTTACGGCCCGTCCTGGCCACGAACTCCGAGTAGATCTCCATCTTGCGGCTGGGCGTCCGGAAGCCGCGCACCGCGCGGCCGTCCTGCTGGATCCCGATGCCCTTGCCGTCCTTCGTCCAGATGCCGGTCTCGGGATCGAGCTCCGCGCCCTCGAGGTCCTTCTCTCCGAGCGGGCGCTCGAAGGGCGCGAAGAAGGGGGCCTCGTCCGGGTCCTCGAAGGCGCCGACGCGCTCGAGCATGGCCATCGGGGAGGCGTCCTCGCTCGAGTCGAAGGGCACCTCCTTGACCCACTCCTCCATGTACTCCGGCGTCGGCTGCGACGGGTACTTCTCCGCCATCTCGCCGCCGACGCGCCTCGCGATGTCGGGGAAGATGTCCCGGACGTCCCGGGCCTCGCCGAGGGGCTCGACCATGGGCCGTCGCATCGAGAGGTAGGGCTTGAGGTTGTAGGCGCCGCGCGCGTCCACGTCCCAGCGCTCCATGTACGTGGCCCAGGGGAGGACCAGGTCGGCCATGGACGCCGTCTCGTTGAAGAACGGGTTGATGCAGACGTGGTAGTTGATCGCCTCCTCGTCGAGCATCACCGAGCGGGTGACGTCGGTCTCGGGCCAGGTGAGCGGCGAGTCGAGGTTGTACGTCATGTACACCTGGATCTTCGCCCGCTTGGTCTTGAGGTACCAGTAGACGATCTCCCCCACCTTCATCGTGTTCCAGACGTTCGTCAGCGCGAACTCCGGGGGGTCGGCGAGGATCGAGGGTGTCTTCGGCTTCGACGGCCCCTTGGGCGGTGCGAAGCGCTTCTTGTCGTAGCCGCCGGTCCACATCCAGTTGAAGCCGCCTTTCTGACCGACGCTGCCGACCAGGGCGTTGAGCAGGATGATCGCGCGGTCGTTCCAGTAGCCGTTGACGTGGGCCGAGGAGCCCCGATTGCACATCGTCGTCGCGGCGGGCGCAGCGGCGGCGAACTCGCGGGCGACGCGGGCGATGTCGACGGCGGGGACCGTCGAGACGGACTCGGCCCAGGCGGGCGTGTAGTCCTTCATCTCCTCCTTCAGATCCTCGACCGTGACGTTGGTCCACTTGTTCAGGAACTCCTCGTCGTAGAGCCCCTCGAAGAGGATCGTGTGGGCCATGCCCAGGGCCACGGCACCGTCGGTGCCGGGGCTCGGCATGAAGAACTCGTCCGAGTTCCCGGCCGTGTTCGACATGCGCACGTCGAAGGTGACGAGCTTGGCGCCGTTGAGGAAGCGGCCGCGCTGGACGCGCTGGGCGCCGGCGATGTGCCCCTGGTGGGCCTCGAACATGTTCGAGCCGAAGTTCAGGATGTACTTCGAGCGCTCGTAGTCCCCGAGGTCCCAGTCCGACTCGAAGAGATAGGTCAGGTTCGCCGCCCGGCGCGCTGCGGAGCAGAGACCCCGATGGTTCAGGTGCGTGTTCGTCCCGAAGGCGCGCAGGAAGTTCGCCACCGCGTCCTTGGTGCGGCTGCGGCCCTGGTGGAAGGCGAACTCCTCGAGCCGGCCGCTCTCCTGAACGCCGCGGAGCTTCCCGGCGACCTCGTCGAGGGCCTCGTCCCAGGTGATGCGCTTCCACTTGCCCTCGCCGCGCTTCCCGACGCGCTTGAGGGGGAAGAGCAATCGCTCGGGATGGTACTGATGGTTCAGAGCGGACTGGCCGCGCGCGCAGAGCTTGCCGCGGGAGTTGGGGTCGTTCGGGTTGCCCTCGACCTTGATGATGCGCCCGTCCTTGACGATGCCCGTGATTCCGCAGACCGTCGAGCACAGCTGACACATTCCGTGGATGCGCTCGACGTCCTTGTACTTGTCGGGATCGGGGAAGCGCGTCTTCTTGTTCGGGCCGGGGAGGCTGCAGACGCCAGGAGCCTTGGCCTCGTAGGGGTCACCCGCACCCGCGCGCCAGACCTCGAGGTTCTCCTCGGCCGTCGGCGGGCCCCCGGACCAGCGCTGCTCATCAGCGGGCGAGGCCTCGTCATCGCCGGTGGAGGCGCAGCCGGCGAGGCCGGCGGAGAAGGCCGCGCCGAGGCGCAGGAACGCGCGGCGCGACGGAGCGGAGGGGACGTGTTCGCTCATCGCGACTCTTCCTCGCCCTCGGCGCGAGCGGCGTCGGCCGGGTGGTCGATGCGATCGTGGGGAGGCGTGGACTCCTGCCACTCGTACACCGAGTAGGCGTCGGGGTGGTAGCTCTGCCCCTCCCCGGGGATCTTCGACTCCCACTCCGTCACGCGGTGTTTCTCGTCGGTCGCGTACCAGGTCCGGGGCTTCGTACCCTTCTGCTCACGCAGCTGCTCCAGGTCTCCGCTCGCCTCGAGCTCGGCCTTCAGTCGGGAGATCTTGGACCCGGAGTCGTTCAGATCGCCGAACACGAGGGCCTCGCTCGGGCAGGTCGTGACGCAGGCGGGATCCATGTCGTTCTCGAGCCGGTGGGTGCAGTTGTGGCACTTGACCGCCTGGTTGGCGACCGGGTCGATGTAGATGGCGCCGTAGGGGCAGGCGTCCTTGCAGCTCGCGTGGCCCGAGCACTTGTCGTAGTTGACCTGGACCGAGCCGCCCGCGCCCTTGTGCAGCGCGCCGCAGGGACACGCCTTGATGCAGGGGGCGTCCTCGCAGTGCTGACAGGACATCGGCGCCATGATCCGCGCCACCGCGCCGTTCGAGCGCTGGTGATCGTGATAGACGGTCTGGCGGATGTAGTTCCCGAGCGGCACGTCGTTCTCCGACTTGCACGCGACCTCGCAGGCGTGGCAGCCGAAGCACTTGCGCGTGTCGACGATCCAGCCGTACTTCTTGCCGTCGTCGGGAGCGGTGATGCGGTCCCGCCAGTGCTCCTCGGGCATGAAGAGGTCCTCGCGGACCCCCTCGCGCGCCTGGGGAGCGGCCTGGGCGCCGGCGGCTCCGAGGCCAGCAGCACCTGCGGCCGCGATGCCCTTCTTCAGGACATCCCTGCGGCCGGGGTCCTGGGGCCCGTCCACGTCACGCTGAGTCGAATCCGTCACCTGAGTCTCCCGACGAGCCCTCCGGAACCGTATTGGCGAACGGACGAGGGTGGGACGGACGAATCGGTCGAGGTGGAGGGCGCGTCGGGGCCTCTCTCAGGCACCTCGAGCGCGCGATTCGGTCACGCCGCCACTCCGGGCTCGCGTCAGCCGAAACCGGACCGGTCCAGGGCGTCCGCGCGGTGCGCGCTGGCGAGGTCTCTGCCGGTCATGAGCGGACTCTGCGACAAGGCACCCCCATCGTCAAGGAACGATCAGCGCGACGCCGGCCCCTACATTCGCTTGACGTTGCCGCCGGCATCGACGCTCGAACGAGCCCGAAGCTGCGAATCGATCTCACCCGCGTCACGGGCCGGACTCCACGATCGTCGGGCGGACGCGGCCGGCGCCGGGATCAACCCTCACGCTCGCTCGCCTGGGCCCGGGCAGCGGCCTGCATGTCCTCATGAACGTCGAACTCGTCGACGATCTCCTGCCCGATGAGCTCCTCCACGACGTCCTCGAGGGTGACCACGCCGTCGAAGCCGCCGTATTCGTCCGCCACGGCGAACATGTGGCGGCGGGTCCGGATGAACTCGGCCATCAGCTCGTGGGCCGGCATGGTCTCGGGGACGAAGTCGAGTGCGTGCATCAGGCTCCACAGCTGCGCGTCTCCGCGGCCGTCCACGGCCGCCTGGAGCACCTCGCGGCGGAACACGACGCCGATGACGCGGTCCACGTCACCTCCCTCCGTGAGGGGGACGCGGCTGTGGACCCAGTCCGCCTCGTTCGCCGTCGCCTCCCCCACCGTCGCGTCCGCGTCGAGGCTGAAGACCACCGTGCGCGGGGTCCGCAGCTCACCCGCCGTGACCTCGTCGAGCCGCAGAGCGTTCTCCAGCCAGCGGTGCTCCTCCTTGCGGACCCCGCCGGCGCCCATGGCCAGCTTGGAGAAGAGCACGATCTCCTCCTCGCTCGGCGCGCTCTCCTCGCCGCCACCGGTCAGCCAGCGCATGACCATCTTCGAGGGCTTCGCGATCGGGTAGCTGATCCAGACCATCCACTGGATGGGCGCGGCCACGAGCGGGCCGAGGGTCCTCGCGTAGCGCACGCCGAGGCTCTTGGGAACGATCTCGGTGACGCTCAGCACGAGGAAGGTGAACACGCCTGCGAAGACCGCGAGGGCGGTGTCCGCAGATTCCGCGTAGTGCGCTGAGACCATCGCGCCGCAGACGGCGGAGCCGATGGTGTGCGCGATCGTGTTGATCGTGAGGATCGCCGCGATCGGCTCCTCCACGTCGTCGCGCAGTCGCGCGAGTCGCGCCGCGCCGCCGGAGCCCTCCTCCTTGAGGAGCTCGACCTGGGAGGGCGTGATCGAGTAGAGCGCCGCCTCGAACAGGCTGCACAGGAACGAGGCGAGGAGCGTCAGCCCCGCCACGATGAGGATCGCGGTCATGGTGCGGCGAGGGAGGCGCCGCGGCGGCGTGGCGGGCCGGGCGGGCCCACTCGCCGCTCAGGACGCGTCCTGGACGTAGTAGAGGATGAGGTCGCCGATCAGCATGCCGGCCACCCACACCATCATGACGCCCGTGGGCCAGGTCTTGGTCACGATCCCGTCGGGACCCGCGTTGCTGCCCATGTGGAAGTCGGCCCCCTTGATCGCGCGCCGGGCGCGTGCTCGAGGGTCCCGCCCGGGAAGAAGGTCTTGAACGACGGCAGGACCGTCATCGATCGTCACCGTCGTGGAACGACTCGTCCCGCCCCACGACCTTGCGCATCTCCTTCGCCACCAGCACGAACACGACGCAGCCAGCGAAGCCGTAGACCGCGTAGAAGCCGGGGATCTCCTCGGCCCCTACGTGGGTCTCTCGCTTGACGAAGAAGTCGGCGACGAAGAGCAGCGCCGAGGCGACGAGGAACACTCGGGTCAGCTTCCGCGTCCCGGGCTGGAGGGGCCCCTCGAAGTCGTGCTCGGCGTGCGCTTGGTCCTTTTCGCCGTGACCGGTCATGGGGTCACCTCCGTGATGCGGGAGACGAGGTCGTGCACGAGGCCGGTGATCGCGAGGGCGCCGAGGAACAGAGCGAGACAGATCATGCGCACTCGCGGCGGAGAGGAGCGCTGGGTCCGGGCACCCGGGAGGCGGACGGGCCGGGGCGGTGGCGCGCTCGTGGTCAGATGATTGGCGACGGGACGTCCAGGAGCAAGGACGTCCACCCAGGGCTCTCGACGAGCCAGGGATTCTCGAGGCTCCCCTCCGTCGTCGCCCACGAGTGAGCTTCCTACCATCACCGCTCGACGATGGCGCCTCCCCCCACCCGCGAAGACGACCTCTACCGCAGCGCAGCCGCCGTCTATGACCTCGCGACGGCCCTCTGGAGCGGCGGAGCGATCTGGCGCACCCGCGCCTGGTGCCTCGAGGACCTCCGACCGGGCCAGCGCGTCCTCATCCCCGGGCCTGGGTCCTGCCGCACGGCGGTCCTTGCCGCAGCGCGCGGCGCCCGCGTCCTGGCGGTGGAGCGATCGCCGGCCATGCACCGTCGGGCCCGGCGGCGGATCGAGCGAGCGGGCGCGGACGTCGAGCTGGCCCTGGGCGACTGGGAAGAGGCCACGGAGGGGCGAGCCTTCGACCTCGTCGTCGCCGAGCACTTCCTCAACGTGTTCGACGTGACGCGGATGCCCTGGGTTCGGGAGGCCCTCATCCGGCGCGTCGCACCCGGCGGGCGCCTCGCGATCGCCGACTTCCGACCGGTGGTCCGCGGGCCCCTCGCCCCGCTGCAGCGGCTCCACCACCTGATTCCCCTGGGCGGCTGCTCGCTGCTGACCCGGAACGCGATGCACCCGATCCACGACCACGGCACCGACCTCGCCGGCCGTCCCGACCTGCGGGCGGTGCTCGAGCGAGACGCGCGGAGTTTTCGCGCGGGACCCGCGTGGTTCCGGACGTGGATCTTCGAGAAGATCGGGGGCGAATGAGCGAGCCGCACGAGAACTCCTGCACAGCGCAGGCCTGGACCGCGGCCATCGCCGCCGCCCTGGCCTCGATGGCGGCCCTCGCGATGCTCCGCGCGGGCGGCGCGCTCCTCGCTGGCGACCCGGCGACGCTCTACGCATCGATCGACTTCAACGCCGCCCCCTTCGAGGACCTCCTCGGACCCTACTGGCGCACCGCAGCGTCCGTCCTCGACGGCGAGGCCGTGCCCGACCGACAGTACCTCTACCCCGCGACGCTCGCGGTCCTGCTCGCGCCGCTGACGGCCCTCGGCCCGGGCGCCGGGACCGCGGCGGCCGCGCTCTCCGGCGCCACGACGCTCGCTGCGCTGCTCCTCGCCGCGCTCCTCGCGTCTCCGGCCCGTAGCGCGCGCGAGGCCGCGACCTTCGGCGTCCTGGCCGGTGCGGCCTTCCCGCTGATCCACGGCGTCTACTGGGCGAACGCGGGGGCTCCCTGCGCGACGGTCGCGCTGCTGGGCTGGGTCCTCGCCGCGCGCGGTGACGGTCGCGCAGGCGGCGCGCTCATCGGGGTCGCGGCGGCCGTCAAGCTCACGCCTCTCCTGCTCGTCGCCGGACTGGCGGCCTGCGGACGGGGCCGCGCGCTCCGCTGGGCTGCAGGCACCTTCATCGCGCTCGCGATCCTGCTGCCGCTGCTCGTGCTCGGGCCCGACGGGTTCCGCGCGTTTCACCTCGCAGCGCGGGAGCAGCTCCACGCGCTGGTGGAGCTCACGTCGACCCCTGAGGGTGCGCGCGGAGCACAGGACCTCCGGTCATTCGGGATCCGGCTCGGCCTCGGGTCATGGGGCTGGGCGCTCACGCTCCTCGGCCTCGCGGGCTGGGCGCGCTGGGCCATCGCGGACATCGTCCGCGGGCGCGCAGCCGGCGGGATCTGGCTCCTCCTCGTCGCGGTGATCGTGATCCGGCCCTGCTGGGCCCACGGCCTCGCCTGGCTGCCAGCCGCTTGGTGGTTCGCGCGCGGTGGCGGGCCAGCAGCGCGGCGACTGATCGCCCTCTCGATGATCGCCGCCTCGTACCCGGTGTCCTGGCTCTTCGAGACGCCGACGGAGTTCCTGCGCGCGAGCGGCCCACTGGTCGCCGCCGGCCTCGCAGCTGCCGCCCTCGCCCTCGCGAGTGGACGCGCGGAGCCTGCCCAAACGACCCAGGCGTGAATCGCGCCCCCACGATCGGGCACGATTCCCGGGCCATGAAACTCATGCCCCTCTGCGGCGCCGCGCTGCTGGTCTCCTGCTCCACGCCTCCGCTGACGAAGCGCGTGGACTCCCTTCTCCTCTCCCGGGCGCCCACGGAGGTCACCTCGCCGGTGGAGGCGAGCCGCGATGCCGCACTCGCCGCTCGCGGCGCGCGAGCCGACGCCGCGCGCCTCGTCCGCGACAAGGCCGCCGCGGTCGAGGGCGCGCGCCGCGAACTGGCGGTCGCCGTGGATCACGTCGACGAGGCCCGCCTCGCCGCAGCGAGCGCGGCGCGACGCGGCACGCCGGCCGACGTCGCGGCCGCTCAGGCGAGCTACGAGGAGCTCCTCGGGATCGCCGAGATCTCGAGGCTCCGAGTGGCGCTCGCGAAGCGCGCTCACGAGACCGCGATGCTCCGCGAGTCACTCGCCCTCGAGGAGTCCGCGCTCGCCCAGGCGCGGCTCGAGCTCACGTCGGGCCGCGCGGTGGAGCGACTCGACCTCGGGCCGGGAGCCGCGATCGCCCTGGCGGATCTCCGCAACGAAGAGCAGCTCGCCCTGCGCGAGGTGGAGCACGCGAAGCAGCGGCTGAGCGCGGCCCGCGTCGCCGAGGAGCGGGCGAGAGGCGCCTTCGACGAGGCGCTCGAGGCCTCGGCCTCGACGACGACCGGCGGGCGCTGAGGGTGGCGGCCCACGGGTCCGGTGACGCGCGGCCGGCCGAGCCTCTTCGCCGATGCGCCGCGACCCACCGGGGTCAGTGGCGCGCGCGCGCGATCGCCGCGTCCTCGACGGCGGTGAGCGCGGCGCCCATGCGCTCGATGGTCTCCGGCGACTCGCTCATCTGCATGAGCGGCTCGAGCTCGATCGGCTCCCCGAAGACGACCTCGACCCGGCTGAAGGGCATGGGCAGGAGGAGGCGGTCCCAGGTGCCGAGCTTCACGCCCCGCGTGCAGGAGAAGGAGAGCGGGACGACCGGGCTGCCCGAAAGGCGCGCCAGCATGATCGCGCCGGGCTTGAACTCGTGGGCCGGACCGGTCGAGCCGTCCGGCGCGATCAGCGGGCTCAAGTCCTGATCCTTGATGGCGACGTACATGTCGCGCATGGCCATGGCGCCGCTGCGGCGGCCGGAGCCGCGCACCGCGGTGATCTCGAGCTTCGCGAGGAGCCGCGCGGCCAGTTCCCCGTCCTTGGAGGGGCTCACGAGCGCGCCGGGGTTCACCCCGCGGCTCCGCAGCCGACGCAGGGCGCAGAGGGCGAAGACCTGGCGCTGGTGCCAGCAGCACGGGATGAAGCGCGTCCCGCTCAGCAGCAGCGGCTCCACGTTCTCGAGCCCGCTCATGCGCAGGCGCACCGATCGCCAGTAGAGCCGCAGCAGCAGCGCGAGCGGCGCCGCGAACCACGGGAACACCGTGGTGCGCCACTTCGGCATCGGCTTCTGCTTCGACGGTGCGCCGCGCCTTCGATCCGGCAGAGCGGGATCCGTCGGAGGGGGCGGCTGCTCAGCCACCGCTCACCGACGCCCCGGTCTTCCCGGAGCGCACACGCTCGGCCAGGACCTCCGCCAGGCCGCGGATCGTCGGCTGGTCGAAGAAGTCGCGGATGTCGAGGCCCTTGGGGTAGCGCGCCTCGATGAGTCCGTGGATCTCCGCGAGATCGATCGAGCTCATCCCCTGCTCGAAGAGGTTGTCCGTCGGTCCGAAGCGCATGCCGTCGAGGACCTGGTCGCAGAAGCCGACCATCATCGCCTCGAGGGCCTCGGGGGTCCCCTCGTCGGCGCCGGCCGCCTCCTCCTCCTCCACGGGAGCGGCGGGCCGCACGCGGTCCGGCGCGAGGACCGCGAGGGCCGCATCGAACTCGCCGGCGAGGAGCGACTCCGCGAGGCGGACGCGCTGGACCTTGCCGCTGGTGGTCCGGGGGATCTGCGCCACGGGGACGACGAGCTCCACGCCGACGCCGTAGGTGCCTGAAAGGTGCTTGCGCACCGCCGCCGCGGTGTCGGCGAAGGCCTCGGGCTCGCCGCGGTGCTGGAGGAAGACGCCGATCTCCTCGGCGCCGCCCGCGGGCCGCACGGGCGCCACCGCCACGCGCAGCGCGTCGATCCCGAGGGCGCGCTGGAGGCTCTCCTCCAGGTCGTGGGGATAGAAGTTCTGGCCGTCGACGATCACGAGGTCCTTCAGGCGCCCGGTCACGTGGAGCTCGCCGCCCTGGACGAAGCCGAGGTCCCCGGTGTCGAGCCAGCCCTCGCCCTGGATGGCCGCCGAGGTCGCCGCCACGTCGTCGTGATAGCCCTCGGTGACGCCCGCCCCGCGGATCCAGATCCGCCCGACGTGTCCGTCGGCGAGGGCGCCGCCGTCCTCGCCGGCGATGCGCAGCTCGAGGCCTGGAAGCGGCGCACCGAGGCCGCAGGTGACGAGCGACGCGGCGTCGTCGGTGACCTCGACCGCGTCCCCGAGACCGAGTGAGCTCCGCGCGACGCGCACGCCGCCGATGGTCGCGCCGAGGGCCGGGAAGGTCACGGCCAGCGTCGCCTCGGCGAGGCCGTAGACCGGGAACATCGCCTCGCGACGCAGACCGCTGCCTGCGAGGGCCTCGAGGAACTCGTCCGCGAGCTCCACCGAGATCGGCTCCGCGCCGTTCATCACGAGGCGCACCGCCGTGAGGTCGACGCCGTCGGGCACGCCCTTGCGCGCGGCAGCCTTGAGCACGTGGCGGTAGCCGAAGTTCGGCGAGGAGAGGATCGTTGCGCTCAGGCGAGTGGCGTCCTGGAGCCAGAGCAGAGGACTCCGCGCGAAGGCGGAGGTGGGCATGATCGTCTGGCTCGCGGCGCCGGCGTACAGCGGCGCGAGATGGAAGCCCACCAGCCCCATGTCGTGGGACAGCGGCATCCAGCTCAGGGTGCGGTCGGCGGGACCGAGCGCGGCGCCCAGCCGGATGGCCTCGAGGTTGGCGAGGGCCTGGCGGTGGCGGATGATCACGCCCTTCGGCGCGCGGGTGGAGCCGGAGCTGTACTGGACGAAGGCGAGGTCCTCGGGCGAGCGCTCGACCACGTCACCCTCGGGACCATCGGCGGCCTCCGTCCCCACCACGAGGCGACGGGCATCGAGATCCGGAGCCGCGTCGGACTCACCGGCGTGGGCCAGGAGGCGCGCGAACTCGTCGTCCCCGCACACCAGCCGCGCGCCGCCGCGGCTCATGAGGATGTCGATGATCTTCGAGCAGCTCGCGTCGTTGGAGGGCGGCGCGAGGGGCATGGGCACGATACCCCCCTGCAGGCAAGCCCAGAAGGTCTCCAGGAACTCCGCCGGATCGGCGATCGGCATGACGACCTCGTCGTCGGCGCCGAGGCCCGCGGCCTGGAGCACGGCGAGGCGGCCGCGCGCGCGCCGACCGAGGGTGCGCGCGTCGAAGCTGTGGTACGGATCGCCGGCGCCGGTGAAGAAGGAGAGCTCGTGTCCGGCCGCGGCGTCGCGGTGCACGAGATCGATCAGGGTGGTGGCCTGGGTCATGTGGGGATCCGCTGCACGACGAGTCGGATCGGGTCGAGGGCCCGCAGGTTGACCCCCGGGTCCAGGGCCGGCCCGGAGCCGCCTTGCGCGTGAGTCTCGTCGCAGGGCCCGAGATGGTAGCGGCCGGCCACCCAGGCCAGATGCTGGACCACCACGTTCAGGGCGAACAGGTCCCCCGCGCAGCGACGGGGTCCCGAGGAGAAGGGGATGTAGGCGCCGCGGACCGACGCGATCCCCGACGCCGGGATCCGCTCGGGATCGAAGGACCCCGGGTCCGACCAGAGGCGCGGGTGGCGGTGGAGGATGTAGGGCGTCAGGAGGATCTGGGTCCCGGCCGGGACCGCGTGGCCCGCGAGCTCGTCGTCCTCCAGGGCGCGGCGCGTGAACATCCACACAGGCGGATAGAGCCGCAGGGTCTCGTGCACGATCCGGTGCGAGAGGTCGAGCCGGCGCAGGTCCTCCGCAGCCGGGGCTCCCTCGCCGCAGACGCCGCTGATCTCCGCCCGAAGTTCAGCCTGCACGCGCGGGTGCCGGGCGAGCAACGACCAGGCCCATGCGATCGTGGCAGCGCTGGTCTCGTGCCCCGCGACCAGCAGCGTCATGAGCTCGTCCACGAGCCCCTCCATGTCGAGCGCCTCGCCGGTCCCTCGGTCCCGCGCGGCCATGTACCGGCCGAGGAAGTCCGACGCGGTCTGGTCGCCGCGCGCGCGGCGTGCCTCCGCCAGCTCGCGAACGACCGGCCAGAGCTGGCGGAAGCGCATGGCGAACATGAGGTCGCGCTCGGGGTTGTCGACGATCATGTGGAAGGGGTTGCCCCCCTCCCGCGCGTCGAGCGTCTCGAGGTCGTCACCGAAGACGGAGCGCAGGATGAGCCGCAGCCCGAGCCGGTTCGCCTCGTCCTGGACGTCGAGAGGCTCGCCGCTCTCGGCGTGCCGCTCCCAGATCTCGGCGCGGTTCTCGATGCAGGTGCGGATGAGCCCGGTCGCCGCGGCGATGCTGGGCCGCGCGTAGGCCGGTTGGAGCATCTGCCGGCGCTTCTTCCAGTGCGCGCCGTCCGACACGATCAGCCCGTCCCCCAGCAGCATCTTCACGCGCTCGAACCCGACGCCCTTGCCGTAGCGCGGCTGACGCCGCGTCAGGATCTCGTGGATCGCCTCCGGCTCGTTGAGCACCCACACGGGCAGCCCGCCGCCGCCCGTCGCGCTGTCCTCCCCGCCGGACGGCGGGATCGCCCACACATCGCCGTACTCCGCGAAGCCCCGCTGGAGAAACGCGAGAGTGGCCGCGTTCGCGTCGAAGGCGAAGGGCTCGCTCGGCCCGGGAAGCGGCGCGGTGAGTTCGTTGGAAGCCATGGAGTGAGAGATCGCAGGCCTGCCGCCGCGCCGTTGCGCGCGCGCGTCGCACCCCCGCGCGGGACTGGTGGGCCCTGTAGGACTCGAACCTACGACCGAGCGATTATGAGTCGCGTGCTCTAACCGACTGAGCTAAGGGCCCCCTGGGAGTCGCGAAGGGTAACCTCTGCGCCATGACCGCGGTCACCATCGATGTCGAGGCGGAGTTCGGCCGGCTCGGGGAAGTCTTCGAAGCCTTCGAGGCCCTGCGCTCGGGGGGGCCCGACGTCCTCGCGCGCCGCGCGGACGCCGTGTCCAGCTGGAGCGTCGAGCAGCACCTCTACCACATCGCCCTCGCGACCGATCTCGCCTTCAGGCACGTGAAGTCGCTGGTGAGCGGCAAGGGGCGACTCGTGCGGGACGAGGGCGCGCTCGAGGAGCGCACGGCCGAGGTGCTCGCCAGCGACGCCACCCCGCGGGGCGAAGCCGAGGCCCCCAGGATGGTGCGCCCCGACGACGAGGTGAACCCCGAATTCCTGGCGATGGAGCTCGCCCAGAACCGCGCGACCCTCGAGGAGCTGCGCGCGCTCGGGACCGCGATCGCCGAGGCGAGGGGGTGGATCCCCCATCAGGAGCTCGGGACGCTCGCGGCGCCTCACTGGCTCCGCTTCGCCGCGCTGCACGCGCGCCATCACTGGGCGATCGTGCGCGACGTGCTGGCTGCCTGAGCGCCGCCGCCCCCGGCGGGCACGACGCGAGACATCTGCGCCCCGCGATCGCGCAGCGGCCGAGGGGCCGCCATCCCGGGGCAGGTCGCTCCGGGGAAGAAGCGCTGATCCAGCGCCAGAGGCGGCTAAGCTGCGCTGCCCCATGATCGTCGACCTCTCCAGCGCCGACCTGGCCGAGCTGCCGGCCTACGACGTCGCCGTCGTGGGCAGCGGGCCAGCGGGCGGCACCGTCGCCGCGGAGCTCGCCGGTTCGGGCCTGCGGGTCTGCGTGCTGGAGAGCGGGCGCTTCAAGCGGACGCGTTTCGCGGACGCCCTCAAGGAGGTCGAGTTCGACGGGCTGCCCATCAAGGAGTACAGCCGAGAGCGTGTCCTCGGCGGCGCTTCGACCACCTGGGCCGGGCTCTCCGCGCCCCTCGATCCCATCGATCTCGCGCCGCGCGCGTGGATCGGAGGCGCCGGCTGGCCGATACCGGCCGCCGAGCTCGAAGAGGCCTGGGCCGCCGCGGCGGAGCGCTTCGACTTCCCCCGGCGCAGCGACCTCGGCCCGGACGGACTCGAGGCCCTCCGAGACGAGGGGCGCGAGACGCCGCGCTTCGAGGAGCTGGAGGAGAAGATCTTCCTCGCGCGAGCAGACCCCCAGCGCTTCGGCAAGCGGCTACGGCCGCTGTACGAGGGTCCCGACGTCGATCTCTACCTGGACGCGAGCGTGATCGAGCTGGAGACGGCACCTGACCGCGCGGGCGTCACCGGGACCAGGCTGCGTACGTCGGGGGGACGCGAGCTCAGCCTCCGTGCGCGCGCGGTCGTGCTCGCCTGCGGCGGCATCGAGAACGCGCGGCTGCTCCTCATGTCACGCGGAGGCGGGGACACGGGCCTGGGCAACGACCACGACCAGGTCGGCCGCTGCCTGATGAACCACCCCAAGAACTATCGCGGGCTCATTCATCTCCACGAGCCGGTCACCAGCTGGCCGTACATGTTCGGATGCTTGCACCGCGGCTTCGCCGGCTATGCGGGACTGCGACTCCGCGAGTCGCGCCAGCGCGAGCTCGAGGTGCTCAACAGCTACGTGCGTTTCGAGCCGATCTTCCCCTGGTCCGACGACGAGGGCGTGGAGTCGGCTGTGCTCATCGCGAAGCGATCCGCGCTCGCGCTCAAGGCCCTCTCGGGCCGGAGCAAGAAGAAGGTCGTCGAGCTCCGCGACTACTCCGAGACGGGGGACGACACGGATCTGCAGAACGCGCACAAGTCGGCCGCCGACTGGGTCGGCGTCGGCTGGAACGTCGTTCGTCACGCCCCGAGCGTGGCCTGGTACGCGTACCACCGCCTGTCGCGAGTGGCCCCCAAGGTGAGGACGATCAGGCTGCGGAACTTCATGGAGATGGAGCCTCACGCCGACAACCGGGTGACCCTCTCGGAGCGCGACGATCCCTTCGGCCGCCCCCTCCCCCACGTCCACCACCACACGACGACGCTCGACAGGCGCTCGCTCATCGCCCTGCACGACGCCCTCGGGCCCGCGCTCGAGGCAGCGGGCGTCGGGCGTCTGGAGAGCGACCTCTCCAGCCTCGCCGCCAGCGGAGAGGCGTGGCCCATCACCCGAGACGCGTCCCATCACCTGGGGACGACGCGCATGGGGACGGATCCCAGGGGCTCCGTTTGCGACCCCGACGGCCGCGTCCACGGCGTCCCCAACCTGACCTGCGCGGGAGGCTCACTCTTCCCCACGAGCGGCTGCGCGAACCCGACCTTCACCATCGTCGCCCTCTCGATCCGCATCGCCGCGCGCCTGCGCCGCGAGCTGGGGGCGCGCGAGGAGGCGCCGCGGACTTGAGCGTGAGACGCATCGCAGTGGTCGGCTCCGGCCAGCGCGTCGTCCAGACGGCGCTGCCGGTCCTCGCGACCCTCACCGAGCGCTACGAGCTCGCGGGCGTCTTCTCCAGACGCGCGAAGACGATCTCCGCTGGTGACGCCGCCCATGAGGTCGAGGCCCTCGAGGCCCTCGACGCGGCGCGCATGACGGAGATCGACGCTCTCTACCTCGTCGTCTCCAAGCCCGCGGTGCCCGAGGTCCTCACACGGCTCGCCGCGGCGGCGCCGTCCGGGGTGGACCTGTTGATCGAGACGCCGGTGCTGCTCCCGCGCCACCTGGCGCGCGTCGGTCTCCTGCGCGCCTTCCGGAGCGTCTCGGTCACCGAGGACTGCCTGACGCTCCCACTCATCGACGCAGCGCGCGCCTGCGCGGCGTCGGGCGCGCTCGGCCGGGTGCGCACGGTGACGCTGGACCGATCCGGCTACGCCTATCACGGGATCGCGATGCTGAAAGCCCTTCATGGAGCCGAGCGCGTGATCTCCGCCCGACGCGTCTCCGCCGGCGAGGGACACTGGCGCCGCGACTACCGCTTCGCGAACGGCGCCCGCGGCGTGGTGCTCGAGCCACGCGACTACTCCCGCGGCAGGCTCATCGTCGAAGGGGAGAGCGCGGTCCTCTGCGACCACGACCGCGGCGCGACCCGCGACCTCGCGGTCGAGGTCGAGCTCGACGCCGGCGTCCCCGCGGCGTTCCGCGCCGGGGACGCGCGCCGCGACCTGGA
This sequence comes from Planctomycetota bacterium, assembly GCA_002862085.1. Taxonomy (GTDB): domain Bacteria; phylum Planctomycetota; class UBA1135; order UBA1135; genus Saltatorellus. The sequence continues at coordinate 210,291 of PKCK01000047.1, read as the reverse complement.
CGCCGCCGAGCGCAGCCTGATGGGCGAGCCCGGGGAGGGCGAGACGCCGTGGCGCTGGATGGACGGGATGAAGCGCGCGGGCTTCCGCCGACTGCTCCTCGAACTCGCGGAGGGGCGCGCCGCGTACCCCGCCCTCGCCGCCCTCGACGACGCCCTCGTGGACTACCACCTCGAGAAGCTCGGCCGCTATCGCTCGAACCCGATCTCGAGCGCCGGAGGTCTCGTCGTGGGCGGCCTGGCACGCGGGCTGAAGCCCGCGAGGCGAGACTGGACGCTCCCCGAGCCGCTCGCTCGAGCGCTCGGATGATCGCTCAGGGAAGGAGGCGCTCCTCCGTGAGGCCCGCCGGCGTGGCCCGCCAGCAGCGCGCCTCGCCCGGCGCACCCGCGCGGACCGACACGATCAGGTACGACCACCCTTCCAGCGCGCCTGCTCGATCCAGGGCTCCGGGCACGGCGTCGTGATCGGGGTGGCTGTGCCAGACGCCGACCACCTCGAGCCCGCGCTCGCGCGCGGCGCGCTCGACCTCCAGGAGGTGCAGCGGGTCGAGGGAGTACCGATCCGTGTCCGCCTCGACGTTCTCTCCCTCGGTCACCTCGAGCACCTCACCGCTCGAGCCACGCCGGCCGACGAGCAGGCCGCAGGCCTCGTGTGGATAGGCCGCAGCGGCCCGCTGCTCGAGCTGGTCGCGCAGGGCTCGCGGTAGGTGCAGCGAGAAGGGCCCCGGGGGATCGAGCGTCCTGGACGCGCGGTCCGCCGCGAGGAGGCCCGCCGGGTTGCTCGTCCGCGCGGTGCGTCGGGGTGGACAGGAGCCGGGCCGCATCAGGCTCGCGAGACGATCAGCGCCACGCAGGCCGTGAGCTTCTCCGCCATGTCGAGGTGCAGGAACTCGTTCGGTCCGTGAGCATTCGAGCCCGGGCCGAGGACGCCGGTGATCACGAACTGCGCCTCGGGGAAGGACTCACCGAGGAGACCCATGAGCGGGATCGTGCCGCCCTCGCCGAGGGAGACCGCGTCCTCTCCGAAGAAGGTCCGGCTCGACTCCTGGATCGCCTCGTCGAGCCAGGGCGCGAAGGGCGGCGCGTTCCAGCCGGTCGCGGCGTCGGCGTTCTCGAAGCGCACCCTCGCCCCGTAGGGCGGATCGGCCTCCAGCGCCTCCTTGACCGCGCGACACGCCGCGTCGGGGTCCGTCGTGGGCGGAAGCCGGAAGCTGAGCTTGAGCGCGGTCTCAGGGCGCAGGACGTTGCCGGCGTCCGCGAGCGGCGGCATCCCGTCGGCGCCGGTGACCGAGAGCGTCGCCGCCCAGGTGCGGGCGAGGATCCGCGTGACGCTGTCCTCCCCCATCGGACGCGCACCTTCCTGGAAGGGGTACTTGTCGTGCACGCCCTCCCCGAGCACGCCGGCGGCTGCGCGCGCCTGGCTCATCCGATCGTCCGGGACCGCGGCGCGCAGTGCGTCGAGGACGATCTCACCCGTGGCGGCGTCCTCGATGCGGTCGAGCAGGATCCGCGCGACCCGGAAGCTCGAGGGCACGATGCCGCTCGCGTCGCCCGAATGAATGCCCTCGGTCACCGTCGAGATACGCAGGTCGCCGGTCACGTTGCCTCGAAGCGAGGTGCAGAGCCACATCCGCTCGTAGTCGCCCGCGCCCGAGTCCAGGCAGACGACGAGGTCCGGACTCCCCAGGCGCGCGGACAGATGCTCGACGTAGGCCGCGAGATCGGGACTCCCGCTCTCCTCGCTGGTCTCGATCAACACCGTCACGCGGGGGTGACTCGCGCCCTGCGCCTGGAGCGCCTCGATGGCGCAGAGCGACCCGAAGACCGCGTACCCGTCGTCGGCCGCGCCGCGGCCGTACAGCTTCCCGTCCTCGACGACCGGCTCCCACGGCCCCTTGTTCGCGTCCCAACCGGTCACCTCCGGCTGCTTGTCGAGGTGACCGTACATGAGCACCTGAGCGTCGGACGCGCCGTCCCCGAAGGCCGGGATCTCGACGAGCAGGGTCGGGGTCCGTCCATCGAGCTCGACGATCTCCGCCTCGAGGCCCTCGACCGCGCAGCTCCTGACCCACTCCAGAGCCAGGTCCGCAGCGGCACGCAGGTGGCCGTGCTCCGCCCAGTCCACGTCGAAGGCCGGGGACTTGGCCGGGATACGGATGAACCGCTCCAGCGCGGGGACGATCGAGTCGCGCCAGCGGGCCGCGCAGAAGGTACGCAGCGCGTTCGGATCCAGGGTCTGGGTGTGCATGGCCCCATTGTGCCCCGGAGATCCGTCGCGCGGGGCTAAGGCGTCAGCCGATCAGTCGCTCTTCGCCGCCCGCATCACGAGGACCTTCCGAGGGCCTCCCCGCGACGCACGTCCGGTTCCGTCCCGAGGCCTTCGCGGCGTAGAGAGCCTCGTCGGCCGCCTTGATGAGCTCGTCGATCCCGGTCATTCCGGGGAGCCGCTGCGCGACGCCGAGGCTCAAGGTCACGCCGCTCTGATAGGTGCCGTGATCGATGGCGAGCCGCGCGACGGCTTCCCGCAGGCGCTCGGCCGCTCTCTCCGTGGTCGCGACGTCGGTGGCCGCGTGGATGACGATGAACTCCTCGCCGCCGAGACGGCAAAGCACGTCCGAGGTGCGCCCGCTCGTCCGCAGGACCCTCGCCACCTCCCGCAACACGACGTCCCCGGTGTCATGACCGTGCTCGTCGTTCACCCGTTTGAAGTGGTCGACGTCACACATGACCACCGAGAGCGGGCGCCCCGTCCGGCGGGCAGCCTCCCACTCCTGCTTGAGTCGCTTCATGGCGTAGCGGCGATTCGGCAGATCGGTCAGCGGATCCGTGAGCGCGGCCGCGCGGAGGCGCCGCGTCATGATCCCGAGCTCCGCGACCTGTCGGAGTCGCGACCGCTCAGACTGCTCGATCCGCTCGCGGAGCTGGATCATGCGCGCGCCCGCGCGCACCCGCGCGAGGAGGATGCGCGGGTTGAAGGGCTTGACGACGTAGTCGTCCGCTCCCGCGTCGAAGGCCTCGACGATCTGTTCATCCTCGCCGCGTGCGGTGACGAGCAGGACGTACATCTTCGCACCCGTCTTGCTCCTGCGGAGGGACCTGCAGAGCTCGATGCCGCTCATCCCGGGCATCATCCAGTCCGTGATCACGATCTGGGGTTGGTGCTCGAGCGCCGCAGCGAGGCCTTCACTGCTCGACTCCGCGGTCAGGACCTCGTAACCCTCCCGCCGGAGGTGGTGCGCGATGAGTCCAAGCATCCGCGAGTCGTCGTCCACGAGGAGAACGCGAGTCGGTTCGTCACGGACGATCGACTCCTGATCCTCCCGCTCGAGGGGCAGGTCCGCTTCGGCCGGGAAGAGGGCTGCGTCGCGCTCCTCCACGGTCATCGCCGGGCAGTCCGCGCCGATCGAGATCCGGCCCGGAGCGCGGAGCCCTCGCCTCCTTGCCTCGTCCGCGACGCTGCGGAAGCGCCTCACCTGCCGCGTCTCGCTGCCGATCAAGGCCGCCCACTCCGCCCAGCTCGGGCCGATGGTGTCACACAGGGAGATGAGCGCTTCGTGGCTGAGTCCGAGATCCTCGGCTGTTCGAACCAGGTTCGTGAACGCCGCGCACCACACGTGGTCGTCGAGGTTCCAGGTGCCGGCGAGCACGCGGGCCACGTCGCGCCCCGCGCGAACGATGGAGAGCAGAGACCTCGGGTCCTCCCCTGCGCCTTCGGCGCCGGCGCCGTTGACGCCTTTCCCGAAGCTCGTGACCTTCTCGACCCTCAGGAGGGCGACCTCCTGGAACTCGCGTGGGAGACCCCAGGACGCGAGGATCGAGGCGGAGAGTTCGCAGTGGTCGATGCCGAAGACGCGTGACTCGAACGGGCCAAGACCGCGCTCGTCGACGTCGCTGTTCTCTTCGAGCAGCTCCGAGTAGCGCTCGGGATGGAGCGTCGCGAAGGCGAGACGGCCGATGTCGCACACGAGCGCGCAGGTGAACGCCTCGGCGGGATCGGGGTGCCGAAGTGCCTGCGCGAGAACGTGCGCCGACACGGCGCTCGCCAGCGCCACGGCCCAGTATCCGTCGTGGTCGAAGGCCCGCGCGGTTCCGCTGCGTCCCTCGCCGTGGAGCGTGAATCCGAGCGCCACGTCGCGAACCGCGCTCGGGCCCAGCAGGCTCGCGGCCAGCCGGACGGAGGTGACGGGACCCTGGTCCTCCAGCTCGAGGTCGTTGGCCGCCTTGATGAGCTGTCCGCTCAGAGCCGGGTCAGCGAGGACGATCGATTCGAGCGCGCGCGCGTCCGCGCCCTCTGACCGGGTGAGCTCCAGAATCCGGACCCCTGTCGCCGAGGGGGAAGGCAGAGCTCCCGTCAGTCGGAGTTCGTGGAACTTGTCGCTCATGCGTGCGCGTCCTGACGGAGGGGAGGGGGGAAGACGGCGGCCCCCCGGAGCCCCGCGCGCGCGTCGCGGAGCCCGCCTCAGGAGGCCTCAGGCGGACCGACGAGTCCTCATGGACTCTTCGGGCGTCGGCGCAGGCGCTCCTGCGAGCTGAAGCCGATTCCTGCCCGCGTTCTTCGCCTGATACACGGCCTCGTCAGCGGCCTTGAGCAGCGCCATCAGCGACTCGACGCCCGCGTGGACTCCGGCGACTCCCAGACTCACCGTGACGGCCAGCTCGAAGCCGGACGCCTCGACGACGTTGCTCTCGACCGCCTGCCGGATGCGCTCGGCGACCACGGCGCCGTCGTTCTCGTGGGCGCTGCGGCAGAGGACCATGAACTCCTCTCCACCCAGGCGGAAGGCCTCGTCCTCGCCGCGTAGCGCGCCCACGATGGCGCGAGACGTGGCCTGGAGGACGTCGTCCCCGACGTCATGACCATAGCTGTCGTTGACCGCCTTGAAGCGGTCGATGTCGAGCATGATCACGGTGAAGGGAGCCTCGTTGCGCGCGAAGGCCTTCCACTCGGCGTCGAGACGATCCATGCAGTGCCGCCGGTTCGGCAGCCCCGTGAGCGGGTCGGTCAGGGACGCGGTTCGGAATCTCCGGTTGAGCCGATTGAGCTCCGCGAGTTGATCGAGGATCGTGTTGTGGTCCCGCTCGATCTTGCGCGACAGATTCGCGATGCGGACGCCCGCCTTGATGCGCGCCGAGAGCAGGCGCGGCCGGATGGGTTTCGGGACGAAGTCGTCAACGCCAGCGTCGAAGGCCTTGATGAGGAGCTCATCGCTGTCGTTGCCCGTGACGAGCAGGATGTACATCGAGGACCCGACGGCCGAACGACGGAGCGCCTCGACGACCTCTAGGCCGTTCTGATCCGGCATCTCGTGGTCGATGACCACGATGTCCGGCTTCTCCTTGAGTGCTTTCCTGAGCCCGGCTCGGCCGCTCCGCGCCATGGAGACCTCGAAACTCTCGTTCCGCATCTGGCGCGTGAGCAGGCGCAGGGAGACCGGATCGTCGTCCACGGCGAGGACGGAGATCCGCTGGCCCTCGTTCGCGGTGTCGACCGCGAGGGTCGGCGCGGAGACGCTCACGACGCCGCCGCGCCGGGACGTTCCGGTCGCGCCGTCCGGCTGCTCGGAGCGACTGCGGGCGATCTCGGCCGTGATCTGGTGGTAGCTCACCTCGCTGGTCTCGATCTCGAGACTCTCACCCCAGGAGCGCCACTGCCGCGCCACGCGATCGCAGAGAGCGCTGAACTGCGCCTCCTCCATCCCCAGCGCCCGACGCGTGCGCTCGAGCTGCTCGCCGACCTCGCGAAGCTTGCGGACGGGAGACGTCTCCCCGAGCAGCAGGGCGGAGCCGATCGTGTCGGCGAGACGCAGGAGATCGCCGGTGCTCTCGACGGGAGCGGAGCTCTCCCCGATCCTCCGCTGCCGGCTGAAGCCGCCGATGGCCTCGGCGAAGGCGGACGGAAGCCCCCAGTCCGCGAGCATGCACTCGGCGACCGTGGCGTGATCGATGTCGAAGGCGTCGAACTCCGCCTCGCGCAGCCGGTCGAAGGACGCGCCCGCGGTGGAGTTCAAGATCTCGCCGTAGCGCGCGCTGTGAACGGAGGCGAGAGCGAGCATGCCCACCTCGCAGAGGAGGCCGCATATGTAGGCTTCCTCGGGCTTCGCGACCCCCGTGTGATCCGCCAGCACCTGCGCCCCGACGCCCCGCGCGAGCGAGAGGGACCAGTAACGCTCGTAGTCGAATGGCCGACAGGCGCCGGCTTCGCGGTCGGAGACGAGCGAGAACGCGAGGGCGAGCGTGCGGACCGTGCTGCTGCCGAGGCGCATGATCGCGCCAGTGACCGTGGTGACCGACTCCGAGCCGGCGACGCTCGCGTTGTTCGCCAGCTGCAGGATCCGCCCTGTCAGCGACGGATCGGACATGATCGCGTCGGCCATCTCGTCGACGCTGTAGTCGTCCGTACGCGTGATCTCGAGGATCTTCATCCCGACGCCTGTGGGAGAGGGCAGCGCGCCGCTGCTCTTCAGCTCCTCGAACCTGACGGGGATGGACTGACCCATGGCCGTGCTCAGTTCCCGGGTGCGGACAGGGCCGCGACGACTTCCTCGTAGAGCCGGCAGGTACGCTCTCCGATCGCCCTGAGCTCGTTCAGATCGACCTCGTCCGCGCGACCACAGCGTTCGACGTCGGCGCACGCGTGGGAGAACTGAAGGGCCCCGATGTTGGCGGCCGATGACCTCAGCGCGTGGGCGGCGGCGCTGACGGCGCCCGCGTCGCCGCTCTCGAGACCGCGCTTCAGCGACGCGATCCGCTGGGCTGAATCGTCGATGAACAGTGCGATGAGGTCTCGGACGAGATCGGGGTCGTCGTCTCTTGCCAAGGCCTCGAGCGCACCGAAGGCAGCGGCGTCGATCACGGGGCCGCCGCCGAGATCGGCAGCGTGACGGGCATCGAGGGAGACTTGGGGTCTACACATGTCGATCGATCGGCGGAGGTGCGCCGGGGGGGCGGGCGGCGTGCCACGGTCATCGACATTTGCCCCAGGGCTCTCTTGACCCCGTCAGCGAGAATCGGGGGGCGTTCCGGCGGGCCGGAAATCCGTTCCGACCGGGCCGGTGTGGGTCTGTCTCGCCCGCTCTCGGCCTTCCCCCGAGCCCCCCGACGCGATCGCTGTCGAACCCGCTCGCAGCGCTCGAGGGGCCCAACGGCCGAGCCACGACTCAGCCCCAAGGATCTGCGCCCATTGGACTTCCGTCGCCCAGCTGCTGGTTTCACAGCTCGCGGACCCGAGGGCCCGTCCGGCTCCTCGACGCTCCCCGAGCGCGGATCAACCGCGCTCGTTGCCGGCGACGGAGCGCCAGTAGGCGCGATACGCGATCTCGACGGCGCTCCGCACCCGGTCGAGCAGGGCGTCCGGATCCTCGGGCTCGAGGTGGTCGGCGACCCGGGTCATCACGGATGCGTCCAGTCCGCAGGGAGCGAAGGATCGGAACGCGTCGAGATCCGTCGTCACGTTCAAGGCGAGTCCGTGCCAGGTCACCCAGCGTCGGACGGCGACCCCGATGCTGCAGACCTTCTGAGCGCCGATCCACACGCCCGTCTTCCCCGGTTCACGCCGGCCTTCGATCCCGAGGCTGCGGAGGGCGTCGATCACGACCTGCTCGAGGTCGCGGAGGTAACGATGGAGGTCTCGGCGGCCCTCGGGGAGCTCGATGATCGAATAGGCCACGACCTGGCCAGGGCCGTGGTAGGTCGCTTCGCCGCCGCGACCGATGTCCACCACTGGAAACGGGACTCCCGCGGTGTCGCCCTCCGACGAGCGACGTCCCCGCGTCACGACGGGATCGTGCTCCACGAGGAGGAGGCCATCGGGGACCTCACCGCGGATCCGCGCCGCGAGGCGCTCCTCCTGCAGAGCGTAGACCTCCACGTACGCGCGCCGCCCGAGGTCGATGACCTCGAGCGGCGCGCGAGTGTCCTCCTGAATGGAAGAGGGTCCGGAAGAGCCCGTCACTTCTTCGGCTTCTGATAGATGTGCACCACCATCCCGTGCAGCGACTCGGCGGCCTCCATCATGGCCTCGGGAAGAGTCGGATGGGCGTGGATCGTACGACCGAGATCCTCGACCGTGGCCCCCATCTCGATCGCGAGGGCGGCCTCGGCGATCAGTTCGGTGACCTCCGGCCCGACCATGTGCACGCCGAGGACCTCGTCCGTCTCCGCGTCTCCGATGATCTTCACGAAGCCGTCGGTCTCCTGCAGCGTCATGGCGCGGCCCGAGGCGGCGAAGGGGAAGGAGCCGGTCTTGTACTTGAGGCCCTTCTCCTTGCACTGCTCCTCGGTGAGGCCGACCGAGCTCATCTCAGGGCTCGTGAAGATCACGGCCGGGACGCAGCGCGCGTCGTACTCCTCGTCCTGGCCCGCGATGACGCCAGCGGCGACGAGGCCTTCCTTGGAGCCCTTGTGGGCGAGCATCGGCTGGCCGGCGATGTCGCCGATCGCGTAGATGTTCGGCACCTTCGTGCGCATCCTGGTGTCGACCTCCAGGAACCCCTGCTTGGTCACGGCGAGGCCGACGTTCTCGAGCCCGAGCCCCTCGCTGTAGGGACGGCGGCCGACGGTCGAGAGAATCTGGTCGCACTCGATCGTCTCCTCTCCCTTCTTCGTCTTCGCGGTGACGACATACGTCTTGCCCTTCTTCTCGAAACCCTGGGCGAAGGTCTCGGTCATGAGCTTCATGCCCATCTTCTTCATCGAACGCTCGATGACCTTGACGCAGTCGCGCTCCTGGCCGGGCAGCGCGCCGCCCGTCCCCTCGAGGACGGTCACCTTGGAGCCCAGCTTGGCGTACATCATTCCGAGCTCGAGGCCGATGTAGCCGCCGCCGATGACGAGCAGGTGCCCCGGGATCGAGTCCGGCTTCAGCGCGCCGGTCGAGGACCACACGTCCTTCTCGTCGCAGGTGAAGCCAGGGATGTTCATCGGCTCCGACCCGGTCGCGATGACGATGTCATCGACCTTGAGAAGCTGCTCACCGTCCTCGCCCACGACCTTGACCGTGTTCTTGTCGACGATGCTCGCGGCGCCCTCGATCATGCTTGCGCCGTGGTTCTTGAGCAGACCCGCGACGCCGCCGGTGAGCTTTCCGACGATCCCGGTCTTCCACTCGACGAGCTTGCCGACGTCGAGCGACGGGTCGCTGGCGCTGATGCCCATGACGTCCGCGTGGCGGATCTTCTCCATGAGCGAGCCCGCGGCGATGAGGGCCTTGGACGGGATGCAGCCGACGTTGAGGCAGGTGCCGCCCCAGTACTGCTTCTCGACGACGGTGACGTCCTGGCCGAGCTGGGCGAGACGGATCCCGCAGACGTATCCGGCGGGACCGGCGCCGATCACGACGACCTTGCGCTTCGACATGCGATTCGTTGGGTGGGTTCGAGCGGTGGTGCTCAGAGAGGGAAGGCACCGTCGCCTGGCTGGGCGTGGCCCAGCTTCTCCGCGACGGTGATGAAATCGTTGTACTGACGCCGGAGGTGGTAAGGCACGTCCGCGTAGACGTCCTCCACGAGGGTCTTGAGCGCCATGGGCGGCGCCGCTTCCTGCTCGCGAATCACGGCGTCGATCTCGGAGAGCAGGTCCTTCTCGATCTGCTCGCGCTCGCCGTCCTTCACGAGGCCCTGCTCGGAGAGATAGGCGTGGAAGCGTTCGATGGGGTCGCGCCGCGCCCAGGACTCGACCTCGTCGTCGGAGCGGTACTTGCTCGGATCGTCCGAGCTGGAGTGACCGAGCATCCGGTAGGTGCGAAGGACCACGAGCCGCGGCCCGTCTCCGGCGCGGGCGGCATCGACGGCCTCCGCCATGGCCGCGCGACACGCGAGGACGTCGTTGCCATCCACGGTGCAGCCGGGCACCCCGTAGGCCTTGCCCTTGACGGCGTAGGACTCCGAGGCCGTCTGGCTCGAGCTCGGCACGGAGATCGCCCAGCCGTTGTCCGTGCAGACGAAGACCGCAGGCACCTTCCAGACCGCCGCGAGGTTCAGCGCGGAGTGGAATCCGTTGGAGCTGGTCGCGCCGTCGCCGAAGTGAATGACGTGGACCGCGTCCTCGCCGCGCCGCTTGGTGGCGAACGCTGCGCCGACGCCGTGGGGCACCTGAGTCCCGATGACGCTCGACCAGCTGGGGTAGTTGGTGCCCTTGTGCTGGAAGTGGTTGCACATCTGCCGGCCCTTCGCGGTGTCGTTCGCGTTGCAGTACATCTGCGCCACGTACTCCGCGAGCGGCAGCCCGCGCATGACGGCCGCGCCACCCTCCCGCAGCCCGCTCCAGAGCCAGTCGGTGCTGCGGAGCGGCGCCGCCGCTCCCACCAGGGCCGCCTCCAGTCCCGTCGCCGTCCCCACGAAGCCGACCCGCCCGGCGCGCTGCAGCTTCAGCATCCGGCCGTCGAGGGCGCGGATGCGAAGCATGTGCACGAAGAGGTCACGGAGGGCCTCGTCGGAGAGATCCGGCGCGGCCCCGACGAGCTTGCCGTCGGGGTCCACGATCTGGAGCGCGGGAGCGGCCAAGGGGCTCGGGCTCAGAGGGTCAGAAGACCGGGGTCCTCGAGGATCGTCCGCATCCAGGCCAGGAACCGCGCCGCGTCCGCACCGTCCGCCAGGCGGTGGTCGACGCTGCAGGAGAGGTTCATGTAGTGGCGCACGCCGATCTCATCGCCCTCGGGCGTCTCGATGATGCCGGGACGCTTGACGATGCGGTGCACGCCGAGGATGGCGATGTCGGGGAAGTTGATGATCGGGGTGGCGAGGGTGCCGCCGATGTTGCCCGCGTTGGTGATCGTGAAGGTCGACCCGCGGAGCTCCTCGGGCTTGACCCTCCCGTCACGCGTGCGCTGGGCGAGATCGGAGAGCTCGGCTGCCAGGTGCAGCATGCCCTTCTGCTCGACGTTCTGGATCACCGGAACGACGAGGCCGTTGGGCGTGTCCGTCGCGATACCGATGTTGACCGCCGCGGGCATGACGATCTCGCCAGCCTCCTCGTCCAGGTGGCCGTTCAGGCTGCGGAAGCGGGTCAGGCCGTTCGCCACCGCCTTCATGATGAAGGGCATGTAGGTCACGTTGACGCCGTGCTGCTTGCCGATGGCCTTGGCGCGTCCGCGGGCGGCGACGAGCTCGGTGACGTCGATCTCCTCGACGACGGTGAAGTGAGCGGCCGTGTGCTTGGACCGCGTCATGGCCTCGCCGATCTTGCGGCGGATACCGCGGTAGGGCGAGCGCTCCTCCTGGTGGAGCGTGGGGATCGGCGCGGCCGGCGCAGCGGCCTTGCCAGCGGCGGCCACAGGTGCCGGCGGAGCGGCCACCGGTGCCGGGGGAGCGGCGACAGGAGCCGCAGCGGCCGGGGCCGGGGCCGGGGCCGGGGCCGGCGCCGCGCCGGACTTCGCGAAGGCCTCGACGTCCGCGCGGCGGATCACGCCGCCGCGACCGGAGCCGCTGACGGCCATCAGATCCACGCCGAGCTCTCGCGCCACGCGGCGCGCGCTCGGCACCGCGAGGACCTTGCCGTCGGCGTGGCTGACCCGGGCCGGCTGAGCGGTGGCGGCCGTCGCGACGGGCGCCGCCGCCGGAGCGGCGGCTGCGGGCGCGGGGGCCGCGGCGGGGGCGGCAGCAGGGGCCGCGCCTCCGGCGCCGGTCTGGAGATGGAAGATCACGTCCCCCACCGGGACCGTCGCGCCCTCGTCGACGAGCCGCTTCACCATCGTGCCGCCCGCGGGCGCCGGCACCTCGACGGTGGCCTTGTCGGTCATCACCTCGACCACGGGCTGGTGCTCCTCGACCGTGGCGCCCTCGTCCACGAGCCACTGGACGATCTCGCCCTCGGCGATGCCCTCGCCGATGTCGGGCAGCTTGAACTCGATGAGCTCACCGCCGCCGCTCGCCGCGGGGGCCGCCGCGGACGCGGTCTCGGCCACCGGTGCGGGGGCCGCGCCACCGGCGCCGCCCTCGTCGAGGTGGAAGATGACGTCTCCGACGGGCACCGTGTCCCCCTCGCCCACGAGGAGCTTGGAGACGGTGCCGGCCGCGGGCGCGGGCACCTCGACCGTGGCCTTGTCGGTCATGACCTCGACCACGGGCTGGTGCTCCTCGACCGTGGCACCTTCGGCCACGAGCCACTGGACGATCTCGCCTTCGGCGATGCCCTCGCCGATGTCGGGCAGCTTGAACTCGATCATTGGGATGTGGTGCTGGATATACGTGCGGTTGTGGGGCGGGTCAGGCGCGAGTGATCAGAAGTCGTGGACGGCCTCGATCGCGTCGAGCACCCGACGGTCGTCGGGAAGGTAGTGGTGCTCGAGGGTGTTGGGGAAGGGGGTGTCGAAGCCGGTGACGCGCTTGACGGGCGCCTCCATGTACTCGATGCAGTGCTCGGCGATGAGGGCGCTGATCTCGGCGCCGTAGCCGCAGAAGCGCGGGGCCTCGTGGACGACGACGACCCGGCCGGTCTGCTTGGCGGCCTCGATGACGCCCTCCTCGTCGAGGGGCAGGAGGGTGCGGAGGTCGACCACGAGGCAGTCGATGCCGCGCTGCTCCTTCGCCTGCGCGGCGGCCTTCTCGACCACCGGCACCATCGCGCCGTAGCAGTACACCGTCACGTCGCGGCCCTCCCTCACGGTTCGCAGGGTCGAGAGGTCGACCGTGTAGTCGCCCTCGGGGACCTCGCCCTTCACCGAGCGGTAGAGGGCCTTGGGCTCCATGAAGAGGACCGGGTCGGGGTCCTGGATGGAGGAGAGCAGGAGGCCCTTGGCGTCGTGGGGCGTCGACGGGATGACGACCTTGAGGCCCGCGGTGTGGGCGAAGTACGCCTCGCCGGACTGGCTGTGGTAGAGGCCGCCGCGGATGCCGCCCCCGTAGGGCGTACGGATCACCATGGGCGCCGTGTACTGGCCGCCGGAGCGATAGCGCAGCTTGGCGGCCTCGCTGACGATCTGATCGAAGGCCGGGAAGATGAAATCCTGGAACTGGATCTCGGCGACCGGGCGCAGACCGTTCATCGACATGCCGACCGCGGTGCCGATGATCCCGTCCTCGGAGAGTGGAGTGTCGAAGCAGCGCTCCTTGCCGAACTCCGAGGTGAGCCCCTCGGTCGCCAGGAAGACGCCGCCCTTCGGGCCGACGTCCTCGCCGAAGACGACGATCGAGTCGTCCCGACGCATCGCGGTCTTGAGGCCGTCGTTGACGGCCTGGATCAGGGTGAGGTTGGCCATGGGATCGTGCGCCGGAGGAGACCGTGCGGCGTGGTGACTGGCGGCTGGATGTGCGGGACGAGGGGAGCAGGCGCGACGATCAGAGCGGGAACTCGCCGCCGCCCGACGCGGCGTCACCGCGACGTTTGGAGAGGTCGAACAGGAACTCTCCCTGAGCGCGGATGTGGTGAGGCACCTCGGCGTAGACGTCGCTGAAGATCGTCTCGAGGCCGGGCGCGTCGGTGCTCTCCGCGGTCTTCGCCGCCGCGTCGATCTCCGCCAGGGTCTCGGCGCGCAGGTCGTCCTCGAGCTTCTGGGTCCAGATGCCCTTCCTCTCGAGGAAGCGCCGGAAACGCTCCACGGGGTCCTTCTTCTCCCACTCCTCGATCAGCTCCTTCGGCACGTACTTCGTCGGATCGTCGGAGGTCGAGTGACCACCCATGCGGAAGGTCACGGACTCGATCAGGGTCGGGCCCTCGCCCCTGCGCGCGAGCTCCGCGGCGTCGAGGACCGCCTGACGGACGGCGAAGAGGTCGTTGCCGTCGACGGTCGCGTGGCGCATGCCGTAGGCCTCGGCCTTGATCGCGTAGCCGTCGGACGCGGTCTGCTCGTCGGAGGGGCACGAGATCGCGTAGCCGTTGTTCTGGCAGAGGAACACGACCGGCGCCTTCCAGACGGCCGCGAAGTTCATGCCGCTGTGGAAGCCGAGGCTCGAGGTGCCGCCGTCGCCGAAGCTCACCAGGTGCACCGTGTCCTCGCCCCGCAGCTTCGACGCGTACGCCGCCCCCACCGCGTGGGGCAGGTGCGTGCCGATCGGCGAGGAGATGCTGCAGAAGTGGATCGGCTCGACGAAGGAGAAGTGCACCGGCATCTGCCGCCCCTTCGCGCTGTCGAGGGCGTTGCCGAACATGTTGTGCATCATCTCCACGGCCGGGATGCCGTGGTAGAGATACATCCCGAAGTCGCGATAGCTCGGGAAGATCCAGTCGGACTTGCGGAGCGCGCTGGCCGCGCCGACCTGGGTCGCCTCGATCCCACGATTGGGGATCGAGAAGCCGATGCGACCCGAACGCTGCAGCTTGAGGCAGATCTCGTCGAAGGACCGCACGAGCAGCATCGCGCGGTAGCAGTGGATCAGCTCCTCGTCGGAGAGCCCGGCGTCGTAGCCGTTCTCGGTCGCTCCGTCGGGCTGGATGAGGGTCAGCATGTCGGTCATCGCGGTGTCGGGTACGGTCGGCGGTGCACGGAGCGGCTCAGGCGTCGGCGCGGCGCGTCGCGGCGCGCCGGCCGCGAATCAAACGCGTTGCGAAGAACTCGCCCGCCTTGTAGCTCGACCGCACGAGGGGCCCGGAGGCCACGTAGAGGAAGCCGAGTGCGCGGGCCTCGATCTCCAGTTCCTTGAAGCGCTCAGGCGTGACGAATTCGCGTACCGGAGCGTGGTTGGCAGTGGGCCGCAGATACTGCCCGAGCGTCAGGAAGTCGACGCCCGCGTCACGCAGCAGCCCGATCGCCTCGAAGAGTTCCTCCTGCGTCTCGCCGAGACCGACCATCAGCGAGGACTTCGTGAAGACGTCCGGCTGGAGGGCCTTTGCCTGGCGCAGCACCTCGAGGGAGCGCTCGTAGCTGCACCGCGGATCGCGGATCTTGCGCTGGAGCCGCGGAACGACTTCGACGTTGTGAGCGAGCACGTCGGGCCGCGCCTCCATGAGCGTCCCGAGGTTCGCGTCGACGTAGTCGGGGATCAGCACCTCGACGATCGTCTCGGGCGCGTGGCGGCGCACCGAGCGGATGCACTCGGCGTAGTGGCCGGAGCCACCGTCCGGGAGGTCGTCCCGATCGACGCTGGTGATCACCACGTAGTCGAGGCTCATCTCCCCCACCGCCGCGCCGACGTGCTCGGGCTCGTCGGGGTCGGGGGGCGCCGCCTCCATGACCGTCTTGACCGCGCAGAACCGGCAGCGCCGGGTGCACTCGTCGCCGAGGACCATGATCGTCATGGTCGCGTGATCACCCTTCCAACATTCACCGATGTTGGGGCACCGGGCCTCCTCGCAGACGGTGTTGAGCTTCAGGTCCTTGGTGAGGCTCTTCAGCTTCTTGTAGCCGTCACCGCCCGGCAGGGGGACCTTCAGCCAGGACGGCTTGGGTCCGCGTTCGGCGGCCTTCGCCGCGGCGCGGGGGCGCTCGTCCGGGGCCGCCCCGGCCGGCTCTGCGGCGGGGGCGCCGGCGTGGAGGGTCTTGGGGTCCGGAGAGGTCATCAGCGCGAAGAAATGGCGCGCGATTCTAACAGGAGTGCACCCCGGGCGCTCCCGCGGAGACGGCGCGTCGAGCAAGGTCCGGGCGCCGTTCGCCGTGGACCCTGCGGAACCCTCGGGTCCCCTCGATCACCTTTGAGCGCCACCAGACCGCGCCGCCGGCGCCCGGAGAGCGCTGATGAGGGCCCCAGGACGCCTCGCTGGGGAGGGTTGTCGCGTCCCGCTGCCTCGCCGCGGCTTCCTGGCGCAGCCTCAGCGCGCGGAGGTCCGGCGGCGGAGCACCGTGCGCGCCGCCTCCGGGAGCAAGGATGCGTCGGGCTCGCCGTCCCCGTCCAGATCCCACCGGCCGAGGAAGTCGTCGAGGACCGTGTCCAGTCCCCAGACCAGCACCCGCGAGGACCAGCGCTCCAGCTCGTCCGCCTCGACCACGGACGAGCGATCGTCGTCCAGGGTGACGTGGAGGTCTGGACGGCGCCGCAGCTCTCGCTTGGTGAGGACGCCGTCCCCGTTCCCGTCGAAGGTCGCGAGGAGCAGGTCGACGGTGGGCCGTACGGGGAGCTCGATCACGGGATAGATACGGCGCGTCGGCCACTCCGCGCGGGGAAGCTCCTGGGTCCCCCCACGCGGGCGCTTCTCCGACTTGGAGAGGTCGAGCTGGATCTCTCCGTCGCCGTTCCGATCGAGCGCAGCGACGTCCTCGGGACGCAGCTTGAACTCGCGGCGTCCCACCGTCCCCCCGCCGTTGCGGTCGAGCGCAGCGAATCCCTTGGCCGCGCCGGAGTCGCCGAAGCGCAGCTCGCGGGTCGGCCCGGGATGGCGGGAGAGCTCGTGCACGTCGAGGCGCCGATCCGCGTCGAGGTCCAGCGCCGCGAAGACCGCCGCCTTGAGCTCCTTGCCGTCGAGCTTGCCGTTCTTGTTCCTGTCGAAGGCCCAGGGGTCGGTCCCGTCGAGCAGCCGCGCGAGGTCCCCGTCGGGCGCCGTCCGCGCCTCGGGCGCTTCCGGGACGAGAGGCTCGTCCAGCTCTTCCGCCACGGTCATCCCGGTCGTGTCCGCGAAGCGCCCGAGCTCGACGAGGGTCACGCGGCCGTCCCTGTCCGCATCGACGTCCTCGATCCCGACACGGTCGAGCTCGTCCCCCGTGAGCAGGCCGCTCCCGTCGCGATCGGCGCGCCGGAACATGGCCCGCGCCGAAGACGCGGCGGGGATCGAGGCCTGGTCGTAGTAGTCGACGGTCCCCAGAGCCTCGCCATCGACGGCGAGGACCCGCTCGATCTCGCCGCGCATCAGCCAGCGGGATCCGGGGTGGCTGACGTCCTTGAGCCTGCGTCCGTCGGGCTCGAGCATGCGGTCGAGGGGGAACTCCTCGTGGCGGAGGACGTAGGCGCCCGCGAGGGCAGGCAACCGTCCGAGGATGACCGGCTCGCTGGTGTTCGCGACGTCGAGCACCGAGATCCCCTCGGCGCCGGGCAGGAAGATGCGCGGGCCGAGGAACGGCGGGTTGTACCAGGCGCCGTGGACCAGCATCTCCGAACCGCCTTCCACCCGCAGCCGCGCCACCTGCTCCTGACGCTCTGGCGTCGTCACGTCGATGACGCGCAGGAACGTCGCCTGATCGCCGCCGCCCACCGTGCGCTCCTCGGCGAAGTAGAGCAGGTCGCGCTCCGTGGTCTTCGCCCCGCCCTGGGGCGAGGCGAGATCCACGTGACTGCGCAGGGCCACACCCGTGTAGAGCGCTTCGTCGGAGCGGCTCTCCGCCGCGCTGCGGCCGTCGCCCTCCTGCTCGAGGACCTTCAGATGGCCCGGCTCGGTGGCGTCGACGAGGATCGGCCCGAGGTTCTCGTCGCACACCGCCACCAGCCGGCGAGCGGGCGTGCGTTCGTCCGCGGGCACACCGTCCCGCGCGATCGGTCGGCTGTACTGGAAGAGCACGTCGAGGCTCGTCGCCGCCTCGCCCTCGAGCTCGAGTCCCCCGACGACGCGGGGCGCCACCGGGAAGCGCACGTCGACGACGGCCAGCCCGCCCGCCCCGTCCGCGACATAGGCGAAGGGGAAGCGGACCTCGACGTCGTGGGCGTCGATCATCGGGACGGTCGCCACGCGCTTCATCGCGGCGGCGTCGCTCACGTCGAAGATCTTCAAGCCTCCGATCCCGTCGGCGACGTAGAGGTGGCTCCCCGAGAGCGCGAGGCCGCGGGGCGACACGGCCATGTGGAAGTCCAGCCGCCGCGGCGCGCGCGGGTCGCTGACGTCGATCGCGTGCACGCCGCGCTTGCCCTCCGTCACGAAGAGGACGTCGGCGTGCCCCTGGAGCGGGTCGGTGCGCACCTCGATGTCGATGACGTCGGGCAGGACGAACTTCGCCAGCGGGGCGGAGAGCAGCGGGTTCTCGCGGTCGTAGGCGAGGACCTCCACCCCCCGTCGGTCCGCGGCGAAGGCGAGCTGGCGGCCGAGGCGGAAGTTGCCCGATCCCATCCCCCAGGTCTCCGAGGCCCGGTGACACTCCACGCACGACCGCGCGGTGGGCCGTGTGGAGTGGAGCTGGTGGTGGATCATCGTCATCCCCGACAGGCCGTTGGCCGTCACGGGGAGCTCCTGGTCGAGGATCCGCGTTCCGTCCTGCGCGTCGACCGTGCCCATGGTCGAGAAGCCGGTCAGATAAGGAGACACGCGGCCTTGCTCGTCGAGCCCCGCGTAGAAGCTCTTCCAGGTCGTGAAGACCTTCTCCTGGGTCGTGACGCGCCCCTTCGTTCGCTCGCCCGAGAGGAGGTCGAGCTGGGTCAGCGCCTCGTTCCGGTAGAAGTGGAAGCCTAGGAAGTTCACGTTCCATCCTGCGTGGCACGTGTAGCAGGCCACGTCGCCGTGCGCCGAGGTCATGGCCTCCTTGGCAGCTTCGTTGTAGTCGGGGTGCCCGACCGTCACGACGTCGACCGCCTGCTTGATACGGTGCTCCGCCCCGGTGACCTTGCTCTTCATCCAGACGCTCCCGTCGTCCTTGGCGAAGAGGTGGCGCAGGCGGTTGCCGCGCTCGGTGGTCATGGTCGAGCGCTCGTCGAAGGTGCCGTGGCAGGCCTCGCAGCTGATCTCGGTCGCCTCCTCCATCTTCGAGAGCATCCGGCCGTCCCCCATCACCCCCCCGAGGGTGTGGCAATCGACGCAGTGGAGCCCGCTGGCATGGTGGACGTCCGGCGGCGTCACCGCCGGATCGTTCACGAAGAAGGCGCGGTGGAGGAGCGAGTCCGTCGTCCCATCGATCTCCGGCCCGCCGGGCGCTCCGGGAGGGAGCTGGGACAGCCCACGGAAGTGCAGCCCGATGGACGCGTCGCCGTAGTGGCAGGTGGTGCAGGTCTCCGTGGGCGGCGCGGTCACCATCGCGTGGGCGCGCGGGTGGCCCGGCTCGGTGCGATTCGCAGTCGGGTCGTGGGACTCTGAAAGCCCGTCGACCCGGTACGGGACGTGACAGGCCGCGCATCCAGCGCCCCGATACTCCCCGTCGAAGCCGACGCGGCCGCGGACGGCACGTCCCTGGCTCCAGAGGTGACACTGCATGCACTCCTTCCTGATCAGGTCCGGGAAGTGCGACGCGAGGTCCGTGGGGTCGTCCGTCGGATCGAGGCGCGGAGGCTGCACGAGGCGCTCGATGGTGTGTTCGGCGTCGGAGCTGGCGGGCGCGCTCGCGGGGAAGACGGAGTAGCGCGAATCGCGCGACGGCTGGATCCCCGTCTCGAAGTACCCGTCCGAGAGGTGGGCCGCGGTCGTCCCGTGGAGCGAGATCATCAGGTGCTCGACCAGCTCGCCGTGGCAGTCGCCGCAGGTGTCCTCCGCCACGCGGAGGTCCATGGGATTCACGAAGCGCACGTGGCCGAGATCGTCGCGCAGAGGCGCGACGCGCTCGTCGCGCCGGCCGGAGCGCTTCGACGGGACGTGGGCCTCGGACTTCGTCTTCGCGTCCGGATCGCCCCCGTGACAGTCCACGCACGACAGCGGGAAACCCGGGTGCATGTCCTCGATGCCCGAGTGGCACTCGAGGCAGCCCTCCTCCTGGACGGGCGTGGCGCCCCGCATCCCGACCGGCGCACCTCCGGACGCGACGACGGCGTCGCTCCCGGGGAGGAGCGCGCCGAGCGCTGCCGAGAGGAGCGGCAGCCCGAGACCGAGACGCACGAGCACGGACGAAACGCTCAGCCCAGGGCCGCCTTCATGACCGAGCCCTTCGAGAATTTCGCCTTCGCTCCGAACAGGTGAGCGATCGTCGGCGTCATGTCGATCGTCCGGTGGTCGTCCTTGACGACCTTGCCGCGCTTGAAGTCCGGACCCCACACGGCGCCGTGGACGAAGCGCAGGTCGTCCGACCCGTCTCCGTGATCGAGGCCGCGGCGGGCATTGAGGTCCTTGTCGCGGCCGAACTCCGGCAGGACCATGACAGCCGTGGAGTCACGCAGCGTCTCGTCCCCCCGGATCGTCTCGAGGAGCTCCCCGATCCCCGCGTCCGCGCGGCGCACGACCTCGCTGTAGCCGTTGAAGGAGCCGTGGGCGATGTCCGCGTCCTGGAGGACGACGCCGATCAGCTTCGGCTTGAAGACCGACAGGAGATTACGCGCGAGGCGCAGGGCCTTGGCGTCGCCTGCACCGGCGCCGCGCATCTCGGTCACGCCGCGGCCCAGCTCGGAGAGGATGTAGGACTCGACCCGCGCGCGCGCCTCCGCGACCCTCCCCTCGTCCCGGCCGCCCCGGTCGCCACGAAGAGTCCTGCGAAGCTCGCGCACCTGGTCGGCGCGCTCGTCGTCGAGGGGCCGCGGGACGCCGTAGCGCTGCACGAGCCCCTTGAACTCCTCGTTGAAGATCCCGTCGCCGTCGAGGATCGTGGCGCCGAAGCGCGCTCCGTACTCGGGGTGCAGGCCGTAGGAGTAGTTCACCTGCTGGGCGCCGCCGGCGGTCGTGACCCACACCTCGTTCGAGGCGAGGCCGAGGTCCTTGCGGATGTACTCGAACAGCGTCGGATCGGGAGCCCGGGTGTTGTCGCGGATCCCGCGGGCCTCGGAGATCCCGGTGAAGATCGACATCGACGCGCCGAAGTGGCCGAGGTTCGCCGTTCGCAGCCGTGTGAAGAGCGTGCCTTCCCGCGCCATCTGAACGAGGTTCGGGATCTGGTTCGGCGAGCCGAAGGTCTCGCGGCTCCGCACACCGCCCGCCATGACGACGAGCACGACGCGCTCGGTCTTCAGCCCGGGCGCCAGGGGCGTGAAGGCGCGCGCGCCGAGGCTCCCCATCGGCCAGGCGGCACTCGCGAGGCCGCCGAAGGCGCCCGTCGCGGCAGCCGCGCGGAGCACCGAACGGCGATCGAGGCGGCGGGGCTCTTCGGACCCGTGGTCGTTCCTTCTCTTCGTCATGGCTTCTCGTACTCGGCGCTGGTGAGGATGGTGTAGAGGACCGTCTCGGGGCCGTCCTCCCCCGAGATCGCGACCTCACGGAAAGCGGCCCGCTCATGCGCCGAGGGGACGCGTCCGAGCAGGCGCTGGAAGGTCTCGGCGACCCAATCGCCGCCGTTTCCGATCTCCGCGCGACGCGGCGCTCGGGTCCCCTCGCTCGCGAGGAGCATGCGCACGACCGCGGAGCGGAGCGGGGCGGGATCGCCGAGGCCGTCGAGGGCGCTCCGCAGGGCCTCGACGTCGTTCGGCCCGGGCAGTCCACCGGACAGATCGACGAAGACCGTGTGCACCCAGATGTGGTTCTCCATCGGAGCGCCGCGCTCGACCCGCTGCTCGTAGGCCTCGGAGACGAACCACTCCCCCATCACCTCGGCCAGCCGACGCGGCTTGGAGTGGACCTCCTTCACGAGCTTGCCACGCCCCTTCGCGGAGAGCGGCGCCCGACAGATCCGCAGATGCTCGCGCTCGATCAGATGCCTCGCTGCCTGCTTGTGCTCGACCGCGATGCGGATGACGTCCGATTGACTGGTCGCTCTCTCTCCGAGGAAGACGCCCGTGCCACCGTCGTAGGCCGCTTTGCCGATCTCGAGTTCGCGCGTCGCCCGCTGGACCTCGATCCCGCAGAACTGCTCCATGATCACGGTCACGAAGGTGTCCGCGCCCGGGTTCCGCAGGTCGAAGCTCGTGCAGAGCGCGATGCGGTGGAGCGCGTCGCGGGGCGAGATCGCCCCGCGCGCGAGCAGCGCCGGCAGCTCGTCGAGCCCGGTGCCCACCGGCCGGAAGCGGTCGATGAGCATGAAGTAGTAGAGCTGCTCGCCGAGCCAGTGCCGCCAGGCCTCCTCCGTGGAGAGGGCGGCGCGCACGTACGCCGCCCGTGGCCTTCCGATCCACTGCTTCCGCTCGCTCTCGAACGGCGGACGGCCGTTGAGGTCGATGGACAGTGCGCGCAGCCACTCGCCGTCGAGGGGTTGGTCGCTCCGGGGGGTCTCGTCGTCGAGCAAGGGGGTCAGAGGGCGCCGGGGCCCGGGGTGGGACGGGCAGGCGGGGGGCCTAGCGCGCGCGGCCCCGAGGATAACGAGATCCTCCACGGTCTTCGTTCACCTGCCGTTGCCGTCGCCCAGGGCGTGCCGCAGCGGCCCCCGGGGCCCCGGATGTCCCCGAACGACCGCTCAGCCGTCCCGGACCGAGCCGAAGAGCGTCGCCGGCGCGAGACCCCGCGCCACGAGATCCGTGCGCGCTTCTGTCCCGATGAGCGCGAGCACGCTGTCGAGCCACGGCCCGCGCGCCGTGCGACTCCAGCTGTCGCCACCCGCGCGCGCGGACCAAAGGCCCTCTTCGAAGCTCCGGAGCAGGAGAGCGTGGGCCTCCGGCCCGTCCCATCGATCGATGGCGCTGAGGACATCGAGTCGCAGCTGCGCGCGCTCTTTCGGAGCGAGCTCGGGGTCGACGGTCCGTGACAGCAGGCTCCCGACCTCGAGCGAGTAGGACTCAGGCTCCATCCACTGGGGGTTCGCCACCGCCGCGCCGCGCTCGAGCGCACCGCCGCGCTGGCAGACCTCCGCGAGGAGGACGTCCGCGCCTTCCCGACGGTGGATCACCAGACCCGTGATCATCGCGCTCGCCGCCCGAGGCTCGAGCATCACGCGCTGCTCCAGATGGTCCCGAACCACCCAGAGCCCCTGCTCCGAGTCGGTCCAAGAGAGCCGGCGCCAGGCCTCCCCCATGAGCCGCTCTCGTAGCTGTGGCGTCCCGAAGTCCCCGAGGGCCTCGCCCAGCTCGCCGCTGAACGAGGTCGCGAGAGCGGCGACGTTCTCGGGGCCGCCGGCCGCCGTCACGGTCATGAGCAGATGCCGCGCGAGCGCCGCTCCCTCGGTCCGCGCGGAGCGCACGAGGGCGTCGAGCTCGCCGGCCTCCGCGCCGGAGAGCGCGCGGATCGCGGCGGCCGCGCGGAGCTCCGCGATGCGCGCAGCGCCGGCGAGGCCCGCCTCGCCGTTCGCGAGCAGCGCGAGCTCGTCGCATACGGCCGCGTGCAGGTCGGGGAAGGAGGACGCGGAAGCGAGGTCCGTCCAGAAGCGGCGTCTCTCCGCGAGGGTCCCGCGGCGCATCCTCGCGTCGGCGTCGACGATGGTCCCGCGGTCCCGCAGCACCCGATCGAGCATCGTCGCGTTCCACTCCACGAGCCGCGCTCGCGGCATACCGGGCGCGGAGATCGCGGGATCCGAGGCGAATGCGGCGCGGAGTCCCTCCAGGAAGGCCTGATCCCTGGCGGTGAACCCGAAGGGCGCGCGGCTGCGGCCGCGCGCCAGCGCCACGCCGCGACCTGGCCTTTCGTCCGTCCAGGCGAGGGGCAGCTGGAGAACTCGCTCGGCGACCCAGCTCGACACCTCGGAGGTCGCGCCCCGCGCGAGCACCGCGGCGACGAACGCATCGCGCGTCATGCGAACGTCGTCGTCCGCGCGGTCCCAGGCCTCGGGATGCATCAACAGCCCCCAGGCCACGTACGCGAGCGAACCGCGGTTGAGGGGCGCGAGTCGTCGCTGCTCGGTCGCGATCGAGTGAAGGCGCGCTGAGAGCTCGCTCGCTCCGGGGTCCGATGCGCAGATCATCTCGTCGGCGAGGGCGGCGAGGAGCTCGCCGGGGTCGAAACCTGGAGCCTCGCCGAGCAGCTCGGCCGCCGCCGCGTGGCCGGCGTGGTATCGGCCGCACTCGATGAGGTGCGCGAGCGTCGGGGACTCCCCCTGGAACGCGAACCCCTCGTATCCGGGGAAGTCAGCGGCGCCGTCCACCCGACCGCCCTCGAGGATGTGGACGTGGAGCGGGTGCTCCTCGGACACGCCCTGCGGAAGGGGCCGCGGATTCACGGTCCCCGAGGGCGTCAGCAGCCCGCGCTCGAAGCAGTCGTGCTCGAATGCATGCACGGCTTCGGCGGCGCGAACGAGGGCCGCGGGAAGCGGTGCGGGCATCACGGCGCGCTGGCGCGAGACTCCATGGACGGAGAGCTGCGCGGGGTCCTGGGCCGGGCCAGCGATCAGCGTCGCGCAGAGCGCGAGGGTCGGGGGGATGGACATGGTCGATGCGGAGTACTGGTGGTCGGGGCGGACACTCTTGGGCCGGGCCCGCTTCGACGAGTCCGGCGAACACTCGCCGTCAGCCGCCACTCGCGGCTGTGCAAGCGCCGACGACGCGGAAGGACTGCACCGAGCCCTGGCGCACGGTGCGCTCGATGACGCAGCTCGCGGAGCCCCAGAAGACGTAGCAGTCACTGGTGTCACAGCGCCGCAGCACGACCTCGACGGGGAGCAGGATCGGCTCGAGGTCGAAGGGCCCATGGGGTTCCGACTCGTAGTGAGCTGGGATGACCTCCGTCGAGAAGTAGCAGTCGGGCTGGATGTTCCCGTTCCCTCCACCGGGACTTCCGATGCGCACCGGGCCGAGCTCGATGTAGCGCGGACCGTCGCAGGTACAGTCCACCGGTATCGCCTGATTCACCTGCGACGGGACGAGCCGGCCGAGGGAGTGGCAGCGGAGTACGGAGCCTTCGGCGGTCGATGCGCTCGCGGGACCGACGGCCACCGCGAGGACGAGGAGAACGAGCGGTACGAGTTTCATGACACCCTCCTGCGGGTCGAGACCGCGGGTGCGGTGGCCGCCGACGTGGCAGTCCATCGCAGGCCCGCTGGTGTCATGACGCGGCGGACGGGAGCGGGTGACGGTCAGAAGCCGTCACCGTTCGTCGCAGGCAAGAAGAGACCCTGGCTCCACTGCGTGGAGCCAGGGTCGTGAGGATTCCCTTCCCGGAGAATCTCCCTTCCCTCCTGCCAGAGGGACGGACCATGTAGTTCGCTGCGACGCGCGGGTGGATGCAGCGAATCCTGTACGTCTACAGGAACGGGTCGATCGCCTTGCGAAGACACGGAGTCTTCATCTTCGCGATCGCGCGCACCTGGATCTGGCGGACCCGCTCGAGGCTGACTCCGAGCTCCTTGGCGACCTCGCTGAGGGTGTACTCGCGCTCGCGGCCTATACCAAATCGCATTTCAATCACGTACCGCTCGCGCTCGCTCAGTCGACCCATCGCGTCCTGGATCCCGTCCTCCAGGGTCACCTCCTCCATGTCCGTGGAGTAGACGCCCGTGTCGTCGGCCTGGCCCAGAACCTCTGCGAGGCCGCCCGATGCGTCGTCCCCGGCGCTGAAGGGCGAGTCGATCGAGAGCGTCGAGCGAGACGCGGCCAGCGCGCTCTCGACGAGGTGCTCCCCCAGATCAGCCGCCCCCGCGATCTCTGCGACGGACGCGTCCGGACCCAGCTTGTCCTGGGCCGAGCGGACGTGTTTCATCGCCTTCTGGAGGTAGACCGGGACGCGGACCGTCTGGCCGTTGTTGTAGAGGTAGCTGCGATACGCCTGGTTGAGCCAATGCACCGCATAGGTGCGGAACAGCAGACCGCGGCGCCAGTCGAAGCCATCGACCGCGCGGAACAGCGCGGCGGACCCCTCCTGGATCAGGTCGAGACGGCTCACGCCGAGGTGGGCGTAGCGCTCGACGTTGATGATCGCGAGGTAGAGGTTGCGCTCGACGAGTTCGGTCCGCAGGTGATGCAGCTCGACCCAGCGGCGGCAGAGGTCCTCCGGCAGGTCGCAGGAGTCCGGGCAGACGTCACGGTAGGTGGTCGGGTCGTAGGTGACGCGCCCGTCGAGATCCTCGGATGCCAATCCGGCGCGCGACAGCGCGTGCTCGAGGCGCAGTCGCGCGAACTCGATGCGACGGGCGTGCTGGGCCTCCTCCACGCGGTCCATGATCGTGATCGTCTCGATCTCGGCACGCAGCTGCTCCTCGATGGAGGCGACGCGAGCGGCCGGATCCAACGCGAGCGGCGCGCGCCACGACGAGGGATCGGTGAGCTCGAGTTCGATCCCCTGGCGGTTCCATTCCTGGGCGCGACGCTTCGCCTTCGCCGTGAACCCTTCGTGGTCGTCGGCGTAGCGATCCAGGAGCCGATCGAGGTCGGCGAGCGTCTTGACGTTGCGGGTTGCTGTCATCTTCGTCTCCGTGGACGAACCGTCGCCGGCTGAAGAGGGTGAAGGCCTCACCAGAGCCCGGTCGGCTCGGTTTCGTCTCGTTGGTCGGATGGGCGGCGAACACCTTGCGGCGCCTGCCGCCCTCCGCAGGGGAAGGGCCTATGCGAGAGGCGTGCCGGAAGACGAGCGTTCCTGCGATCGGCCCGCTCTTTTCCGTTGAAGGGTTCGCTCGCGATACGGCCCGCGACGCCGAGCATTGGATGAACTTTGAGTAACGACCCCGATCAGGCCGCCTTATGAGCCCGCCGAGAGCGCGCGGAAGGCGATCGAGAGCTTCCCGTGGTCAACACGCCGCAGACGTTCGGTTTCATGTCGAGCCTGTCCCTGGAGCGATTTGCCGCGAACGCGCACCTCACTCCACGTCGCATCGCTTCGACCTCTACGGAAGCCTTGCGTGTCACTCCGATGCAACGAGTGCCCTCACTCGTTCCGCGGCACCGCCGCGATGGCAGTCCGCCGCCCCTCACTGCCAGAACGGCTCCTCGCGAGAACGAGTCTCGGCGAGGAGGGCCGCAGCGAGCATCCCGCGAAACCCGGGAGCCCCGCTGCGGCGCGGCGCAGCGGGGCTCCTTGTCACGGAGGACGCGCTGCCGCGCGTCGGGTCTTCGAGCCTCGCTCAGCCCTCGGGGTTCATCGAGGGCGCGTTGTAGCTCTGCTGCTCCTCGGTCGGGATGAACTCCTGGAGGTGCTCCAGGTCGTTCGACTCCCGGATGAGATGACGCGCGATCACGATCCTCTGGATCTGATTCGTGCCTTCGTAGATCTGGAGGATCTTCGCGTCGCGGAAGAACTTGGCGATCGGGTAGTCCTCCATGAACCCGTATCCCCCGAAGACCTGCACCGCATCGGTGGCGACCTCCATGGCGACGTCCG
This sequence comes from Planctomycetota bacterium, assembly GCA_002862085.1. Classification (GTDB taxonomy): domain Bacteria; phylum Planctomycetota; class UBA1135; order UBA1135; genus Saltatorellus. Next base: position 183,492 of record PKCK01000047.1, on the reverse strand, counting down.
AGGCGAAGCACTTCGCCATGGCGGCCATCTTCGAGTTGGCCGGGCTCGGGCCCTCCGCATCGATCGCCGCGGCGGATGCGTAGGTGAGCTGCCGCGCCGCCTCGGTCTTCATGGCCATGTCGGCGAGCATCTGCTGGACCATCTGGTGCTGGCTGATCGGCACCTTGAACTGGACGCGGCGGTTCGCATACGCGTTCGCGAGGTCCAGCGCCCCCTGGGACGCACCGACCGCCTGGGCCGCGACGCCCGGCCGCGCGTGGTCGAGGGTCATCATGGCATGCTTGAAGCCCATGCCCTCGCGGCCGCCGATGAGGTTCTCCACCGGGACGCGGACGTCCTTGAAGTGGGTCTCCACGACCGGGACACCGCGGATCCCCATCTTGTCCTCGACCTTCTCGATCGTGAATCCAGGCGTGCCCTTCTCGACGATGAAAGCGCTGATCCGGCGGGACTTGGAGCTCGGATCCGTGACGGCGAAGACCGAGTAGACGTCCGCGACACCGCCGTTCGTCGTCCACTTCTTCTCGCCGTTGATGACGTAGTGATCTCCGTCGCGCACCGCCCGCACGCCGAGTCCGCTCGCATCGGAGCCGGCGAACTTCTCGGAGAGGCAGAAGGCGACGAAGGTCTCTCCCGCGGCGATCTTCGGCATCCACTTCTGCTTCTGCTCGTCGGTGCCGCCGAGCAGGATCGGGAAGGACCCGAGCGCGTTGACCGCATAGGCGACGCCGAAGCCGGAGTCTGCCTTCGCGAGTTCCTCGGCGACGAGCGCGAGGGCCAGCACGCCCGCGTCGAGCCCCCCGTAGGCCTCGGGGATCCAGGCCCGGAAGAGACCGGCGTCCGCGACGGCGCGAGCGGCCTTCATGTTGTATTCCGAGTGCTTGTCCGCGTGGGCGGCACCGGGGCGCACGACCTCGTCGGCGATCTTTCGGGCGATGGCCTGGAGCTCCAGGGCCTTCTCGCTGAAGGCGATGTTCTTCTGCATGGGAGTTGTCGGGTCGGCGCGCGGGATCGCGCCGCGGTCCGGGCGCTGGCGCAGGTCGTTCCGCGGGGAGTCTACCGCCATGCTCGCGCGGAAGACCCCGGCGCGAGGGATCCTGCCCCGGCAGCCCTCCTGCTCGAGGGACGGCGCAGCCGGCACTCAGGCCCGCGCTACGACGATCTGCCGCGCCGCCTCGGCAGGATCGAACCTCTCCCCGGAGAAATCCCCCGCCCGCCGTTCCACCCGGAGCCCCAGGGCGAGGAGGCGCTCGTCCAGCTCATCGGGCTCGAACATACGCACCTCCTCTCGCCAGGATCGCTCGGCTCCGTCGGCCGTCGTGAGGCGCACCTCCTTGACCACCCGCCGGCCGCCGTTCTCGAGCCGGCGCTCCGCCTCCAGCACCATTCCGTCCCTCTCCTCCCGCGAGCTCGGGACGAGCCCGCGGCGGATCGCAGCGGGGTTCATCAGGTCCATGACCAGCGTCCCGCCGGGCGCGAGAACCCGCGCCATCTCGGCCAGCGCCTGCGCGTCCCCCTCGTCGCCGAGGTATCCGAACGAAGTGAACAGGTTGACGACCGCCCCGAAGGCGCCGTCGGCGAAGGGGAGCGCGCGCATGTCCGCCTGGGCGAGGCGCCCCCGCAGCAGCGCGGCCGCATCGCTCTCCCCCTCGAGCTCACGCGCGCTGCGCAGGAGGTCGAAGGACAGGTCGATCCCCACGACGTCGAGGCCGCGCTCCGACATCGCGACGCTGTGGCGCCCGAAACCGCAGCAGTCGTCGAGGACGACGCCCCGCGTCCCCGAGAGGACATCCTCCGTCAACCAGCGCACCTCCTCACGGGCCGCCGTGAGGTTCCGGTGAGCGTAGACCTCGCGATAGTCGCTGCGGAAGGCCTCCACGTACCAGGGCGCGCTCGTCATGGCGGAGACGATAGCGCCTGACCCGCGCTGCAGCTCGGCGGAGCGCGTGGTCCGGCAGGCCCCACCGTCCCGGGTCTCGAACGTCGGCATGGGGAGCGCGTCGCCCTGCGACGGGAAGGGCGTCCCTCGCGGGCGCTTCGACGGGTCTCGCAGGTCCATGCGGGCGGACTGATGGGAGTTCCTCGCTTCGGGTGTCATCCTCGCGGGCCCCGTCCGTGTAGAACCCGCGACCGGAGTGGCGGCCGCGCGCCGCGACCTCGAAGAAAGCCATGAGCTCCCCCACCGACGCCTGCCGACGCGAGACGCGTGAGGCCCGCGAGGCCGCTCAGCTCGCGCCGTACGCGATGAAGAGCGTCGACTCCCTCGGACGGCGCTTCGAAGAGGCGCCGGACCTGCACCGCACGCTGTTCGAGCGGGACCGTGATCGCATCACCCACGCGACCGCCTTCCGGCGGCTCCAGTACAAGACCCAGGTCTTCCTCAACGACGAGGGCGATCACCACCGCACACGCCTGAGCCATTCGCTGGAGGTGTGCCAGGTCGCCCGCAGCGTCGGCGGCGTGCTGCGCCTCAACGAGCCGCTGTGCGAGGCGCTCAGTCTCGCGCACGACATCGGCCATCCTCCCTTCGGCCACCGCGGCGAGTGGGCGCTCAACGAGCTCATGCATCCCTACGGCGGGTTCCGCCACAACGCACAGGTGCTGCGCGTGGTGGACCAGCTCGAGCGCCGTAGCCCGGACCACCCCGGGCTCAATCTCACCCGCGAGCTGCGCGAGTCCCTGCTCAAGCACGAGACCGAGGAGGACTGGCCGGACGAGTTCATGCCCAAGCCCAGCCAGCCGCTCCTGGAGGGACAGGTCGTCGACCTCGCGGACAGCACCGCCTACAACAAGCACGACATAGAAGACGGCCTCGCCGCACGCATGTTCACCGAAGCGGACCTCGAGGAAGGGGTCGCACTGTGGCGCCTGGCGCGCGAGCGCGTCGCCGCCCGTCACCCCGGGTTCCTGGTGGGCGAGGGCGAGACGCCCGACGACCCGCGTCTGCGCATCGGCCGCCTCTGCAACGAGGTCATCGGTATCTGCATCGTCGACCTCGTGCGCGCGACGCATCAGAACGTCGTCGACGCCGGCGTCGAGTCCGCCGCGGACGTCCGGGCGCACGGCACGATGCTCTGCGGTCACTCGGCCGAGACGAAGCCCCTCGTCCAGGAGCTCCAGAAGTTCCTCTACCGCCGCTTCTACCGGCACCCCTACCTCCAGAGCTTCCGCACCTGGGCGAAGGCGATCATCGGCGGTCTCTTCGAGGCGTACCGCGCGCGCCCGGAGGAGATGTCCGGCTGGTACCTCCGCTGGAGCGACGAGGTCGGACTGGAGCGCGCCGTCTGTGACTTCCTCGCGGGGATGACCGATCGCTTCGCCGTCCAGGAGTACGACCGCCTCGTGGGCTCAGTCCCTCCTCTCGAACGGCCCTGACGCGCGCGGCGGGGCGACGCTCCCCGCGGCATCGATTCCTCGTGCAACCTCGCGGTCGCGGTGTGCGAACATCCGGCCATGGCGAAACGAATCGACTGGTACTACCACCGCAAGGGCTGAACCTCTTGCAAGCGCTCGGACGCCTTCCTCGAAGGCGCCGGGGTCACCGTCCGTGAGACGGTCAACGCGACCAAGGAGCGTTACGGCGAGGACGACCTCGAGGCCCTCTTCGACGGCGCCCGCAAGGTCGTCGCCATGAAGGGCAAGAAGATCACCGAGCTCGATCTCGGGAACGCGGAGGACACGGCGGCGCTCGCGTCCGTCGCGCTCGGGCCGACCGGGAACCTCCGAGCCCCCACCGCGAAGGTCGGCAAGACCTGGCTCGTGGGCTTCAACGAGGAGGGCTACGGGGCGGCTTTCGGGTGATCCCTCAGCTGGGGCCGTTGATCCCTCCGGGGGCCGCGCATCAGCGCGGCCCCGCCGCGCTCGATAGGAGACGAGAGCCGGCCGCGCGCACTCCTCGCGGGGGCCGGCCACGCGCCGCCGCGCAGCCGCTCCGGATCGGCCGCCTACCGGCTCAAGGGGCGGGGCGACGAGGTCGATCAACGAGATGCGCGCCCGCCGCGGCGCTCGTCTTCGATGCCCCGCAGCGAGTCCAACAGCACCCCCTCGCGCGAGGGCAGGCCGGGCGCAGCGACCGCTGACGGTCTCGACCCCGCGCGTTTCCGTGACTCGATCCCTCACGGGATCGACTCGTGGTACCCGGTGCTCCGCGGCGGCCCAGCCCCCGTCCTCTTCGCCGACACCAGCGAGCTCCGCGCAGTGCAGCGCCTCGCACGCGGCTGGGCGGAGCTACCCGAGGGCGGACGGGTGATCCTCCAGGGCGGCCTGCGCCAGCGCGGGCGCGTCGACCTCGACGAACTCGCCGCCGCGCTCGAGCGCGGCGGCAGCGCCGAGCGCTTCGTCGTCTTCCTCGGCCCCGGAGGAGTGGCGACCCTCCTCCCCACGGCCGACCGGGCGGCGTTCCGCGGCGGCGCCGCCCTGCTCGGCCGCGGCGGCCGGACGCGGCCCGGCCTGCTCGAAGGCCTGGGGCTCCTGACCCCCTTCGGACTGACGGGGCGGAACGACAGGAAGGAGCTCACCATCTGGACCAAGGGAGGGTCCCGCGACGGACGCGACGATCTCACCGTCCTCCCGGTGGAGGGATCCGTCGCCGTGATCGCCAGCGCGCCCGACCGCAACCAGAAGATCATCGTCCGCGCGCAGGACAGACGAGGCGCAGCTCGCGCGATCCTCAAGATCGGCTTCAACCAGCGCAGCGACGACGCCATCGAGCGCGAGACCCGCGCGATCGAGGCCGTGTCGAAGCTCTGCCCCGGACGCGCCCCCGAGCTGATCGCCGCGAGCGAGCGCGCCGGCAGGAGCTGGATGGCCCAGGAGTTCCTCGAAGGTCCGAACGGCGGCCTGCGTATCACGAACCTGCACGCGAACATGCTGGAGGAGCTCGCAGGCGCCGGCCGGCGCGACCTGCCCCTCCGCGAGATCGACGCCTTCCAGGCCGCGGTCCGCCGCCTCGAGGGCCTCGACCCCGGCTTCGACCCCGACTGGCACGACGCCTACCGGACCCTCGCGAGCGCGCTCACGGACGCCACCGACGACGCGAAGCTCCCGGTCCATGCCGCCCACGGCGACTTCGTCCCCTGGAACCTGGCGGTTCACGAAGGCCGGCTCAGGGCCTTCGACTGGGAGCACTCGGAGCTCCGGGCGCCCGCGCTGCACGACCTCGTCCACTTCCACGTTCAGACCGGCGCTCTCGCGAGCGAGATACCCGGCGAGCAGGTCTTCGACGAGCTGCGGTCCCTCTTCGCCGGACCGGGCGGCCGCGTCGTGCGCGCGCTCGGGATCGATGGCGAGGACGTCCTTCGCCTCGTCTCGCTGCACGTCCTCCAGATGGGCGTCACGAGCGAGGTGGTCGAGCGCCTCCGCCCCGCGCCTCTGATCGAGTCCGTGCGCCTGCGGCGCGTACGCCTCGCGCTCTGCGTGCGGCTCGCCGGCCTGCTCGCGGAGCGTCGGCTGCCGGAGTGGTGCCTCGTCTCGGGCCGCGCCGCCGCCTGAGCGGCACGAGCGCCGCTCACTCGCCTCGCACCGGGCCCGAGCGCTGTGCCCTGAGCCATAGAACCGTCACCACGACGAGGTAGGTCGGCAGGAACTGCACGATCGCCTCGAAGCGCGCCTCCCCGAGGTCCTTCCCGGCCTCGGCGAAGGGCCGTGTCCAGGCGATCGCGCACATCTCGACCGCCGAGAGCCCAGCGACCAGCGTCAGCAGCAGGCGCGAGCCGATGGCGCCCGCGAGCACCGCCACGAGCACGAAGTTCACGACGTTGACGTGGACGCGCTCACCGTTGAACCACGCGAGTCCGCCCACCAGGCCCATCAGGCCCATCACCAGGAGAGAACCCGCCAGCTCGTGCCGCCCGCTCGCGAGCAGGCGCAGCAGCCCCATGCAGAGGAGCGCGCAGACGCCGTTCGAGAGGGCCACCCGCCCGATGTACTCCGCCTCGAACCCCTCGCCGAAGAGATAGACCGGCGCGGTCAGGACGGCGGCGAAGAGGATCAGGCGGACGAGCGTCCGGGTCAGCGCAGCGCGGGAGTCGTCAGCCATGACCCGCGCAACGATGGGCGACCGGGCGGCCGCGCGCAACGCCGCGCAGGACGAACCTCATGCACGAACGGGAGCCGCCGCGCGCACGTCGACCGCGGACGAGAAGTGCACCACCGGGGGCGCCAGCTCGCGTCCTCCGATCCCTGCCGCCCTGACCGCAGCCGGTCCGAGGACCCTGAACATGTCGCAGTCCACGAGCTCCACCTCGGCGGGCTGGAGCGGCCAGGGATCGTGGGCGATGTCCCCGCGCAGGAGCCCGCCGCGGAGCGCGAAGCGCACCCCGTACCCGCGCCGGGCGAAGAGGCTGTAGCGCTCGGTCAGGAAGTGCTCGAGGGTCCCGGGCCGCGACGACACGGCTCCGCCGGTCGGAGCGTAGGAGCCCGAGAAGCTCGCCGCGGGAGCGCCGCGGTGCCGCCTCGCCGACCTGTAGCGCCGGACGCCGCCGCCCGCGGCGCCGGACTCGACCTCCATGCGCGCGTCGAAGTAGGGCAGCGCGAATCCAAGTCGCGCGCCGCGGACCGCGAGCCACGAGGCTGCGTCCAGGCTGTAGAACCAGACGCCCCGCCGATCCCCGCGTCGTACGTACGTCCGCAGGTTCAGCTCCGGGAAGTCCGTGGCCGTCGGCATCGGTGGGGTCCAGTCGAAGCGCGTCGCCCGCATCCGGAAGGGGACGACGCCGAGCCACGCCTCGCCCTCGAAGAGGTCGAGCTCGAGCCCGGCCGGCAGGGTCGGTTGGAGCGCAGCGGCCGGCACGGGCCAGTGCAGGAACGCGAGGGCTTCCCAGCGCATCCCGAGAACCGTTCGCTGCGGCGCGCCGGACCCGGCCCCGTGGTCGGTGGTGGGCATGGCGGAAGCGTAGCGACCGGGAGGCGCGTGACCACCGCTGCGACGGAGACCGTGAGGGCGCGCTGACGCCGCATCGCGCGACGGTCGAGCAGCGACGAGGTGATCGAGTTCGTGCGCGGCCGGAGCCCCCTCCGCACCCCCGTCGGAGCATCCGGGTCGCAGCCTCCGGCTGGCGCCGCCCCGCCGCGCGGTCAGGGGCCTATGCTCTGCTGGCGGGCGGGCTTCGGCCGGCCCGGCGCCAGGCGTTCGCGCCGCTGCCGTCCCCGCGTCCGCGCTCCACGGCCGCATGGGCACGCCGCTCCCGAAAGCCCTGCGCAGCGCGCGAGATCCGACGGCACGACCATGCGCCCCACTTCTCCCGAAACCGCCGCCCCCCCGGCTCCGGCGCTCCTCATCGGACACAGACCGACGTCCGCAGCGCGGACGAGGACGCGCAGCGTCGGGGCCAGCGACGAGCGGGGCGCCGAGGAGGACTGACGTGACGACACCCCTCGACCACCTCCACGCGTTCACGGACGAGGCGCTCTGCGCCCTCGCCCTGACCCACGCGTCGGCCGGCGTCTCCGACGGGTCGGGGCGACGTGACAACGAGCGACTGGAGTTCCTCGGCGACACCGTGCTGGACCTCGTGGTCGCCGAGGCGTTCTTCCACGACCGCGCGCGCTATCCCGAGGGCGCGCTGACCGAGATGAAGGCCCAGGTGGTCTCGCGCAAGGCGCTCGCCGGCGCAGCGAGCCGCATCGGTCTCGCGGAGCACGCCCGTATCGGGCGCGGCCTCGACCGCAGATCGCTCTCCCGGTCGGTGCTCGCGAATCTCTACGAGGGCGTCGTCGGCGCCGTCTACCTCGACGCGGGGCTCGAGGCCGCGAGGGCTTTCGTGCACGACACGCTGCGGTCCGAGCTCGCGGAGGCCCGGGCGCGCGGCGGCGAGGCGCTGCCCAAGCAGGCGTTCCAGGAGGTCTGCCAGCGCGACTTCGACGGCCCCCCCACCTACGAGGTCCTCGAGACACGCGGGGACGCGAACTCCCGCGCCTTCAAGGTCGCGGCGCGAGCGGGCGGCAACCGCTTCCCGAGCGCCTGGGGCCGGACCGTGAAGGAAGCGGAGCACTGGGCCGCCTTCGAGGCCCTGATGGCCCTCGGCTACGAAGCCAAGCCGTGAGCCGGGGGCCCCGGCGCGAGCGCGCGCGGGGAGATGCCCGCGGCGCGGATTCCGCCGCTCGCGCGGAGGGCGCGCGATCCGGAGCCCGGCGGCTCGGCCTCCGCGCAGGGGCTACGATGGAGCGCCAGCCAGGCCGGTGGGCCGACCACGGGGGACCGCGATGAAGCATCCCGGGTCGAGCTCCCCGGCCCGCGCGCGAATCCCCGCGCGAGCGCGACGCGAACCGCGCGGCTCGGGCCCGCCCCATGACCCAGAGCATCGTCGACACGGCCGCCACCCAGGGCGACGGGAAGGAGGGAGCGTCCGCGGCGGGCGCGACCCTGGTCCCGCATGGCGAGCTCGAGTTCCCCGCGAGCGACCTCGCACGCCTCTCCCGCGCGCTCGGGCGCAAGGGGAGCGTGTCGGTCGGCAACGTCTGGGGAGCGGCGCAGGCGCTGGTGACTGCGCAGGTCGCCGCGTCGCTGGACGCGCCTGTCCTCGCCGTCGCCTCGACGGACGGCGAGGCAGAGGCCTTCGCGCTGGACCTCGCGGCCTTCGGCGTCGAGGCGGCGCTCTTCCCGGCGCGTGAGAGTGGAACCAAGCGGGCGGCGGCGGACGCCTCCGCGGTCCGCCGCCGGCTCGAGCTGGCGCAGGTCCTGGCGGGCCCCGAGCCGGAGCGGCCGCGGGTGATCGTCGGCTCGCTCCAGGCGCTCATCCAGCCCATCCCGAGGCTGCGCGACCTCCAGGCGGAGTTCGTGCAGCTCGCCGCAGGCGACGTGCTGGACGCGAACAAGCTGCTCGCGAGGCTCGTCAAGGCGGGCTACACGCGCGAGCCCCTCGTCGAGGCGGCCGGACAGGTCAGCCTGCGCGGGGACATCCTCGACGTGTTCCCCTTCGCGAGCGCGGAGCCCCTGCGCATCGAGATGTTCGAGGAGGAGATCGAGTCGCTGCGGACGTTCGATCCAGTGGAGCAACGCTCGACCGAGACCCACGAGCAGATCGAGGTCTGCCTCGCCAGCGGCGGCTCCGGCTCGCTCGAGGACGGTGAAGGTGTGTCGGTCATCGACCTCGTCGACGGCGAGGCCCTGGCGGTGCGGATCGAGCCCCTGCGCCTCGCGGAGCGGTCCAAGGGTCTGGCCGTCCAGTCGGCCGCGCACGAGCGCGCGCTGATGATCCTCGAGCAGAGCCTGAAGGCGCGGCGGGTCCTCGAGATCCAGAGTCTCCCGGGCGACGACCTGTCACTGGACACCCGCTCGGTGCAGGGCCTCAGCTCGGGGATCAACGCGTCGGCGCCGGAGCTCTTGACCCTCGCAGGCGAGGGGACGCGTGTCGTGGTCGCGTGCCTGACCGAGGCCGAGCGCGACCGCGTCACGGCCCAGTTCGAGAAGGTCGGCGCCGCGGATGGACTCCTCATCACCACCGGCTACGTGAGCAAGGGCTTCCGTGCGCCGCCCTGGGGACTGCTCGTGGTCAACAGCCACGAGCTCAAGGGAACCCTCGGCGCCCGGAAACGCGCGACGGCGCGGGCCCACCAGCACAAGGTGAAGGCCCTGCAGAGCTTCTTCGAGCTCCGACGGGGCGACCTCGTGGTGCACGCGGTCCACGGCCTCGCGCGCTACCGCGGGCTCGAGCGCATGGCCCGGGGCGAGGGAGAAGAGGAGCATCTTCACCTCGTCTTCGCGGACGAGGTGTCCCTGTACGTCCCGGCGAGCCGCATCGACATGGTCCAGCGCTACATCGGCGCCGGCGGATCGGCGGTCAGCCTGGACAAGATCGGGAGCCAGAGCTTCCGCAAGCGCAAGGAGAAGGTCGAGCAGGGCCTGTTCGACCTCGCGTCCGAGCTCATCGAGGTGCAGGCGAAGCGCCAGCTCCGCAAGCGCCCTTCGTGGCCGAGCGACCCCGAGCTCGTGCAGCAGTTCCTCGAGGAGTTCCCCTACGACGACACCGTCGATCAGGCCGAGGTCAGCGAGGACATCGCGCGGGACCTGGCGGGAGAGCGGCCGATGGACCGGCTGCTCTGCGGCGACGTGGGCTTCGGCAAGACCGAGTGCGCGGTGCGAGCCGCGTTCCGGGTCGTCTCCGGCGGCGGACAGGTCGCTGTCCTCGTCCCCACGACGATCCTCGCCGAGCAGCACCTCGCGACCTTCCGCTCGCGCATGGCGGACTTCCCGATGACGGTGCGCGGGCTCTCCCGCTACACGACGCCGAAGGAGAAGCGCGACACCATCGAGGGGCTCGTCGACGGCGCCGTCGACGTGGTCATCGGTACGCACCGCGTCCTCTCCAAGGACGTGAAGTTCAAGAAGCTCGGCCTGGTCGTCATCGACGAGGAGCAGCGCTTCGGGGTGACCCACAAGGAGCACTTCAAGAAGCTGCGGGCCAACGTGGACATGCTCACCCTGACCGCGACGCCCATTCCCCGGACGCTGCACATGTCCCTGTCGGGAATCCGCGACATCTCGGCGCTCAACGTGCCGCCGCCGGGCCGCCAGGAGATCGAGACCCGGCTCGGGTACCGCGAGGACGACGACCTCATCAAGGAAGCGCTTCAGCGCGAGCTCAATCGCGGCGGGCAGATCTTCTTCCTGCACAACCGCGTCGCCTCGATCGAGTCCGTCGCGGCGCGCCTGCGCTCGCTCGTCCCGAACGCGAGCTACGCGATCGGCCACGGCCAGATGCCGGCCTCAGAGCTGCGCGAGGTGATGAGCACCTTCCGCGAGGGCGAGGCGGACGTCCTCGTGGCGACGACGATCATCGAGAACGGGGTCGACGTGCCGACGGCCAACACGATCATCGTGGACGACGCCGACCACTTCGGACTGGCCGAGCTCCATCAGCTCCGCGGCCGCGTGGGCCGCGGGAGCGTGAAGGCGTTCTGCTGCCTGCTGGTCGAGCGCCACAAGCCCCTGAAGCAGAACGCCCGCGAGCGTTTGAAGGCCCTCGAGGAGATGAACCATCTGGGCGCGGGCTTCGGGATCGCGGTCAAGGACCTCGAGCTGCGCGGAGCGGGGAACGTGCTCGGACCGCAGCAGTCCGGCAACATCGCGGCGGTCGGGTACGACATGTACTGCCGCCTCCTGAAGCTGACGGTCGAACGCCTGGCCGCCGGCGAGGGCGCCGACGTCGAGAAGCCGCGCTTCGAGGAGACCGAGGCCGGCACCGAGTTCGACGTCGGCCTCAAGGCCTTCCTGCCGGACAGCTGGATCGACCGCGCGGAGGCGCGGCTCGACGCTCTGCGCGCCATGAGCCAGGCCGAGGACGAGGAGAGCGTCGCCGAGGTCCTCGCAGGCCTGGTCGACCGCTACGGCCGGGCGCCGAAGGAGGCGAGAGAGCTCGCGCGGCTCTTCTCCCTCAAGATCGTGCTCGACGCCGCCGGCCTGCGGCACGTGGCCTGGCACCAGGATCGCTACGTCATGCAGTACACCGACGCCGTCCACTTCGAGCACCTGTTCGCCGGCGCGGCGGCCGGCGCGCGCCGCAAGCTGGACCTGCGGCGCATCAAGCCCGGCGTCGCGCATCTCGTCGTCCCCGGCCACCTGGCCGAGAAGCCGGTGCAGGCCTTCGACTGGTTCGAGAAGACCGTGCGAGCGGGGATCGAGTGAGGCGGTGACCGGGCGCCGCGGGGCGCGTGGTCTCCCCGTCCCGAGCTCCTTCCCCGCTCGAGGACGCTCGCCGCTGCGCGCCTCTCCCTCCCCGACGCCCCGACGCCCTCGCGGACACCGTCCGCCTCGTCCACACCCCGCGCGAGGGCACCTTCATCGCGGTCGCCCTCGACCGGACGCGCACCGCCGAGGTGGGGAGTTCGAGCTGCCCATCCAGTTCGAGGGCACCTTCGAGGAGCAGGGCGGTTGATCGCCGGGGCTCCGGGGCGCAGGATCCTGGGCATGGCGCGCTCGGAAACGACAGGGAGGGCAGCCGCGCGGGGCGCGGGGTTCGCGGGGATGGTCCTGGCGGGGCTCCTGGTCCTCGCGGGATCCGCCCAGGCGGCTCAGGCCAAGATCCCCCAGGGCTTCGACCTCGGTGCCCGGGGTCCGGCACCGGGCGTGGCTCGGCTGCGCGCTCTCTACGCGGATCGCGCGGTGGCGGTCGTCGGCGAGGAGGTCATCACCGAGCGAGACGTCGTCATGTACATCGGACGCGGGAGCCTTCAGGAGGACCCCGCGGAGATCTACCCGGACGCTGCCCCCGAGGAGCTCGAGCGCCTGCGGTTCGAGGCCGCTCTCTCGGAGATCATCGACGAACGCCTGAAGACGGTCGGCGGACGCAATCTCGGCTTCGAGCCCGAGCTGATCGGCCGCGCGGTGGACGATCAGGTCGAGGGCTTCATCCGCCGCTCCGGCGGCGAGCAGAGAGCTGCTTCGAGCTTCGTGCGGATGGGCATCACGAAGGCCCAGCTGCGCAGCATCTACGAGCAGCGAATGCTCGGAAGCTCCTGGGAGGCGACGGTGACCGGCCGCGGGCCAGGTGCCACGGGGCGCACGGTGGTCGACAACTTCATCAGGCCCGGCAAGCAATACGCGCGCTACCTGCAGCTCGACGCATCACGCAAGCCCGAGGACATGGCGAAGATCGGGAAGAGCCCGGGCACGCTCACCCTCCGTCAGCTCCCCGTGAGAGTCCGCGGCGGCCTGGTCGGCGAGGATCAGGCCAGGCGTAACCTGGAGGTCGTGCGGCAGAACGTCCTCGACGACACGATCACTTTCGACGAGGCCATGAGCCGCATCGCCCCGGAGCAGTTCCGCGGCGAGCAGGGATACGTGCGGGACATCCCCCCCGCCGCCCTGACGGCGCTCCTGGTCCGGGAGCACCCCGACGGCGGCGCCGCCCTGGCCGAGTTCACCGCCGACCCGGCCGTGGGCGACATCTCCCCGGTGCTGCCGGTCGTCCGCCAGGGGGTCGTCCAGGGCTACACGATCTACCGCGTGGTGGCTCTCGAGGGACCCAGGGAGGCCCAGCCGTTCGTGGACAGGGAGCTCCAGGAGCAGCTGAACGACGCCCTCGCGGAGGAGTGGGACGACGTCCAGGTGTTCCGAGCGATCGCCCGGCTGGCGCGCACGACCCACGTCACACCGGCCGAGGTGAAGGCCTGGCTGCTCCAGCGGGGCCGGGTCCAGGCCCGACGGAGCCCCGGACAGGGCGAAGCGGCCAGCGAACGGGGCCCGGCCGGGGCCCAGCGCGCGCCTTCCGGGACCGGGAAGGCGGGGCCGAACGGGCCCGGCCGGTAGTCACGGCGAGGTTCCCTGGATAACCTCTGAACCGCTCTGCCGGCGCGGCGTTGTCCTCGCCGGCGGGCCGTGAGGCCCCCTGGACGCCCCGGCGGCGGCCCTACGGGCCCCCTCGCGGGCACCTCTCCCCCAGCTCCACCCGGCAGCACCGAACGCCCTTCAGGCCGCCGGAACCACGCTCGGGCCCTGACGCACCGCTCTCCGGGCCCCCTCGATGTCATGAGCAACGACTACAGCGACGTCCATATCGAGTCCAACCTCCCGAAGCCCTGGGAGGAGGAGGAGACGTTCAACGACGTCCTCTACGACTGGATGTCCAAGGCTCCCTGGCTGCTCATCTCGGCGGCCCTCCACTTCGTGATCGGCCTGATCGTCGCGGCCATCCCGTGGAGCGCCTTCGACCCGTCCCCCGAGCAGATCATCGAGGCGAGCGTCGAGCAGCCGCCCGAGGAGATCATCGAGGAGGAGGAAGAGGAGATCGAGGAGATCGAGGAGGAGACCGAGGAGGAGCCGATCCTCGAGGACTTCGAGGTCTCGGACCACAACGAGACCGACACGGACTCCGAGTTCGAGAGCACCGAGGGCGACCCGAACCAGAACGCCGACTCACCCTTCGACTCGAAGAACTCGAACTCGATGCTCGGGATCGGCGGCGGCGCCGGCGGCAAGATGGGCGGCCGCTTCGGCGGCAACAAGAACCTGCGCGCCGGCGGCAAGGCCAACGCGGCGATCAAGGCCGGCCTCGAGTGGCTCAAGAACCACCAGGACGACGACGGCAAGTGGGACTGCGACGAGTTCTTCAAGCACGACCCCGCCGGTGACCAGACCGACGGCATCGGCGACGCGAACCACGACATCGGCGTCACGGGCCTCGCGCTGCTCGCCTTCCTGGGCGACGGCCACTCCATGACGAAGGGCAGCTACAAGGACGTCGTCACCAAGGGCGTGAAGTGGCTCATCTCCCAGCAGGACAAGGAGACCGGGCTCTTCGGCGAGAAGATCGGCCACTCCTTCGTGTACGACCACGCGATCGCGGCGCTCGCGATGTGCGAGACGTACTACATCGACAAGTCGACGATCCTGAAGCGCAAGGCGCAGAACGCGATCAACTTCATCACCCAGGCGCGGAACCCCTACCGCGTGTGGCGCTACGAGGTCCCGCCCGATGGCTCGAACGACACGTCGGTCACCGGCTGGATGATCTTCGCTCTCAAGTCCGCCGAGGACGGCGGCCTCAAGGTCGACAAGGAGGCCTACACCGCAGCCGTCGAGTGGTTCGACGAGATGACCGATCCCGGCACCGGACGCGTCGGCTACACGGAGACCGGCTCCGCCAGCTCCCGCGTCCCGGGAATGAACGACCAGTACCCCGCCGAGAAGGGCGAGGCGCTGACGGCGGTGACCCTTCTCTGCCGCTTCTTCCTCGGCCAGAACCCCGAGGACGACGCGTCGTACATGAACAAGCACGCCGACCTGCTGCTCAAGACCCTGCCCGAGTGGGACAAGGACGGGCTGAGCAACGACATGTACTACTGGTACTACGGCTCCTACGCGATGTTCCAGATGGGCAACAAGAAGGGCGGCGCGAAGGAGAACTACTGGGAGAAGTGGCGCAAGGCCATGGAGCCCGCCGTGCTCGGTTCGCAGCGCAAGGACGGCGCCTCGAAGGGCTCGTGGGATCCGATCGGTCCCTGGGGCTACTCCGGCGGCCGCGTCTACTCGACCGCCACGATGGTGCTCTGCCTCGAGGTGTACTTCCGGTACGCGCGGGTCCTCGGCGCGCGCTGACCGATCATCCGCGTCAGCGGATGATCGATGAACGACAGAGCCGACCACCGGCTCGATCCCACGAAGAAGGGCGGGTCCGCATCGCGGACCCGCCCTTCTTCGACGTGCCCAGCTCCCGCTGCGCCCGTCCCCCGCGACGCAGCCCCATCGATCGCGCGCTCCCCGATCGGAGACTTCTGTCGCGCCGCGCACGAAGTCCACTGAACCGCGCGCGTCCCCCTTCCGTTCCTCACCGCGCCCCCAGCTTCCGCCACGAAGCCCACGCACCGATCAGCGCGATGCAGAACGACCCCTTCGCCCCCATCGTCTCCGCCCTCCCTCGCGCCTGGGAGCAGGAGCAGACCTTCAACGACTCCCTCTACGAGTGGATGTCACGCGCGCCCTGGCTGCTCCTCTCCGCGGCCTTCCACTTCGTCATCGCCCTGGTGATCGCCGCGATCCCGTGGACGACGCTCGAGCAGCACGAGGAGGTCACCGTCGTCGCCGACATCGAGCCTCCGCCCGAGAAGATCGAGGAGCCCGAGCCGGAGCCCGAACCCGAGATCGTCGAGCCCGTCGAGGTCAATCCGACGCTCGAGGACTTCGAGGTGAGCGACGTCGCCATGGATCCGCTGGCGGAGTCACTCGAACCCGCGGGCGACGAGGGCAGCGCCGATTCCCCCTTGGACGCTCCCCACACCAACGAGAGCCTGGGTCTCACCGGGGGCGGCGGCTCCAAGTTCGGCAACCGATTCGAGGGCGGCGGCGGAGGCAAGGGCCGAGGCCCCGGCGCCGTGCCGGTCGCGCGCGGCCTCCAGTGGCTCGCCGATCACCAGGACGAGGACGGCAAGTGGGACGCCGATGGGTTCGACAAGCACGATCCTGCGGGCGACCGAACCACCGGACTGGGGTACGCGGCGCACGACGTCGGCGTGACGGGCCTCGCCCTGCTCGCCTTCCTCGGTGACGGGCACACGATGAAGCGCGGGAGGCACCGCGACACGGTGGTCGCAGGCGTTCGGTGGCTGCTCGCGCAGCAGGACTCCGAGTCCGGACTCCTCGGCGAGCCGCTCGGCCACTCCTTCATGTACGACCACGCCATCGCGACGATCGCGCTCTGCGAGGCCTGCACTCTGGATCGCTCGCCCGTTCTGCTCCGGCGAGCGAAGGGAGCAGTGCACTTCATCACCAGGGCGCGCAACCCCTACCGCGTCTGGCGCTACTCGCCGCACCCCGACGATCAGAACGACACCTCCGTCACCGGATGGATGATCTTCGCGCTGCGCGCGGCCGAGGACTGCGGCATCGCCGTCGACCGGCAGGCCTACACCGCGGCCATCGAGTGGTTCGACGAGATGACCGATCCCGCGACGGGGAGGGTCGGCTACGAGAGGACCGGATCCTCGAGCTCGCGCGTCCCCGGCATCAACGACGGGCATCCCACGGAGGGCAACGAGGCGCTGACGGCGGTCACCCTCCTCTGCCGCTTTTTCCTGGGCCAGAGTCCGGACGACGAGTCGTCCTCGATGAACGACCACGCAGACCTCCTGCTGCGCTCGCTGCCGCGCTGGTCCGACGACGGCCGCTCGAACGACATGTACTACTGGTACTACGGCTCCTACGCGATGTTCCAGATGGGCAACCGCCGGGGCGGCGCGAAGGAGAACTACTGGACGCGCTGGCGCAAGGCGATGGAGCCCGCGGTCATCGGTGGGCAGCGCCGGGACGGCGCTTCGAAGGGATCCTGGGATCCGAGTGGTCCCTGGGGCCAGATCGGTGGCCGCGTCTACTCCACGGCGACGATGGTGCTCTCACTCGAGGTCTACTACCGCTACGCGCGCCTGCTCGGGGCGCGGTGAGATCGATCGCGACCCGGGGTGAACCCTGAAGCGCGCGGACCGTTGGCGCAGCGTCACGGCTCGCACCCACCCGCGTCCCAGGAGAATCGCCTTGTCGCTCGCTCTCGCGCTCGCCCTCGCCCATCCGGGCTCCCTCGCATCCGTTCTCTCCCCTCAGGCGCCACCGCAGGAGGCGCCTGCGACCCGAGCCGCCGACGAGTCCGCGTCGCGGGCGCGGGCGGCAGCCGCCCGCGCGAGCGCCTGGCTCGCCCGCCAGCAGCAGCCGAACGGCAGCTGGCTGCCCGGTGCAGAGCCGGTTCCGATGAAACCCGCGCCCGGAGGCGCCGGCGTCAGTGACGACGCCTTCTGGGACGAGGTCCTCAGCGGCGGCACGCCGGACCTCGCCCCGGAGACGACTCCGAAGAAACGGTCCGGCGAGGACGTCTACACCGTCGGCGTCACCGGACTCGCGCTGCTGTCCTTGTGCGCGGGCGGCCAGCTCGCTGCGGACGCGCCCCATCGGAACGCCGCGCTGCGCGCGGCCGGATGGCTCCTCTCCCAGCAGGACGAGGAGACGGGGTGCATCGGTGATCGCGCTGGCTTCGCATTCCTCTACGACCACGCGATCGCGACGCTTGCGCTGCTCGCGGTCCACCGCGAGGACGCAGGTGTCTCTTTCGACCTCTCGGCCGACGCGAACGACGCGGCCGTGGCCCTCGCGCCGCGCCTGCAGTCCGCCCTCGACTTCATCGAGCGAGGCCGCAATCCGTACCGCGTCTGGCGGTACGACGTGCCGCCGATCGGTGACAACGACACTTCGATCACCGCCTGGATGGCCCTCGCCCACGCGGCAGGTCAGGCCCAGGGTCTGAAAGTCGACCGGCACGCCACGGAGGCCATCATCGGCTGGATGGACGACATGACCGAGGAGGGCACTGGCCGCGTCGGCTACGACGAGAGCGGCTCGGCGAGCTCCCGCGTTCCGGGTGCGAACGTCCAGTTCGACGTGACCGACGCGGAGACCCTCACCGCGGCGGGCCTCATGTGCCGGCTCGAGCTCGGACAGTCTCCGACGCTCGGCGCTTCGGTCTCACACGTGAAGTGCATGCTCCGGGCCCTCCCCGAGGGCGACGACGAACTGCGCGACGCCCTGTGGGTCTACTTCGGCACGCGAGCGCTCGCCGCCGTCGGGAGCAGGCCCTGGGGTCTCTGGCGCGATCAGGTCGTGTCCCGAGCGCTCGCCGATCAAACGACGAAGGGTCCGCTGACTGGATCATGGGCACCGCGGACGGCCTGGTCCTACGCGAGCGGACGCGTCGGGACGACGGCGCTGATGAGCCTCGCCGCCTCGATCGCGTCGAACCAGTAGGTCCCGTCGGCTCCAAGGCGCCGGTGGGAGGCGGCGAGCGGCGCTCCCTCCCCCTACCATCGGCGCCATGACCCGAATCGCCGCCGCCCTGCTGGAGAGGCTGCTCACGCAGCGCTACCGCGCCCTCGAACGCTCGCTCACCGCCGGGGTCGGGCCTGGGGAGGCCACGTTCCGCCTCGGGGGACGCCCCAACATCTTGTGGCATGCGCGACACGTTGCAGATGCCATCGCCAGCACCCATCAGGCCCTGTTCGGCGAGCGTCCGGAGGGGCTCTCGGGAGCGCTCGACGGCCCCTGGCCGTCCCCGCGCGAGGCCGTTCTCGCCGCCGCGGCCGCGCTGCTCGCGAGGCTCGCCGACGCCACGGACGAGGAGCTCGCCCTTCCTCCTCAAGTCACTGTCCTTGATGCATTTAAGGACTCACTGACCTCCCGCCAGAGGTTCCTGGAGGGACATCTTTACCACATCACCTACCACGTGGGTTCCATGGCGGTGCTGCGAGCCGAGCAGGGCCTCGATTGAATTTCTCGGGCCGCGAACAGCTGTCGCACCCATGACATTCAGGTCTCCATCGACACACCAGCGGGGCCTCAAATTGGCATCACCCTCCGATCCACATGACCCCAACATTTGGGGTGATTCATTTCGGGGAGGCCCATATACTGAGCGTGCCCCACAAGCGACGGCCCCTGCGGATGACGACCCACAAGATGTTGTGGGTCATCACACGAAGAGACGACGCTACGGGGCTTCCTGATCGGGCCGCCGCACTCTCCTCGCTGGCGCTCCGCCACGGACCGCCCAGGGCGGCCCAGGGGCCCAGCGAGGCGCCCTGGCTGCCCGGCTCCCGCGGCACCGCGCCCCTCGGGATCGACTTCCCATCTTCGTTTCCTGGCTCCACCCCGGATCGCCCTCACGGACGCTCCGGCGACCCCCGCGGACCGCACGCTGCGCGAGGGTCGCGCGGAAGCACCGCCCGGCCCAGCGTCGGCCGCGGTGTGCCCCCGCGCCGGTGAGGGCCGGTCCCAGCCCCCCCCAGAAGCACTCCGCCCCCCATCGAACGCATGGACCGCACCCAAGCCGACGAGATCACCACCGCTGGAGCCCCCGCCGCCTCCGCGCCCCCCCCCTCGATGCCCGAGAAGGGCGGATCGAGCGCGTCGGAGACTCCGGGAATGAAGGTCCAGAAGCGCGACGGGTCCCTCGAGCCGGTCGACCTGAACAAGATCGTGCGCGCGGTCAGCCGCTGCGCCGAGGGCCTCTCGGCCGTCGACGCGATGCGCATCGCGACGCGCACGATCAGTGGCCTCTACGACGGCGCCTCGACCTCCGAGCTGGATCGCCTCTCCATCCAGACGGCGGCGTCCATCACCGCGGAGGAGCCTCAGTACTCCAAGCTGGCCGCGCGGCTCCTGGCGACGTACATCGACAAGGAGGTGCAGAACCAGGAGATCCACTCCTTCAGCCAGTCGATCAAGGTGGGCCACGAGCTGGGTCTCATCAACGATCGCACGGCGCAGTTCGTCTCCGACAACGCGCGCAAGCTGAACGACACGATCGACAACGCGAACAGCGGGCTCTTCGAGTACTTCGGTCTGCGCACGGTCTACGACCGCTACCTGCTCAAGCACCCCCACGACCGGCACGTCCTCGAGACGCCGCAGTACTTCTTCAT
Source organism: Planctomycetota bacterium (assembly GCA_002862085.1). Lineage (GTDB taxonomy): Bacteria > Planctomycetota > UBA1135 > UBA1135 > Saltatorellus. The sequence continues at coordinate 163,599 of PKCK01000047.1, read as the reverse complement.
GCGCGTGGCGTGTGGCCTCGCGCAGTCCCCGGGCGAGGCGCGCGACTTCTACCGCCTGATCTCGAGCCTTCGCTACCTCCCGAGCTCTCCGACCCTCTTCAACTCGGGGACGAAGCACCAGCAGCTCAGCTCCTGCTACCTGCTGGACTCGCCCGAGGACGACCTCGAATCGATCTACAAGCGCTACCAGGACATCGCGCGCCTCTCCAAGTTCGCGGGCGGTATCGGGGTGGCTTACCACCGCGTGCGCAGCCGTGGCTCCCTCATCCAGGGCACCAACGGTGAGTCCAACGGCATCGTCCCGTGGCTCAAGACCCTCGACAGCTCCGTCGCTGCGGTCAACCAGGGCGGCCGCCGCAAGGGCGCGGCCTGCGTCTACCTGGAGAGCTGGCACGCGGACATCGAGGAGTTCCTGGAACTGCGCGACAACACCGGCGACGAGGCGCGGAGGACCCACAACCTCAACCTCGCGAACTGGGTCAGCGACCTGTTCATGCAGCGGGTCGAGCAGGACGCGATGTGGTCGCTCTTCGACCCCAAGCGCCACCCGCAACTGACCGACACCTTCGGCGAGGAGTTCGAGCGGCTCTACCTCCAGGCGGAGGAGAACGGCGAGTTCGAACGCCAGGTGAAAGCGCGCGACCTGTACAGCCGCATGATGCGCACCCTCGCGCAGACCGGCAACGGCTGGATGACCTTCAAGGACACCAGCAATCGCACCTGCAACCAGGCCAAGGTCGCGGGGAACGTCGTCCACCTCTCCAACCTCTGCACGGAGATCCTGGAGGTCACCTCGAAGGACGAGACCGCGGTCTGCAACCTCGGCTCGGTCAACCTCAGCAAGTTCGTGTCGGACGACGGCAAGAGCTTCGATTACGAGGAGCTCGGGGAGGTCGTGCGCACCGCGGTCAAGTACCTCGACCGCGTCATCGACATCAACTTCTACCCCACCGACGAGGCCTCGGTGTCCAACAGCCGCTGGCGTCCTGTCGGGCTCGGCTGCATGGGGCTGCAGGACGTGTTCTTCAAGATGCGCATCCCCTTCGACGCCCCCGAGGCCTTGGAGATGACCGCGCTCATCCAGGAGCACGTCTACTACCACGCGGTGGCGACCTCGGCGGAGCTCGCTGAGAAGAACGGCGCCCACGACGCCTACGGGGACACATGGGCCGCTGAGGGCAAGCTCCAATACGACCTGCACGGGGTGACGCCGACCCTCACCGAGGAGTGGGCCGCGCTCAAGGAGAAGATCGCCGAGACCGGTCTGCGCAACTCGCTCATCGTGGCGATCGCACCGACGGCGACCATCGCGAGCATCGCCGGCTGCTACGAGTGCATCGAGCCCCAGGTCTCGAACCTCTTCAAGCGCGAGACGCTCTCCGGGGACTTCCTCCAGATCAACAACTACCTCGTCGCCGACCTGCGCGCCCGCGGCCTCTGGACCGAGGACATGCGCGCCCGCATCAAGGCGGCAGAGGGATCGATCGAAGGCATCGAAGAGCTCCCGGAGGACCTGCGTGCGCTCTATCGCACCGCCTGGGAGCTGCCGCAGAAGGCTCTCATCGACATGGCGGCCGCCCGCGGCCCGTACATCGATCAGAGCCAGAGCCTCAACCTCTTCATGGCCACACCGACCATCGGGAAGCTCTCCAGCATGTATCTGTACGCCTGGAAGCAGGGGCTGAAGACGACGTACTACCTCCGCTCGCGCCCCGCGACCCGCATCCGGCAGACCTCGAGCAGCACCGCGGCCCAGAGCGTCACCGACGCCGAGGCGGTCGCCTGCTCCCTGGAGAACCCGGAGAGCTGCGAGGCCTGCCAGTAACGCCCACCGACCGGCCGGTGTCGCTGCCCGATGGTGCAGCGGACCGGCTGGGGCGGCGGCCCGGCCGCAGGCTGCCCCCGCCCCACGCTCCCTTCCCAAAGGATCGCCCGTCTCCCGCTCCTCGCCAGGGCACGGACGGCACCGAAATGATCTGAACGGCCCTCCCAGGCCGACCGCACACCACCCATCCCTTACCCCAAGAGATCCCGCCATGCTCCTCGATCCCGGCTTCAACCTGACGCTCCGTCCGATGAAGTACCCCGTCTTCTTCGACATGTACAAGGACGCGATCAAGAACACATGGACCGTCGAAGAGGTGGACTTCTCGACCGACGTCGTCGACCTCCAGAAGCGGCTCAACGACTCGGAGCGTCACCTCGTCAACCGCCTCGTCGCCTTCTTCGCGACCGGTGACTCGATCGTCTCGAACAACCTGGTCCTGAGCCTGTACAAGCACATCAACGCGCCCGAGGCGCGGATGTACCTGTCCCGTCAGCTCTACGAGGAGGCACTGCACGTCCAGTTCTACTTGACGCTGCTGGACACCTACATCCCCGACCTCAAGGAGCGCGAGGCCGCCTTCGCTGCGGTCGAGAACATCCCTTCGATCCGCCGCAAGGCCGATTTCTGCTTCAAGTGGATGGACTCGGTGGACACCCTCGAGGAGTGTCGCACCGAGGAGGACCGCCGGAAGTTCCTGCTGAACCTCATCTGCTTCGCGACCTGCATCGAGGGCATGTTCTTCTTCGCGGCGTTCGCCTACGTCTACTTCCTCCGGAGCAAGGGCCTGCTCAACGGCCTCGCCTCCGGCACGAACTGGGTGTTCCGCGACGAGTCCTGCCACATGGGCTTCGCGTTCGAGGTCGTCAAGACCGTCCGTGAGGAAGAGCCGGGCCTGTTCGACGAGAGGATGGAGAAGGACGTCATCGAGATGCTGAAGGAGGCCGTCGAGTGCGAGATGGCCTTCGCCGAGGACCTCCTCAGCGGCGGCGTCGCCGGTCTCAGCCAGACGGACATGCGCAAGTACCTGGAGTTCGTGGCGGACCAGCGCCTCGCCAACCTCGGGATGCCGTCCTACTTCGGCTCGAAGAACCCCTTCAGCTTCATGGACCTCCAGGACGTCCAGGAGCTCTCCAACTTCTTCGAGCGCCGCGTGAGCGCCTATCAGGTCTCCGTCAGCGGCGACGTCGCCTTCGACGAGGCCTTCTGATCCTCGTGCCGGCGAGACCCGCCGGTGACGAGAAGGGGCCCGGGGCCGGCGAACTCGCCGGCCCCGGGCCTCTTCCGTTCGGCCCAGCGAGCGCCGCGCGACGCGGCGCGTCAGAACTTGGGCCGATCGATCTGGAGCGCCTCGAGCATGCGCACCACGAGACGGCAGATACGACGCATCTTGTCGTAGTCGATCTTGTCAGGCGTGTCCGTCGGCTTGTGGTAGTCCTCGTGCACGTCGCAGAACAGGAACGCCACGGGCAGACCCATGTTCCGCTCGAAGTTCGCGTGGTCGGAGCGCGCCCAGTAGGCGTCGGCGGAGCCGATCTTGTCGAAGCCCTCGAGGGCTGCGTTGGCCTCGGCCACGCGGGTCAGGGCGCTGTAGGCCTTGTGTCTCCTGGTCGGCGTGATGAGGAACTCGTTGCTCGCGTTCCGGCCGATCATGTCGATGTTGATGTTGCAGAGGGCCTTCATGCCCTTCGGCATGTACGGGTCCTTCGTCCAGGCCTCCGAACCGAGGAGTCCTTTCTCCTCCGCGGACACCCACATCAGCATCACGCTGCGACGCATGGGCCCGTACTCCTTGAGAGCCTCGGCGAGCGCCAGCATCCCGCAGGTGCCCGAGCCGTTGTCGTCCGCACCGTTGTAGATCTGGCCGTCGCTGCCCACTCCGACATGGTCGTAGTGGGCGGAGAGGATGATCACCTCGTTCTTCAGCTTGGGGTCACTGCCGGGCCACACGCCGACGACGTTCTCGAGGGTGACCTTGCCTTGATCACCGTAGGAGCAGCGCTCGGTCATGCGCCAGCCGCTGAGCACGTCGCCAGGCGACGCCGCTTCGATCTCCTCCATCGGCAGGCGCCTCGCAGGGCCCTCCTTGAGGTGGACGATGGGGAAACCGGCGCGGGTGCGGCCGCCTCCTTCGAAGGAGAGGCGCGTGCCCGTCATGCGCGACGCGTTCGCGCGGAAGGTCTCCTCCACGGTCTCCTTCGCGTCGGCCGCGGGGAGTACGAGCACGCCGAGGGCGCCGGCCTTCTCGAGCCCGCGGCGACGCCTCCGTGAGACGCCCTTGCCCGTGGCGCTCAGGACCCAGCGACCCTCGACGTCGATGTCGTCGAGAGTGGAGGAGGACATGTCACCGCCGAAGACCACCTCGCCCGACAGCTCGCGCATGCCGAGGCTGCCCCAGTCGGGGAACAGGTAGTCCGCGTCGTAGGCGAAGGAGATGGTCCGCCCACCCGCCACGACCTCCGCGCTCGAGCTGGCGGGGTCGAAGCCGATGCTGTTGATCTGCCACTCGTAGAGGTAGCTGTCGTCGGGCGCGGCTGGCTCGAACCCGTAGCGCATCAGGCGCGAGCGGATGAAGCGCGCGGCGACCTTGAGCTGCGGGGAGGGCGAGTCACGTCCCGCCATCTCGTCGGAGGCCACGAACATCAGATCGGCCTTGATCTCGTCCGCGCTGATCGTGTCGAGCGCGCGCTGGAGCGCCGGGGTCACCGGCGCCTCCTTGGAGGCGCTCTTCTGGGGAGGAAAAGCACTCCCGAGGACCATCGCCGCGGGCAGGAGGGTGGAGGTGAGGATCATGCTCGTGTCGGGGACGCGAAACAGTTGCGCGGGCATCGACGGGAAGGAGTGTAGACCCGCGGGCCATCGAGCAGGTTCGCCTTCGGTTCAGTCGACGTCGAGGGAACATCCAGCCCCCGCGGAGAGGCGGGCCCAGGGGACGCCGCCTCCGCCGATCGGACTGCCCGGCGGGACCGTCGGCGCCTCCCGCAGGCTGCCCGCGGGCCGCGACGCAGCGGGCCGCACGAGCGCCGCTGCCACGGCAGCCTCCAGCGCGGGCATGTCATCCAGTGAGCCGTTCTCGAGGCGCTCGACGAGGGCCCGACGCGCCGCGTCCCGTGCCTCCGGGGGTGTGCTCCGGCGCGCCATCACCCCGAGGAGTTCCTCGATGACCACGCGCCGGAGCCGCGCCCGGAGCGCTGCCGCGGGACCCGCCTCGCCGTCCACGTGCGTGCCCCCGACGATCAACGCCTCCATCACCTCGGCCAGTCCGAGCTGGTCCTCCGCCGCATCCCCGCAGGATTGCAGGTGGAGGCGCGCGAGCCGCTGGGGTTGAAGGAGCCCGCGAACGACCTGGCGCTGGGCCACCTCCGCGGCACCGAGCCAGTCGAAGCTCGCCTCGGCCGCGCGGCCGAAGACCTCCCGCGATGGACCCGCGCCCGGGGAGCGCGGCGCCAGCGCCTCGCGCAGATCCCGCGGGAGCTCGAGAGTGGCGGGACCCACGGCCGCCAGGAGCAGCGCCAGCGCCTCGCGCTGGAGGCTGGCCGGCACCACCCGCACCGCGGCGTCTCTCTCACCGTGCAACGTGTGCTCGTACTCCCTCCCGCCGACGAGCTTCAGCGCCGCGTCCACCTGATAGCGGTGGTGCAGGTAGAGCGGGACGAGGACCTCCTCGAGCTCGTGGGTCGGCCGGCCTGCCCCGAGGCAACGGTCGCCGAACGCCGCGAGCCCGATGCGCCTGACCTCGAGCGCGTTCCTCAGCCCGCTGATCGGCTCCTCACCGTCGTCCCACAGATTGCCGAGGGGATGCGAGGCGCCCGCCGACCGGCAGTCCTGGTCCGTCAGGTAGAGGAGCCCGGCGTCGCGAGCCTCGCCGCTCATCCGCGCGAGGAACATCTCGACCGAGACGTCCGCGGGCGCGTCCTCGTAGAGCATGCGGATCGCGTGAAGGTCCCAGCCGCCGACCCCGACGCCGTAGGCCTCGGACACGTCGAGCGAGCCGTCCGGGCGCGGCCGGACCCGCGGGGCCGGGTAGTCCATGACCGACGCGCGATCCGCGACGCTCGCGGCGAAGTTGTGGGCGAGGCCGAGGGTGTGGCCCACCTCATGGGCGCTGAGCTGCCTGATGCGCGCGAGGGCGAGCTGGACCGGGTCGTCGGGGGCGCCGGAACCGGTGCCCCCGGTTCCGAGGAGGCCCTCGAAGAGCAGCCGGTCCTGCCGCACGCGGAGCGAGCCCAGGCTCACGTGCCCCTTCACGATCTCCCCCGTCCGCGGGTCCGTGACCGCGTTGCCGTAGGACCATCCGCGCGTCGATCTGTGGACCCACTGGATCACGTTGTGGCGCGCGTCGAGTGGATCGAGATCCTCGGGCGCGATCTCCACGCGGAAGAGGCCCGGGTGGCCCGCCGCGGCGAAGGCCTCCTCCCACCATGAAGCTCCCTCCACGAGGGCGGAGCGGACAGGCTCGGGCGCCGCACGATCGACGTAGTACACCAGCGGCTCCGGAGCCCCCGTCTCGGGATCGCGGTGGAGCCGATGACGCACTGCCCACGTCCGGCGCGTGCTGTCCTGGAGGGAGGCTCCGTACTCGAGGTACGAGATGCCGAAGGCCCCCATCCGCGGGTGGAAGGGACGGCGCTGGTAGCCCGGATCCGGAAGGCGCAGGAGCCCCTGGCGCTGGACGAAGGTCAGCGCGCTCCCGTCGGGAGCGGTGCTCCGCGCCTCGCGGCCGGGGGACTTCGACGTGAAGGTCAGGACCGCCGCGAGCTCGATGTTGTCGGGGAAGGCGCGGCAGCGCGCCGTGTCCACGGCCGAGCGCGCGGCGTCGAGAACGTAGCTGCCCTGATCGGTGCTCCCGAGCTTCGCGGCGATTCCGTGAGCGTCCCGGACGACGAGGGAGGTGACGTCGAGCTCGACGCTCCCGTCGGCGCACGCGGGCGGGCGCTCCGCCCCCCACAGAACGCTCGACGCGAACGACTCGCGAGCGGCACGCTGCTCGAGCGCGGATCCCTCCTCCGCGCGGAAGCCGGTCCCCATCTCCTCCAGGAGCACCCGGCCACCGACGCTGCGAAAGCGCACCAGCCGCGCGCGCCCCATCTGGCCCCGGTCGAGCCCCACGTCGTTGGCGCCGAGGCCCGTCTCGATCCCCGCGACGAGGAGGTACGTGCCGTGCACACCGTCCGCCGCCGCCGGGGGTAGCGTCAGCGTGACCGTGCCCTTCGCCCCGTCGAAGGCGGCCGGCAGGAGCGGAGCAGCGGCGGGGGCCGCCCGCCGCGGCAGAGCGTCGCGGCCCGCGGGGGCGACGCAGGCCGCGAGGAGGAGGAGGAGGCAGGTCGCGTTGCGCATGGCCCGAGGGTAGCGGCGCGACCCGTGCCGTACGCCTCCGCTCGACCATTGGGGGACCGTGAAGGGCGGCCGTTCCTGCGATTGAGCGTCGCCGCGACCCGGGCCCGCCGCCTAACCTGCGCGCCATGGCGACCAACCAAGCGCTGATGCAGGGGCTTCTCGGCGGCGATGGGCCGCGCGAGGTCGAGTCCGGCCTCGACCCGACCCTGGAGGAGAACCTCTGCGCCCTGCTGGAGCGGGAGGCGGACGACCCCGACGAGCTGGTCCACCGCATCCTCTACGCCGAGATCGGGGATCACGTGGTCATCGGCGGTCCCAACCCGCCCCTCTACGGCCACGCGGGGCGCCTGCGGCGCTTCAAGCTGCCATCGGCCGAGGTCGACTCGACCCTCGAAGAGGTGCGCGACGGCGAGGAGGTCTTCGTCTTCGGTATCAGCCTCGGCGAGCAGGTCGCCGCCCTGCTGCGCACGCGCCCCAACGCCCGGATCACCGTCTGGGAGCGCGACCCCTGGCTCGTCCGGCTCACCCTGATGCGTCACGACTTCAGGCGCTCCCTGGAGTCCGGTCGGCTGACGATCGCCCTCGGCGTCGACCTCGTCGAACACCTGCCGCATCTGCACGAGCGCCGCGTGGTCTTCCACCCCACGTTCCGGGGGATCTACACCGACGAGATGCGGCTCGTGTCCGAGTCCATCTCCGGCGAGACACCGACCGAGGGGCGCCGCTGGGTCGGGCTCGGCATGGGCGGAGTGGTCGTGTCCTTCCTCGCGGGCGCGCTGCGACGCGACGGCTACTCGATCTTCCCGATCGAGGTGCAGCGCTGGGACCCGCGCGAGACCGAGATCGCGCTGCGCCGCCTCCGGCCCGAGCGCGTCATCACCGTCAACTACGACGCGAACATCGCCGAGACGTGCCATCAGCTCGGCCTCCCCCTCGCCGTCTGGGACGTCGACACGAACACCGACAGGACGCCGACACCTCCCCGGAGCAAGGGAGATCTGCGCGTCTTCACGCTGCACGAGAAGAAGGTCGACCAGCTGCGCGAGGCCGGCTTCGAGCGCGTGGGTCACCTGCCGCTGGCGATCAACACCGAGATGCGCTATCCGATCCAGGCGTCGGGCGACCTCGGCTCGATCCCGGTGGCCTTCGTCGGATCGAGCCTCGTGAAGCCCGCAGCCCGCTTTCGCCGCCTCTTCCTGCAGCTCTACGCCTCCTTCGACTGCTGCGGGAACGAGGGCTTCGAGGAGACCGAGCAGCGGCTGGAGTCGGTCCTTCGTGCGGAGCGCGAGGACTATGCGACCTACGTGACCGGAAGCCTGGTCGAGAAGGAGTTCGGCGAGTTCCTGCACGCCGCGCTGCGGAGCGGCACGCCCGAGGATCCGCGCAAATGGGTGGCGGAGATCGTCGCCTCCCAGAAGCGGATCTCCTACATCTCCGCCCTCGCCGACCAGGGCATCCACGTGTGGGGCGATGACGGCTGGAAGGAGGTCGAGGCCAAGTGCCCCGGCCTCACCTTCCATGGCGTCGCGGACCCGGGCAAGGAGGTGACCGAGGTGTACTGCAACGCGGACATCAACGTCGACATCAACCGCATCTACCAGCCGGAGGCCATCCCTCTGCGCGTGTTCGACGTGCTGGCCTGCGGCGGCTTCCTGATCGCGGAGCACTCCAAGGCCCTCGAGAATCAGTTCGAGATCGGCAAGGAGCTCGTGACGTACCGAACGATCACCGAGCTGGTGGATCTCGTGGCCCACTACAGCGAGCATCCGGACGAGGCGACGGTCATGGCGAAGCGTGGCCTCGAGGCCGTGCAGGCCCGGCACACGATGCGCTTGCGGGTCGGTCAGCTCCTCGAGGATTGACCGGCAGCCCGCCGCGGCCGACGCGCTCCTCGCCGAAGCGGTCCAGCTGTCCCGGAGCTGCGCGTCGTACGCGGAGGGTCGCCTCCGGGCGGCGCCGCCGGGCTCCGATGGGAAGGCGTTCGCCACCGGTGATGGGAGCGTCACCCGGCGGACGCGTCGTCGGCCAGAAGGAGTTCGCACCTCACTGCGGCGGGAGAACGCAGACGTGCTCGAGTTCGAAAGGACTCCGCCGGATTCCGCCGCATCGGCCTTGCGCGAGTTCGCGAAGGACCTACTCTCCCCGCCCGATGTCCAACAGCTCCGCGAAGTTCCGTATGCATCATCTCCACGTCCCCTTCGGGGTCGTGTGAGCCTTTCGCGTACGTAGAACAACGTCTCGAGCTGCCACGCCGACCCCACCCGGGTCGGCGTGCTGCGTTTCAGGCCAGCCCGGAGGGTCGGCTCTCCTCACCGAAGAGAGCCCCATGACCACCGAAACCGTGTCCCAGCCGGCCGCGCGCGCCGCCGTGGCCCCCCCCGCTGCTCCCCTCCGGCTCGCCCTCCCCAAAGGGCGCCTTCAAGGGGGCGTTCTCGCGCTCCTCGACGACGCGGGTGTCCGCGTCGACCTCGGCGGCCGCGCCTACCGGCCGGCCGTCTCCCTCCCCGACACCGAGGCCAAGCTGCTCAAGCCCCAGAACGTCGTCGAGATGCTCGCCGCCGGCGCCCGCGACCTCGGCTTCGCCGGGGCCGACTGGACCCTCGAGAAGGACGCCCCTCTCGTCGAGCTGCTCGACACCGGCCTCGACCCGGTCCGCATCGTCGCGGCAGCGCCGCGGACGTTGCTCGACGAGAGCGGCGCCCTCCCCCGCACCGGACCGGGCCGCCCCCTGACCGTCGCCACCGAATACGTGGGCCTCGCGGAGGCCTGGATCGAGCGCACCGGTCTCGATGCCCGCGTCCTGCGCACCTACGGGGCGACCGAGGTGTTCCCGCCCGAGGACGCCGACCTGATCGTCGACAACACGTCCAGCGGCGCGACCCTCGCGGCCAACGGCCTCGTCATCACGGGCGAAGTGCTGCGGTCCTCGACGCGCCTCTTCGCCAGCCGCGAGGCCGCCGCGGACCCCGCCAAGCGCGACCGCATGGAGGAGCTCGTCCTGCTCCTGCGCTCGGTGCTCGACGCGCGCACCCGGGTGATGCTCGAGCTCAACGTCGCCCGGACGGAGCTGGAGGCGGTGCTCGACGTCCTGCCCTGCATGCGCCAGCCGACCATCTCCGCCCTGCGCGGCGAGGCGGGCTTCGCCGTGCGCGCCGCGGTGCCCCGCCGCGACATCGCCGCTCTGGTGCCCCGGCTCAAGGAGCTCGGCGGCGCGGACATCGTCCTCTCGAACGTCAGCCAGCTGGTCTCATGAGCCCGTCCACGACCCGGCGCGCGGGCCCGAGGCCGAACCCCGGCATCCAGCGCCCGTACCGGGACCAGGCGCCCACCGCGCCCACGGATCTGCGGCTCGCCGGGAACGAGGGCCAGCCTGCAGCGGCGCTCGAGCTGCGGCTCGGCCGCGATCGCCTGCGACGCTATCCCAGCACGGCGGAGGTCGCGGGCCGCGCCGCCGAGCGCTTCGGCGTCGCGGCGGACCAGGTCCTCGTGACCGCCGGCGCGGACGACGCGCTCCTGCGCATCGCACTCGCCTTCCTCGCCCCCGGGCGCAGCGCCGTGGTGCCCTCACCGACCTTCGAGATGATCCCGCGCTACGCCACCGTGGCGGGCGGCGACGTCGTCGAGGTCCCGTGGGAGCCGGGCGCGCCCTACCCCCTCGACGCCGCGCTCGGCGCCGTCCGCGAGGACTCCTCGCTCGTCTACGTCGTGAGCCCGAACAACCCCACGGGAGCGGTGGCCACCGCCGCGGACGTGCTGCGCGCCTGCGACGAGGCCCCGGACGCTCTCGTCGTCGTCGACCAGGCCTACGGTGAGTTCGCCGACGAGGACCTGACCGGAGCCGCCCTCTCGCGCCCCAACGCGGTCGTCCTGCGCACGATGTCGAAGGCCTACGGCGCCGCGGGCCTGCGCGTCGGTTTCGCGGTCGGGAGGCCCGAGCTGCTGCGCGTCCTCGAAGCGGCGGGCAACCCCTATCCCTGCGCGGCCCCTTCCCTGGACGCAGCCCTCCAGCTCCTGGGGACGGACCTCGACGCATCCATCGAGGCGGTCCGCGCCGAGCGCGTGGTCCTCGTCGAACGCCTGCGCGCCCTCGGCCTCGACGCGGCGCCGAGCCAGGGCAACTTCGTCTACGCCCGCACTCCCGCCGCCGACGCGCTGCGCGTCCGCGTCGCCGAGGAGGGCGTCGCGATCCGCTCCTTCGGCCGGGCCGTACGCGTCACCTGCCCCGCGAGCGCGCGGGACTTCCAGCGCCTCCTCACGGCCCTCGAGGTCGCCTGCCAGGAGGTCCTCTCGTGAGCGCCCCTCGCACCGCCACCGTCACGCGCGAGACCGAGGAGACGCGCGTCCGCGCCGCTCTCGCCCTGGACGGGAGGGGCACGAGCGAGGTCTCCACCGGGATCGGCTTCCTCGATCACATGCTCGACGCCCTGGCGCGCCACGCTCGCTTCGACCTGGAGCTCACGTGCGAGGGAGACCTGGAGATCGACGACCACCACACCGCCGAGGACTGCGCCCTCGTCCTGGGCGCCGCGCTCGACGCGGCGCTCGGGGACCGCTCCGGGATCGAGCGCTTCGGGGACGCCCACGCTCCGCTGGACGAGGCCCTCGCCCGCGCGGTCTGCGACCTGTCCGGCCGCCCCTGGCCCGAGGTCCACCTGGGCCTCGTGCGCGAGCGGATCGGCGCCATCGCCACCGAGAACGTGACGCACTTCTTCCAGTCCTTCGCCATCGCCGCGCGCATGTCGCTGCACGTCGACCTCCTCCGGGGCGCGAACGATCACCACCGCGCCGAGGCCGCCTTCAAGGCGACCGCGCGAGCGCTCCGATTCGCCGTCCAGCGCACGGGTGACGCGCGGATCCCCAGCACGAAGGGGTTGCTCCGATGACGATCCAACCCATGGAGGTGGCCATCGCCGCGACCGGCGTGGCCAACGTGGCGTCCGTGAGCGCGTGCCTCGCGCGACTCGGCGCGAGGCCGCGGCCGACCCTCGATCCCGACGAGCTGCGCGCGGCCCGCGCCGTGGTCCTCCCGGGCGTCGGGTCGTTCTCCGCCGGCGTCTCCGCGCTGGAGCGCGCGGGCGTCCAGAACGTCCTCCGCGAGCGCGCGCTCCAGGGGCGCCCGCTGCTCGCCATCTGCCTCGGCATGCAGCTGCTCACCCGCTCGAGCGAGGAGGCGCCCGGCCTCGCGGGGCTCGGCGCGCTCCCCGCCGTCACCGAGCGGCTGCGGGGCGCGGCGCGGCTCCCCCACTTCGGGTGGAACCGCGTCGAGGCGACGGAGGGCGCCGAGCCCGGCATGATCGAAGGCGGGGACGCCTACTTCGCCCACAGCTACGCCCTCGCCCCGACGGACGAGCTGGCGAGCGCCGGCTGGCGCGTGGCGCGCACGACGGAGGGCGGTGCGTTCGTCTCCGCCGCCGAGCGCGGCGCGACCCTCGCCTGCCAGTTCCACCCCGAGCTCTCCGGCCCCTTCGGCGCCGGCCTCGTGGGCCGCTGGCTCGCGCGCGCCGCGGAGACAGGCGCCCCCATCCTCGAGACCGGAGGTGCCTCGTGGTCCTGACCCGCATCATCCCCTGCCTGGACGTGTCGAACGGGCGCGTCGTGAAGGGCGTCAGGTTCCAGGGCCTGCGCGACGCGGGTGACCCCGTGGAGTGCGCGAAGCGCTACGAGGAGCAGGGCGCCGACGAACTCTGCCTGCTCGACGTGTCGGCCACCCCCGAGGGCCGCGGCAACGCGATCAGGACCGTGGCCGCGGTGCGCGCGGCCCTCGGCATTCCCCTCACGGTCGGCGGCGGGGTGCGTGTCCTCGAGGACGCCGAACGGCTGCTCTCCGCCGGCGCGGACAAGGTCGCGGTGAACAGCGCCGCGGTCGAGCGGCCCCAGCTGCTCACCGAGATCAACACGCGCCTCGGCGCGCAGTGCACCGTCCTGGCCCTCGACGCCGCGCGCCTCGACGCCGTCGACCCCTCGTCCCGCTGGGAGGTCACCGTCCACGGCGGCCGTACCCGCACCGGCAGGGACGCGATCCGCTGGGCCATCGACGCGGCCGCCGCGGGCGCCGGGGAGATCCTGGCGACGAGCTGGGATCGCGACGGCACCGGCGAGGGGTACGACGTCGAGCTTGTCGGCGCGCTCGGCGCCGCCGTCCGGATCCCGATCATCGCGAGCGGCGGCGCGCGCACTGCCGCCCACATGCGCACGGCCCTCGACGCGGGCGCGAGCGCCGTGCTCGCGGCCTCCATCTTCCACGACGCCGAGACCAGCGTCCGCGAGGTCAAGCGCGATCTCGCGGCCCTCGGAGTCCCCGTTCGACTCGACCCCCAACCCGGAATCCGACCGTGATCGTCCCCAGCATCGACCTCGAAGGAGGCTCCACCGTTCAGCTCGTGGGAGGTGAGGACAAGGCCCTCGACGCGGGCGACCCTCGCCCGCTGCTCACCCGCTTCGGCCGCGTGGGAGAGACCGCCGTCATCGACCTCGACGCGGCCAAGGGAGAGGGCTCCAACGCCGCGCTCGTCGAGGAGCTCTGCGCCCTCGGCTCCGTGCGCGTGGGCGGCGGGATTCGCTCGGCGGAGGACGCCCGCGCCTGGCTCGACCGGGGCGCGCGCAAGGTGATCCTCGGCACGGCGGCGCGGCCAGAGATCCTGGCAGGCCTCCCGAGGGAGCGCGTCATCGCCGCCCTCGACGCGCGCGACGGCGAGGTCGTCACCCACGGCTGGCGCACGCGTACCGGCCGCTCGATCCTGGATCGTATGGCCGAGCTCCGGGGCCTCGTGGGCGGCTTCCTCGTCACGTTCGTCGAGCGCGAGGGGCGCATGGGCGGCGCGGCGCTCTCACGCGTTCCCGAGCTCGTGGAGGCCGCGGGCGACGCGCGCGTGACGATCGCCGGCGGCGTGAGCGCGAGCGACGAGATCGCGGCGCTGGACGCCATGGGCGCCGACGCCCAGGTGGGCATGGCCCTCTACACCGGCGCGCTGCCGCTGGCGGACGCCTTCGCCGCGCCCCTGAGATCGGAGCGGCCCGACGGCCTCCTCCCCACGGTCGTCTGCGACGAGTCGGACCGCGCGCTCGGCATGGTCTGGTCGAGCCGCCGGAGCCTCGAGGTCGCCATCGAACGCGGCGTCGGCGCCTACGAGAGCCGCCGGCGCGGACTGTGGGTCAAGGGAGAGAGCTCGGGCGCGACCCAGGAGCTCGTGCGCATCGAGGTGGACTGCGACCGCGACGCCCTGCGCTTCGTCGTGCGGCAGGCGGGGAGCGGCTTCTGCCACCTCGGCACCAGGAGCTGCTTCGGAGCCGGCCGCGGGCTCGCCGCCCTCGAGAGCACCCTTCGCTCCCGGCGCGAGGCGGCACCCGAGGGTTCGTACACCCGTCGGCTCTTCGAGGAGGAGGGGCTGCTCGGCTCCAAGCTCGTGGAGGAAGCGCGCGAACTCGCGGGAGCGAACAGCCGCGGCGAGCTGGTGCACGAGGCCGCAGACGTCCTGTACTTCACCATGGCGCGCCTCGCCCAGAACGGGCTGGCCCTCGGCGACGTGGAGGCCGAACTGGACCGGCGCGCGCTCGCGGTGACGCGCCGGCGCGGGGACGCGAAGCCCGAGGCGGTGGTCCGATGAGCGGCGAGTCGGCGACCCGCTTCCAGGGCCTGCGCCGGATCGCACCGCAGGACGTCTCCGCGGCCGCGCCGACGCCCGTGGACGCGAGCACGCGCGCGCGCGCAGGCGAGATCGTCGACGCCGTCCGCGCCGGCGGGGAGCCGGCGCTCCGCGGATTCGCGACCGAGCTCGACGGTCTGCCGCCCGGGGCGCCCCTCGTGCTCGGTGACGAGGACTTCGACCGCGCGCTGGAGGCGACGACCCGCGAGACACGGGCGCTGATCGAGCGCGTCGCGAGGCGCGTGCGGATCTTCGCGGAGGCCCAGGTCGCCTCGCTCTCCGCGATCGACGTGCCCGTCCCCGGCGGCCGCGCCGGACACGACGTGGTGCCGGTGCAGGCCGCGGGCTGCTACGCCCCCGGCGGCCGCTATCCCCTGCCCTCCTCGGTGCTCATGACCGCCGTCACGGCGCGCGCCGCCGGCGTCCCGCACGTCGTCGTGGCCACGCCCGATCCCGGCCCACTCATGGTCGCCGCCGCGGCGATCGCGGGCGCCGACGCTGTCCTCGCCGCAGGCGGAGCCCACGGCATCGCGGCGCTCGCGAGCGGCCTCGACGACGCCTTCCGTCCGAGCGACGTGATCGTCGGGCCCGGCAACCGCTGGGTCACGGCGGCGAAGCAGCAGGTGGCCGCCGGGTCCGTGGGGATCGACCTGCCGGCCGGACCCTCGGAGCTCTGCGTCCTCGCCGACGACGGGGCCGACCCCGACCTCGTGGCCGCCGACCTCCTCGCCCAGGCGGAGCACGATCCCGACGCCAGACCGACCCTCGTCGCCCGCTCGGCGGCCTTCGTGGACCGCGTCGACGAACGCCTGCGCGCGCGCCTCGACGAGCTCGCCACGCGCGGTGTCGCTGTCCAGGCCCTCACCCACGGGGTGGCCGTGATCGCGCCGGGCGAGAGCGAGGCCCTCGCCGCGGTGGACGATCTCGCGCCTGAACACCTGCAGCTCTGCGTGGCGGACCCCGCCCGCGCGAAGGACCAGCTCAGGCACTTCGGCGCCGCGTTCCTCGGCGAGGAGAGCGCCGAGGTCTTCGGGGACTACGGGATCGGTCCGAACCACGTCCTCCCGACGGGGGGCGCGGCGCGCTTCTCCGGTGGGCTCAGCGCCCTGCACTTCCTGCGCGTGCGCACCTGGCTGCGGCTCGACGACCCCGCAGCCGCGATCGACGACTGCGCGGCGCTGGCCGAGCTCGAGCAGCTCGACGGCCACCGGCGCGCCGCCCTGGCGCGGCGCTCCCGGGGATCACGGGCGGCGCGGACGAGCACGCGCGAGCGCGACCGGCTCCGGGACGGCACACTCCGTCCATGATCTCCGCCCTTCTCCTCGCGCTGCTCGGCGCGGCCGCCCAGGCCGAGCCGGCGGCCAGCGCCACGAGCGGCGTCGCCGCGCCTCCGCACGTCGTCCTCATCCTCACCGACGACCAGCGCGCCGACACGGTCGGCGCCTGGGGGAACCCGCACATCAGGACGCCCCACCTCGACGCGCTCGCCGCGCGCGGGACCTCGTTCCACCGGGCCTACTGCATGGGATCGCGCGGCGGAGCGGTCTGCGTCCCGAGCCGGGCGATGATCCACACCGGCCGCCCCTACTTCGGGATGAACATGCAGTCCTTCGACGGCGCGGAGACCCTCGGCGCGGCCCTGGGCGCCGCGGGGTACACGACGTTCCACACCGGGAAGTGGCACAACGGGCGCGGCAGCTTCGCGCGCAGCTTCCAGCGCGGCGACCGCGTCATGTTCAGCGGGATGAGCAACCACCGGGCCGTGCCGTCGACGGACTTCGCGGGCGGCGAGTTCTCCGAGACGGTGAACCTCGACGGTCACTCGAGCGAGCTCTTCGCCGAGGCCGCGGTGTCGTTCCTCGAGGAGCACGAGAGCGGGCCCCTCTTCCTGTCCGTCGCCTTCAGCGCGCCTCACGATCCTCGTGATCCTCCGCGGCCGTGGGCCCGTCCCTACTACGCGGAACTCCCGCCGCTGCCGCGCAACTTCATGGCGCAGCACCCCTTCGACAACGGGTTCCTCGTGCTGCGGGACGAGGTCCTCGCGCCCTGGCCGAGGCCGCGCGACGTGGTGCGGGACCAGCTCGCGGAGTACTACGGCTTGATCGAACACCTCGACGCGCAGATCGGCCGCGTGCTGGCGGCGGTCGCGGCCCTCGACGACGGTCGCGACGTGCTCGTCGTGTACCTCGCGGACCATGGGCTGGCCCTCGGCAGTCACGGCCTGCTCGGGAAGCAGAGCGTCTACGAGCACAGCCTCAGGGCGCCGCTGATCGTCGCTGGGCCGGGCTTCCCGAAGGGCTCCGCGACGCACGCGCTGACCTATCTCACCGACGTGCACGCGACGATGCTGGCCGCGGCCGGCGTCGATTCACCGCGTGATCCACGCTTCTGCCGCGACCTCGCGCCCGCCGCTCGCGGGGAGGAGGACGCGCCGCGCACGGAGCTCACGCTCTCCATGGGGAAGACCCAGCGTTCTCTCGTCGAGGGTCGCTGGAAGCTCATCCGCTACCCGAGGATCGACCACACGCAGCTCTTCGACCTCGCGTCCGATCCGCACGAACTCGTGGACCTCTGCGGCCGCCCCGAGATGGCCGATCGCGTCGAGGACATGTCCGCTCGCATGGCCGCGCTGATGTCGCAGGCAGGCGATGACGCACCCCTCAGCGTCGACGAGCCGCAGCCCTTCGCGCGGGACCTCTCCGACGTGGTGCGCGAACCCGACCGCTGGCAGCCCGGGTGGATCAGAGAGAAGTACTTCCGCGGCCGCTGAGCGCGCGCCGGGAGCCTTCCGGAGCTCGCACGGCGGATCGGGCAGGTCCGAACCTGAGGCACGGAGGGCGAGGACCGTTCCCCTAGAATGGAGCCATGCGCGTCGCACGGACTCTCCACCCGCGGACCTCGCTGCCGGTGACCCTCGTGGGCGCCGCGTCCCTCGCTTCCGGCCTGGCGCGTCCATCGATCTTGCTCGCCCCGGAGAGCGGGACGCCCGCGGCCATCGAGGACCAGCACTTCGAGAGGACGATCCGCCCGATCCTCGAACGCGTCTGCTTCGAGTGTCACGGCCCCGACGTCCAGAAGGGCAGCGTGCGCATCGACGACCTCGATCCGGACTTCGTCGGCGGCTTCGACGCCGAGGAGTGGCACTTCGCGCTCGACGTGATCCAGGGCGCGGAGATGCCGCCGACCACCGCGCCCCAGATGAGCGATCAGGAGCGCCGCGCGGTCGTCGCCTGGATCGAAGATGGGCTCGAGGCCGTGCGTCGGGAGAACGAGGGGCCGTCGCGGCCGGTCCTCCGCAGGCTCAACCGCCGCCAGTTCACGAACGCCCTGGACGGGCTCTTCGACCTCGGCATCGATTTCGGGCGTGATCTCCCCGGCGACTCGAAGTCGCGGATGGGTTTCACGAACAACGGCGCGGCGCTGCAGTCGTCGCCCCTGCACATCGACACCGTCTACGAGCTGGCCCGCCGCGCCGTGAGAGAGGCTCTGCCCCACGGTCCGCGTCCCGAGGCGACGCGCTACCGGGTCCGCTTCGGCGCTGGCATCGGCGAAGGACTCGTGGCGGCCCGTACGGGCGGGTACCAGTCCGTTCCGCTCAGCACCGAGGACTTCCTCATCGAGGTCCTCGACGCGGACGGCGCGCCGCGCGAACCGAGAGCCGGCGCGGAGCGCGAGGCCCTCGACGCCCTGCGCCGCGAGATCAGCGTCGGGCTGCGCGGATCCGCCCGCGACCGGTTCAAGGTCGTGGAGGACGGCCTGGTCCTCTACGGCGCGATCCCCCACCGCGAGGTGGCTCCGGGCGCGTGGCAAGGCCCGTCTCCCAACGCCAAGCTCGAGATGCAGCGCGTCTTCCCCGAGCAGGGCCGGCTCGCCATGCGCGTCCGCGCCTCGCGCGGCGGGATCTGGGACGCGCGCGAGCCCGTGCTCCTTCCGATGGTCGACGCCGCCCCGCGCGCGCGCCTCACCGAGAACGGCGACGAGCTGGTGCGGAGCGTCGACGCGATCGTGGTGAGCGCGCTCCGGAGCGATCAGCGCAGGAATCTCCTCCAGGAGGGAGCCGCGCTCGTCGGCGTCGATCGCACGAAGCCGAGCAAGGCGCGGGTGAGCTTCACCGTGCCGGCGGAGGGCTTCTACCAGATCGACGTCGTGCACCCGCCACTCCCGGCGGACGCGATGCCCCAGGTGCGCCTGACCCGCGGCAAGCAGACGCTCGACACGCGGCCGGAGATCGCCCCGGAAGACCTCGAGAGGGAGCGCGTGGTGACGACGGTGGGCGCCGGTTACCTCCCCGAGGGGGCGCAACATCTCCAGGTGGGCGGTCCCTTCTTCACCGGGTTCAGCCACCTGATCCTGACGCCGCTCGACGGATCCCACGAGCTGGTCAAGGGCCTCGACGAGCGCAGCGCCGACCTCGAGGCGCGCGTCGCCCACCTGCGCCCGGCCCTGCGGGTCTACGCGGGCACGCGCACGGACGACGGGATGGACTATGCGACCTTCGGCGACGCCGTCGAGGTCACCGCGCCCCGGGGCGAGCCGGAGACGCACACGTTCATCGCGCGCCTGGAGAACCTCCCCGTCCCCGAGCCCGAGTCCGGCGACGACGAGATCCTCTCCGGGTTCTTGCTCCTCGGCCTCTGGAACGACCACCTCGTGAAGGACAAGAGCCAGACCGGCCCGCCGCTCCTCGTGGAGTCCATCGAGGTCGAGGCACCCTACCACCCCGTGTGGCCGCCGCGCTCCTACGCCGAGGTCTTCCACGACTCGCCGCACCGCGGAGACGAGGGCGCCTACGCTCGCGAGGTCATCGCCGCCTTCCTGGAGCGCGCCTTCCGCCGCCCGGTGAGCGACGAGACGGTCGAGCGATACCACGCCTTCTGGCGCGCGGGCCGCGCCGGGTTCTCCACCTTCGAGGAGTCGATCCAGGAGGTGCTGACCGCGGCCCTCTGCTCCCCGAACTTCCTCTACATGGCGGAGCCAGAAGCCGACGGCGACGTGATCGCCGAGGCCGACGACTGGGTCCTCGCCTCGCGCCTGTCGTTCTTCCTGTGGGACGCGCCGCCGGACGAGGAACTGCGCGCCCTCGCCGGTGCCGGCGCGCTGCGCCGTGAGCTCGAGGCGCAGGTCGACCGCATGCTCGACGACCCTCGCTCGCGCCGCTTCGTCGAGGCCTTCGCCGAGGAGTGGCTGCGCCTCGACCGCCTCGACCAGATGACCGTCGACGCGCGCAAGTTCCCGCGCTTCACCCGCTTCGTGAAGCGCGATATGCGGGAGGAGACGATCTCCTTCCTCGAGCGCATGTTCGCCGAGGACCTCGGTGTCCTCACCCTGGTCGACAGCGACTGGGTGATGCTCAACCAGAACCTCGCCGAGTTCTACGGCGTGGAGGGCGTGTTCGGGCCGGAGTTCAGGCCGGTGGAGGTACCGCGCGAAGAGGGACGGGGCGGCCTCCTGTCCCAGGGTGCCTTCCTCGTCGGCCACTCCGACGGCGTGCACCCCCACCCGATCAAGCGCGCGGTCTGGCTCAAGGAGCGCATCCTCGGCGACCCGCCGCCCCCGCCGCCGCCGAACGTCCCCGACCTCGACCCGACCGCGCCGGGGTTCCAGGACCTCACCCTCAAGGCGCAGCTCGAGCTGCACCGGGACAGCGCCTCCTGCCGCGACTGCCACGCGGGCATCGACCCCTACGGCGTGGCGTTCGAGCGCTACGGCGCGACGGGGCTCGTGGAGCCCGAGCGCAAGGGCCGCCCCGTCGACGCGAGCACCACGCTGCCGGACGGCACTGCCATCGACGGTGTCGCCGCACTCAAGCGCTACCTGCTCGACAGCGAGGCCGACGCCGTGGCGCTGTCGTTCATCGAACACCTCTACGCCTACGCCCTCGGCCGCGACGTGTCCTTCACCGACGAGGAGGACCTGACGGACATCCTCGAGGACGCGCGCGCCGACGGTCTGCGCGTCCGCGCCATCGCCCGCGCCATCTGCATGTCCCCCGCCTTCCAGCGCTGAGCCCCGGACCACCGACCCCATGGCACGACCCTCCTGGCATCTGTCCCGTCGCACGTTCCTGCGCGGCGCCGGCGTCGCGGTGGCGACGCCGTACCTCCACGCGATGGAGCGCGCCCTGCCGGCGCAGGGCGCGGCCCGCGCGCCGCGGCGGCTGGTCTACGTCTACTTCCCCAACGGGTGCAGCCTCCCGGCCGAGAACGACGCCGCCAACGCCCGGTGGCGCTGGTTCCCGAGCGGCGAGGGCGAGGACTGGCAGTTCACCGACGTCCTGAAGCCGCTCGAGAAGCACCGCGAGCGTCTGAGCTTCTTCGGCGGCATGAGCCACCCGAAGAGCCGCGAGCTGCTCGGGCACCTCGCCGGCGACACCTGGCTGACCGGCGGCGACCTGCGCTTCGACCAGTACAAGAACTCCATCAGCGTCGACCAGGCCGCGGCGCAGGTGCTCAAGAGTCGGACGCGTTACCCGAGCCTCGTGCTCTCCACGGACGGCGGCGTCGGCTACAAGTCCCGGGTCTCGACCCTGTCCTTCGGACAGACCGGCCGGCCGATCCCCTCCGAGCACCGCCAGCGCTCGATCTTCGAACGCTACTTCTCCCCGAGCAGCAGCGGCGCCACCACCTCCGACCGCCGACGCAGCCTCGCCCGGGACAGGAAGATCGTCGACCTCGTGCTCGAGGACTCGAAGCGCCTGCGCAAGAAGCTCGGGGAGCGCGACAGGTCGAAGATGGACGAGTACCTCGACTCGCTGAACGCGGTCGAGGAGCAGGTGAAGCGCAACGAGGCCTGGCTCGACCGGCCGATGAAGGCCTTCACCGCCGACCACCTGAACCTGGACCCCAACCCCCGGACCGCCGCAGAGGACTACCTGCGCGCGACCTTCGACCTGATCGTGCTCGCGCTCCAGACGGACATCACGCGGGTCGTCAGCTACATGATGGGCCGCGAGGACGGCATGGGCTTCGGGGACAACTTCCCCAAGATCGCGCTCGGCATCAACAAGGGCCACCACACCATCAGCCACGACATGGCCGACGGTCACTGGCCGGAGTGGGGCAGCTTCGACCAGTGGTACGCGAAGCAGTTCGGCTACTTCCTCGACCGCCTCGCGGCGACCGAGGACGAGAACGGCCCGCTGATCGACAGCACCCTCAGCCTCTACGGCAGCTGCTGCAGCACGACCCACAACGCGCGCAACTACCCGGCGGCGCTCGCCGGCGGCGCGGCCATGGGCGTCCAGCACGGCACTTACCGGCGCTTCGACGAGGAAGAGCCCTTCAGCAATCTCCTTCTCACGACGCTCCATGCGGCCGGTGTGAGAGCGAAGACCTTCTCCGACAGCACCGGTGTCCTGCCGGGTGTCCTGAAGTCCTGAATGCCCGGAGAGGCCGCGAGGGCCCCGGATCCATCGTCCGGAGGGGAGCCGTGCGGAACGCCGCGCGCGGCCTCCGCGCTGCGAGATCGAGGCCGAGCGCATAGGCTGCGTCATACCGCCGCGCAACCGCGCGCCGCCGCCATCAGATCACTCGAGCAAAGGAGCTCCCATGCAGCCGTCGATGAAAGCGAAGGACCACATGACGAAGAACCCGGTGACCCTCACGCCCGATTCGGGCGTCTTCGAGGCGATCCAGGCCCTCATCGATCGCAGCATCTCCGGCGCCACCGTCGTGGACGCGGACGGCATGGTCGTCGGGATCGTGTCCGAGATGGACTGCCTCGAGTCGATCCTCAGCGGCGCCTATCACGGGGAGATGGGCGGCACCGTCGCCTCCGTGATGACCCGGAACGTGGAGTGCGTCGAGGAGGAAGAGAGCGTCATGACCGTCGCGAACAAGCTCATCGACGGCCACCGACGGCGCTTCCCCGTGGTCCACGAGGGCAGGTTCGTCGGGCAGATCAGCTGCCGGAGCATCCTCAACGCGGTCTCGGAATTCGCCGCTGGCCCGGCCCGGCTCCCGGACTGAGGAGCGGGGCAGCCCCCTTCCCCCCATCGCGAGCGCGATCCACGCATCGAGCCCCGGCCGGGGGCGAGGGCCACGCGGGCTCGCTACGCTCTTCGCGTGCGGAGACCTGACGCGATCACCGGCGCCCTCGCCGCCGCCGCTCTGGGGTTCGTCGTCTCGGACTGGCGCGAGTCCGAGGGCGGCGCCGGTGTCCTCTTCGGAGCCGAGCGCCCCGCGGTCACCGAGATCGCGTGGCCACCCGGCGCTTCGCGCGTCCCGCTCGAGGATGGGTTCGCCGCGGCGGGCGACGCACCGCTCCTCGTCTACGGCCGCATCGACGCGCCCCACGTCCTCGCCTTCGAGCGCGGAGCCGCCTCGTCGGACCTGGTAAAGGAGGCCCTCGGTGACGCCCGGGTCGCGGTGGTCGACGTGGGCTCGGACCTTCCGGAAGCCCTGCGCGGGACCGGGCTCCTCCGCGCCGTACCGGTGATCCTCGCGGTGCGCCGCGGCGCGGACGGCTCCGTCGAGGTGCTCGATGCAGCCGAACCCCTGACCGGCGCGCTGCACGAGCCAGTGGGCCTCGCCCGCGAGCTCAAGCGGATCCTCGCCGGGGAACGACCCCTCGCCGCGCTGCGCGCCGCCGCTGCCGCGACACCGACCGCGACCGCCTCGCTCGACCTCGTCGCGCGACTCGAGGCCGCCGGACTCTTCGAGGAGGCCGCCGAGGTCCACGCCGCCGCGCTCGCCGCCGAGCGCCGGCCGAACGGCCCGATGCACGCCGACGCCGCGCTCCGCCGCGCGCTGCTCGATCACGTTCGACCCGAGGTGGCGG
Organism: Planctomycetota bacterium; assembly: GCA_002862085.1. Classification (GTDB taxonomy): domain Bacteria; phylum Planctomycetota; class UBA1135; order UBA1135; genus Saltatorellus. The sequence goes on along the minus strand of PKCK01000047.1, from coordinate 140,016 downwards.
ACGGCGAGGACGGAGCCGTCGAGGCGCAGCTGACGGTCATGTCCGACCCCGCGGCTCTCTTCCGGGGCTGGTCGCTGCTCGCCTCGAGCGCGGCCGCCTTCGCCGACGCGGGGTCGACCGAGGAGATCGGACGGACGAGATGGCGGCGCCGCCTGCGCAGGACCACGCGCAAGGCCTACAAGCCCTGCCCGGAGGAGCGCTTCCTCCCCTATGCATCGCTCCTCCTCGAGCGCTTCGCCCTCGACCCGGAGGACCTCGATTCCCTCGACCGGAGCTTCTGCCGGGTCGTCGCACGCTCGATCGCGCTCGAGGCCCCGGACAGCGCTGCCGCCGCGCGCGCGGCGGAGCTCGTCGGCCCGCGCTGAGGGCGTCCAGCGCAGGCCGCCGCGCGAAGAGCGGCCCATGGAGATCCCCGCCTCCCGGATCCGCCGCTACGGCCCCCAGCGCACCGTCCGCGCGGACGGCGAGTACGTCGTCTACTGGATGCTGGCGCAGCGCCGGACCCGCTTCAACTTCGGCCTGCAGCACGCCGCCCAGCGCGCCCGGGAACTCGACCGCCCCCTGGTCGTCGTCGAGGCTCTCTCCTGCGGCTACCGCTGGGCCAGCGATCGCCACCACGCCTTCGCGATCGAGGGCATGCGCGCGAACCGAGACGCCCTGGCGGGGACCGCCGCGACGTATCTCCCCTACGTCGAACCCGAGCTGGGGCACGGCCAGGGACTCCATGAGGCCCTCGCGGAGCGCGCGTGTCTCTACGTCACGGATCACTGGCCCTGCTTCCACATGCCGCGCTGGGCGGTGCGGGTCGCGGGCAAGATCGACGTGCCCGTGGAGGCCGTCGACTCCTGCGGGATCCTCCCCCTGAACGCCGCCGGCAAGGCCTTCGCCCGGGCCCACGACTTCCGCCGGCACGTGCACCGCGAAGCCTGGAAGGAGCTCGGCGCCGTTCCGCTCGAACACCCGCTCGAGGGCCCGGGCCTGCCGACGCTCTCCTCGCTCCCCGCATCCGTGATGGAGCGCTGGCCGGCCACGGATCTCGACGCCATCGACCTCGCCGCGCTGCCCATCGATCACGACGTCGCGCCCGTGGCCTCCCGCCCCGGCGGACAGGTGGAGGCGCGTCGCGTCCTCGAGCGCTTCGTGGCCGAGCGTCTCGGTGACTATCTCGACCGGAATCAACCCGAGGCCGAGGTCGCGAGCGGCCTCTCTCCCTGGCTCCACTGGGGTCACATCTCCGCCCACGAGGTGTTCCGCGCCGTGGCTGCGGCCGAGGGCTGGGACCGCTCCGCCATCGAGGGCGTGAAGGCGACGGGCAAGCGCGAGGGGTGGTGGGGCATGTCCCCCGCCGCCGAGGGTTTCATGGACGAGCTCGTCACCTGGCGCGAGGTCTGCCTCAACACCTGCGAGGAGCGCCCGACCGACTACGGACGCTTCGACAGCCTGCCGGGTTTCGCTCTCGCGACCCTGGCCGAGCACGCGGACGACCCCCGCCCCCACGTCTATTCCCTCGAGCAGTTCGAGCGCGCGGAGACCCACGACTCCCTCTGGAACGCCGCTCAGAACCAGCTGCGCCGTGAGGGCGTCATCCACAACTACCTGCGGATGCTCTGGGGCAAGAAGATCCTCCACTGGTCCGAGAGCCCCCAGGAGGCCCACCGGATCATGGTCGAACTCAACAACAAGTACGGCCTCGACGGGCGTGACCCGAACTCCTGGGGAGGGATCATGTGGGTCCTCGGCCGCTACGACCGGGCCTGGGGACCGGAGCGGGAGATCTTCGGCAAGGTCCGCTACATGACGAGCGACAACACCGCCCGGAAGGTCCGCGTGAAGGACTACGTGGCGCGCTACTCGGGGGCGGAGACCGGCTCGCTGTTCTGAGCCACGGGCACCTCGGGCTCTTTTCGACCTCTGCGTGGGAGGCCGGCAGCGCGACGGCGCAAGATGCCACCATGCAGAACGCACGCTCCCTCCCCGTCCTCTCGACCGAGGCCATGCGCGCGGCCGACCGCGCGACGATCGAGGAGCTCGGCGTCCCGGGGTTCACGCTCATGGAGACCGCGGCGCGGGGCGCACTCGCGGAGCTCGAGGAGTGGGCGGGGCCGAGCGAGGAGCTCTCCGTGCTCGTGCTCGCGGGCAAGGGGAACAACGGCGGGGACGGGCTGGCGCTCGCGCGCATGCTGGCGATCCGCGGCGCGCGGGTCCTCGTCCTCTCGACCGCGAGCGCAGCTGACGGGACCGAGGACGCGCGGCGCAACCTCGCGCTGCTCGAGCGCCTCGAGGACGACGAGCTCTGCTGGCTCGACCTCGAGCACGTTCCGGCCGCGGCCGATCGCGGCGAGCTCGGCCGCCTCGTCGCGGACTGGGTCGACGGCGCGGGCGACCGCGCGCTCGTGGCCGTCGACGCCCTGCTGGGGATCGGCGCGAGCGGCCCCCTGCGCGCGCCCGTGGACGTCCTCGCGGAGCTCAGCGACGCCTTCGAGGCGGTCGTCTCCCTCGACGTCCCGACGGGCCTCGACAGCGACTCGGGCCTCCCCCACGACGAGCGCGCGGTGGTCGCGTCTCTGACGGTGTGCCTGGGCGCGCTCAAGGCCGGGCTGGTCCTCGGGGACGGGCCCGAGTACGCGGGCGAGGTCAGCGTCGTGGACATCGGGATCCCTCCGACGGTGCTGGCGGAATCCGCGGGTGCGGAGGGTTCGGGCTGGCTCATCGGCGACGCGTCCGTCGCCGGGCTCCTGCCCGAGCGGCCGCGCGGCGCGCACAAGTTCTCGGTCGGCCAGCTCGCCGTGGTCGCGGGCTCGGACGCCTACTCGGGCGCGGCGGTGCTCGCCTCGAGGGCCGCGGGCCGCGTCGGGGCGGGTTACGTCATCGCTTTCAGCTCCGCCGCGGCCTGCGCGGCGATCGATGCTCAGGCTCCGGAGGTGTGCACCGTCCCGATCCCCACGGACCACGAGGCGGCGGCGGCCCTCGTCCGCGCGCGAGGCGACCGCGCGAGCGCGCTCCTCCTCGGGCCCGGACTGGAGAGCACCGAGGCGTCCGACGCCCTCGTCCGCGAGCTGCTCGCGACCGTCGAAGGCCCGGCGGTGATCGACGCCGGTGCCCTGAGCGCCCTCGCTCCCTGGATCGAGGACGGCGAGCTGAAGGAGCGCGCGGGCGAGCGCTGGGTCCTCACCCCCCACCCGGGGGAGCTCGCCCGCCTGACCGGCTCCGACTCCGATCTCGAGGACGCGGGCGCGATCGAGCGCGGGCGCGCGCTCGCCGCGCGCTGGGGCTGCGTGCTCGTGCTCAAGGGCGCCCCGACCCTCGTCTGTGATCCGGCCGGCGCCGTCTTCCTGGCTGGCGACGCTCCGACCTCGCTGGCCACCGCCGGCTCGGGCGACGTCCTCACGGGCACGATCGGCGGCCTGCTGGCCCAGGGCCTCGATCCACTGGACGCCGCGCTGGCGGCGGTGCACCTGGGGCTCGGGGCGGCGCGCGCTCTGGAGGCGAGCGGCGCCGGCGCAGGCCTGCTGGCCGGCGAGATCGCGGACGCCCTCCCCGGCGTGCTCCTCGCTCTCGGCGTGGAGTGACGGGGAACGGCCGCTTCAGCCTCCTTCCGGAGGTCCCTCGAGCGAGCGCCCGAGCACGTGGCCGAGGGCGCGATCCAGATCGCCGTGGGCGAAGGGGAAGTCGATCGCCTCGAGAGCCGAGGGCTTCACGCGCACGCTCGCGAGGAGCATCTCGTCCGCCTGCTCGGCGCCCAGCGCGAGGCGCATCGCGAAGGCGGGCGCCGGCACGACGGCCGGTCTACGCAGCGTCCTGCCGAGCGCCCTCGTGAACGTGGCGTTGGTCGCCTCTCCCGGCGCCACGAAGTTGACCGGTCCGTGGAGTCGCGCGTCGTGAAGCGCTGCGTGAAAGGCACCGACGGCGTCGTCGAGCGCGATCCAGGGGAACCACTGCTTCCCGCTGCCGAGCCGGCCGCCCGCGCCCAGCTTGAAGGCGGGGAGCATCGTGTCGAGCGCCCCTCCCCCGGCGTCGAGCACCACGCCGAGGCGACCGCGCACCTCGCGCACGTCGTCCCGAAGCGCCGCGGCCTCCGCCTCCCACGCCTGGCACGTCTCCGCGAGGAAACCGACCCCTGGCGCGGAGGACTCCGTGAGGACCTCCTCGCCGCGGTCCCCGTACATCCCGATCGCGGAGGCCGCCACGAGCACTTCCGGCGGGCGCTCCATGGCATTGATCGCGGCGACGATCGCGCGCGTCCCCCCCACGCGGCTGTCCGCGATGCGGCGCTTCTTCTCGGCGGTCCAGCGCAGCCCGAAGATGCTCTCGCCGGCGAGGTGGACGATTCCGTCGACGCCCTCGAGAGCCGCGACGTCCACGGTCCCCGCCGCGGGATCCCAGCGCACCTCGTGCGCCGCCCGCGGCGCGCGCCGGACGAGCTCGAGCACCTCGTGCCCGCCCGTCCGCAGGAAAGCCGCGAGGGTCCGGCCGATGAGCCCGCTGGCGCCGGTGATGGCGATCCTTCGCCCCGTGAACCCCGTCTCCGCGGCGCGCGCGTGAGCGCGCAGGTCGTGGACCATCACCCGGTGACGCCAGGCGAACATCCTCCGGAGCTTCGATCGGACCGCTCCGCCACCGATCAACCGGCCGAGGGGGCCCGCGGGCAGGGCGTACTCGATGCGGTCCGCGAGGGTCGAGGTCGAGGCGCCATCGGCGCTCACCTCGTGGCGGTGGTTCCAGCTCCTGAAGGGCCCCGAGACCTGGCGGTCGACGAAGAAGGTGCGCTCGGGCTGGAGGTCGGCGATCTCCGCGACCCATCTGACCCCCACCGGCCCCACGCCCACGCGGATGGTCTGGCGCGCGCCCTTCTCGAGGCGCTCCGTCGGGCCGCCGCCCTCGACGACGCTGGCGCTGTCCCACGGTGGGAGCAGCCGACGCAGCGCCCCGGGGCGCACGTGCCACTCGAAGGTCTCTCGGGCGGACGCGGGGGACGCGACGGAGCGTTCGAAGGACTGGGTCGCCATGCGTTCGCGCATGTTCGCACCGCGCTGCGCGGGGGGGGCATCGAAGCCGGAAACGCCCGGCGTCAGCCCAGCGCGCGACGGAGTTCGACGGCGTAGTGGAGCAGCGCACCGCCCAGCCAGCGCCGAGGGGAGCCGCCGGGGACCGGCGGGCTGGCACTCGAGAGGTAGCCCAGGTGCCCGCCCGTGGGCTCCACGTGGACGAGCATGCGCGGGCCCGGAGTCGCGCCGGTGAGGTCCTCGGCGGCGATGAACGGGTCGTCGGCGGCGGACAGGACGACGGCTGGGAGCTCCACCGCGTGCCAGCGCGGCGCGGACGAGCAGTCGGCGTAGTACGCCTCGGCGTCCGGGTAGCCGGCCATGGGTGCGGTCACGAGTTCGTCCGCCGTACGCACGCTGGCTCCCCCTGGAATCACGAGGTCCTCCCCCACCCATCCGAGATCGCGGCGGACGCGCAGCGCCTCGCGCATCCCGACCACGAAATTACGGTCGTAGACGCGATTGAACCCGCGCTCCATCCTGCGCACCGCGACGGACAGCAGGGCCGGCGGGTTCACGGCGACGATCGCGTCGGGCAGTCCAGGGTGCTCCTTGCGCCGCGCGGCGCCGAGCAGGACCGTGTTGGCCGAGAGGGAGAAGCCGATGGCGAGCTGCGGCGAGCCGGGATGCCGCGCGCGCGCCGCGGCGACGCTCGCGAACAGATCGAGGTCGCTCCCCGAGTGGTAGAAGCCGCGAGCGAGGCCGGCTCCTGCTCCCTGGCCGCGGTGGTTGTACGCGACCACGTGCGCTCCCGCCCACCGCATGACGGACGCGGTGAGGCGTACGTAGTTGGAGTCGGAGGATCCGGCCAGCCCGTGGAAGAGGTGGACGACGGCTCCCTCGAGCGGGCGCACCTGCTCGACCGCGCGCTCGGGCGCGGCCTCGAAGACGACGACGCGATCCTCACCGTCGAGTCGGATCTCGTGCCGCGCGACGCCGGGCAGCGAGGGGGCGAGGGCCTGCCCCGTCACGGGCAGGAAGTAGCCGAGCAGGGTCTGGGCCTGCCCACCGCGGGCCCAGAGCGGAGCGCGGCATCGGACTGCGTAGCGGGAGAGCTTCACCGCACGCAGGGTAGCGGCGCCCACGGCCCGGAGGGCGTCCGTCAGTGCCCGTCCGCCGCGGGCGCGGGCGCCGTCGACACCCTCGACCAGCCGAGGTCGTCGGGCGCGTGGGGAGCGTCGTGACTCGTGACGACGGCCCAGGTGGAGGTGTCCACGACGTGCAGACGGTCGTCGCGGCGCGTGGAGATCCACGCGAGGCCGCCGTCCGGATGGGCCAAGACCTGGGTCGGGAGCGGGCTCAGGCCGAAGCGGCCGGGCATCCCCACCGGACGCGTCCTCGCCCGGTCCTCGCTGACGCGGTCCAGCTCGATGAGCCTCTCGATCTGGAGGGTCTTGGCGTCGAAGACCGAGACGTTTCCCTCCTGCATGTTGGTCACGAGCGCGTGGGCGCCGTCGGGCGTGAAACAGACGTCCATGGGCATCGCGCCGCAGGCGAACTCCGTGCGCTCGTTGCGGGTCTCGAGATCGATGATGGAGATCGAGTTGGTGTACGCATTGGTCACCCAGATCTCGTCGGCGAAGGGGTGGAGCGCCATCCCGTGGGGGCCGCCGCCCGCATCGATGTTGCGCACGAGGCGCATGCGCTCGAGCTCGATCACGCTGACGGTGCCGGACTCGCGGTTCGCGACGTAGGCGTAGGCACCTTCGTGATCGACGATGACCTCCTGAGAGCCCTCGGCCTCGAGCTCGACGTGACCGATCACGCGCGCGTCGACGAGGTCGACCTTCAGGAGGGCTCCCTCGATCGCGCAGGTCACGAGCACCCGGCGTCCGCTTCGCAGGAAGGCCACGCCGGAGGGGCGGTGGTAGGAACGCAGCGCGACCGAGCGGTCGGGGTTCTTGGTCTGGACCTCGAGCGGGATCCTGCGAACGAGGTCGGTCGCGTGGAGATCGACGACGCAGATCGTGGATCCCGAGATGCGCTCGCCGCGGTTCGTGACCACGGCCGTCCGACCGTCCGGTGAGACCGCGACGGCGTTCGGGCTGATGCCGACCATGAAGGAAGCGGAGCGCTCGCCGGTCGTCGGATCCTGAACGACGAGCGCGCGCTCCTTCGCGCTGACCACCAGGATCGAGTCCGTCGCCGCAGGTGCGACCTCGGGGATGGAGAGCCGTTCGGTCCCTCTCCCAACGCGGCTCGTCCCCGAGTCCCCCGCGATGGCGGAGGCGGTGCCGAGGCCCACGAGAGCGAGGAGGGCGAGGAGATGGCGGCGAGGAAGGGACATCCTGTGAACCGATTCGACGCACTCCGCGCGGTTTCCTGAGCCCAACCCGGCAGCGCCTGCCCGGGGCAGGCGAGATGTCCCAGGCCGGGAGCCCCGGGGTCAGGCCTCGGCCGCGGAGAGGCCGTCGGCGGACGCCCCCAGCAGGAGCTCGTCGAGGCCTGCCGAGAGGCCGTCCCGCGCGTGGGCGGCGAAGGCGTCCCAGCCCCTCGGGGACCAGACGCGGATCTCGTCGAAGCCGCCCACGAGGACGACCTCACGGGCGTCGCTCCGCTCGATCCCCGCGAGGCGAAGGATCGGATCTGGCACCCTGATGCGCCCCTGCTTGTCGCATTTCACGGGCGCGCTGAACGCCGCGACGGTGAGCAGGGTCCGCCGCGCGTCCTGGGAGCGGGGCTCGGCCGAGCGAAGCCGCTCGGTCCAGCGATCGAATCCTTCACGGCTCCGCAGGCAGATGCTCCCGTCGGCCTCGAGGCTCGCCATGAACCGGAACTCGGGGCTGCGGAGGTTCACCTCGTCCCTCAGCTGCACGGGGAGCTGGATCCGACCTTCGGGGTCGATCGTGGCCGAGTGGACACCGAGGAACTGGGGCGAGGACATGGATGACAACTCCGCAGGAGATCCCAACACAGTCACAAGAATCCCGCAACTAATGTGGAGAACAGCCCTTTGCCTCCAATCTCGACCCAACTTCTACCCACTTATCCCCACTCGTGAAGTTTCTCGCCCAATTCGGCCCCATCCAGCTCGTCCCCAACGGATGACGACGGATAGTGCCCCAGATGGCAGGTAGATGACCCTCGCCGTGCGCCGCGTGACCCCGATGCGGGCGGGAGAACTCCACGCGGTCTCCCCGCGAGGGGCGGCTCTCGGCTCGCCCCCTCGGGAGCGTGGAGGAACCGGGGAAAGACGGGCAGGGGGCGCTCGGACGAGCGCGCGACTCGCCTTGCACCACGGGCTCCGGACCCGCCTCGGAGCCGGGGCCGACGACGCCCCTCCACGCCCTCGTCCGGTGCCGCGCAGCAGAAGCCGGGGCAGTGCTCCCCGGCTTGCCCGGCGACGGACTCGGGAGTCCCTGCTATCGTCGTCGCGCGATGCCGATCCGTCCCCGCGCAAGTCAGCCCACCAGCGAGCCCGTCGAACACATGTTCCCCCCCTGGGGAGTGGACGTGTTCGAGAGTCACCATGCCGAGGGCTGGTCGATGCCGGCCGTCGCCCACGACTTCATGAAGGTCATCCTGGTCCACGACGGCCACGGACACCTCGAGGTCGGCGGCGCCATTCTGCCCTGCACCAGAGGGAACGCGATCATCGTGCCGATCGGGCTCGAGCACGCGCTGGTCGACTCCGCCGAGGCGCCCATGTCCCTCTACGTGGTGAGCATCCAGGCGCACATCCTCGAGACCACGTGCTTCGCGCAGGACACCCTCCCGAGCGGTGTCATCGCCCTGAGCGAGCACGCGGCCCAGAAGGTGGAGCGCGGCATGCGCCGACTGCTCTTCGAGCAGACCCTGGACCTGCCCACGACGGGCGCCCAGATGGTCGCGCTGACGCTGCGACTCATTGTCGACGTCACGCGTATCCTCGCGAGCTCCACGGACGAGACCGCCCCCGCGCGGATCCCCCAGGTCGCGGTCGGCTCGGACAGCGTCACGCGCATGAAGGGCTACGTGGAGGATCTGTCGGAGAACTTCTTCGAGGCGACGAACCTCGACGCCGCGGCGTCCGCCCTCGGGCTCTCACGCCGCCGCTTCACCCAGCTCTTCCGCGAGGTCGCCGGAACCTCCTGGCTCGCCCACGTTCGCAAGCTGCGCATCGACCACGCCAAGAAGCTCCTCGAGAACACGAACCGGACCGTCCTCAGCGTGGCCTTCGAGTGCGGCTTCGAGGACCTCTCGACCTTCTACCGCGCCTTCAAACGGGAGACCAGCGAGAGCCCGAACCAGTGGCGCACCAAGCTCGACGAAGACGAGCCCGTGCACTGAACCCGCCCCCCACCGCCACCACTCCGCCCAGGCTCATCATGCTTCACACCGCACCTGCGCTCCTCACTCTCTTCCTCGGCGCCGCCCCCGCGCCGGCCCTCGTGGTCCAGGACGCAAAGCCGGTCATGGTCGAGGAGAAGGAGAGCGACCACGAGTACCCGGCCTGGGTCCGGTCCACTCTCGAGGAGAACGCTGCGGAGGACGCCAAGCCTGCCACCCTCGATCTCATGGGGCTCGGGGTCCGCGAGAAGACGATCTTCAAGGTGAACGTCTACTCGTTCGCCCTCTACGTCGACCGGGCCTTCGTCAGGAAGGATCTCGCCGGCTACAAGGGAAAGAAGGCCAAGGCCGTCGAGAAGGACAAGGCGCTCTTCAAGACGCTCCTCACGCAGAACACGGTCAAGGAGCTGCGCATGCGCTTCTGCCGCGACGTGGAGGCCGAGGACGTGGTCGAGGCCTTCGAGGACTCTCTGAAGCCGCGGATGCTGAAGCTCAAGGAGAAGGCGAAGGGGACCGAGGCCGAGAAGCTGAAGACCCTCGAGACCTTCCGGGGCTTCTTCTCGCTCGACGAGCTGAAGGACGGCATGGAGCTGCGCTTCACCTGGCACGCCGACGGGAGCCTGTCGACGGTGGTCAACGGCGAGCGCAGCCCCGATATCGCCGACCCCACCCTCGCCAAGGCGCTCTTCGACGTCTACCTCGGCGAGGACCCGATCTCGTCGTCGGGCAAGAAAGGTCTCGTCGGGCGTCTCCCCGGGCTGCTCGACGCGGCGAAGTGATCCACGCGGGGGGGGCCTGACGCCCCGCCCGACCCGGTCCGCGGCGGGAGGAACCGCCGCTCGACCCTGCCCACGCTGGAGCCATGGCGGACAGCCTCCCGACCCTCGAGCTCCTCGAGGCACGACATTCGTTTCCTTGCCCGTACACCTTCAAGGTGATCGGCGCAGGGGACATCGACCTCGAGGCCTCCGTCGCTGCCTGCGTGCGCGCGGAGCTCGCCCTCGACGCCGACCCGAAGACGTCCGTCCGCACCACCGAGGCCGGACGACACCAGTCCGTGACGGTCGAGCCCGAGTGCCCCAGCGCCCGGTCCGTGCTGGACCTGTACGCGGCGCTGCGAGCCCTCGACGGCGTGATCTTCCTCTTCTGAGGAGGTGAGGGACGCCCGGGGCTCAGCCCCGGCCGTGGAAGGTCTCCCCGGCCTCCGCCAGCTCCTGGAGCACCGCAGCGGGCTCGAAGCGCGCCGCGGCGGCACCCCGCTCGACCACGTCGGGCATCGCGGCGTGGCGCTCCAGCATCGAAAGCAGCCGCGCCGCTCCGACCGAGTCCGCGTAGCCGAGCAGGCCGCCGCGGAAGGGCGCGAAGCCCGTCCCGAACACGGTGGCGAGGTCGAACTCGGCGGCGGTCGCCACGACGCGCTCCTCGAAGGCGCGCGCGCCCTCCCCCACCATCGCGAGCACGATGCGGTCGGTGATGTCGCGGTCCGACATGAGCATGGCGCGGGTGCTGCGTTGGAAGCGCCCGAGGTCTCCCATGACCGGGGGCGACTGGCCCTTCTTGCGCTTCGCCGTGTGGTCGTAGAAGCCCTTGCCGGACTTCTTGCCGAGGCGCTCGGGAGAGATCATCCCGCCGAGGGCGTCGCACGGCGTCATGCGCACGCCGTAGCCCTCGTGGAGGGACCCCGCCGCGTGGGCCGCGATGTCGAAGCCGACCTCGTCGAGCAGGGTGAAGGGTCCCATGGGCATCCCGAAGGCCACGAGCAGCCGATCGATGCGTACCGGGCTCACCCCGTCCACGAACAGGCGCACGGCCTCGTCGAGGTAGGGCCCGAGCAGCCGGTTCACCAGGAAACCCGGCACGTCCTTCGTCACGACGGGCGTCTTCCCGAGTGCCACGGCGAGCGCCGCGGTCCTGGTGATGGTCGCGTCGGAGGTCTCCTCCCCGCGTACGATCTCCACCAGGGGCATCTTCTTCACCGGGTTGAAGAAGTGCATCCCGACGACGCGCTCGGGTCCAGGCAGACCTCGCTGCATCTCTGTGACGGACAGCGACGAGGTGTTCGTCGCCAGGATCGCATCCGCGGGCATCGCGCCTGCGAGCTCGCCGAGCACCGCGTGCTTGACCTTCATCACCTCGGCCACCGCCTCGATGGCGATGTCGGCCTCCCCGACTCCGCTGATACCGACGGAGACCTCGAGCCGGTCCATGGCGGAGTTGGCCTGCCCCGTGGAGAGGCGCCGCCGCTTGCGCTTCTTGGCGATGTCCTTGCGGTGCTGCCAGGTGGCGGCGTCGAGGGCGGCGCGGCTGAGATCCGCGAGACGTACCTCGACCTGCTTGTCCGCCATGAGGCTCGCGATGCCGCCCCCCATGATCCCGCCGCCCACGACGGCGGCGCGCCGGATCCGCTCGGGGCTCCGGCCGTCCTCGAACTTCGCCAGCTTCTTGGCCGCCTCGGAGGCGAAGAAGATGCCGACGAGGCTCTTGCAGACCGGCCCGATGGCGAGGGCGGCGACCGCGTCGGCCTCCGCGCGCGCGGCCTCGGAGAGCGAGCGACCCGGGGCGGCCATGACGAGGTCGAGGGCCGCGTAGGGCGCAGGATAGTTCCCGTGGGCCTTCGCATCGACGCCCTTGCGCGCCTGACCGCGGATGACCGCGCGAGCGATCGGATTGCGGTCCACGAGCCACTTCGCGCGGCCCCGTCGCTTGCGCTTGATGCGCTCGCGGCCCATCGCGAGGTCGGCGGCGATCCGCTCCAGGTACTCGGCCTTGGTCAGCCGGTCGACCATTCCCATCTTCCAGGCCTTCTTGGCCGGGAACAGCCTGCCGGTGAGGATGGCGTCGAGCGCCTTGGGGAGCCCGACTCGCCAGGGAAGACGATGGCTGCCGCCCCAGCCGGGGATGATCCCCAGCATGGTCTCCGGGAGGCCGATCCGCGTCCGCGAGTCGTCGGTGGCGACGATGGCGTCGCAGCACATCGACAGCTCGAAGGCGCCACCCGGGACCGGGCCGCCGACCGCGGCGATGGTGCGCGGTGCGAGCCGCTCGATGCGCTCGAAGAGACCGTGCACCGCGATGACCGCCTGGCGCACCACCCCGGGGTCGGTGATCCGTGAGATCGCCTCGACGTCGGCGCCCGCGAGGAACTGATCGGGCCGCCTGCCGGTGAAGACGACGCCCTTCACCGACCCGTCCGCCTCGAGCTCGGTGAGCACCGCGTCGAGGTCTCGCAGGAGCGGGGCGTCGAGGACCGAGAAGCTGCGGTGGGGCGCGTCGAAGACGACGACCGCGAGGCCCTCCTCAGGGCGCTCGACGCGGATGCACGCGCCGGGTTCGGGGGCGTCGGCGGGGCTCGGGAACTGGCTGAGGTCGATCATCGCTCGATGCGCTCCAGGAGCACGGCGCCTCCCTGGCCGCCGCCGATGCAGAGGGTGGCGAGGGTCAGCTCGTGGTCGCCCTTCTCGAGTTCGTGGGCGGCGGTGAGGAGCAGGCGCGCGCCGGTCGCCCCGACGGGGTGCCCGAGGGCGATCGCGCCGCCGTTGACGTTGGTACGGTCGAGATCGAGCGTCCCCAGGGGGCTCGTCCGGCCGAGCTTCCCCCCCGCGAACTCCGCGCTCTCGAAGGCCCGCGCGCAGCCGAGCACCTGCGCCGCGAAAGCCTCGTTCAGCTCGATCGCGCCGATGTCCCCGAGGGTCACGCCGGTGGCGTCGAGGACCTGAGCGGTCGCGTGGACGGGGCCGAGGCCCATGCGCGCCGGCTCGCAGCCGGCCCAGGCCCACGCTTTCAGTCGCGCGAGGGGAGCGAGGCCCAGCGCCTTCGCGCGCTCCGCCGTCGTGACCACCAGAGCGCCCGCCCCGTCCGTGATCCCGCACGCGTTGCCCACGGTCACGACGCCGTCGGGCTTCTCGAAGTACGGCCGCAGCTTCGCGAGCTTGTCGGGGCTCTGGTCGTCGCGAATCGAGTCGTCGTGGAGAACGGACGTCGACCCCTCCTTCGCGCCCAGCGGGAAGAGCGGCAGGATCTCGTCCTCGAAGCGACCGGCGTCTCGCGCCTGCGCCGCGCGCCGGTGGCTCTCGGCGGCGTAGGCGTCGCACTCCTCTCGCGTGATGCCGAAGTCCCGCGCGACGAGCTCGGCCGTCTGGCCCATGAGCAGGTCACTGATGGGGTCGGTCAGCCCCTCCAGCAGGGCGACGCGAGGTTTCAGGAAGTTCGGCCGGAAGGAACCGATGGCCGCGAGGCGCTGGCCGAGGCTGCGCGCACGCATCAGCCGGGCGAACAGGTTCGTCATCTTCTCGCCGAAGATGAGCGGATAGGCGCTCATGACCTCGAGACCCATCGTCATGTAGAGGTCGCCGGCGCCGGCCTTGATCGACGCCGCCGCGGTGGTCACCGCCTCGATGCCCGAGGCGCAGTTCCGTGCGACCGTGCGCGCGGGTACGTGACGAGGAATCCCGGCGCGCAGCGCGACCACGCGCGCGATGTTCGCCTGGTCATGGGGCGGCCCCACCGACCCGACGACGACCTCGTCGAACGCCCCCGGCTCGATCCCGGTCCGCACGAGAAGCTCGCGCATGACCTGGGACCCGAGGTGGCCCGCGTCCTCCTTGGCGAAGGTGCCGCCGGCGCGCACCCAGGGGGAGCGCAGTCCCGCGGCGATCACCACCTCGGGGCCCTCGTCGTGCTCGACCTTGATCATGGATGGGTGGGGCTCGGTGTCTCGGAAAGGGACTGGCGACCGGGGCGTACGCCCCGGTCGCGAAGGGCTTTCGCGGCCTGTTGACGCAAAAGACTTCGGTTTCCCCGTCACCAGTTTACAGTGTCAACCTACCCGCTTCGTGCGGAGAAGCGCGCCGAAAGGCCCGCCGACCCTCGGGATCGACCGTTCGCGGCGCGAATCCGGAGGCTCGATTGGTGCCGGACCCCGCCAGCGGTCGATAGCGACGGGGAGCCGTCCGACCGGGGCTCCCCGCGCGCGATCGCCTCAGGGGGAGGCCCGCCGCCCATGACCGACACGAGCCAGCAGCGCGGCACAGGAGCCGATCTGAAGCGCGCCATCCTCGATGAAGCGCGCAGGACGCTCGTGGAGCAGGGCTATCCGGCCCTCTCGACCCGGAAGATCGCCTCGGCGGTCGGCTGCACCGCCACCAGCATCTACCTCTACTTCAAGAGCAAGGACGCCCTCGTCCACGCTCTGATCGACGAGGGGTTCGAGGAGCTCAACGGACGCCTCGAGGAAGCCGTGGCGGCGGAGGGCACCGGCCTCGAACGGCTCCAGCGCGGCGCGCGCGCCTTCGTCGACTTCGGACTCGAACGGCCCGCGTACTACGAGATCATGTTCCTCCTGCGGCCGGAGCGCATGGAGCGGTACCCCGCAGAGGCCTACCGCCGCGCCCGCCGCAGCCTCGAGGCCTTCGCGGAGCTGGCCTCGGTCCCGGCCGCGGAGGGCCTGCGCCGCGCGACGATCGTGATGACCGCCCTCCACGGACTCGTCGCCCTCCTGATCGCCCAGCGGGTCGACGCGAGCCTCGATCGAAAGACCCTGATCGAAGAAGCGATCCACTTCGCCTGCGCCGCGACCTTCGCGCCCCGCTCCGGCGACGGCGCTTCCTGACGCGCTCGCTGCACGCGCGGCCACGCCCGAGAAGACAAGACCCATCCTTCCCGTACCCATCGACGCCATGACACTCCCCTTCGCCGCGCTCTCCGGCTTCCTCCTCGCCATGCCCTGGCCGTGGCTGCTCCTCGGCGTCATCGCGCTGGCGCTGGCGCTCGGCTTCACCGCGGCGCCCATCGCGGCCTGGACCGTGGCCGGGGCCGTGCTCGTGGTGGGCACCCTCGGGTGGAGCTGGCTCGCGGGGTACCTCGTGGTCATGACCGTGTTCAACGTGCCCGCGCTCCGCGTGACGCTCGTCTCGGGCCCGGTCATGAGGATCATGAAGGCCCTGAAGTTCCTGCCGGTCATCTCCGAGACCGAACGCACGGCGCTCACGGCGGGCACGGTCTGGATCGACGGCGAGCTCTTCAGCGGCAAGCCGGACTGGGAGCGGCTGGTCAGCGAGCCGTACCCCGACCTCACCCCCGAGGAGCAGGCCTTCCTGGACGGGCCCTGCGAGGAGGTCTGCCGGATGACCGACGACTGGAAGGTCTTCCAGGAGCGCGACCTGCCGGAGCACGTGTGGCAGTACCTGAAGGACGAGGGGTTCTTCGGGCTCATCATCCCGAAGGAGTACGGGGGCAAGGGGTTCTCCGCGTCCATGAACAGCGCGGTCGTCGCCAAGCTCTCCTCGCGCTCCGGGCCGCTCGCGATCACGGTGATGGTGCCCAACTCCCTGGGCCCCGCCGAGCTCCTCACCCACTACGGCACCGACGAGCAGAAAGCTCACTACCTCCCGCGCCTCGCCGACGGCACGGACATGCCGTGCTTCGCGCTGACCGAGCCGAACGCGGGCTCCGACGCCGGTGCGATGACCGCGAGCGGCGAGGTCTTCGAGCGTGACGGCGAGATCTGGGTGCGCCTCAACTGGAACAAGCGCTACATCACGCTGGCCGCCGTCTCCACGGTCCTCGGCCTCGCCTTCAAACTGCGCGACCCGCGGAACGTGCTCGGCAAGGGCGAGGACGTCGGCATCACCTGCGCGCTGATCCCCTCCAGCACCGACGGCGTCGTGCTCGGCAAGCGGCACGACCCCCTGGGCGTGCCGTTCTACAACTGCCCGACCGAGGGCCACGACGTCGAGGTCAAGCTCGACGAGGTGGTCATCGGCGGACGCGGCGGAGTCGGCCAGGGTTGGAAGATGCTCATGGAGTGCCTCGCAGCCGGCCGCGGGATCTCGCTCCCTGCGTCCGCCACCGCGGGCGCGAAGATGGCCGCGCGTCTCTCCGGCGCCTACGCAGCGGTTCGAAAGCAGTTCGGCATCGAGATCGGCAAGTTCGAGGGCATCGAAGAGGCCATGGCCCGCGTGGGCGGCAAGGCCTACATCCTCGAGGCGGCTCGCCGCGTCACCTGCGGTGGACTCGACGGCGGCGCGAAGCCGGCGGTCGTGACCGCCATGGCGAAGTACAGCTTCACCGAGCTCGCGCGCCAGTGCGTGACCGACACGATGGACGTGCTGGGCGGCAAGGCCATCTCCATGGGGCCGCGCAACCCCATCGCCCACGCCTACATGGCCATGCCCATCAGCATCACGGTCGAGGGCGCGAACATCCTGACGCGAACGCTGATCGTGTTCGGCCAGGGCGCCATCCGCTGCCACCCCTACGCGTGGGAGGAGGTCCAGGCCGTCGAGGCCGGCGACGTCCCGCGCTTCGACGCGGCGTTCTTCGGACACATCGGGCACGTCGTACGCAATGCCTCGCGCAGCGTCGTCCTCTCGCTGACGCGCGGCGCCCTGGGGACCACCCCTGTCTCGGGCCCGGCGGCGCCGTACTACCGCAAGCTCTCCTGGGCCTCCGCCTCCTTCGCCACGATGGCCGACATGGCCATGGCCATGCTCGGCGGCGATCTCAAGCGCAAGGAGGCCCTCACCGGCCGCTTCGCGGACGTCTTCTCCTGGATGTACCTCGGGAACGCCGTGCTGCGGCGCTTCGAGGCCGAGGGCCGCCGCAAGGAGGATCTCCCCTACCTTCACTGGGCCATGGAGACCTGCCTGGCCGAGATCCAGACCGCCTTCGACGGGATCTTCCGCAACTTCGACGTTCCGCTCGTGGGCTGGTTCTTCCGCGGCCCGGTGGCCTTCTGGTCCCGACTCAACGCCCTCTCGGGAGGCCCGCAGGACCGGGTCATGCAGAAGGTCGCGAAGGCCATGCAGGTGCCGGGCGAGCAGCGCGAGCGCATGACCTCGGGCATGCACGTCCCGACCGCCCTGGACGAGGCCGTGGGCGAGCTGGAGCACGCGCTCGTGGTGTGCACCGAGGCCGCCGCGATCCATCGCCGGATCCGCGAGGCGGTCAAGACGAAGAAGCTGACGAAGAAGGCTCCGGCGCTTCTCAGGGCCGACGCACTGAAGCTCGGGATCCTCTCCACGGCCGAAGCCGACCTCCTCGACCGGGCCGAAGCCGCCCGCGCGGCCGTCGTCGCGGTCGACTCCTTCACCCTCGAGGAGTACGCGCGCCGCGGCCTCGATCCCACGGTGCCCATGGGGCCCGGGGTCGACGCGGACGCCGATGGTGCGCCCTCTCAGGGCAAGAGCAGCGCCGCCTGACGGGATCCGTTCCCCGTGAGCCCTCCTGAGGGGAACCCCGAAGGCGGCTGACGGTCGGTCGCGCTCTCACAGGAGACTTGCCACAATCACGAGCCGCGGGCCGCAGGGTCCGCGGCTCGTTCGCGTCGTCCCCCCCCGCGCCGCGTACGGGCATCCTCCCCCCATCGGCCCGCCCCGGGCCAGGTCCTCTCGAAGGTCCCCATGACCAGCACCCCCAGCCGCGTCACACGCGCCCTCGGCACCCTCGCCCTCCTCGTCCCCGGCCTCGCCTCCTGCTCGATGCTGAACGTGCCGGAGGACCTGCGCTGGCCCGACGACATGACCGGGCGAAGCTTCGTGGGTGCATCTTCTGGCTGGGCCTTCGTGCAGGCCGACGTGGATCTCAAGAACGGCACCGGCCCGCTGGCCGACCCCATCCTCGGTGGCTCCGACGTGGGCAGCTCATCGACGGACCTCGACCCGGTCTTCGGCCTGGGTCTGAAGTACTTCCACTACCTGACGAACAACTGGCTCGTCGGAGTCATCTTCGAGCACCGGATCTTCGATCCGCGATCGACGCGCCCCCTCGCGGCCGACCTCGACATCGACGACTTCGGGACGAACCACTTCATCCTGGACGCCCGCTACCAGTGGGAGCCGATCGACAACAATCGCCGCCTGCGGCCCTTCGTCGGCGTCCAGTTCGGATACGTCCCCGAGATCAGCGCCGACGGCACCGCGAGCTACGCGGCGATCCCCTCCCTGGGTATCCCCGCGACGACCGAGGAGATCAGCCTCGAGGGCGACTCGTTCTTCACTCTCGGCTTCGTCGCTGGCGCGTCGTACCTCATCCGCGAGGATCTGACCTTCGACTTCGGCGCCTTCTACGAGTACGCGCTGGATCCGACCACGGACACGGTCACGCTCGACCCGTTCCCGAACAACCCGCCCCTGGATCAGCCCTCGACCTTCGACGGCGAGCTCCTCGAGAGCGGGCTCTACCTGACCGCGGGCCTCAGCTGGGTCTTCTGACCCGGATGGAGCCGGTCGCGCGAGCGGCCGGCCGGGCCGACGAGGCCGCGCCGACCCGGTGCTCCACGAGCGCCGGGTCGCGTCGTCGGTGGCGACTTCGGAGCGACGGACGGCGATCGGCGCGACGCCTCGCCTGCGGCCGCCGCGGCGACAGGATTCGCCCCGCGGCGGCTCCCCACCGGCAGCCGCAGGCAGCGCGCCGGGCGGAACGAAGCGCGGCGCCGCCCCACTCGGGGAACGACGCCGCGCGGCTCCGGCTCCTCTTCGGCTGGCTCAGCCGCCTCGCTGACCCTGCTCCATGTCGCGGAGCTCCCGGCGCAGGATCTTCATGACCGAGCTCTTCGGCAGCTCGTCCATGAACTGCACCTGGCGCGGGATCTTGTAGGCCGCGAGCTGCTCGCGCGCGTAGCTCTCGACCTCCTCCTCCGTCAGGGTCGCGCCCTCGTTGAGCACGATGAAGGACTTCACCGTCTCGCCGCGCTCGGGGTCCGGGACGCCGATGGTGGCCGCCTCCAGGATCGCGGGGTGCGCCATGAGGACCTCGTCCACCTCGTCCGGGAAGACCTTCAGCCCGGAGCAGTTGATCATGTCCTTCTTGCGGCCGCAGATGCGGTAGTAGCCGTCCTCGTCCATGGAGGCGAGGTCGCCCGTGTGCATCCACCCGCCCTTGAGCGTCTCGGCGCTCTCCTCCTCGCGGTTCCAGTAGCCCTGCATCACCTGCGGACCGCGGACGAGCAGTTCGCCCTCCTCGCCGACGCCGAGCTCCTTCGTGTCGTCCTCGGCGTCCACGATCTTCGCGTCGGTGTTGGACACGGGGATGCCGATCGAGCCGATCTTGCGCATCCCGTAGAGCGGGTTCACGTGGGTCACCGGCGAGGTCTCGCTCATGCCGAAGCCCTCGATGATCGTGGAGTTCGTGAGGCTCTCGAAGCGCTCCTGCACGTCCCGGGCGATGGGCGCCGACCCGGAGAAACAGGACTTGACGCTGGTCATGTCCAGGTTCTCCACGCCGGGGAAGTTGTTGATCGCGTTGAAGAGCGCGGGCACCCCGGGGAACAGCGTGACGCGGTGCTTGGTGATCGCCTTCACGAGCGCGGGGATGTCGCGCGGGTTGGGGACGACGACCATCTTGGCGCCGGACCAGATCGACCAGTTCATCGCGACGCTCAGCCCGAAGACGTGGAACATCGGCAGGCAGTTGAGCGTGACCTCGCGGCCGGGCTCGACCTTCGGGAACCAGGCGTGGATCTGCTGGGCGTTGCAGACGAGATTGCGGTGGGTCAGGACTGCGCCCTTGGAGAGACCCGTCGTGCCGCCCGTGTACTGGAGCACGCAGATGTCGTCCATCCCCACGGAGATCTCCGGCGGGTTCGGGGCGGTGCCCTCGACGAGCTTCTTGAACTCGTGGACTCCATCGCCCGTCATCACCTTCGCGTAGCGCTTCGGCGACGCCTTCGCGAGCTTGATCGGCGCGAGCAGGTTGAGCGGGAAGCGCAGGTAGTCGGGGATGTGCGCGACGACGTAGGTCTTCGGCCGCAGCCTGGCGCGGTTCGGCTGGATCGTCTCCTCGAAGATGAAGTCCGCCACGATGGCGAGGTCACAGCCAGAGTCCGCCCACTGGTGCTCCATCTCTCGCAGCGTGTAGAGCGGGTTGGTCATGACCACCTCGGCTCCGGCGCGCATGGCACCGTGGAAGGCGATGACCGTCTGAGGCAGGTTGGGCAGCTGGATCGCGACCCGCGAGCCCTCCTTGACTCCGAGGTTTCGCAGCGCCGTCGCGCAACGGTTGACCTTGTCCTCCAGCTGCGAGTAGGTGAACGAACAGTTGAGGAACGAGATCGCGGGCCGATCGCCCCACTTCTCCGCCGCGCGCGCGACGAATCGGTGCAGGGGGACCTCTTCGAAGTCGATCGAGGTGGGCACGCCCTCGTCGTAGTGGGTGTGCCAGCGCTTCTCGCCAAGTTCGTGGGTGTTGCTCATGACGCAGAGGAGCATACAGATCGGCGCTTCCGCTTCTCGCATGCGGTTCCGGGCGGAATGCCGTCTGGCGCGGGGAAGCGGCACCCTCCAGACTCTCTGGCCCATGCCCGACGCCACCGCCCCCACCGCACGAGGCGACGCCCACGCCCCCGGGGCGGCTCTCGACGCCTGGCCCGATCGCGACGCGAGCGGCGGAGATCCGGCTCTCTCGACGGCCCTCTACCGGGGCATCGTCCGCTGGACGTCGTGGCTGGTGCGCGGGTACTACCGCGTGGACGTGCGCGGGGCGGAGTTCGCCGCCGGACCGCCGACCCTCCTGGTGCAGAACCACACCAACGGCCTGGTCGACGCGCACATGCTGATGGCCTCGACAGCGCGGCCGATCCGCGTCCTCGTCAAGTACAAGCTGATGACCACGCCCCTGATCGGGTCGGTCCTGCGCGCGACCGAGGCGGTGCCCATGTACCGCAAGAAGGACGGCGTCGACACGCGTCAGAACACGAAGTCCTTCGAGGCGATCGACCGGGCCCTCAGCGAGGACCGCTCGGTCATCGCGCTGTTCCCCGAGGGCGAGAGCCTCGATGCCATCGGCCTCCGCGACCTGCGCACCGGAGTGGGACGCATGGCGATCAGCGCGGAGAGCTCGAAGGAGGGCGGCATCGGACTGAGGGTGGTCGCGACCGGCGTGACCTACGAGCGACGCGATCGCCTTCGCACTCGCGCCAGCGTCCTGATCGGTGAGCCGATCGAGGTCGCCGATGTCCTCCGCCGGGCGAGGGCCGAAGGCGAGGGCCAGCGCGGCGCCGTCACCATGCTCATGGCCGACATCGCGGAGCGCATGCGCAGCCTCATCCTCCACGCCGAGGACGAGGAGGAGTACGAGGCAGCGGTCGCCCTGGAGCGGCTGCTCCCCGACACTGGTGCGCCCGCGGGGGTCGCGCGCGTCGCGGCGCTCCGATCCCTGCGCAAGGACACGGGAGAGGGCGCCGGGCGCCGCAGGGAACTGGTGACCCAGCTGGGCGGGCGCCTCGAGGCCGCGCGGCTCCGCGGGGACGACGTGCTCGCGGCTCCGCCCTCCGCGGCGGCGGCCTGGGGCCCGCTCCTCTGGATCCTGCCCCTCCTCGCCGTGTCCGCGGTGGCCCTCGGCCCGCCGTTCCTGCTCGCGCGCCAGATCGCGTGGCTGAGGAGGACCCCCGACAAGCTCGTCAGCCTCCGATGCATGTTCAGCTTCGCCGGGGTGCTGCTCTGGGCGCCGGCGCTCGTCGTCATCGGAGCCCTCGTCCAGGGGTGGACGGGCGCGGCCAGCGCCGCCGCGCTGGTGGGCCTCGCGCTCGGAACCTACGCGGACACCCTCGATGCGTGGCTGCGAACGAGGGGCGCACGGGCACGGCGCGGGCTGGCCCGGAGCGGTGAGGACGCCGCGCTCGGCGAGGCGATCCGCGCCATCCGAGCGGCCCACGGTGCCCTTCCGGCGGCGCGAAGGAGCTGACGCGCGCGAGAGCAGGCGATGAGGCCTGCTCGAACCTCCCCGGCGGCCTGCTCGCTCCCCTCGCGATCGCCGATCCGCCGGAGCGGGACGGAGCCCGGCCGGATCGGGCTTCCCGCTCCGCGTGATCTCACCGTGGCACCGACCGCGATCGGCTCGACGAGCGTCGTCGCAGGCGAGGCTCGCGAACCGCAGACCTGGTATCGCGACGCCCACCCGGCCGCGACGTCGGGGTCACGGACGGCGCCGGCGTCGCGCCCTGCTGACGCAGTGAGCGGCTCGCTCCGACGAGCCCGCTCCGGCTCCATCGGACGGCCCTCCGGCCTCCGGGCCACGACCCGCACGCCGCCCGACACCACGTGCGCTGCGCGAGACCGCTTCCGAGCGGTCGAGCCGTGGCTCGGGGGCCCTCCGTCCCAGAACGGCTCGAAGCACGCACCGATCGGGCCAGCGGTCACCACCGCGAAAAAAAACGCGAGATGCCGTCCGATCCTCGACAGAGACGAGCAGTTCCCCATTCGAGAAGCGGCCTGCATCAACGGAGCGATTCGCCGCCTCTCAACGGGGACCAACCAGACTTGACGAGGTGCACCGGCACCGCCCCCGAGCCCAGATCACCAACATCTCTTCGCTCCTCGCCTTTCACTCCCTGCAATGCGACACGAACTCGCCACCCCCTTCGGATTGGTCCTGACGACCGCGCTACTCACCGGGTACACCTCCGCGCAACAGGAGCCGGTGACCACCGAAACCGAGCGCGCTCGGACTCCCGTCACCTCCATCGATCCCTCCGCGAATCCCGCCAAGAGGGAGGCCACGACGAGGGACGTCTCCGATCCCAGGACCTTCGTCATCGAGACCGGCTACCCGGTCGAGGTCGACGACTCCATCCCGCTGCCCGTCGACGCCGTCGTCGACATGGTCGACGGCAAGGACGTCGTCCTCGAGGAGGCGAACGGCGACCCGTACTTCCTCGGCTTCATCGGCGGCAAGCACTATCCCCCCGCGAACGAGATCCTCGACCCCCAGCTCGCCCTCGCCGCCAGCAACGGGACCCTCGACGGCCGCCCGGACGACGTCACCTACGGCTTCGTGATGTTCTCCAAGCGCATCACCCAGGAGCGTCGCGACGCCCTCACCGCCATGGGCTGCCGCATCCTCGGCTTCCACCCCCACTACACGCTCAAGGTCGCCATCCCCGCCAAGGCGATCGGCGACGTCTCGGTGCTCGAGTTCGTTCGCTGGGTCGGCGTCGCGCGGGCGTCCCAGAAGCTGCACCCTGCGACCCAGGAGTTCATGGATCGGAACGGCGGCCGGACGCGACTGTACGTCTCGGTCTTCGAGGGCGACGACATGTCGGCCGCCGAGGAGATCCCCTTCGGCAGCTCTTCGACGGTGGATCCAGACGGCAGCGAGGTGCAGATGGAAGACGCCCGGAGCATCTTGACTCGTTCGAACGGCTGGATGCAGCGTGCGCTCGAGCGAGAGGGCGTCAACGTGATCAGCTACACCGCGCGCCAGGAGGCCTTCCTCATCGAGGCCGATGAGAGCCACCTCGAGACGCTCACGGCCCTGGACTTCGTTCAGTTCATCGAGCCCGTCTTCGACGCCGAGCTCACCGCGGCGCCGCACGACGAAACGCGCGCGATGATCATGAGCGATCGCCTTCGCCTCACCAGTGATGGTGGAACGACCCAGACCGTCGTGATGGGTCTCGTCGACTCGGGCCTCGAGAACGCCCACGACGATCTCGGCATCTTCGGCTGGGGCTGGAATTGCACCAGTGAATCCTCGGCGTGGGACGACATCAGCAACGGCGGCAACGGCCACGGCACGCACGTGGCAGGCACTCTGTTCGGCCGCGGCGTCGCGGAGGTCGATCAGATGGGCAACGCGCCTGGCCTCGGCTCTTGGAACACCGGCCGCATCTTCAACTACCGCCGATTCCCGACCCCCTGCGACGTTGGGAGCGATGTCGTCGTCGACAGGTTCAGCAACTCCGTGACCGACGCCAACGGGAACACGACCCGGAAACCCCACATCGTCAACAACTCATGGGGAAGCTTCAGCGGCTCCGCGCCGGTGGGGACCGAGTTCGAGGCTCGCGTGGCAGATGACGCTACGTTCGACGAAGACCAGCTCTGGGTCTGGGCCGCGGGCAACAGTGGCCCGAACGCAAGCACCATCAGCATCCAGTCGGCGGCCAAGAACTCCTTCGTCGTCGGCAACGTCGTCGACTACATCGACTCCACCGTCGGCGACCCCGGCAACCTCTGGACGAGTTCCTCGCGAGGTCCCACCGGCGACGGCCGCTGGAAGCCCAACGTCACCGCCCCGGGCCGCCGGGTGCGAAGCTGCCTCGCGAACAACAACAGCGGCTACGCCGGCTACAGCGGCACCTCGATGGCCTCGCCCCACGTGGCGAGCGCCGCGGCGATGCTGATGGACGCCCGTCCTTACTTCCTCGACAAGCCAGAGGCGATGCAGTCGCTCCTGATGGCAACGGCCATGACGGACGACAACACGATCATCACCACCGAGACGAGCACCCACCTCGACAATTACGGTGCGGGACGGATCAACGCCTACAAGGCTCGGTACAACTTCGGCGGGAACACGTCGACCACGTGGACCTGGCAGAACTCCGGCTCCGATTGGACCTTCGCGGACTTCACCGTCCCTGTGGGCTGCACACGCATCGTCGCGGTGATGAGCGCACTGGAGACTTCGGCCTCGAGTGGCGCGTCCCAGGCGCTCATCAACGACTGGGACTTCTACCTCGATCGCGATCCGATCGACCCGGCAGGCGACACCGGTGACTACTTCGCTCAGCAGAGCAGCATCGACAACAACGAGCTGCGGATCATCGAGAACCCGGCGTCTGGTCCCTGGCGCTGGAAGGTCTACCCCGACTCCGTCACTTCGAGCACGAAGATCGGCGTCACCGTGTACTTCGTCGTCGATGACACGACCCCGGACGCGACGCTCACCCTCACGGCCTCGGACAGCTTCGTGCAGCCGGGTGATGATGTCGACGTCACGGCCAACGTCGACGTGGACGACTACGTCGCGTCCGCGGTCGTCCTCGACCGCAGCGGTAGCGCTGCGACCCTCGTAGGCGCGACATCGACTCTGGCTGATGGAATCGTGACCGATCTGACCGACAACGAGTCGGGAGGCGCGGACCTCACCCTCGGCGACATCACGGACAACCGTGACCGCGCGGCGACCTGGACCCTCCAGTACAGCACCGAGGGCACCAAGTCGGTTTCGGTCGAGGCGCGCTCCGACAACATGATCGACAAGAACGCGACCGTGGACATCGTCGTCGACGGAACCGAGCCGGGCGCCGTCTCGGGCCTGACCTCGACCTCCCACACGGTCAACGAGTGGTCGAACGACCCGACGATCACCTACACGTGGTCACCGGCCTCCGACGCCCTGAGTGGAATCGACGGCTACGGGATCTACGAGACGAGCAGCGCCTCCAGCCCTGGTCCGATTCTCGACATCGGGGCGGTCTCGACCTACACGAGCGCCGCCTGGACGTCCTCGACCAGCCCGAGGTACTTCAACATTCGTTCGGTCGACCGCTCGGGGAACTGGGACGCGGACCACGAGTCCACGGGACCCTACTTCATCGACGTGACCGATCCGGGCCTCGCGACCTTCGCCAGCTCGACCCACCCGGTCGGGACGGCGCGCTGCGAGCGCACCATCACGGTGGATTGGAGCGCGGCCTCGGACCTGCACTCCGGCGTGGCTGGCTACGGGCTCTTCTGGAGCTCGAACCCGACCACTCCGCCTTCGGACTTCCTCGACACGACGGGAACCTCCGACACCGTCACGCTCGCTCCGGGCACGCACTACCTGAAGGTGAAGACCGTGGACGAAGCCGGTAACTGGACGTCGAGCTTCGCGACCTTCGGCCCCTTCATCGTCAGCGACGAGTGCGGCACGAACTACTGCGTGGCGAATTCGTCCTCGACGGGCGCCCCGGCCCGGATCCGCGCTCTCGGCACGGACACCGCCGCCGACAACGACCTGAGGATCGAGGCCTACGACATGCCCCTGAACACGTTCGGTCTCCTCGCGACCAGCCTCGCGCCCGGCTTCGTCGCCAACCCCGGCGGCAGCCAGGGCAACCTCTGCCTCGGCGGCTCCCTCGGCCGCTACAACGCCAACATCATGAACTCGGGTGCGACGGGCAGCTTCCAGATCCCGCTCGACCTGACCATGACCCCGACCTCGGTCGGCATGGCGAGCGTCGCCGCTGGCGAGACGCGCTTCTGGCAGATCTGGTACCGCGACGCGAACCCGACCGCGACGTCCAACTTCACGGACGGCGTCCGCGTCACGTTCTATTGATCCGGTGAGCGGCGCGCGCTGACGCGCCCTCCCCGAGAGCTGGCGGGCTCGCTCTCCCTTCCGGGAGGGCGGGCCCGCTCGCTCGTGGAGGCGGACGGACCGACGTGACCTCCTCCACTCATGCGGCGCTCACGGTGATCGCGTGGCAGGCCGGGCAGCCCGAGGCTCGAAGTGCCAAGCGCTTCCCCAGGGATCCACTGCGGGGCCGCGCTCGCTCACCGCGGCCACCTACACTCGGGACGTGCGAGCGAGACTGCTCTCCTTCGACCTGGCCGCGCGGCCGTGTCATACACGGCTGCCTTTCCGCTTCGGGATCACGACGATGACCGAGGCGCCGATGCTCGTCGCCACCGCGCGCGTCGGGACGGAGGCCGGCGAGGTCACCGGACACGCGGCCGATCTCCTCGTGCCGAAGTGGTTCTCGAAGGATCCGGAGACCTCCCACGACGAGGATCGCCGCGCGCTCGCAGAGGGCGCACGCATCGCAGCGCGGCTCATCTCCGAGCGGGGCGAGGGAACCGTCTTCGGTCACTGGCGCGCTGCCCAGGAGGAGCTGGTCGAGGGCCGTTCCCCTCCACTCGTCCCGATGTTCGGAGTCGCGCTCGTGGAGCGCGCGCTCATCGACGCCGTCTGCCGCGCCGCGGGCCGCTCGTTCACGGAGGCGCTCGCGGCGGACGATCTCGGCCTGCGCTTCGGCGAGCTGGACCCCGCCCTCGACGGCTGGCGCGCCGAGAGCCTCGGCGCTCGCAGGAGCAGCGTCCGGCTGCGGCACACCGTGGGCCTCGCCGACGACCTCGAGGACGAGGATCTCGGCCCCGGCGCGGACCGCTCGGACGGCCACCCCATCGCCCTCGTGGAGGACATCGAGCGCTACGGCCTGACCTCCTTCAAGGTGAAGGTCTCGGGCGACCGCGACGCGGACGAGGCGCGCCTGCGCCGCATCGCAGCGCTCATCCCCCCGGGCGCCGAGGTGACCCTCGACGGCAACGAGCAGTACGCGGATCCTGGCATCCTCGCCGACGCGCTCGACGCCCTCGCGGCCGCCGGCGGCGCCGAGCGAATCCTCGACGGCCTCGTCTCCATCGAGCAGCCGGTGTCACGCGTCCGGACCTTCGATCCCGAGACCGCCCCCGGCGTCGCCCGCCTCGCCGAGCGCGCGCCCGTCATCATCGACGAGGCCGACGCGACGCTCGACGCGTTCCCACGCGCCGCGGCCCTCGGCTACGAAGGCGTCTCCATGAAGGCCTGCAAGGGCGTCATGCGCGCCCTCCTCTCGCGCGCGCGGATCGACGTGACGGGGCGCGGCTTCCAGTCCGCCGAGGATCTCACCAACCTGCCGCCCTGGCCGCTGCTCCAGGACCTCGCCGTGGTCTCCGCGCTCGGCCTCCCGCACGTGGAGCGCAACGGGCATCACTACTTCCGCGGCGCGGGTCACCTCTCCGCGGCCGAGCGATCGCAGCTCGTCCAGCGCCACCCAGACCTCTTCACCTCCGAGGCCCACCTGCGCATCGAGGCCGGCGAACTCCAGCTGGGTTCCCTCGATCGCCACGGCTTCGGGACCGATCTCCTCCCCGCTCCCGACGCGTCAGAGGTCGTCGCCCCTTGAAGTTCAAGCTCCCTGGATCCCACCGAACCGCCGAGGCGATGCGCGCTCACGTCGAGGAGCTCGGCCTCGACATCACGCTCGACGACGAGCTCGAGGGCGGGCGAGGCCCGCTCGGCCAGCCGATCGAGTGGGCCCCCGGCCGCGTCTGCGCCAATCGCTTCGCGGTGCACCCGATGGAGGGGTGGGACGGCACCGAGGACGGACGGCCGAGCGAGCTGACCCGGCGTCGCTGGCGGCGCTTCGGGCGCAGCGGCGCGGCGCTCGTCTGGGGCGGCGAGGCCTTCGCGGTCCGCGCCGACGGGCGCGCCAACCCGAACCAGCTCTACCTCGCCGACGGTCCGGACGCCGAGGCCCGAGCCGCCGAGGACCTCGCGGCGCTGCGCGAGGAGGTCCTGGAGGGCCGACGCGAGATCGGCGCCGCCGAGGACGTCGGCCCGATCGGCCTGCAGCTCACCCACTCGGGCCGCTGGTCCCGGCCCGACGGGCCGCCCGCGCCGCGGCCCGCCACGCGCGATCCCCTGCTCGACGCGCGCGCAGGCGGGGACGAGCCCCTGCTGACCGACGACGAGCTGCGCGCGATCGCGGATCGCTACGTCGTCGCCGCCCGCGCGGCCGCAGCGGCGGGCTTCGACTTCGTCGACGTGAAGGCCTGCCACGGCTACCTGCTCCACGAGCTCCTGGGCGCGACGGGCCGCCCGGGCCCCTACGGCGGCGCGTCCCTGGAGGACCGCGCGCGGCTCTTCACCGAGATCGTGCGCGCCATCCAGATCGAGATCCCCGGCATGGAGATCGGCGTGCGCGTCTCGCTCCACGACGTCGTCCCTCACCGGCCCGGCCCCGAGGGACGCAGGGGCGAGCCCGCCGCAGATCGGTGGGACCACGGCTTCGGGGTCGAGCACGACGCGCCCACTCGCTTCGAGGACGAGGGCCCCGACGCGTTCCTTCGCCACCTCGCGGAGCTGGGGATCCGGATGGTCAACGTGACCCTGGGCTCTCCCTACTACAACCCCCACCTGCAGCGCCCGGCCGCGTATCCCCCCAGCGACGGCTACCAGCCCTTCGCGGACCCGCTGGTCTTCGTCGAGCGGCACCTCGAGGTGGTCCGCCGGGCGAAGGCTGCTTTCCCGGACATGATCTTCGTGGGCACGGGCTACACCTACCTGATGGACTGGCTGCCCCACGTCGCGCAGGCGGAGGTGCGGCGCGGCGGCGTCGACCTCGTGGGGCTCGGTCGCATGGTGCTCAGCTATCCCGAGATGCCTCGCGACGTCCTCGAGGAGCGTCCGCTCGCGCGCAAGCTCGTGTGCCGGACCTTCAGCGACTGCACGACCGCGCCGCGCAACGGCATGGTCAGCGGCTGCTTCCCCCTCGACCCCCTCTACCGCGAGCGGTCCGAGCGCGACGACCTCGAGGGGATCAAGAAGGCCATGCGCGAGGAGGCCCGATCGTGACCGCGGCGTCCCCCGAGGAAGCGGCGTTCATCGCGACCCTCGAGGGACGCGGCCGCCTCTCGCGGTACGGCGCCTACCTGCGGCGCGGCGGCCCCGGCTACCTGCAGAGCGCGATGACGCTCGGCGGCGGGACGGCGGCCTCCTCGCTCTTCGCGGGCCGCATGTTCGGCTACGAGCTCCTCTGGGTCGCGCCGGTGGGCATGCTGATCGGCATCCTGCTCCTCGGCGTGCTCGCCCGCCTCGCCCTCGAGGACGCAGAGCGCCCCTACGCGGCCATGGCACGGAGCGCGGGCAAGTGGGTCGCGGTGGCCTGGGCCCTGGGCGCGCTGATCGCGTCCGTCATCTGGCACTTCCCCCAATACGCTCTCGCGGGCGCCGCGGTCGAGGACGTCGGCCAGGTGATGGGCATCGAGCGGCTCCTCGGAGTCGTCCCCATGACGCCCGTGGGCGGCGCCTTCGCCGTGCTGGCGATCGCGGTCGCCGCGTCGCTTCTCTACGGCCGCACGCCGCGCCTCGCCCGCGCCTACGAGCTCTTCGTCCAGGTGCTGATCATGGGGGTCATCGCCTGCTTCGGCCTCGTGGTGATCAACGCGGCCGGCGACATCGACTGGGGCGCGGTGGCCCGCGGCTTCATCCCGCACATCCCCGCACCCCGCGGCGGGCAGGACCCCTGGATCCTCGTGGCCAGCGGCCTCGGCGCGGCGGTCGGCATCAACATGGTCCTGCTCTACCCCTACTCGCTGCGAACGCGGGGCTGGGGCGAGGAGCACGTCGAGTGCGCGCGCTTCGACCTCTTCGCGGGCATGCTCGTGCCCTACACGGTGGCGACGACCCTCGTGCTCGTGGCCACGGCCACGACGATCCCCTGGGAGGGCGGCGAGGAGCTGCAGAAGCTCAAGCCGGTCCAGGCGGCCCAGGCCTTCGGCGCCGTGCTCGGCGAGACCGGCGGCCGCCTCGTGTTCGATCTCGGCCTGCTCGGGATGGCGCTCTCGACGATCGCGCTGCACATGATCGCGTCGGGCTTCGCCGTGGCCGAGATGACCGGGGCCGGCCCCGAGAGCCTCGCCTACCGCCTGGGTACGTTCCTGCCGGTCCCCGGCGTGCTCGGCCCGCTCTTCTGGCAGGACCTGCTGTGGCTCGCGGTGCCGACCAACATCATCTGCGGCCTGTTCCTGCCCATCACCTACGTGGGCGTGATCCTCTGGGCGCGGCGAGCGGAGCGCCCCTCGCCCTCGCCCGTGCTCGCGCTCATGGCGCTCGCCACGATCTTCCTCACGGCCGTTCTCACCGCCACGATCGTGGCCAAGCTCGCCTGACCCCCGCCATGCGCCACGAGATCCAGCGGCCCGGCGGCGGCACCATCACCCTGGACGACGACGTCCTCGACCGGGGAGAGCTCGCGGAGAGCCCCTCGCTCCCCCGCCGGTGCTACGCGGCCACGCACGTCGTCCTCCGCTCCAGCTACGCCGAGGTCCCCCACTCCATCGACGCCCCGGGCACGTCCGAGGAGATCGCGGAGCACATCGACTGGGACGCGACCCTCGCGATCCGCGGGCGCGCGGACGGGCTGGGGATCGGCGTCGCAGAGGCCATGGACACGGCTCAGCGCTTCGAGCTGGGCTGGGTCGGCGCGCGGGAGCTCCTGCGGCGGACCGGCGAGCTCGGCCTCTCGAACGGCTTCGTCGGCGGCGCGTCGAGCGATCACCGCGAGAGCATCGAGAGCGTCGACGACCTCGCCGACGCGATCCTCGAACAGGTCGTGTTCGTCGCCGAGCAGGGCGGTCTCCCCATCATCCTCCCCCAGCCGTGGATGCCGGCCAACGGGATGGGCGAGGAGGACTTCGTGCGCCTGTACACGCGGATCGCGGACGGAGCCCCGACCGAGATCCTGATCCACTGGCTGGGCGAGGCCTTCCACCCGGGGATGCGCGGCTACTTCCCGGGGAACAGCGTCGACCGGATCCTCGACCACGACCCGGCGAAGATCCGCGGCATCAAGCTCTCGCTGCTCGACGCGGAGTACGAGCGGTCGATGCGCGCTCGGATCGGCCCGCGCGGCCAGATCATCCTGACCGGGGACGACTACAACTTCGCGCGTCTGATGGAGGGCGAGAGCCAGGAGTCGCGGCCGCTGCAGCTCCTCGACAGCAGGCCTCTCGCCGGTGGTGCGTTCAGCCACGCGCTGCTCGGGATCCTGGGCGCCACCGTGCGTCCCGCCTCGCTCGCGCTGCAGCGCCTCGGCCGCGGCGACGTCGAGGGTTTCCGCGCGCTGATGGAGCCCTGCGAGGAGCTCGGCCGCGCGATCTTCGAGCCGCCGGTCCAGCGCTACAAGTCGGGCATCGCCTTCCTCGCGTGGCTCAACGGCCAGCAGGACAACCCGATGCTCGCCAACCACGAGGAGAACGCCCGCGACGCGGACCACTACCTGCGCGTCGCCGAGCTGGCGAGCCGGGCAGGCGTCCTCGAGGACGCCGGGCTCGCCGCGCGGCGCCTCGAGGCCTACCTGGCGGGCCAGAGCGCCTGAGTCCGCCGGGAAGCGAACGGCCCATCCGAGGCCCTGTCGCCCCACGCTTCCCCGTGCGAAAAGGGTGAATGGCGCCGCCGAAGGCGCGTAGGAGGCCAGTCGGAGCCCCGTCCGGCGGGCCCGACGCGGTTACCCTCCGCGTCCTGCGCCCCGCTCGCCGGGCGACCCAGGAACCACCGCTCCGCGCCAAGCCGATGATCATCACCGCCACCAATCCGGCCGTCGCCGCGCTCTCCATGAGCCCCATCGACTGGGGCCTGAGCGCGTCCGCGATCCTGCTCGTCATCTTCGCTGCACGCACCCTCGTCACGGGTGAGGGCAAGGCCCAGATGGGCTGCGGCTTCATGTTCGTGGCGGCGGCGGTCGGGACCTTCGCCATCGGCAGGCAGGTCGACGGCTTCGGCCTCGTCGCCGGCGCACGAGTCACGATCGGTATCCTCCTCCTCGTGCCGGTGTTCCGCGTGCTCTTCAGCCACTCGGGAAGCAGCGTCACCGCGGCCGTGATCTCCCTCCTCGCGGCCTCCGTCATCGCCGGCCCCGTGGTGGCGCGGATCATCCCGGCGCACGTCGAGACCGACGTCTCCGACGAAATCACGCGCGTCGACGAGGAGATCGAGCGCGTCACGCAGGAGCTCGAGGAGACCCGAGCCGCGTGGGACGCGATCTTGACGTCGACCGCGGAGGCACGCGCTGCCGTCGACGCCCTCGGTATCGAGACCGCGGAGGCGCTCGCCCGCGACGAAGAGGCCCTCGAGCGCTGGCGGACCTACAAGGGCAAGCGCGACTCGATGACCGAGCTCCTCGTCGAGATCGAGTTCCTCGAGGAGCAGCGCGCGAACCTGGAGGCGTCGAAGGCCGCGCTGGAGGAGGGCGCGGACCACCGCGGCGCCCTCGCCAGGGCCGACAGCATCCGCGAGGCCGCCGAGGAGACCGCCCGGGGCCGGGAGGCGCGGTCGGAGGCGGAGCGCTACGCGGACCGCGCCGAGCTGCTGGAGTTCTTCGAGCGGGAAACCGCGGGCAACTAGCCGCCCCGCGCGCCGTTCCACCGGGCCGCCGGCCCCGCAGCCGCGGGGAAGGCGGTTCGTCTCGTTTCGAGCACGCCTGCGACCCAGGTACGCGGGGTAATCACGTAGCCAAAACACCCGATCCGCTCCGATCACCGGGTCGCGCCAATGGACAGAACATTGGACACTTGGGCAACGTCGAAAGTGTGCCGCGTCTTCGCGCGACGCATCTCCCTTCCCGCCGGCCCCATGAGCCCCCGGACGATGATCGAGAACCTCAACTCCCTCCGCCGCCCCCGGCTGGCAGGCGCCCTCTGCGGCGCCCTCGCGCTCCTCTCCAGCAGCGCCGCCGCCCAGACCGCGTCGGTCCCCTTCCCTCTTCTTCCCATCCCCGGCGCCGAACTGCGCCTCGGCGCTCCCCAGCTCGAGCCCGAGCTCAGGACGATCGCGCGGCTCCAGGGCCTCGACGAGGTCCTGCTGACCGGTCTCCGGGCCCCCGACGGCCGCACCTTCGACCTCGAGCTCGAGCGCATCGACATCGAGCGCCGCCGTTTCGGCTTCCAGGTCAACGGCGTGCCCGCCCCGGACATCCTCGACGGAACCGCGGTGTCGGTCTGGAAGGGCCAGATCGCGGGCGACCCGTTCAGCGACGTGATGCTCGGCTTCTCGAACTACGGCGTCCGCGGCTGGCTGCGCACGCGTCAGGGCCTCCTGCACGTCATGCCCACCGTGGCCGCCGACGGCAGCTGGTTCGCCGCCCCTTCCGTCCTGCAGTACGAGGACGCGCTCAACGCCGCGGGCATCTCCCACCAGGCCGAATGCCTGGCTCAGCCCCCGGCCGTTCCGCCGGTCCCGAGCCAGTTCCAGGGCGGCCCGAGCCAGCTCCGCGCGGTCGAGTCGATCGCGCTTCGCGAGTGCACGGTCGCCATGGAGACGGATTTCCAGTTCTACCAGATCTGGAACAACCAGACGGCCGCGGCGACGTACCTCACGACTCTGCTGAGCTTCGTCAGCGACCGCTACGAGGTGCAGACCTCCACGGTCCTCACCTTCCCCTACCTGCAGATCTACACGAACTCCAACGATCCGTGGAGCTCGCCGGACAACGGCGGCAACTCCATCGACATGCTCAACGAGTTCGTCGCCGCGTGGCAGGGCAACGTCCCGATGAACGCCACCCTCGGCCACATGATGAGCGGCGCGGGCCTCGGCGGCGGGGTGGCTTACCTCGACGTGCTCTGCAACGACAGCTTCAACTTCGGAGTCAGCGGCAACATCGCCGGCGCCGTCAACTTCCCGGTCGTGCAGCAACCGTCGAACTGGGACTTCATCGTCGTCGCCCACGAGCTGGGCCACAACTTCGCGTCACCGCACACCCACGACTTCTGCCCGCCGCTCGACGAGTGCGCGCCCAGCGGCTACTTCGGGAACTGCCAGTCGAGCCAGGTCTGCACGAACTCGGGCACGATCATGAGCTACTGCCACCTGTGCAGCGGCGGCACGGCCAACATCACGACCTGGTTCCACCCGGAGGCCGCCTCGCTCATGACGAGCGCGTCCGCCGCGTGCAACCCCGCCGTCTTCGAGGTCATCGTCACCGCGCCGGAGGTCGCCTCCGACGTCTCGACCACGCCCGTGATGCTCGACGCGGTGAGCGGCACCGTGACCAGCGCCAGCCTGACCTACCAGGTCACCGGTGATCCCAGCCCGACCACGGTCGTCATGACCCAGCAGGGCTCGATGTGGCTGGGCGATCTCCCGGCCATCCCGTGCGGCGCGATCATCGAGTACTCGATGCAGTTCGACGTGACCGGCCTCGGCACCTTCACGGCGCCGCAGGCCGCTCCGACGACCCTCTACGAGGCGGTCGGCGGCATCGAAACGATCGCCTTCTCCGACGACTTCGAGTCCGACCAGGGCTGGACCGCCGAGAACCTCGGCGCCTCCAGCGGCCAGTGGGAGCGCGGCGTCCCGGTGAACGACGGGGGCTGGGCCTACGACCCCGCCAGCGACGGTGACGGCAGCGGCTCGGCCTTCCTGACCCAGAACCAGACGGGCAACACCGACGTCGACGGAGGCGCGGTGCGTCTGACCTCACCGGCCTTCGACATGAGCTCTCCCGGCGCGGCGGTCTCCTTCGACTACTACCTCTACCTGACCAACGCTGACGGCACCGACCGTCTCCTGGTCGAGGCGAGCTCGAACGGCGGCGCCTGGACCGAGGTCACGCGCTTCGACACCGACGGCGGCCTCGCGTGGCGCAACGCCACCCTGGTGGCCGCGGACTTCACGGCTGCGGGCATCACCCTGAGCGACTCGATGCGCATGCGCTTCACCGCGAACGACGGCGACCCGCAGAGCATCGTCGAAGCCGGCCTCGACGGCTTCACGGTCTCGTCGATCGACTGCGGCGGCGTGGGCTCGAACTACTGCGGCCCCGCGGTCACCAACTCGGCCGGCCTGTCCGCGGCGATCCGCGCCGAAGGCTCCAGCACCGCGGCCGACAACGACGTCACCCTCTACGTCGAGGGCCTCCCCCTGAACGTCTTCGGCCTCTTCGTGACGTCGCAGGCCCAGGACAACGACCCGAACGTGGGCGGCGGCCTCGGCACCCTCTGCATCGCGGGCCCGATCGGGCGCTTCAACGCCAACGTCGTCGACTCGGGTAGCCAGGGCGAGTTCTCCCTCGCTCTCGACCTGAACCGGATCCCCGAGGGCGGGAGCTTCGTCAGCGTCGTCGCCGGCCAGACCTGGAACTTCCAGGCCTGGTACCGGGACACGTTCCTCGGTCAGCCGACCTCGAACCTCTCGGACGCGGTCTCGATCCTGTTCCAGTAGGGTCTCCTCTCCGTAGGATCGAGGCGTCATGAGCGACGCTCGGCGCCTCGATCCGGTCTCTCCCGCCGCCGGCGGAGAGGGGCCGCTCGAGCGCGCGGCGCTGGCACTCCGCCAGGGCCGCGCGCTCGACGTTGTGCTCCTCAGCGGCGCGGGCGGCGAGCTCCCGACGCCGGAGTCCCTCGAGCGAGCCCGGCGGTCGTTGCTCGGAGGCGCAGGCGGTTCCTGCGAGGTCGCGCTGCTCTCCTTCGGTGGATCGCCCGCGGCTGCGGCGCTCCTGCACGCGCACGGAGGACAGAGCGACCTCCGCTCCGCCGCGCGCCGCGCCGCGGCCGCGTCGGGTCTCTGCGCCGGGGTCGCGAGCTCCTCGGCGGCGCCTGGAGCCCCGATCGAGGTGCTCGCCGCGGTCGCTGCCGAGGGCCTCGCCATCGCGCGCCACGCGGGCCTTGGCGAGGCGGTCCACAGCGAGCTCTACGAGCTCGTCGGACGAGGCGGCGCCGGGACGGAGATCACGGCCGCCAGCGCGGACCGCGACTGGATCCCGCGCTCCGGGCCGCCGCGCGCCGAAGCAGTGACCACCCCGTGCGCCGCGGAGACTCGCGACGCGGCGCGGGGGCTCGTGATCCCGCGGCCCCCCACCGATCGACGAGGCGCGGAGAACGCGCCGGCGCTCGCGGCTCGCGAGGAGGAGTCGCGGGCGATGCTGGGAGGGCTCCGCCGGGAGTTCGCCACGCTCGAGGCCGAGCTGCGCCAGCTGCGCCGCGGCGACGCGCAGGTGCGCTCCTTGCTGGAGCGCAGCATCGCGGAGGTGCGGCGACAGATCGAGGAACGCGAGAGCGAGGCCGAGCGCCTGGGCCGGGTCACGGAAGAAGAGGCCCTCTGAGGAGCTCGGCCCGCCGGGCCGGCCTCGCCCTGCTCGCCGCCTCCATCGCGTGGCTCGCGGTGAGCGCCGCCGTCGCCCGCGCGGCTTGGCAGTCGAGACCGGCACTCCTCGAGCCAGCGCTCCGGCGCTGGCTCGAGGAGTGCGGGCTCCGACCAGCGCTTCAGTCGACGCGCCGAGCGCCCTCGAAGGCCTCGCGCCAGTGGGTCCGACAGAGCGAGACGTAGGTCTCGTCGCCGCCGATCTGCACCTGGTCCCCGTCCGTCACGACGCGGCCCTCCTCGTCCCGCCGGATGACCATCGTGGCCTTCTTCCCGCAGTGACAGATCGTCCGGATCTCTCTCAGGTCGTCCGCGATGGCCAGCAGGCTCGCCGAACCGGGGAAGGGCTCCCCGCGGAAGTCGACGCGCAGCCCGTAGGTCATCACCGGGACGTTGAGGTCGTCGGCGACGCGGCTGAGTTGCCAGACCTGGGCAGGGCTCAGGAACTGAGCCTCGTCGATCAGAACGCAGGCCAGCGACCCGCCCTCGAGCTCGACCTGGACGAGCTCGAAGAGATCTGCCTCGGGGCCGTAGATCCGCGCGTCGGCGCGGATCCCGATGCGGCTCGCGATCGTCCCGACGCCGTCGCGCTCATCCACCTGCGCTGTCAGGAGCAGCGTCCGCATACCGCGCTCGCGGTAGTTGTGATCCGCCTGGAGCAGGATCGCGGACTTCCCCGCGTTCATCGTCGAGTAGTTGAAGTAGAGCTTCGCCATGTCGTTGCTCCGGGAGGACGCGAAGGAGTCGCGCGTTCACGGAGAGCGGCCGCAGGCGGCCGCGCTCAGGCTAACCGGGATCCGTGAGGCGCAGCAAAGCGCCGGGCCGATGAGCGGGCCTCCTGCTCCGCCGCTGCCCTCGCGCACGCGGGGCGAGGAGCTCGGATCACGCTCGAGCGGTCCCTAGAGACCGCCTACCTCCCTGCGCGACGCGCGAAGCAGCAGGGCGCGCGTCCCTCGCCGGCCCGAGACGAGGGACGCTCCCTGAGGGCCCTCAGAGTTCGACGCGCACCAGAGAGACCGCACCTGCGTCGCGGTCGGTGATCGCCATGAGGGCGCTGGACGCTCCCGCCGCCGCGGCGAGGTCCAGGTCGCAGGGCGCCCCGCCGCTGGCGACGAAGCCGGCGAACAGCGGCGCGTCCGGGGCGTCCACCAGGTGGAGCCCGACGAGACCCGCGGACTCGAAGGCGGTGGCCACCACGCCGCGTCCGCCGATCGTCGTACGCGCGAGGGCCCGGGGCCGGATCCCGTAGGTGGTCGCGGCGGCGTCGACCGCCTCGGGGCGCGCCTCGCGCGCCGCGTCGTTGAGGAGCGATGACGAGGTCCAGGTCGTCCGCCGCCCCGGATCGAGCACCGAGATCGAGCGGCTCCCGAAGATCGCGAGGCGGTCCACGAGGCCGTTCTCGTCGAGATCCGCGTCGCGACCGCTCACGATCAGATCCCCTCCGAAGGGGTCCCGCTGCCAGAGCGACGCCCCCGGGAACACGTTCGTGTCCAGCACCTGGCTGGCGGCGCGGACGCGCTCGTCGGAATCGGGGCCAGCGCCCGTGGAAGGCAGGACGCGCGGCCGGCCGCCGTTCGCCGCGACCACCCGCATGCGATCCCCCGCGCCGATGGCCACGAGGTCCAGCGGCTGGGGCAGCCCGATCGCAGGCACACCGTTCGCCGCGGGCGCGGGGAGGCCGTCGGACGAGGTGTCGAAGCGGAGGGGCTCGATGGTCCCACGGACGAAGAACGACCCCGTCCGCGCGCCGCGCGCGATCGCGCCCGACTGCTGATCGAAGCTGCCGGTCGCGACGCCGTCGAACCCGTCGTCGAACCCGACGATGATCTCACGCGCCCCGAACATCGTCAGCCCGCTCGGCCGCGCTGATCCGCCGAATCCTGCCGCCGCGAGATCGATCGCGAGCCGCTTGCGGACCGGGACGATCGGGACCGCGAGCCCCTCGAGCCCGGCGGGGTCAATCGTCTCGAGGGCTGGGCTGACGGCGGCGTAGTCCGCCATGGAGAGGTCACGGAGGTTCGTCGCGCCGTCGAGGTCGACGTCGAAGACCGCGCGCATCCCGCGCGGGCCGGCGCCGGCTTCGAGCACGCCGAGGCCCCCGTCGAAGATCGCGGGGTCGCCGACCGCGAGGCCCTCCACCGCGTGGTCCACAGCCTCGAGGACGTAGACGTACTCCCCCACCGCAGCTTCGGTCGCGACGTCGAACTCGAGCACGCGCAGGATGCGCGACGCCGCGGAGTTCAGATCCTCCGGACCGTCGGGGTTGTCGAGGGGCATGCGCGGGATCGCGACGATCGAGCCGCGAGTCGCGTCGAACGCGATCGCCCCGAAGCCGCCGAAGCGGCGGTGCAGCGGGAAGTCGAGGTTCACGCGCCGCTGCGCGTAGACCCCCGGGAGGGAAGCGATGCCGAGCGCACCCGGAGTGCCCTCGGGCACGTAGCGCGCGACGAGCGCTCCCGACGCGTCGAAGCGCCAGAGCGCGGAGCGGCGCGAGTCCGCGAGCCAGATCTCACCGGCCGTGGTCTCCGTGACCCCCTCGAAGCGGCCCCCGAGATCCGTGAGCGGCACGGGCGCGCCGAAAAGGTCCACGGCCTGCTCCTCATGGCCCGCGAGTCCCGGAGCGCTGGATCGCAGGCCCGGGCCCCCGGTCACGGGCGCGCCGCCGGGGCCGACGAGCGGCACCCCGGCCAGCGGGCCGATCGCATCCTCGTCCCCGCGGTGGAGCAGCTCGACGACCTCGAGCTGCGCGTCCGCGTCGACGAAGGGCAGCTCGAGCTCGCCGTCGCCGTCGAGGTCCACGGGCGCGAGGGTCGGGCCCGACCCGCTCACGAAGCGGAAGCCCGTCGCGCCGACGGCGGGCATGACGCCCGCGACCCCGCCCGCGCGGATCACGTCACCGGCGGGGCTCACCATCAGCGTGGGCGCCTCCGTCCACGTGCGCCTCGACCCCACGAGCGCTGTTCCCTGAGAGAGATCGCCGTTCGGGCGGTCGGGCAGGGCCGTGATCCCCGCGGCGAGCTTGGTCGCGGGATCGATCGTGATCACCGCGTCGTTCTCGGGGCAGGCGACCCAGACGATCGACGCGTCCGGTGCGATGGCGATGGCGCGCGGCGCGAGAGACAGGGACGCCTGCGCTCGCGGCGACGGGAAGCGAACGCCCGCGGCGAGCAGCGCGGCCTCGTCCCCGTCGAACGCGGTGAGCGGAATCGGCGTGACGTGCAGATCCAGCTGGATCGAGCCCGCGCCCGCCGGCGGGACCGTGACGAGCGTCACGTACCCGAGCCCGTCCGCCTGGTCGAAGAAATCTCGGTCCCCCGAGCAGGCGACAGCGAAGAGGTTGCCGTCATCGCTGGCGTCGATGTCCACGGGCCGCACGCCGACGGTCGAGAGCGAACGCAGCTCCCGGAGCGTCACGGGGTCCACGAACTGCATGCGCCCGGGGAACTTGATCGTCTCGCCGGACCAGGTGATCGCGACCGGCCCTTCGCGCCCGCAGGCGACGGCGAGCGGGCTGCCCGCCTGAAAGCCCAGGCCGTCGTCAGGGATCGGCAGAGCGCCCACGAAGGCGGGCGCCTCGGGATCCGACACGTCGTAGCAGAGGACGTCTCCCGCGACGCCGTCGATCACGAACAGCCGCTGTGTCTGCTCGTGGAGTGCGCTCGCGAGGGCGCGACCGGGACCTCCGCCGCGAACCTCGATCTTCGAGAGTGGCGTACCGCTCGCCTCGTCACGGTCCGCCTCGACGGCGACGATGACCCGATCGGTCCCCGCGACGCTCCCGTCGAGGCGGACGCCCGTGACCTCGAACTGGAGCGTGGCGTCGAAGGCGGGCGCGCGGAGCACGAGCGCGCCCGGGCTCGCGAACGGATCGGGCTCGAGCGCCGCCTCGGGGCCCGCTCTCTGCTCCCAGACGAAGGTCTGGACGCTCGCCTCGGGCCGGGCGCTCGGGACCAGGTAGACCCGAGCACCCGCCGCCACCGTCCGATCGCTCCCCGCGCTCACCGGCGGCAGAGCGGCTCCGCCGCCTCCGCCTCCGCCGCCGCTGCAGGCCGTGACGGAGAGGCATATGAGGAGCAGAGCGGTGCGGGACGGCATCTGTACGTGCGGTGCGAGTGCGGCGGGTCCCCGCTCTCGCTGGGGGCCACGCAGGGAGACTAGCGCCCGGAGACTCCGTTACCCTCACGCGCGCATGGAGAACCCGACGCCAGGACCCGACCGGACCCACGCGCCGCCGCCCCTCGAGGACGGTCTGGCGGCTTCGATCGTCACCCCGGCGCTCATCATCGACCTGGGCGCGGCGCGGCGCAACCTACGCGCCGTGCTCGATCGCACCGCAGGCCCCGGGCGCTGGCGGCCCCACGTGAAGACGGCGAAGGTCCCCGAGACCATGGCCCTGTTCGTGGACGAGGGCATCCGACGCTTCAAGTGCGCGACGCTGCGAGAGGCGCAGGTCCTGGGCCGCCTGCTCGCGGGCGGTGCGGGCGGTGACGTGCTCCTCGCACACCATCTCCACGGGCCCGCGCTCGAGCGGCTGGCGGAGATCGCACGGGCGCTCCCGGGTGTGGCCTTCTCCACCCTCGTGGAGTCGGTGGAGCAGATCGCGAAGGTGCCGGCGGAGGTCGGGCTCTTCGTGGACCTCGACCTCGGGATGCACCGCACGGGGGCGCCGCTGGCCGACGCGCGTGCCATCGCCGCCGCCGCGGGACCGCGGCTGCGGGGTCTCCACGCCTACGACGGCCATCGCCACGAGGTGGACACCGGGGAGCGGCGTCGCCTCGCCCACGCGGGCTACGACGGGCTCACGGCCCTCGTGGGCGAGCTGGGCGCCGCCGGGATCGAGGTGGCCGAGGTGATCACCGCGGGCACGCCCGCCTTCCCCGCGGCGCTCGAGCATCCCGGCCTCGCGACCCTCCCCGGGACGATCCACCGCGTGTCACCCGGCACGGTCGTCTACCACGACCTGCGCTCCACGGCCCAGAACCCCGACCTCCCCGCGGAGTTCGCCGCCACGGTGCTGACCCGCGTCGCGAGCCTGCCGGGCGAGGACCGCTTCACCTGCGACGCCGGATCGAAGGCGATCGAAGCGGCGGCGCCGGACATGATCGCTGCTGCTCTCGAGGTCCCGAGCGCGCGCTGCCTCGGCCAGAGCGAGGAGCACACGGTCTTCCAGACGAAGGACGACCGGCCGGAACGCGGCGCCCT
This sequence comes from Planctomycetota bacterium, assembly GCA_002862085.1. Taxonomy (GTDB): domain Bacteria; phylum Planctomycetota; class UBA1135; order UBA1135; genus Saltatorellus. The sequence continues at coordinate 98,119 of PKCK01000047.1, read as the reverse complement.
GCTGCGCCTCGTCCCCGGCCATGTGTGCCCGACCGTCAACCTCGCGAACGATGCGGTGCTCGTGGAGGACGGGCGACTCGTCGGCCGCGCGGCGGTGACCGCCCGCGGCCACGGCCAGCTCGAGTGACCGGCAGGCGGCCGCTCGCTTGCTACGCTGCGGCCATGATCGAGCGCACCGACGACGGCCCCGTCACCACTCTTCGCCTCGCCCACGGGAAGGCGAGCGCCCTCGACCTCGAGCTGCTCGAGGCGATCCCGCCCGCGCTGGAGGAAGCGCAGGCCTCAGGAGCGCGCGCCCTCGTCCTGACGGGGACCGGCTCGATCTTCTCGGCGGGCGTGGACCTCAAGCGCCTCGTCGAGGGCGGCGACGCGTACCTCGACGCGTTCATGCCCGCCCTCTCCCGCGCACTCGAGGCCCTCTTCTTCCTCCCCCTCCCGCTCGTGGGCGCCGCGAACGGTCACGCCATCGCGGGAGGCTGCATCATGCTGGAGTCCTGCGATGTGCGGCTCGCCGCGGCCGGCCGCGGCCGCATCGGGGTCCCCGAGCTCGCGGTGGGCGTCCCCTTCCCCCTCCTCGCCCTCGAGATCGTCCGCTTCGCTGCGGCGCCCCATCGCATCCAGGAGATCCTCTTCTCCGGCGCGGTCTACACGCCGGAGGAGGGCCTCGAGCGCGGGCTCGTGGACGAGGTCCTCGACGCGGACTCCCTCGAGGAGACCGCCGCGGCGAGAGCGCACGCCCTCGCAGCGTTCCCCGCGGACGCCTTCGCCTTCAACAAGGCGCAGCTGCGCCGCCCGGTGCGCGCCGCCCTCGACGCACACGGCGCCGCAGACGCGCGGCGCATCCAGGAGCTCTGGGCGAGCCCTCCCGTGCGCGGGGCGGTGGAGGCCTACGTCGCGCGGCAGCTCGGCTGAGCCGCGCGGGCGGGCTCAGCCGAAGAGCTCGGTCCAGTGCACACCGTGCCGGCCGAGGCCGATGCGGGACTGACCGCCGAGCATGTTGCGGTGGTGCCCGGGGCTGTACCACCAGCCGAGGACCGCGTCGCGGCCGGAGCGCTGGCCCATCGCGATGTTCTCGGCGTTGGCCGAGGTCCCCGCGAGGGCCGCGCGCTGTCCGAAGCTCTCCTTGCCCTCGACCGGTGAGGTGTGGGAGAAGAACCCGCGCTCCTCCATGTCCTTCGAGTGGCCTCGACCGGCGTCGCAGAGCTTGACGTCGATGCGCTGCGCGCCGAGCCCGATGAGCACGCGCCGGCGGTTGTGCTCGAAGACGCCCGCGAGCTCCTGGTCGTCGAGCGTTCCCGCGAGCTCGCGGTTCGCCGCGAAGACGCGCTGGTCGGCCTCACCCATCGGAGTCGCGAGCCAAGCGCGCAGCTCCAGGACCTCGAGGGCCGCCTCCGCGTCGCGGGCCGGCGCCGGAGGAGCCTTGAGGCGTGACGCCTGGCGCGGCCCCTTGGGACCGGACGCCTCGAGGGCGTCGCGCGCGCGCTCGAAGGTCCGATACCACTTCGCCTCCGCGTCGAGGCCAGCGAGGCACGCGTCCCAGCGCTCGACGAGCTCCTCGTCGCGCTCCCAGACCTGAGCCGGTCGCACGGTGAGCAGCTCCTGCAGCCGGGCGAGAGCGGGATCGGAGCTCGACTTGATGCGCTCCTTGGTGAGGCTCTTGTCGCGCGCACCCGCCAGGATCACCGCTCGGTGCTCGTCGATCTCCGCGCGCGCCTTGCGGTCGAGCCGGACCTTGAGCACCGCGGCGGCCCCCTTGCCGAAGGCGGCGAGCGTCGCGTCGATGCGCTTGCCGTTGTCCTTCGCGGCGGCCTTGCAGGCCTTCGCAGCGTGCTGAGCCAGGAGCCGCGGCCCCTCGGAACCCAGGCCGAGGAGAGCCTCGATGGCCTCGTCGCGCTCCTCGTCGGTCACGCGCCTCGCGCGCAGAGTCGCCATCGCCGCCTTGACGAGCGCTCGTTCGTCGGGAGCGTCCTCCTGGGCCGCAGCGCGCTTCGACGGGGCAGCCATCGGGCCACATGAAGGTGCTGGGCCCCCGGGGGGAAGAAGGAGCAGGACTGACGTGATCGGTGCGAGCATGGGTCGAACCTACCGCGGAGCGCCCCTGAGGTGACCACCCGCGCCACCCCGCTCCGCTGCTCTGCGCCGAGGGCGCCGTGTCGCGCCACGTTCAGGAAGTGTGTGGAATCCGTTCCAGCACGGATGCGATTGGGGGACGGGCCGATCTGGCCGATCCAGGGATCCGGGGAGGCGGATACCGTTTTCCCCCTCCTGCCAGGCGCGCCGCGCCGCGGCGAGCCCGACGTCCGGACCTCCCATCCGCATCATGCTCTCCCACACGACCCTCCTCCTCGCCCTCGCGGCGCTCCCCCACCCCTCCAACGGCGCTCCCACGGTCCTCCCCGAGGACGCGGTGTCCATCCGGCTCCCCCGGGATCCGCGCGTCGCGCCCGACGGGGACAGCCTCGCGTTCACCTGGCGCGGTGATCTGTGGACCGCCTCGATCGAGGGCGGCGAGGCGACCCGGATGACGATCCATCCGAGCGAGGACCGGAGCCCGGCGTACTCGCCCGACGGGAAGACCCTGTACTTCGTGAGCAACCGCTCCGGGCGAGACCAGGTCCACGCGATGCCCGCCGCTGGAGGCGCCGCGCGTCAGATCACCTTCGACTCGAATCCGAAGACGCTGCTCGAAGCGACCGCTGACGGGAAAGGCCTGCTCATCCGCCAGGGCACCGATCGCGGCTGGCACTACTCGGAGCGCGACCGCCTGATGATCGTCACCCTCGAGGGCGACGGTCCCAAGCGGATGCTCTTCGACGCGGGCGTGCGCGACGGCGCGCTCTCGCCCGACGGCCAGCAGGCCCTCTTCTGCCGCGGACGCTCCGACTGGAGCCGCAAGGGCTACCAGGGCCCCCAGGCCATGCAGCTGTGGCACGCCGACCTCGACGGGGACGCGCCCACGATGAAGCGCCTCGACAGCGACCGCGAACGCTTCCAGAACGTCGCCGCGATGGATCCGATGTGGGGCCCGGACGGCGAGACCGTCTACTTCGTGAGCGACCCGGACGGCACCTTCGACGTGTACGCCATGAACCTCGCGAGCGGCGAGGTCTCGCGCGTCACCCGGGTCAGCGACGCGGACGGCAGCGACGACGGCGTGACGTTCCCGTCGATGTCCGCGGACGGGCGCACTCTCGTCTACCGCCGCCGCTTCGACCTGGTGGCCCACGACACGAAGTCCGGTCAGTCGCGAGGCATCGAGCTTTACGCAGCCGGTGACGCCACCGCCAGCGCGATCGAACGCCAGCGCCTCGAGCGCGCGGAGGACGTGGCCTTCACCGCGGACGGCAAGCAGATGGCCTTCGTGGCCGGAGGCGACGTGTGGGTCATGGATCGCATCCTCAAGGAGCCGGTCCGCGTCACCAACACCATCCACATCGAGCGTGACCTCGTCTTCACCGAGGACGGCGAGCGTCTCTTCTACACATCGGACGCGTCCGGCGAGGTCGAGATCTGGCAGGCCACCCACGACCGAGAGGACGGCATCTGGTGGATGGCGGACGCCTTCGAACTCCAGACCGTCACCGACGACGAGGCCGTCGAGCGCGGCCTCCAGCTCAGCCCGAACGGGACCCACGTGGCCTTCGTCCGGGGCACGGATCTCTTCGTGATGGACGCCGACGGGACCGACCATCGCCGCGTCGCTGCGATGTGGTCCGCCCCGAGCTTCTCCTGGTCCCCTGACGGCCGCTGGATCACCTACGCGACCCAGGACGACGACTACAACAGCGACATCTACATCGTCCCGCTCGACGGGATGCGCGAGCCCTTCAACGTCTCGCGCCACCCCGACTCCGACCGCAGCCCCGTGTGGTCGGGCGACGGCAAGCGCGTCGCCTGGATCGGCCGGCGCGACGGTGAGGAGTACGACATCTACTGGGTCGAGCTGACCAAGGCCTCCAGCGAGGCGACCGAACGCGACGAGCTGCTGGAGAAGGCCCTCGAGGCCATGAAGCCCAAGGACAGCGGCGCCAAGAAGAGCGCCGGGAAGGAGCCCGAGAAGCCCGCGGCCGAGGACGGATCCGCCGACGAGAAGGAGGAGAGTGAGGAGAAGGACGACGCCATCGCGATCGACTTCGACGGGATCCTCGACCGCATCTCGCGCATCCGGATCCCGGACTCCTTCGAGTCCGACCTCGTCTGGTTCGACGATGGCGCGACCCTCGGCTTCAACGCCACCGTCGACGGGCGATCGGGCTTCCACAAGGTGAGCTTCCCACGGCCCGAGGATCCCGAACGCATCGGGGATCGCGCCTTCTCGGGGATCCGCTGGCTGCCCTCGGCGAAGGAGTTCGTGGGCCTCGCTGGCGGCAAGCCCACGAAGATGGACAAGGGCGGGAAACGTGAGTCCTTCGACTTGTCGGTGCGCGTGACCAAGGACTGGCGCGAGCTGCGCCGCGTCGCCTTCGACCAGGCCTGGCGCGCCATGCGCGATCGTTTCTACGACGAGGCCTACAACAACCGCGATTGGAATCGCGTTCGCGCGAAGTACCGCGCCGTCGCGGGCGACTGCCTCGGCGCCGCCGAGTTCAGCCACCTCTGCAACATGATGCTCGGCGAGCTCAACGCCTCCCACATGGGCCACCGCGGTGGCACGGACCCGCTGCCGGACTTCGACGCCCAGAACCAGTGGACGCCACGCACCATGCACCTGGGTCTGCGCTTCGACGCCGCGGGCGAGGGTCCTGGATTGGTGGTCGAGAGCGTCATCCCCGGCAGCCCCTGTGCTCAGGAGCGCTCCCACGTGATGTCCGGCGAGAGGATCATGTCGATCGACGGCGCCGCGGTCGGTCCAGACGTGGACGTCGAGCGCATGCTCACGATGGAGGACGCGCGCGACGTGGTCCTCGCGGTCAAGGACGCCGGCGGCGAGGTCCGCGAGGTCACGGTGCGCCCGGTCCCGAGCGTCGCGCGCCTGCTCTACCCCGAGTGGATCGAGCACACCCGCTCGGAGGTCGAGCGCCTCTCCAAGGGCCGCCTCGGCTACCTGCACATCCAGGGGATGAACTTCTCCAGCTTCCGCCGGATGGAGGAGGACCTCTACCACGCGGGCGTGGGCAAGGACGGGATCGTCATCGACGTGCGCTTCAACGGAGGCGGCTCGACGACGGATCACGTGCTCACCGCGCTGACCCAGCCGGTCCACGCGATCACGCAGTCACGGGGCAGCGGCGAGGGCTACCCCCAGGACCGCAAGGTCTACGCATCGTGGACCAAGCCGATCGTGCTCATGTGCAACGAGCACTCCTTCTCGAACGCGGAGATCCTGAGCCATGCCATCAAGCAGCTCGGTCGCGGTCGCCTCGTGGGCATGCGCACCGCGGGCGGGGTCATCTCGACCGGCGGACAGACCCTGGTGGACGGAAGCTTCATCCGCATGCCGACGCGGGGCTGGTACCTCGTCTCCACCGGTGAGGACATGGAGCTCAACGGCTGCGAGCCCCACTTCGCCTTCTGGAACGCGCCGGACTGGAACGCGCCGGACGGTACGGACGCACAGCTCGAGAAGGCCGTGGAGATCCTCCTGGAGGACGTCGAGGCGAAGGCCCAGGAGGCAGGCGCCGAACTCGTCCCCGCCGCTCGCCTCCGGCGCTGAGCGAGCGTCATCGGTGCGCGCCTGGGGTCACGTCCCCGGAAGCCCGCTCAAGACCGCGGCGGCGGTCGGTGCATCGCGCCGGCCGCCGCCGCGGGCATTGCGCCGACGCGCCGGCCGGTGCCCACGAAGCTCACGCGCAGAGGCTCCATGGACGACAGAATCGTCCCATGGAACCCGCCCATCGAAGACGGCCCGCCGCTGCGCCCCACCCTCCGCCGGAGCGTTCACTTCATCCTCGAGGTCGACCGCTTCGGCGACCGGTTGAGCCGCCTGGTGGACAAGGGGCTGATCGGGCTGATCGGGCTCAACGTCATGGCCGTGGTCGTGCAGACCGAATCGCATCTCTACGAGGTTGCCCCCTGGCTCTTCGACGGGATTGAGGCGGGCTCGATGGCGATCTTCGGGCTGGAGTACCTCCTGCGCGTTTGGTGCTCGCCAGAGTCAGGAGCGTATCGCGGGCGCGTGCGACTCATGCTCGAGCCGATGATGCTCATCGATCTTGCGGTGCTCATCGTGCCGGTCTACTTCGACCTCCGCCCGCTCCGGATCCTGCGCCTCCTCAGGCTCGGCAGGTACTCCCCGCGGCTGCGCCTCTTCGGGCGCGTCATCGCGGAGAAGCGGGACGAGCTCTTCGTGGGAGTCTTCGTCGCCTTCGTGATGCTCGCGGCGAACTCGACGGCGAAGTATCACGTCGAAGAGAGCGCCAACGAGAGCTTCGACTCGAGCCCCAAGGCTATGTGGTAGGGTGTCGCAGCCTCGACGACGGTTGGATCCGGAGACGTGCACCCGATCACGCCCCCTGGCAAGGTCCTCGGGGCGCTCGTGGCCCTCCTGGGTGTCGGCGTCTCCGCGCTGCCCGCGGGAATTCTCGCAAGCGGCCTCGGGGAGGCCCTGAGCAGGGAACGCTCCACCCGGCAGCGTGTGGACAAGTCTGAGAGCGTTCCCGGGAGTGAGTCCAAGGACGTTCACCAAGGAGGAACCTGCCCCGAATGCGGTGCGTCTCTTTTGAGACAGCCCTGAGTCCAGACCACACGCAGGCTCGAAGGGCCGCGTAGGCTTGAGCGGTAGAGCCTCTCCAGGGCGGCGCTTTGCTGCCACGAGCCCGCACCCCAGACCCAGACCAGATGTACACGCTCCTCTCCACCCTTGCCCTCGCGGCGGCCCCCCAAGCGGTCGATCCCGTGGGCAGCATCCAGAAGCTCGACGTCCCCGTGGATCCGGCGGGCACGGTCGTCATCGCCGTGGACATCGAAGGCCGCAAGGCTGAGATGGTGCTCGACAGCCATTCGCTGCGCGCGAGCGATTTCAAGCTCTGGGTCACCCGCCCCGACGGGTCTCTGCTCGAGGTCCCCGCCCCCGAGCCCAACACCTACCGCGGAACGATCCCTGGCTGGCCCTCGGCGCAGGTCATCGCGTCGATCAACCACGAGGGGCTGACCGCGATCGTGGCCGATGAGCAGGCGGACGAGGAATGGCAGATCCAGCCCGCGCGGGGATACCCCGAAGGCTTCTACTCAGTGGCCAACAAGGCTGACCTGGTCGTTCCCGCGGGCATTTGCGGCGTGCCGAACATCGCAGGGCCGGCGCCGGAAGAGGCCTTCACCAGCTCCAACGCCTCCCGCGGTACCGGCCTCCAGCTCTGCGAGCTGGCGCTCGATGCGGACTTCGAGTTCTTCGGTCGCAACGGCAACAGCGTCGCCGCGACCCTCGACGACATGGAGCGCGTCATCAATCGCACGGACACCATCTACGTCCGCGACGTCGACGTGACCTTCCAGATCACCGGCGTGGTGGTCCGAACGACCGCCAGCGACCCCTACACCTCCAACGATGCGGGCACCCGTCTGGATCAGTTCCGCTCTCACTGGAACAGCAACTTCGCCAGCGTGCGCCGCGACCTCGCTCACCTCTTCACCGGGGTGAACATCAACGGCGGAACCATCGGCGTGGCCTACCTCGGCGCGGTTTGCCAGAGCACCGGCTACGGACTCTCGGAGTCCCGATTCACCGCGAACATCAGCTCGCGGACCGGCCTCACCGCCCACGAGATCGGGCACAACTTCAGCTCGAACCACTGCGACGGCAACGGCGACTGTCGGATCATGTGCTCCGGCCTCGGCGGCTGTAACGGCGACCTCAGCCGGTTCGGCACCTCGGTCGCGAACGGCATCCGCAACTACGCGATCGGGCGCCCCTGCCTGCTCGACCTCGCTCCGCCCCTCGCGGTTCCGTTCCGCGACGAGATCGACACCGCGTCGATCAACACCGACAACTGGATCAGCAACCAAGGCGTCGTGTCCTCGACCAGCGCGCTCAACGAGCCCTCGCCGAGCCGCTCGCTCCAGCTGAACGCCCTCAACAACGGGCAGCTGAGCGACGACGTCATCATCTCGAACAAGCTCCTGCTCGGCGGCCAGTCCGGCTACGAGGTCTTCGTCTCGGTCCAGAACCGTGGCGTGCTCCCGGGCAACTCGCTGCGCGTCGACATCTACAACCAGGCTGGCGACTGGGCCGAGATCATTCGGGTGACCTCCAACGGCTCCTCCGAGAGCGACTTCACCGTCTACTCGGCAGACGTCCCGAACAACGCCTACCACGACGAGGCTCAGATCCGCATCGTGGCCGAGGTCGACGGCAACAGCGAGAACTGGTACGTCGACGACATCGCGGTCACCGACCAGGGCTGCGGCGCGACCTCGATCTACTGCTTCAACTTCCCGAACTCGACGGGCTCCACGGCGACCCTCACGAACCTGGGCTCCACGAGCCTCTCCGCCAACGACTTCCTCGCCTTCGGCGGCAGCTATCCGGCGAACCAGTTCGGCATCCTGATCTACGGCCAGGGTCAGACGTTCTCCCCGCTCGGCAACGGCATCCTCTGCGTGGCCACCTCGCCGACGCTCTACCGTCTGTCGATCTTCCAGTCGGACATCTTCGGTTCGTTCAACGTCCCGGTCGACTACAACAACCTCGCGCCCGGCAGCACCTTCAACGCCGGTGAGACCTGGAACTGGCAGACCTGGTATCGCGACAACGTCAACCAGGGCTTCAACTTCAGCAACGCGATCTCGGTCACGTTCTGCCCCTGAGGCGATCGGAGAGGTGAGGGGGTGCGGCGAGTTGCGCACCTCCTGACCGGATCACCCGGCGCCCCCGGCCGCCGCCGCCGCGACGAGGCCGTCGCGAGGTGGGGCCGGGGGCGCCTTCGGTCGAGGGCTCGTGGCCGCCGCGGCTCCGGCAGAGGGATCGTGATCCGCGGTGGGCGGCGACTCCCCGATGTGCGATCTTGCGGCGCATGGAACGTCCCTCCGTCCGCCAGCTCGAGTACCTGGTCGCCGTGGCCAAGCACCTCAACTTCCGCGAGGCCGCGGAGTCTTGCCACGTCACCCAGCCGGCCCTCAGCACGCAGCTGCAGCAACTCGAAGCCCTGCTGGGCGTCCAGCTCTTCGAGCGGGACACCCGGCGCGTGGTGGCGACAGCGGCCGGCACGGCCCTGGCCGACCAGGCCGCCAGGATCCTGGGCGAGACAGACACCCTGCTCGACATGGCTCGAGCGGCCGGTGAGCCGCTCACCGGCCGCCTGCGCCTGGCTGCGATCCCGACCGTCGCCCCCTACCTGCTGCCCGCGGTCGTCCACGCCTCCAGGAGGGCCCACGAGGAGCTCGTGCTGCTGCTCACCGAGGACCAGACCGACCGCATCGTGGCCCAGCTCTTCTCCGGAGAGCTCGACGTGCTCCTCCTGGCGCTCGACGTGGACCTGCGCGGCGCCGAGGAGATGCAGCTGTTCAGCGATCCCTTCGTCCTCGCCTGCCCGGCGGAGCACCCGCTCGCGCGGAAGGAGGCGCTCGCCGAGTCCGACCTCGACGGCGAGACGGTGCTCCTCCTCGAGGAGGGGCATTGCCTCAGGGATCACGCTCTGCCCATCTGCAAGACCTCGGGCATGACCGAGTACGCCGACTTCCGCGCGACCAGCCTCGGGACGCTCTTGCAGATGGTGGGCTCGGGCCTCGGCGTCACGCTGGTGCCCGAGATGGCGGTGGAGGCCGAGTCGGCCCGCAACCAGGGAGTCGTCTTCCGGCCCTTCGACGAGGGGGGGCCCTCCCGGCGCATCGGACTCGCGTGGCGCAAGAGTTCGGCGCGCCATGAGGAGTTCGCGGCCCTCGGCGAGACGATCCGGGCGGCTTTCCTGAGCTCCTGATCCCGGCGCGCCGATCGCGCAGGATGCGGCGGGCGGGCGCTGCGGAAGGAAGAGGGGGAGCGGCGGCCGGTGGCGCCTGCGCGCTCGACGCGCGGGCTGCCCGATCCAGCGGGCGCGGCGAGCAGCGCGCCTCCCCACGGGTCCCGGCCGTGAGCTGCGATCGTCATCAGCGCGCCGGGCGGGGCGCGAGGTGGACGCGCTCGGCTTACCCTGGGGGGAGTCCGCCCACGGCCGCCTGACACGTCCTCGGCGCTTCTTCTCCCCCACTCCCAGCACAACCGCATGACCCCTCCGCTCGACCGTCGCGACCTGCTCCTCTCCGCCGGCACCGGCTTCGCTCTCGCCGGCACGTCCTTCGCGCGCCCGCGCGGCGCGAAGCTTCGCTATGCAGCCATCGGCTGCGGCGGCATGGGTCGTTCGGACCTCTCGCAGATCGCGAGCCATCCGGACGTCGAGGTCGTCGCGCTCTGCGACGTGGACTCGGGGATGTTCGCCAAGGCGCTGGAGATCGCGCCGGGCGCGAAGACCTACGCCGACTACCGCGTGATGCTGAAGGAGCTCGCGGGGGAGATCGACGCGGTCAGCGTCTCCACCCCCGATCACATGCACGCGGCCATCTCGATGGCCGCGATGGCCGCTGGCCTGCACGTGTACTGTCAGAAGCCCCTGACCCGCACCGTCGCCGAGGCGCGCGCCATGACGAAGCGCGCGAAGGAGAGCGGCGTGGTGACCCAGATGGGCATCCAGAACCACTCGCGCCTCCAGCTGCGGACCGCGAAGGAGCTCTTCGATCGCGACCTGATCGGCGAGATCCACACGGTCCACGTCTGGTCCGATCGCCCGGCGGGCTGGTGGGCCCAGGGCGTCGAGCGCGCCGGCGGCGAGGACGCCGTGCCCGCGAACCTCGACTGGGACCTCTGGCTCGGCGTCGCGCCGGAGCGGCCGTACCTGAACGGCGCCTACCACCCGTTCCAGTGGCGAGGCCGCGAGGACTTCGGCACCGGCGCCCAGGGCGACATGGCCTGCCACCTGATGGACCCCGCGGTCTGGTTCCTGGAGCTCGGGCTGCCGCGCCGCATCCGCTCCGAGGGCCCGACGCCCAACGGCGAGACCTATCCCCTCTGGTCCCAGGTCCGCTACGAGTTCGACGCCAACGAGCGAACCACGCGCGGGCCGCTCGTGCTCACGTGGCACGACGGCAAGCGCAAGCCCCCGGTGGACGCCCTCGAGGAGCTCGGCACGAGCCGCGAGGAGATGCCGGCGAACGCCTGCCTGTTCATCGGGACCGAGGGTGCTCTCGTCGCGAACCCCTACGGCGCGCAGAAGCTCTATCCGGCGGACCGCTACGCGGACGTGGAGATCCCCGGGCTCAGCCACGTGAACCACTGGCATCAGTGGGTCGACGCCTGCCTCGGCAAGGGCGAATGCTCGGCGAGCTTCGACTACTCCGCGCGGCTCACCGAGATCGCCCTCCTCGGCAACGTCGCGCTGCGCTTCCCCCACGAGACCCTCGAGTACGACGCCGAGGCCATGCGCTTCCCGGCGCGGCCCGCGGCCGACCCGCACCTCTCCCCCGAGATCCGCGACGGCTGGTCCATCGACGGCATTTGAGAGACGGACGGGCGGCCCGCAGGCGCCGCCCGCTCTCGTTCGTCAGCGACGGACGACGAGCTCCTGGTCGGGCGTGATCGGGAGGGCGAGCTCTTCGCGCTCACCGTCGGGCCACACGACGGCCAGCCCCTCGACCTCGCCCTCCGCGCCGAGCCCGAAGGTCACGGGCAGCTCGGACTGGCTGAGGTAGCTGCGGGTGGCGGTCACCGTCCGCTGTTGCTTCACCCCGCCGGTGGTCAGCTGGACCGTGGCGCCGAGGCCGTGACGGTTGGCGCCCGGCTGCTCCAGCCGCACCCGGAGCCACCGGCGCCCGAGCTCCTGGTCGTTGCGCAGGAGCACGGGCGCGCGGCCCACCTGGCAGATGAGCACGTCCTGATCCCCGTCGCCGTCGACGTCCGCGAACGCCGAGCCTCGGCCCGCGAGCTCGACGTCGAGGTCGCCGGCGGTCTCCGGTGGCACCTCCGTGTAGCAGCGTCGGGCGTCGGGACCCTGGTTCCAGAAGAGCTGGGGGCGCTGCAGGTACGTCTGGCTCGGCTGCACCTCGTTGATGCTCTCCTCGAGGTGTCCGTTGACCTGGAGCAGGTCGAGGCGACCGTCGAGGTCGTAGTCGAAGAAGAAGAGCCCGAAGGACAGGCGGCTGCGGCTGGGTGAGCCGATGCCCTCGCCGATGGCGTCGTCGGTGAAGCGCATGCGGCGGGGATCCTTCACGTACAGCGACGACATCTCCTTGGCGAAGTTGCCGATGCAGACGCCGTAGCTGCCGTCCTGCCGGAAATCGCCGACGTCGATCCCCATGGCCCCGGTGGCTCCTCCGTTGCGGTCGAAGGCGAAACCCGTCTGCGCGCCCTCCTCGGTGAACGAACCCGCGCCGTCGTTGATGAAGAGGTGGTTCTGGACCGTGTCGTTCGCCACGAACACGTCGGTGTCGCCGTCGCCCTCGACGTCGAGGAAGGCGATCCCGAGGGCCTTGCCCATGGGCTCTCCCGTCGCGGGGTTCTGCACGCGGATCCCGCTGGCCTCGGACACGTCCTCGAAGACCCCTGCCCCGTCGTTGCGATACAGGCTCGAGAAGGCGCCGCGATAGTTCATGGGCGGCCCGTAGGCGCGGTCCGCCCCGTTGAGGGTGTAGGCGAGCTCCTCGTCGATGGCGCGCGACCACATCACGTAGTGGCACACGAAGAGGTCGAGGTCCCCGTCGCCGTCCATGTCGAAGAAGCCCGCGCTCGTGGACCACGCGTCCGGGCTCCCGCCGAGCCCGCTCGCGGCGGTGCGATCCACGTAGCGCTCTCCATCGCGGATCAGGAGCTGGTTGCCGCCGACGCCGGTGATGAAGAGGTCGAAGTCGCCGTCGCCGTCGACGTCACCCACGGCGCACCCCATCCCGTAGCCCCCGGGGCCGATACCGACGGCCTCGCTGACGTCGGTGAAGGCACCGGCTCCGTCGTTCTCGTACAGCCGATGCCCCGGCGCCGCGCCGCCGTCCTCCGGCCATTCGCGGCCGTTGACGAGGAGCAGGTCCTGGTCACCGTCGAGGTCGTGGTCGAAGAACGCCGCGCCGCCGCCCATCGTCTCCGGCAGCAGCTTCGAGCCCGCGGCGCCCGTGGTGTGAACGAAGTCGATGCCCGAGGCGGCGGTGACATCGGTGAAGCGCACGCTCGGAAGGGACTCGACCTCCGTCTCGAGGGTCTCGATCGCGCCCACGTCCTTCTCCCGGATCTTCTCCGGCTCGGGCTCGTCGCCGCCCATGGCGGCGATCACCCCGACCACCGTCCCCACGCCCGCGATCACGACGAGGGACCTGCGGAAAGCGACCCCGATGATCTCGTCGTCGTCGTGCGCGTCCTGCGCGCCCGGCACCTCTTCGCTCAATGCTCGTTCCCGCGATGAAGGTCGTAGATGACGACCGCCTCCGCGGCCACGTCGGCCGCAGGGTACCTGGTACGGGCGGCCGCCACGGCGACGTCCCGGGCGTTGTCGTCCATCTTGTAACTCCGGTGGAGCCCCGCATGCACAGCGGCGCCCTCCTCGTCCCCGAGGTCGATCAGCACCTGCTCCATGATGTAGTGGGCGCGCGCGACCTCCGGGTCGAGCTCCAAGGCCGCTTCGAGGTGGCCCACCGCGCGGCGAAGCAGCTCCTCGCGGGAGGACCGGCGCGCGTCACCGCGCTCCTGGCGGGCCCGCTCGTAGAGCGCCTCCGCGAGCTCGATCCGCAGGCGCCAGTCCTTGGAGAAGTCGAAACCGCGGCCGGCCGCCTGGGCGAAGCCCCCGTCCACGATCTGCTGAAGGTTCGCGATGGCCTCGTCGAGGTTGCCGTTCTGCTTGTTCACGAGCCCCGTGAACCAGAGCACCGACCACTCGCGCGCGGGCGGGTCGAAGTCGCGGGCCCGCCGCAGGGCCTCCGGCGCGTCGCGGTCGACGCGGCCCTCGGCGAGGTAGACGCGCGCCAGGTTCACCGGGCCGTCCGGACGGCCGAGGGCTTCGACCTCCTCGAAGGCCTCCTCGGCCTGTCGCAGCTGCGCGCCGCCGGGCTTGCGGAGGAGCCCGATGCCGTAGTCGTTCCAGCGCTGCCAGAGCGGGAAGTCGGGGGCCTCGACGGTGACTGGCCCCGCGCTCCCCACCGGGAACGACACGCTGTCCTGGGCCAGCTCGATCACGGGGAGGTCGTTGGCCCAGTCGGGGTCCTCGAGCACGTACCGCATGATCTCCGTGTCGAACTTGCGGTAGCGCAGACGCGCCGTGACGGTCACCGGCCCGACGGCGTCCTCTGGCACCTGGAGGGCGTAGTGGATCGCCTCACCGGCTCCGGGCGGGATCTGGTGGTTGTAGAGCGCGGTGAAGATGTCCTGGGCGTTCCGGCGGGCGATCCGGTTGCCCTCCCGGTCGAGGACGAAGGAGTTGAGGAAGTGACTCCAGGGATCGACCTGACCGGTCTCCGGATCCATCCACCCGCTCCGACCGAGGGTCTCGCCCCGTCCGTCCTCGGCGGTGAGCTCCATCCAGACCTGGTTCGAGTCGGAGGTGCCCTGGGTGAAGTGGTGCCCCATCCTCACCGTGCGCACGACGACCTCGAGCAGATAGCGCTCGCCCGGGGTGAGGGCCGGGACCTCGGGCCGCAAGGGCGCGTGCAGCTCGCCCGAGATCTCCCCGCCCTCGCGCAGGCCGAAGATGTCGACGCGCATGACCCCCTCGTTGAAGCGGCGGTGCGCCTCCACGGCGCGGTCCGCCTGCTCCTGGGTGACCAGGCCGTCCTCCGCCGCCAGCAGCGGCACCGCCGTGTTCGCCGAGGGGAACAGATGATCGAAGGTCTTCGTCACGCCGCTGCCGTCACGCACGCGCGCGCCGAAGTCGTCCGATTCGATCAGCGGCATGTGGCAGCCGTTGCAGTTCTCCTCGGCTTCCGGCGGGTAGTAGAAGCTCGTGACGCCGTGGCCCGAGACCCCTGAGAGCTGGAAGGACGTCTGGTGGTCCTGACCGCGCAGCCACTTGTAGTCGTTGAGCTCCTCCGGCAGGTGCACCTTGTGGCACGTCCCGCAGAACTCGGTGCTCTGGTGGAGGGGCTTGAGGAAGGTCTTCTTGTGGAACTCCGGCTTCGCCTTCACGAGCTGCTCGTTGATCCAGCGCAGGGTCGGGTTCTCCGAGAACGCGAAGGGGTAGTGGATCGGGGTGTCGATCGTGTAGTCGGAGTTGCCCCGCGGGCTGTTGATCGCGCTGATCGCGTGGCAGACCGTGCAGGTGATCCCGGCGTGGGCCGTGGGATCGTTCCGCATGTCGTAGTCGGGGTCGTTGAACTTCCCGCTGAAGAACGGGACGACGTCGTGGCACCCCGCGCAGAAGCGCGAGGCGTTGACGTTCCCGTCGCGCTCCATGGCGAAGGCGCGCGTATCGCGCACCGACGCCAGGTAGACCTCGTTGTTGAAGGACGAGAGATGGTGGGCGCTCGCCATCCAGCTCTCGTGGGCGTCCTCGTGGCACTGCTTGCAGTACTCGTCGTTCTGGAGGATGTGCTCGGGGATGAAGTCGCCGGTGACCGTGCGCGCGAGCGAGGGGTAGAAGTACTCGACGCCGTCGGGGTTCCCGACCTCGTTCCACTGGCGCGGATCCTGGAGCTGGAGCGTGAGCGCGACGGCAGCGAAGGCGCCGGACACGCCCGCCCAGCGCAGGCCGACCGACCACCGGATCTTCTTCCCGGCGAGGCGGTGGAGGACGAAGAGCCAGCCGCAGACCAGCGGCAGGAGGACGTGGAGCCAGTAAGCGACTCCGCGGGCCGTGGGGTCCTTGACGACGATGACGCCTTCCACGCGCGTCAGGACGATGCCCGAGACGAGCAGCCCGATCGCGGCCGTGAAGAGCGCGTAGCCCATGCGCACGGCCCGCTTGTTCCGGCGACCCCGTGCCTTCCCCATGTGGATCACCCCGAAGAGGATCACCGGGAGGACGATCAGGAGCCCGAGCACGAGGTGCCCGAGGAACATGTAGAGGTAGAAGAGGTTCTCGTAGCTCTGTCCGGTCCAGCGGCCCGCGAGACGCACGACGATGAGGTACACCGCGTTGACCGAGAGGAGCGCGAAGAGGCCGAACACCACCGCGAGCAGCCGGGCGAGCCGGGGACCGACGGCGGGTACGTAGGTGGTGCGCCGCGGGCTCGCGGCTCGGCTGGGCTCGTTCATGGGGCGTCGCGGCGTATTATGGACCGTGGGGAGCCATGGTGCGTCCCGGGTTGAATCGGTTCGCGCAGTCGATGTTCAACACGAGACGCGCGTTTGGCCTCCCCCTGCTGAGCGGGGTAGCTTCGATTTGGGGGGTTGTGCGGACGTGTCGCAGCTTCCTCTCCATCGGCTGCGGGCGGCACGCCAGAACTGCTCGAGTCGCTCGGTCGCCCGAGTCAATCTGCCCACATCGCACGCATGCTCCTTCCGATACTCGCCGTCAGCCTGCAATCCACATGGTTCGTCGACGCGGCCGCCGCTGGCCCTGGCAACGGGACCCCGTCGAGTCCGTACACGAGCGTCTCCTACGCCGTGGCCGCGGCCAGCACCCAGAGCGGCGACACGATCCTCGTGGCGCCCGGCAACTACCCGGGCGAGCGGATCGATTTCCTGGGTAAGAACGTCGAGGTCCGCTCCACCGGCGGCTCGGCTGTGACGACCCTCCAGTCGCCCCCGATGGGCTTCCCGCCCGGCAGCGTGGTCACGTTCAAGAACGGAGAAGGCGCCAGCGCCGTGCTCGAGGGCTTCACCCTCGAGGGCGTCCAGGGCCAGCCCTCACCGCTCCCCGGCCCCGGCCTCCCCTTCGTGGGCGGCGGCATCTTCTGCGCTGGCGGGAGCTCCCCCACCCTGCGCGACCTCGTGATCACCGGCGGCGAGTTCGCCGAGTTCGGCAGCGGGTTGTTCCTCGACGGTGGCGCCCCGATGATGCAGCGGATCACCTTCCGGGATTGCGGCGACGCGAACAGATCGGACTCCGGCGGCGGTATCTGGGCGCGCAAGGCCTTCCTCCGGCTGCAGGAGTGCGTCTTCGACGGCTGCGCGACGGGCGGCGAAGGCGGCGCCATCCGTGCGATCGACAGCGTCGTGATCGCCACGGACTGTCAGTTCACCGCGAACCGCGCCGCCCTCGCATCGGGCGGAGCGCTCTGGATCCAGGGCGGCGCCCACGTCTTCCAGGATTGCTCCTTCGCGCACAACGTGAGCGGCGACGACGGCGGCGCGATCTTCGCCGAGTCCTGCCAGCTCGTCGTGCGGGACTCGAGCTTCGTCTCCAACGACACGGGCCACGACCCTCATCCCGGCGGCGCCCTCTCCTTCCAAGGCATGCCCGGCGCGGCGAACCAGTCGATCACTCTTCTGCGCTGTCTCTTCCGGAGCAACACGGGGCAGTTCGGTGGAGCGGTCTCGATCGAGGGCATCGGCGCCGTCCGAGACTCGATCTTCGAGCACAACGCCGCCCTGGGCGGCCAGCTGAGCTGCGGCGGAGGTGCCGTGTCGGCGGCGGCGGAGACCACGGTCAACGGATGCGTCTTCGCGCTCAACACGGCGATCGACCAGTTCTCCAGCGGCGGTGGAGCGATCCTCGGCTCTCCCTTCATCGACCGCTGCACCTTCGTCGACAACGACGCCACCGGCGGCGCGACGAGCGTCGAGGGCGCCGGCGCCCTGCGCAACTCGATCGTACGGGGTGGCCCGATCCCCCGTCTGGCTGCAGCTGTCGATATCTCCTACTCGAACGTCGAGGGCGGCGCGAACGGGATGGGGAACATCGACGCCACGCCGCGTTTCCACATGGCTCCGGTCGACATGCACCTGCTCCCTGACTCACCGTGCATCGACATCGCCTCGCCCACCGCAGGTAACGATCCTGACGGCACCAGGGCGGACATGGGCGCGTTCCCGTACGACCCCTACCACTGCGGCCCCGGCTGCGAGGGCTTCGTCGGAGCGACGACCTGCCTCGGCGCGCCCAACTCGACCGGAGTGGGCGCCTTCCTGGAGGCCATCGGCAGCTCAGTGGCCGCTGACCGCGCTCTCGTCCTCAACGTCACGGACGTCCCGCGCAACCAGTTCGGCCTCTTCGTGGTCGCCTACACACCGGGGATCGTCCCGCTCGGCAGCGGGAGCCAGGGGATCCTCTGCCTCGGGACACCGCTCGTCCGCTTCAACGGAGTCGTCTCCGATCGTGGGACCGGCATCGCCTCCTACGCGCCGGACCTCTCCAACATCCCCATGATCGGCGCCGTCCAGGCGGGACAGAGCTATTACTTCCAGTACTGGTACCGCGACCAGAACCCCTTCCTCACGTCGAACCTCTCCTCGGCGCTGAGGGTCGACTTCCGCTGAGCGCAGCGCGCTCTCGAACCCGGGATATCGCTCGCCCGGGGCCGAGAGACGCGCGCGACCAGCGCGGACCTCGTCAGCCGAGGTACGCGTCCACGTACTGGCCGACCATGCGGTGCGTGTTGAAGCGACCCGGGACCGTGACCAGGGACCGGCGGGCCATCTCCAGCCAGCCCTTCGGCAGCCCGTCCGGGCCGCGCTCGTAGAAGAGCGGCACGATCTCCCGCTCGAGCACCTCCACGAGCGCCTTCGCGTCGTGAAGATCCTGCTTCGCTCGGCTCTGGAACTCCGACTCGTCCCCCACGGCCCAGCCGTTGGTCCCGTCGAATCCCTCGGGCCACCATCCGTCGAGGATCGAGGCGTTCAGCCCCCCGTGCAGGGGCGGCTTCATGCCGCTCGTCCCGCTCGCCTCGTTCGGCCGGACGGGGTTGTTGAGCCAGACGTCGCATCCGCTGGTGAGCATGCGGCCGACCTGCATGTCGTACTCCTCGATGAGCGCGACGCGCCCCTTGAAGCCGGCCTTCCGCGCGTGCTGATGGATGACCCGCGCGAGCTCTTGCCCCTGCTCGTCCCGGGGGTGCGCCTTGCCGGCGAAGACGATCTGAACGGGCCGTTCCGGATCGGAGAGGAGCGACGCGAGGCGCTTCGCTTCCTTGAAGATGAGCGGGGCGCGCTTGTAGGTGGCGAAGCGTCGCGCGAAGCCGAGGGTCAGGGCGTTCTCGTCGAAAGTGCACCAGGCCTCGCGCGTGTCCTCGCCGCGGCGCTCCGCCTGGCGCGCCATGCGCTCGCGAACGAAGTGCACGAGCTTCGCCCGCAGCACGTTACGCAGCGCCCACAGGTCCGCGAGCGGGATCTTCGCAGCCCGGGCCCACGGATCGGCCGCCGGATCGGCGGCGTTCCAGCGCGGCTTGATGTACTTCGTGTAGAGCGCATCCGCCTCGGGCGCGAGCCACGTGCGCGTATGCACCCCGTTCGTGATGTGGCCGATGGGCACCTCCTCCGGGGTCCCGGCCTCGGGGTAGGCACCCACCCACATCTCGCGGCTGACCTTCCCGTGGAGCTCGGCCACACCGTTCACGCGGCCCGCGGTGCGCAGGCCCAGCACGGTCATACAGAAGGACTCGAGCTCGTCGCCGGGCGTCTCCCGGGCCATGTCCGCGAAGGCCTCCTTCGAAAGGCCCAGCGCCGATAGATGCCCCTTCATGTACTTCGCGACGTCCGCCGGCTCGTAGCGGTCGTGACCGGCTGGAACGGGCGTGTGCGTCGTGAAGACGGTGGAAGCGCGCACGGTTTCGAGGGCCGCGTCGAGGCTCTTGCCCTTCTGGACGAGGCCGACGAGACGCTCCACGGATGCGAACGCCGCGTGGCCCTCGTTGAGGTGCACGACCGTCGGCTTCATGCGCATGGCCTCGAGGGCCCGCATGCCTCCCACGCCGAGGAGCACCTGCTGGCGCAGTCGCAGATCCGGCGCGCCCTTGTAGAGGCCCTGGGTCAGTTCACGGTGGGCTTTGGGCTCTCCGTCGATGTCCGCGTCGAGCAGCAGAAGGCTGACCCGACCGACTTGCTGGCGCCAGATCTTCGCCCGGACTTCCTTGCCCCCCACCGGGCAGAGGATCTCCTTGCCCGTGTCGGTGATCGGCAGGTCCGCGAAGTCGACCTCCGGATAGAGCACGCGCGTGGTCCCATCCGCGCGCAGCTCCTGGATGTAGTAGCCGTGCCGGTAGAGGAGCCCCACGCCGACGAAGGGAACCCCCAGGTCCGATGCGCTCTTCACGTGGTCTCCCGCGAGCACGCCGAGGCCACCCGAGTACTGCTGAAGGCTCTCGTGGATCGCGAACTCACTGCAGAAGTACGCGACGCGAGCGCGCGGAGCACTGGCGGCCTTCTTGCGCTCCCACCACGTCTCCGCTCCGTAGTAGGCGTCGCTCGCCTGCTCGGCCGCGCTGAGGAGCTTCTCGAAGGCGGGGTCCTCGGCACAGGACTCGAGACGCGCTGAGGAGACGCGCCGCAGCATCTCCAGGGGCGCGTGGTTCGTCGCACCCCACTCATGGGGATCCACGGCGGCGAAGGCCGCCTGGGTGGTCGGACACCACGTCCAGCGCAGGTCGAAGGCGAGGGCGCGCAGGCGCTTTGAAAAGGTCTTGGCAGTCATGAAGCGGGGATGCGATCGGTCGCATCCAGGAGCTCGCGCAGTCTACGAGCGCGAGATACGGTGAGGTCGGCGCGCCGCGCGCGCCACACCCAGTTGCCGGTGGGCGTGCCCGGTGTGTTCATACGCGTCGCACGTCCGAGCCCCAGGAGATCCTGGAGCTGCACGATGGCGGTGTGTGCGCGGCTGACGCAGGCCACGCGCACCATGGTGGCCGCGACGGTCTTCCCGTCGCCTCCGGTGGCCGCCTTGAAGCGCATGCGCGAGCCTGGATCGAGCCCGTGCCACCAGCCGACGCAGGTGTCGTTGTCGTGGGTCGCGGGGTAGACGACGGCGTTCTCGGAGGCGGCCCAGTTCGCGTGGTAGGAACCGGGCTCGAAGCCCCACTGGAGCACCCGCATGCCCGGCAGACCGTATTCATCGCGGAGGGCCAGCACCTCGTCGTTCACCGATCCCAGGTCCTCCGCGATCAGCGGGAGCCCCCCGAGCTCGTCGCGGATCGCGTCGAGCAGCTCCTCCCCCGGCGTCCGGACCCACTCCCCCTTCGCAGCGGTCGAGGCGCTCGCCGGGATCTCCCACGCGTTACGGAAGCCGATGAAGTGATCGATGCGCACGGCGTCGAAGAGCTCGAGCTGCCGCCGCATCCGCGCCCGCCACCAGCGGAAGTCCTCGGCGCGGTGGGCGTCCCACGCGTAGTGCGGGTGCCCCCATCTCTGACCGTCGGGATTCATGGCGTCCGGAGGGCAACCGGTGAGCACCTGCGGCGCGCCGTTCTTCCGGAGGCGGAAGAGCTCGGGGTGAGCCTCGACGTCGACGGAGTCCTTCCCGACGAAGATCGGTGCGTCCCCCATGAGCATGACGCCCCTCGCGGCAGCGGCCGCGCGCAGCCCCGACCACTGGCGCTGGAAGGTGAGCTGGAGGAAGAGCGCCCGCGCGGCGGCCTCGTCGCCGCCCTCCCGGGCGGCGTGATCCAACCAGGGCTCGAGCCATCCCGCCTCGGCTGCCCGGAAGGCGGCGGTCTCCGCGGCGAGATCGCCCTTCGAGGCGCGCCATTCCTCGAAGGCGAGCTGGAGCCGCTCCTCCTTGAAGCGCCGGACACGCCTGTAGCGCACGTTGCCCGCCCGCAGCTCCTTCGGACCCTCGATGTCGCCAGGCCCGAGCAAGCCGTCGTCGCGCAGAAGCTCGAGGGAGATGTAGAGGGGCTCGGCAGCGAAGGCCGAGCTCGAGGCGTAGGGGGAGTTCCCCGGGCCCAGAGGTCCCACCGGCAGCATCTGCCACCACGTCACGCCCGCGCTCGAGAGCCAGTCGAGCCAACGCACCGACTCCGGTCCGAGGTCCCCGATCCCGTGGCGTCCTGGCAGCCCGGCGAGCGGCAGCAGGACCCCGAAGGCCCGCGGGAACTCCTCCGTCTGGCGGCCTCCGGTCTGCATGGCCGGGAGTTTGCCGAATCGAACCGCGATCCGTGCCCCTCAACCGGGCCTTCGACGAAGTTGCCGGAGGCCGCTTCGCCGTCAGGCCTGCGCCGACCAGACGCGTCCGAAGAGGCCAGGCACTCGCACGGAGACGCCATCGTCCTCGCCCTCGTCTCCGAGCACGCTCACCCAGCGCGTCCCGGCCGGCGGCGCGGGCAGCTCGAACCTCGCGCCCGCCTCGGACGGAGTGACGGCGACGAGCACCGAGTCCGCCCCGTGCACCCGCTCGAAGACCCACAGGTCCTGAGCCTCGTCGGCGATCACGGTCCGGAACGAGCCCAGCCGCAGAGCGACGTGGGCACGGCGCAGGGCCACGAGCTCGCGGTACACCGCGAAGTGCGCCTCGTCGAAGAAGACCTCGTCGGGCCGGTCGTACGGCTCGAGGTCGCGCCAGACCATGGGCTGACGGTTGGTCGGGTCATCGGCCCCCCACATCCCGACCTCGTCGCCGTAGTAGATCATCGGCGCGCCCACGTAGGTCATCTGCAGGAGGGCGATGAGTCGCTGCCGCGCGAAGTGGATCGGGTGAGGCCGGCCGGAGTCGTAGTCGTCCTCCCGCTGGATCGCGTTGCTCCGGTCATAGGGCCGATCGGGGTTGAGCAGCATCGACGCGATGCGGTCGGTGTCGTGGCTGTCCACGAGGTTCATCAGCGCGAAGCTCACCTCCGCCGGGTAGGCGAGACGCAGCTCGAGGAGCTGGCGGTCGAGCTCGGTCACGCTGATCTTCCTCTCGATGTTCCCGACCCACGCCACGACGGGCTCCGCGAAGCGGTAGTTCATCACCGCGTCGAACGTGCGCCCGTCCAGCCAGCGATCGGCGCGGTTCCAGATCTCACCCGAGATGTAGGCGTCGGGGTTGATCGACTTCACCAGCGCACGCCACTCCGCCCAGAACTCCGGCGCGATCTCGCCCGGTACGTCCAGGCGCCAGCCGTCGATCCCGTCCGAGGGGTCGCCGTCGCCGTCGGGGTCCATCCAGCGCCGGGTCACCGCGAAGATGTGCTCCTTGACGGCCTCCGAGGCGAAGCCGGTGGCGCTCTTGGCGAAGACGGGCAGCTCCCCGAAGCCAGCCCACCCCGAGTACTCGAAGGGCTGCCAGGAGCGGATCCGGAACCAGTCGGCGAAGGCCGACTCCTCGCCGCGTTCCTGAACGTCACGGAAGGCGGGGTTCATGACCCCGACGTGGTTGAACACTGCGTCGAGGATCACGCGCAGCCCCCGAGCCTTGCACTCGGCGAGGAAGTCGAGGAAGACGCGATCCGACGGCGTCCACGTCCAGGTGGAGGGGTCAGCGAACTCCTCCTCCATCGTCGCGGTGGCGTAGTCCTCGCCAGCGCCGAGCGCCGTGTCCACGTGACGGAAATCCGTCGCGTTGTACTTGTGCGGCCCCTCGGCCTGGAAGATCGGGTTCAGGTAGATCGCATCCACGCCGAGCTCCTGCAGGTGATCGAGGCGGTCCGCGATGCCCTTCAGGTCCCCCCCGTACATCCGCTGATAGACGTAGTACTCCCAGAAGGTCTGGCCATCTTCGCCCTCGAACGCGGCGGGCTCGTTCCAGTCCGACGTCCAGCGCCGGGTGAACTCGGGGTCGTTGGCAGGGTCGCCGTTGCGGAAGCGCTCGGGGAAGATCTGGTACCAGATCGCCTCCTTCGCCCAGTCCGGCGTGCGGATCTGGGGGAGCTCCCCGAGGTCGAGGACGTGGCCCCGCGGATCGAGCCAAGCGGATTCGCCTTGGCGCACGGCGAAGCTGTACCCCGTCGGCGCCGCCTCCGCCGGCGCCTCGAGGTCCACTTGCCAGAAGCGGAAGGGCGACGGGGATTCGATCGGCGCGAGCTCCAGGGACGGAACGCCCTCGCGCAGGAGCGCGACCGCATCGACGTCGCCGTCGAGGGTCCGGTAGCGGAGGCGTACGCGGCCATCTGCGAGGCGATGGCGATAGAGGGGCAGCGCCGGATCATGGGCCAGCGCGGCGGTGTTGACGGCGCCGCCCGCGAGGACGCGCTCCAGGGTCTCGGGCCGCCCGAGGGCGCCCAGCCGCATGACGGAGTTCTCCGATCCGAATCCGTCGTCCTCATCCTCCTCGCTCGCGGGGTCGGGCACCCAGCGCTCACTGTCCAGGCAGAACTTGTAGCGATGCACACCCGCTTCCAGCTCCACCTCGACGCGCCAGCGGCCGTCGCTCGTGCGCTCCATGGGCAGCGCGGTCTCGTTCCACTCGTTGAAGGTCCCCACGAGAGCGCAGGACTCGCCCTCGAGGTCGCTGCTCGCGGAGACGGTCAGGCGCCAGAGACCGGGGCGCGAGCCTGGCGCCGCCACGATGGAGGAAGGCAGGTCACGGGCCTCGTCGCCCCCGAACTCGAGGCGCTGGAGGCCGGGCCACTCCCCCTCCGCGTCGGACGCCATGTCCCCCAGCCGGGGCATCACGGCCACGAGCACGGCCACGAGCAACAGGACGAGCAGCAGGACGACGATCGGGGTGGACATGGGGAGCGGGGCGGCCGGGCGGCTCCACGAGGGGGAAACGGGAGCATCCGGAAGGGCGAGCAGGATAGGTCCGCGGCCTCGGTATCCATCGACCGTCCGAGGGCCTCTCAGGCCGGCCATCCCCATGATTCCGGGCGCAGTGGCTCCGGACGGGAGCCCTGCGCCATCCGCCGGCGATGCCCGCGCGAACCCGCGTGTCCCGTGCCGAGACCCCGAGGAAGAAGGATGGAGGCCGCCCGACGACTTCACGCGCCTCGGGACGCCCGGCCGAGGCAGGGCGTCCCGCGTCCGGACCCGGCGGCCGCACGCGCCCGTGCGCTCGGATCGGTCTGGATCGCGACGGGTGTCGCGGCCGTCCTGCTGGCGGCGCTCGCCACAGGAGCCTCCCGGTGGACGGGCGGTGATCCGCGTGCCGCCCTCCTCCCCGGCGTCCCGGCCGGTCTCCTCGCCGCGCTCTTCGCCGCAGGCGTCCGCCCGGGCCCGCGACGCGTCGCCATGGCCCTCGCCACTGCCACTTCGGGCATGCTCGCCATCGCGACGGTCAGCAGCCTCGGATCCCTGGGCGAGCCGAACCTCGCGGTCCGCTTCCAGCTGGCGTGCCTCGTCGTCGCGGCGGTCCACCTCGCGGTGGCCGCACCCGCGTGGCGGCGGGTCGACCGCGAAGGCGCCGCCGCGGACGAGCTCCTCCGCATGTACGAGGAGCTCTGACGCCACGGCCCTCGAGAAGAGCCTTCGCACGCTGCGCCCGCGGTCGAGGAGCCGCCCCTCGGCGCGCCCCGGTGGCCGCCGCCCCTGTCGTCAACCCGGCCGCTCGTCCGCCAGGCGCCACAGGACCCAGGAAGCCACGGAGCGCAGGGGCGCCCAGTCCTCGGCGCGTGCCGCGAGCTCCCTCGGCCGCGGACGCGTGGCCAGACCATCGAGGCGCTTCATCCCCTCCTGGAGCCCGAGGTCGTCGGGCGCCACGACGTCGAGGCGGCCGAGGCGGAACATCAGGAACATCTGCGCGGTCCAGCGCCCGATCCCGCGCACCGCGATCAGCTCCTCGATGACCGTCTCGTCATCGAGGCGGCCGAGGGAGCGCAGGCGGAGCCGGCCGTCGAGGCTGCGCTCCGCGAGATCACGGAGCGAGAGGAGCTTGTTGCCCGACAGTCCCGCGGCGCGCAGGCGCTCGTCGGGGAGTTCGAGGATCTCGGCCGCGGTCGGGAAACCGCGCCCCGCCGCGAGAGCGCAGACCCGGTCGTGAATGGTCCGCGCCGCGGCGCCGGCGAGCTGCTGGTGAACGATCGCTCGCCCGAGCGCGTGGAAGTGGGTGCGGGGACCTCCGGCCGCAGGGAATCCCGGGAAGGGCGCGACGCGCCTGCGTGCGGCAGCGAGCGCGGGGCAGCTGCGATCGAGGGCTCGCAGGGCCGCGGCACCGGGCTTGCCTCGCGCGATTTCGGGCCGGGTCATGGGCGCATGTTGCCAGAGCCGCCCGGCACGCGCGCCGGCGTCCCCCCGCAGCCGCGCGCGGGTGGAGCCCACCCGCCGAGAGCTTCGCAGGGGCGACTCGACTCCGGGACGGCGGCACGGCGATCGCGCGCGACCTCGCCGGGCGAGTCTTCGGCCCCCGTCCCATCGCGAACGGCCTCGTCTCACCGGGCGAGACCGCACTCGACACGGGCCCGGACGACGGGAGAAACGGTCCACCGAGGGGACCCGGCGTCCTCGGGGCGCTCTCCAGGGGCCGGCGATGCCGCGGGGAGGAAGCGCCTGGGATCGAAGCGAGGAAGGCCCCGGCAGCCGGCGCTGCAGGGGCCTTCTTCGCTCGCGAGATCGACCGACGGTGGCGCGTCAGCGCCCCGGCGTCCAGGGCGCGCCGGCGGCCTCGAGCGCCGCGTCGAGCCTCGGCATCTCCGCCGCGCGGATCTGCGCCAGCGCGGCGCCGACCTCGGCGGCCGCCTCGCGCGCGATGCGCAGGGATTCGCGATGCGAGGGCGTCGGGCCATAGGTCGAGAACTTCACGCCCAGATCCGCGTGGTTCATGCGCGCGTCGATCGATACGGGGCCCTGCTCGTTCATCGTCCCCTGACGGGGATCGCCGACGAGTCGATGACGCAGGTCCGTGAGGCGGCCATGCAGGTCGTGGACCTCCGCCCGCAGTCCCGCGGCCGCGCGAGGTGTCCGGCGAAGGACGGACGCCATGGCCTCGCAGCGCTCGATGAGCTCCGACGCACGCGCGCCGTGTGCGGACACGTCGCGCGCGACCGCCGCGAGCTCCTCCTGGAAGGCCGCCACCTCCGCAGGGCTCGCGCCTTCGAGGGCGCCGCCGCCGAGGGCCTTCACCTCGAAGCTCTGCGCCTCGCCGCAGGGAATCAGCTCGCCGCCGCGGAGAAGCGCCATGGAGACCGAGTAGGCGCCAGGGGCGACCATCGCGCCGGCCTCCGACCCGTCGCTCCATTCGTCCTCCTT
Organism: Planctomycetota bacterium; assembly: GCA_002862085.1. GTDB lineage: Bacteria > Planctomycetota > UBA1135 > UBA1135 > Saltatorellus. The sequence continues at coordinate 71,274 of PKCK01000047.1, read as the reverse complement.
CGCGCTCCGCTCCCACGCGTCCACCGGCGCCCGTCGCAGGTTCCACGCGATGCGCTGAAAGCCCTTGCGGGCCTCGGCCTCCAGCTGACGTACGACCGCGCCCGACGCGTCGCGGATCGTCAGGACGATCGCCGGAGCCTCTTCACGCTCCTCCGCCGTGAGTGCGTCGAGGGAGGGGAAGAGCGCGTTGGCGGCGCCCTTCTCCGCTTCGCGGCGGGCGTCGCGCGCGGTCATCGGCGCCTCGCCGAGGTGCACGGTGAAGATCGCCCCGAAGGCGGGGTTGGGCGCGACGAAGTACGCGTCTCCCTGGCTCGCCTTGCCGAGGGGGGCGCCGGCGCCCAGCGGACGGCGGGGCACGTACCACAGCGCGTCCTTCACGGGGAAGAGCGACGCCTCCGCGGCGACGGTCTGCTCGTCGATCCCGCGCAGGGGGGAGATGTCGTCGAGGACGTAGAAGCCGCGCCCGAAGGTGGCGCACACGAGGTCGTCCTCGCGCGGGTGGATCGTGAGATCGCGGACCGGGATCGTGGGGATCCCGCCGTCGAGGGCGTGCCAGTCGGCGCCGCCGTTGCGCGTGAAGTAGACGCCGAACTCCGTGCCGACGAACAGGAGCGCCCGGTCCACGTGGTCCTGGACGATGCGCCAGCAGAGGTGGCGCGCGGGCAGGTTCGCGCCGATGTTCGTCCAGCTCGCCCCCGCGTCGTTCGTGCGGAGGACGAAGGGCCGGTAGTCCCCCTGTTTGTGGTTGTCGACGAGCACGTACGCCGTGCGCGCGTCGAACCTGTCGGCGCGGACGTCGTTGACGAAGAACCCGTCGGGGACGTCCATGCGGTCCTCGACCGAGCGCCACGCGCCGCCGCCGTCGAGGCTGACGTGCACCCGCCCGTCGTCGGTGCCCGCCCAGAGCATCCCCTCCTGGACGGGGGACTCGGAGAGCGAAGTGATCGTGCTGAAGCGGCTCATGGCGTAGGTGTCCCACGCCGCGTCCTCGGCCCACGTCCGGCCCATGATCGGCTCCCGGAAGCGGTCGATGTTCCGGGTCAGGTCCCCGCTCACGGTGCGCCAGGAGTCGCCGCGATCATCGCTGCGCCAGACCCTGTGGCTCGCGAAGTAGAGGCGCGCCGGGTCGTGCGGGCTGACGAGGATGGGCGCGTCCCAGTTGAAGCGTTCCTCGGGCTCGTCGGCGCCGGGCTGCGGCTTGATGTAGACGATCTCACCGGTCGTGCGGTCGTGCCGGACGAGGTTCCCCTGCTGCCACTCCGAGTAGACGATGTCCGGGTTGCCCGGCTCGGTGGCCGGCTGGTGGCCGTCCCCGAAGAGCGTCACGAACCAGTCCGCGTTGGTGATGCCGTGGGCGTTGAGCGTGCGAGAGGGCCCGCCCTGCGTGTTGTTGTCCTGCGTGCCGCCGTAGACGTTGTAGAAGGGCTCCGCGTCGTCGAGGGCGACCTTGTAGAACTGCGTGACGGGCAGGTTCGCGCAGAAGCGCCACGTGGCGCCGTGGTCGTAGGACTCGTAGATGCCGCCATCGCAGCCCACGAGCAGGTGCTCGGGGTCGGCGGGATCGAAGACCATCGCGTGGTTGTCGGAGTGCTTCGCCGCGTAGCCGAGGCGACGGAAGTTCGCGCCGCCGTCGTCCGTCACGTGGAGCCGGACGTCCATCTGGTAGACGCGGCCGGGCTGGTGCGGCGAGGCGAAGATCTCCTGGTAGTAGTGGGGGCCGGTGCCGCCGGAGAGGTAGTCGCTGCGCTTCTCCCAGGAGCGGCCGCCGTCGAGCGACCGCCAGAAGCCGCCCTTGCGCTCCCCCTCCTCGATGGTCGCGTAGACGGTGCCCGCGTCGAAGTGGCTGACCGCGAGGCCGATCTTGCCCACGTTCTCGGACGGCAGCCCGCCGGCGAGCTTGGTCCACGTCTCGCCACCGTCCGTCGACTTGAAGATGCCCGACTCCGGGCCGCCGTCCATGAGGGCCGCGACGGTGCGGTGCTTCTGATGCAGCGCGGCGTAGAGCACGTCCGGATCGCGCGGGTCCGCGATCACCTCGTTCGCGCCCGTGAAGGGCCCGGCCGCCAGGACCTGCCGCCAGGTCGATCCGCCGTCGGTGGTCTTGTAGACGCCGCGCTCGCCGCCGGGTGACCAGAGCGGGCCCTGGGCCGCGACCCAGAGCGTGTCGCCGTCCTCGGGGTGCACGACGATGCTCCCGATGTGCTCCGACGCCTCGAGGCCCCGGGCCTCCCAGGTCCGTCCGCCGTCCAGGCTCCGGTAGATGCCGTCCCCGAAGCCCACGTGGCGTCCGCTGACGTTCTCACCGGTCCCGACCCAGACCGTGCTCGTCTCGCTCGGATCGACGGCGAGGCAGCCGATCGAGTAGCTCGTCTGGTCCTCGAACACGGCGGTCCAGGTCGTCCCCCGGTTCTCCGTCTTCCAGACGCCGCCGCTCCCGACGGCCACGTACCAGGTGCTCGGATCCTCGTGGTCGACCGCGATGTCCGAGATGCGGCCCGACATGAACGCCGGACCGATCGAGCGGAAGGAGAGGCCGGCGAAGGGAGAGTCAGCGGGGTCCTGCGGCGCGTCCTGCGCCGCCGCCGGAGCGACGAGGAAGGAGGAGAAGGTCAGCGCCGCAGCGCCTGTGAGGGAGCGGAGAATCGTCATGGGAGGGCTTCGCACGGAGGCGTTGTCGGCCAAGAGGATATCCGCCTCACGCCGCGGCGCGCCGCTCTCCACGGCGCCCGCCCACGAGCGCATCTCGGCGCAGCGACACCCCGCCGCGCCGATGCGCCCCTCCCCCCGCGCTCGGGCGGCGGCGCGCCCGCTTCGCCCACCGGGCTCAGCGCCGGCGCTTCTTCTTCGACGGCGCCGCGTCCCACTCGGCGAACGCCCCGTGGTCCTTCGCGCCCAGGGCCATCATGGCCATGGCGGTGGAGTACGAGGCCGTCCGCGGGAAGATGCGGTCGTTCCACGAGCCGTCGTCCTCGCGGGTGCGCCACAGGACCTCCGCGAGCTCGTCGCGACGCGCGGCGCGCTCCTTCTCCGGGAGCTCCTCGATCGCGTGCGCGGCGAAGGTGTGTCCGAAGAAGAAGTAGTAGGGAGCGATGCCGTAGGGGCCCACGTGGGTGCCCTGCTGGCTCTTGCGGACGAGCAGGTCGTCCCAGCCCACGAAGAACCCGTCCACGGCTCGCCGCAGCTCGTCCACGTCGCTGCGTCCGGCCTTGTAGAGCGCGAGCTCGGCGACGGAGGACCTGGCGGAGGACCCGGGCATCGCCACCTCACGGCGAGCCTTGCCCGAGTAGGCGTAGCTCACCTCCTCGGTACGGCACTGCTGCAACGCGTCGAGCGCTCCGGAGATGGCCTCCTCGTCCACCTCGAAGCCCGCCTCGACCGCGTCGAAGAGGACGAGCAGGGTCGAGCCGGTCATGAAGGGGCTGACCGTCCTGTCGTTGGCGTAGTTCCAGCCGCCCTGCTCGGTCGTGTTGGCCTCGAGCCGATCGATCAGGTCCTCGATGACGCCGTCGAGGTCCTTCCGGCGCGCCTTGGTCACGAAGTCCTCGCCGCGCAGGAGCAGCATCAACTGAAGCGCGTGGAGATGCCCCCACCCGCGCACGTCGTAGCCCTTCTTGGGGCCGATGGCCATCGTCGGGTCCGTCTCGAGCCGGTCGAGGATGAACTCGAGCGACCTGTTGACGGCCACCTCGATCTCCTCGCGCGTGGACCCCTCGCTCGCCGAGCGCAGCAGCGCCTCGCAGACGATGGCGGTGCCCCCGACCCGGTAGCCGGAGGGGATCGCGCCGCGCTGACGGCCGTCGCGATAGACGCCCTCGTAGGGCCACTCGGAGGCCTCGTCTCCCCCCTGGAGTCCGTCGAGACGCTCCTGCTCACGCTCCTGCCAGGCCGCGAGCTCGTCGTCGGGGAGCCGGCCGATCCCGCGGTCCCGCACGTAGTCCTCCTGCGTGGCCAGGAGGAACTCGACGCCTCGCGCGATGGCCGCCGTTCGCTCCGCCGCGGAGGGGGCTTCCTCCTCGCCGGTGGATGCCACGATCAAGGTGGCGGTTCCGGCGACAGGAGGAGCGAGGGGAGCGGCGCAGGGCGCGAGGGCGATGGCGAGGTGGATCGTCAGGAGCATCGGATCACGATAGCGCTGCGTCGCGGTCACCGGCAGCCGGGGTTGGCCGGAGTGTTGGCGATGTGGCTCCGAGGATCCGTGGAGCCCCCTCCCCCCACCCCCCGACAGCCGCTTCGATCTCAGGGGGCTCCATCGACCCGCCGGACCGACCAGGCCGACGAGACGATGAGGCCGCCCGCGGGTCCGCTGGCGCGGGTGCAGGGCCTGGCGAGCCGCTCCCACGCGCCCGACCCGGGGGGGATGGCGAATCACGAACCGGGCTCCACCTCGCCGCGCGGCCCTCGGGCCACCCCGGCACCAGGTCCCGACGGATGTGGGTTCGAGCGGCCCCCTCGTCTCGCCGAGGGAGGGGACGCGCCGATCGACCTGCAGTGGAGCGCGGTCGGATTCGCTCACCCGGGGATCCCCACGGACGGCGCGCCGCAGGGTGACACCGAGCGCCTGGGGAAAGAGGGCCGCGCGCTTCGACGGCCCGACGAGGCCACGCGTGTCGTGCGTCCGAGCTGGCACCGCGGCAACATGCGGCCGTGACGACCGGCCCCGACGAGCTCTCCGAGGCGCGCGTCCTGCTCGAGGAGAGCGGGTTGCTCGCCGTCGACAAGCCCCACGACCTGCCGACGTCGGGTCGCTCGCTCGATGATCCGGACTGCCTGCAGTGGCGACTCATGCAGCGCGCCGGGGGGATGGTCTGGGCCGTGCACCAGCTGGACGCCGACACGAGCGGGGTCAACCTCTTCACGACCGAGCGCGCTCTGGTCGAGCCACTCAAGCGATCGATGGTCGAGAAGCGCTACCTCGCGCTGGTGCGAGGGCGGCCCGAATGGAGCGAGGTGAGCTGCGCGGCGCCCCTCGGGGAGGTGGGTCCAGGACGTCTGGGGGTGAAGCCCGGAGGGCGAGCGAGCCGCACGACGTTCCGGCGACGTCGCGCCTGCGCGGGGATCGACAAGGAGGCCTGGGAGCTGGAGGTGTCGCTCCACACGGGGCGCACCCACCAGGTGCGGATCCACGCGGCCGCGCTGGGTCATCCGCTGGTCGGTGAGGAGTGGTACGTCGAACCGCCCTGTGGGCTGCACACGCGCCAGGCGCTTCATGCGTGGCGGCTACGGCTCGGAGCTCCCTTCGACCGGGTGATCACGGCGCCGCTCGCCGTGGATCTCCGACGACTCGTCGGAGACGACGAAGCCGCGGCGACGCGGTGAGCCTCCAGGGAACCGCCGGTCGGCCGAGGGCCGGCTGTTCCGGCGTGAACTGCGGGGGCCCGAGGGGGGCCTGGACGCGCAGCGCTGCGAGGCCTGCGCGTCCGTCCGTCATGGCTGCGGCTGCGCCTTCGGGGAGAAGTTCCCGATCCGCTCGACGGTGATCCCGCGGCGCCCGGCGTTCTCCTCGAAGTCCTCGATGATCTCGAGCGCGTCGTAGTCGATCTGCCGCGTCGCGGAGGCGTCGAGGATCAGGCTGGAGCCGTCCTCGATGGCGTCGAGTTCCTTCTGGAGCGCGACCTTGTTGAGGAAGCTGACCTCCTCCGCGAGCCGCATCCGGACCTGGCGCGGCTCGGAGCCTCCCCCGCTCTGCTCGATCTGCAGGAAGTGGGAGTTCCGGTAGTGGCCGAGGAGGATGAAGAAGATCGCGACCGCCATGCCGATGGCGATACCGGTCAGGAGGTCGGTGCCGACGATGCCGACGACCGTCACGACGAAGGGAACGAACTGCGCCGAGCCCCGCTTGAACATCTGCGCGAAGGTCGCGGGCCTCGCGAGCTTGTAGCCGACGACGAAGAGCACGGCCGCCAGCGCCGCCCTCGGCACGAGGTTCAGGATCTGCGGCGCCAGGAGGACCGCGATCAGGATGAAGAACCCGTGCATGATCGCGGACAGCTTGGTCCGCCCACCGCTCTGGATGTTCGCGGAGCTGCGGACGATGACCTGCGTGATGGGGAGGCCGCCGATCAGGCCCGAAGCGAGGTTGCCCGCGCCCTGGGCGACGAGCTCGCGGTTCGTCGGCGTCGTGCGCTTGTAGGGGTCGAGCTTGTCCGTCGCCTCGACGCAGAGCAGCGTCTCGAGGCTCGCGACGATCGCGATCGTGAACCCCGTGACCCAGACCTTCGTCATCCCGAAGGCGGCGAGGGTCGGGTGGCTGAGGTTGTTCTTCACCTCAGCGATGCTGTCGTAGATGGGGACGCTGACGAGCTGCTTCCCCTGGAGCGCGAGATCCGGCGCGAAGCGGCTCGTGAGGACCTGGTAGCCCATGCCGAACGTGACGGCCACGAGCGGTCCCTGGATCAGCTTGAAGACCTTCGACTTCTTGGAGAGGACGACCTCCCACAGGATCAGGATCGCGAGCGCGACGCCGCTCACGATGAGCGCCCCCGGGCTGGGGTCCTCGAGCATCGCGATGAGGCTCGACCAGGTCGTCTCCCCGTCGGCTTTGATGTGACCGAACGCGTCGGGGATCATCTTGAGGACGATGATCAGGCCGATGCCCGCGAGCATCCCCTTGATGACGGACGCCGGGAAGAAGTAGCCGACGACGCCGCCGCGGGCGAAGCCGAGCAGCATCTGCACGGCGCCCGCGACCACGACCGAGGCGAGGAAGAGGTGGAAGCCCTCCTCGACGCCGCCGAAGTCGTTGATGGCGTCCAGGACGATGACGGCGAGGCCCGCCGCCGGGCCCGAGACGCCGAGAGGCGACCCGCTGATCAGGCCGACGACGATGCCGCCGACGATGCCGGCGATCAGGCCGGATTCCACGGGGGCGCCACTGGCGACGGCGATGCCGAGACAGAGCGGGACCGCGACGAAGAAGACGACGATCGCGGCCGGGAGGTCACTCCGGATGTGAGCGAAGGGGTTCATCGGGCTGTTTTGTCGGGATACGAGTGCGTCTCAGCCGCGCCGCAGCGCGGGTCTCGCAGGCACGTGGAGCGCCGGAAGATCCGTTCCGGCGCAGCCCACCGGGCCGAGAGATTACTAGAGCGGACGAAAGTCATCAGCCGAAGACCCCATGCCCGTATCTCCTGCCCCAGCAGGCACTCACCAAGGCCAGCACCGGCTCCTTGGCGGCCAGGTGCACACGCGCTCTCACGGCCCACGCGCACCGGACCGCCAGGTGCGCCAAGCGATCGCACGCACGATGGCGCGGTCAGGGTGGAAGAGAATCGAGGCTGTGACCCGGCCTAGGGACGTCCCTGGCTCACGATCCCGTGCTGGTGGCCTCCGCATCACGACCTGGGCGCCTCCCCCAGCGGGCCCGGTAGGCGCTGGGCGCGAGCCCGAGCTGCCGCTGGAAGGAGCGCCGCATGTGCTCCTCCCCGCTGAACCCGCACCTGCGCGCGATCGCTGCCACGCCGAGCCCGGACTCCTCGAGCAGCTTGCGGGCCGCTTCGACCCGCAGGCGAGCGACGGCCTGCGCGGGCGTCGCGCCCGCCGACCTCGTGTAGACGCGGTGGAAGGTGCGCGGGCTCATCCCGGCCTGCGCCGCGAGGTGTTCGACCCGCAGGTCGTCGGTGAGATGCTCGACGATCCAGCGGTGCAGCTCCTCGAAGCGGCCCCCCTCCCCCTCGGCAGTGGCCTCCAGAGGGCGGCCGAACGGGGCCTGGCCGCCGGGGCGCTCGGCGGGCACCACCAGCCTGCGGGCCAGCTCCATCGACGCGTCGCGGTCGAGATCGCGCTCGACGAGGGCGAGGGCCAGATCGATGCCAGCGGTCATCCCCGCGGAGGTCCAGACGCCCTCGTCCTCCAGGAAGATCGGTCCGGAGTCGACGGTGACCGCGGGGTGGAGGCGCTGGAGCTCTCCGCACTCCTCCCAGTGGGTCACGGCCCGGCGTCCGTCGAGGAGGCCGGCCGCCGCGAGGACGAAGGCCCCGGTGCAGGTGCTCGCGAGCACGCCGGCCTTCGGACCGTGCTCGGCCACCCAGCGCAGCAGGGCCTCGTCGGCCGCGGCCTCCCGCGCTCCGGGGCCACCGGGCACGAGCAGGAGGTCCGACGGCCCGAGCCGCAGCCGGCGCAGCCCGGACGTGGGCAGCGGGATCCCCGCATCGGTCTCGATCGGCCCGCCTCGCGCGGAGACCGTCTGGACGCGGAACGGCGCCGCGCCGTCCGGCCCGCGGGCGTCACGGAAGACCTGGAGCAGCCCCGCGACGTCCAGGAGACGCACCTCGGGGTAGACGAGCAGGATCACGCGTCGGGCGCGCATGGCAGATTCAGTGGTCACCCGGCTATTTCTGCCGACCCACGTCCGGCCATTCAAGGAATTCGTATCGACGGCATAGCGACCCCGCGATTCCGGACGCCCTTCGGATCGAAACTGCCAGTCGCGCGTCCTCCCACTCGCCACGGAAGGGCGACGAGCTGCATCAGGCGCCGCCGGTCCAGCGCCCGGCCCCCTGACGCGTGGAAGACAGTCAGCGCGATCGCATCACATGCCGCCGGACGCCGCGCATCCGACAGGATGTCGCGCCGGCCCGAGGCTGCTGTGGCGGCCCCATGGATTCCGACCCACCCCCGGCAGGAGCTGGCGTGCCCCCTGAGGCCGCCCGCGAGCGCATCGCGAACAGGACCCTCGCCTCGATCGACCCCCTGGACCTGAACGGGGTCGAGAAGAAGGGGCGGACCGGGAGCGAGCTGCTCGAAGTCCTCTGCCGGCTGGCCGACTTCACGCGGGACGACGTCCACGAGCAAATCGAGGAGGAGACGACCTTCGAGGGCCTCTTCGAGGCGGCGAAGCTCCACCCGAACGCGTCGCTCGCCGCGGGCGTGATCCACGGCGACCGCGTGGAGGAGATCGAGGACTCGCGCGCGCAGGAGGCGCGCCAGATGGACGAGCTCGTGGACGAGCTTGCGCCGTCATCGCCCGCAACGCCCCGGCTGGGGAGGTCACGAGCAGCGCCGCCGATCAGGTCCGGATGGCGGGGAGATGCGATGGCACGCCCGGCAGGATTCGAACCTGCGACCCTCCGCTTAGGAAGCGGATGCTCTATCCAGCTGAGCTACGGGCGCTCCGCCGGGAAGGGTAACGGCAGGGAACCGCCGCGCCCACGGCCCTGCGCGGATCCCCGATGAGGGCGTCGCCGACCGCGGCCCGGACGTGGGAGGCGCCGAGGCCGGAGCGAAGGCGGCTCCATTCCGCTGGCCTCGCCGAGGAAGCCGACGCGCGCATCCTCCGGGCCCGCTGCGGCCTCCCGGTGACGGTCGCTCCTCGCGCGGGGAGCGGCGGCCATGATGCCGGCGCGCGAGGGTCCCTGGGAGGAGCCCTGTCTCGCGACGGCACGCCGGGCGCGTAGGGGGCCTCGGGAGCGACTCCACGGGGAGCTCCCGGGCGAACGCATCGGCGATGAAGCTCCTCGGCCCGATGCTCGACGCGCCCACTTACGCCCGGGCCCGGCTCAGGCTCGGGATCACCGGCGTGGGCGTCTTCGTGGTCCTCAGCGCCGCGGCCGCCGCGGTGGGGCTGCCCGGGGCACTCTTCGAAGCCTCCAGCGGCGGGCTGCTCGATGACGCGGCGCGGCTCGCGGTCTGGCTCGCGGGGGCGGCGGTCCTGGCACTCCCGTTCGAGTTCCTCGGCGGCCACGCGCTGCCCGCGCGCTTCGGCCGCGGTCACCTCGCGCTCCCGGACTGGATCTTCGGCTGGCTCCGCGGCGCGCTGATCGTCGTCCTCGTCATGAGCGTCTCCGGGGCGCTCCTCATCGCCGCCGGGAAGTACGGCGGGCGCGTCGGAGCGGTCGGGATGCTGATGCTCGTCGCGCTCCTGCTCGTGGGCTTCCAGAGTCTCCTCGCGCGCCTCGTCGGCAGCCTGCGGCGCGTCCGGCCGGCCCTCGAGGAGGTCGAGACCGAGCTGCGAGCGATCGACGTGATCCCGCCCCCCATGTACGTGGTGGACTCCCCCGACGAGGGCTTCACCGGCGGCATCGCGGGCCTGCCCACGGCGGAGCGGATCATCCTCCCGGTCCGGTGGGTCGGCACGTTCGACGCCCGCACGCTCGCCCTGCTCATCGCGCGGCGGACGGCCGTCGTCGAGCGCGGCCTGCGGGCGCTCGGGCTCGCCGGCGCGATCGCGTGGACAGGCGCAGCCTTCGCCCTCGCCTCCCTCGTCCCGGGCGCCGGCGTGACCTCGGTCCCCGAGCTCCTGACCACGTCCCTGTGGTTCACCGTGATGAGCTTCGTCGGGCTCCTGGTGCTGCCGACGCCGAGCCGCGCCGCGGCCCTCGCCGCGGACGCCTTCGCGCTGGAGGGCCTCGAGGATCGGCGAGACGAGCTGGTCGCCGCCCTCGGCGCGCTCGACCGCTTCGCCGACGACGAACCCGAGCGCAGCCCCGGCGTGGAGCGCACGTTCCATCCCGTCCCGTCCCTGGGATCGCGGACGCGCGCGCTCGAGGCCCCGCGCGCGGAGCGGGCGCCGTGGCACCTGGCGCGCACCGCGATCTACCTCTCGATCGCGGGCCTCAACCCGCTGCACCGCCTGGTGCACTGCAACGCTGGGCGGCCGGATCTGTGGGTCTTCATGCCCGCCGACGGCTGATCTTCCGACCCGACGAAGCGCGGCGCGCCCCCGTTCGATCCGGGGGCGCGCCGCGCGCGTGTTCCAGAGACGACCGCCGCTCAGTTCATCTGCTTCAGCGCCTGGGTCGAGATCCAGGGGTGGTACACGAACTCCTCGGGGTGGTTGACGATCGTGCCCATCATGTCCCGGGCATCGCTCACGGTGCGCGCGTTGCAGGCGACGAAGGTCATGCCTTCGTACTCGCCGCCGGTGCAGCAACCGGAGAAGAGGGCGGCGTCCCCCATGAGCTCGATGACGGCGTCGGTCGCGGCCGAGCTCGGCATCTGCACCATGACGTAGGGGCGCGCGTAGACCTGATCGACACCGCGCTCCATGCGCATGCCGCGCTCCATGCCAGGCATCGCGCGCAGGTTGTCCTCGCAGACGAAGGGGAGGACCTCGCAGCGAAGCATTCCGGTCTCGCACGCCGGATCGGTGCAGGCGCGCGCGTAGGCCTCGCGCGTGTCCGCCGTGTCGAGGATGCAGATGCTCCGCATGTCGCGCTCCGCGCGCGGCGCCACCACGGGGCCCGAGACGAGCAGCATGCCCTCCTCGATCATCTTCGCGTTGAAGTCGAGGTGCGCCTGCGTGATCTCGCCGAGCTCGTTGAGGTCGATGTGATCCGCGGCCGCGCCCTTGCGCATGATCACCATGCAGTAGGCCTCGCCCTGCTGCGTCGCCACGTCGAAGGCGGAGAGCTCGGGAGCGACCTCGACGGAGGCGCTCGTCGAGGAGCAGGCGGCGGACAGGACGGAGAGGGCCAGGAGGCCGGAGAGGCTGCGGATCGACATGCTCGTACGGGTTCGGCTCGAGGTGCACTCGGCGTCCCCGCGCGGGGCCGGATCCGAGCGCTCACCGGGTCTGTCGACCTGATCCGTCGGCGCCTTGAGCCGCTTCGGCCCTCGCGCGGCTCCGCCTCGCTGCGCGGAACCGGAGGAGCAGCCGCGCCGACAGCCCGAAGTTCCACCAGAAGAAACGGTTGACGCCACCCCAGAGAGGCCCGAACCAGGCGCGGGTGTCGGTCTCGAGGCGCATGCGGAGAGTCGAACGCTCCGGCGACTCGGCCTCGAACCAGAACTCCAGCCGCCGGGGCCGCGCGAGGCGCATGGAGAGGGCGTAGCTCCCGTAGGAGTAGCGGAGGTCCCTGTACTCATGGGGCCGCACCTCACCGATGACCCCGTGGAAGCTCATCAGGGGCCCGTGGTGCGCGTTGAGGCAGCCCGGCTCGAACCCGCCGGGGCGGCCGTCCTCCATCGGGAGGAACTCGACCCGGAAAGGGGGCAGCTGGCCCCGCGTGAACGTGCGAGGGTCGTTCAGCCAGCTCCAGAGCACCTCGACGGGCACCCCGAAGCGCCAGGTCCGGTCGAGGACATGGGTTCGAAAGCCGCGGGGCGTGGGCCCGCCCACCAGCGGGCCGAGCGGGACGTCGGCGGAGCGCGCTTCCATTGCATCTCGCTCTTCGCCGAACGGACCCCGCTGGTTCCGCGCGGATCCGGTGGATCGGCGGCGCCGCGCCTCGATCGAGTCTCGCGGCCGTCCTGTCCCAGGCGCTCCGCCCCCCGCGGACGGGGGGCACCGTGACGGAGCCGTGGGCCGGGTGGCGCTCGCCAGAGTCGGCGCAGACGCCGCGCCGACGCGATCCAGGAGACGAAGGCGCGCGAGGGGGAACTCCCCGTGAAGACCCCGCGGAGCCGCACGCTGGTCGGCCCACGCAGGCGCTCGACCCGCTCGAGCGCTATCCTCGCGCCGTGGAGCTCCAGGACTACGCCGTCGCGACCGTGAACGAGGTCATCCACCTGGCCTTCCAGGGATCGGAGGTGAGCAGGATGGTCTTCGAGGACTCCGGTGGCTGGCCGAGCCCGGGGTCGGGGCCGGGGGACGTGATGCCCGAGTCGTTCCTCCCGTTCGTACTGCTCGCCGCCGCCGTCGCGGTCATCGCCAGGCTCGTGGCCGGCGGCTTCGACGGCGATCGCGTCGAGGCCTACGTCCAACAGCGCGGATGGGAGCTCGTCGATCGCAGCTGGGACCCCTTCGGACCGGGTTGGTTCGGAGAGAAGGACTCGCGCATCTATCAGATCGTCTATCGGGACGAGCGGGGTGACCTGCACCGCGCGCACGTGAAGACGTCGATGTTCAGCGGGGTCTACCTCACCAACGACGAGGTCGTGGAGAGCGGCGCGCCCGACTCGCCGGCGACGGGGGCGGGCGACCTCGAGGCGGAGAACGCACGGCTCAGGAAGCGCGTCGCCGAGCTCGAGGCCGGGGAGCGCTAGCGCGTCCCTCCCGGACCCGCCCCGGCGCGCGGTCGCCGCCGGATCAGAACCAGATGGACATGGGGCGGCCCGCCCCGTCGCGTTCTGGCTGCTCCGGTACGTGTTGCCCCTCACCGCCCGAGATCCGGCGCGCCGACCAGGCACAGACGGCGGCGTCGAGGACGTCGTCCACCGGGGCCGCGCCGGCCTCGCCGAGGTCGGCGGGCAGCACGAGCCCCGCAGAGGCGAGGCACGCGCGCCGCTCCTGGGCGCCGTTCCACGTCCGCTTCGAGCTCTGGAGCACGCGCCCCGCGAGCGCGCTGAAGGCGAGCTCGGGGTGCACCTCGAAGACGCGCTCGTCGGCGCCGAGCGGCGCGGCCTCGAGAATGTTGTGGCGCAGCGCGAAGGACTGGGCCGAGATGCTCTTGCCGGTGAGCTCCTGCGCGATGGCGCGGGCCTCTCCGTAGCTCGCGGCCTCGAGCACCGCTCGCGGCGGGACGGGGAAGATCGTGGAGCGTCTCGACCCGAGGAGCATCTTGGCCTCGAGATCCGCCGCGCGCGGACCTCGCTCGGGCAGGCCGATGGGGACGTCGATCGCCACGGTGACCGCGCCCGGGTACGCGTCCATGACCTCGGCCAGCGTGTCCAGGAGGCGCGCCCCGAGGAAGGCGCCGTCGTCGTCGATCGCGACGGAGATCCACCGCCCGCGGGTCCCGTCCACGCCGAGGTGGACCCTCCTCGCGTCGGGTGCAGGCTCCTGGTCTCCGCTCGTCACGCTCGGGGCTCCTCCGTCGGTCGCACGCGCGGGCGTCACGCGGCGGCCCGACGTTGTAGCCTCCCTCCCATGCCGTGTCTCCCCCAGCGCTCGTCAGCCGCCGCCGTGATGGCGTCGGTCGCCTTCCTCGTGTCCGGCTGCGCGTCCTGGTCGGCTGCCCCAGACCCGGTCACGCCGGACCCCGCTGGCCTCCGACTGGGAGCCATCGAGCAGGGTCCGAGCCTGCGAGGGCTGTGCGCGGTGAGCGCGGACGTCTGCTGGGTCACGGGCAGCGGCCCGACCGTCGCCCTGACCACCGACGGTGGCGCCAGCTGGCGCGACGTCACGCCGCTCCTCATCCAGGGCGAGGACCCCGCTCTCGACGTTCGCGACGTGCACGCGCGAGACGCCACCCGGGCCTGGGTCATGTGCGCCGGGCCGGGCGGCGCCTCGAGGATCCTGCGGACGGACGACGGCGGGGCGACCTGGACCGTCGAGCATCGGGAGACGGACCCCGCGTCCTTCCTCGACGGCTTCGACATGGACGCCACGGAGCGCGCCGTGGCCTACGGGGACCCGCTCGCGGACGGCCGGTTCCGCGTGCTCCTGCGCGACCCGGCGACCGCTCGCTGGAGAGCGGCGCCCAGCGCGCCCGCGGCGCTCTCCTCCGGCGAGGCGGCCTTCGCCGCGAGCGGCACGGGGATTCGCCTGGATGGAGCGCGCACGGTGTTCGTGACCGGGGCCAACGACGGCACCGCGAGGGCCCTCATCAGCGAGGATCGCGCGGAGAGCTGGAGCGCTGCGACCATCCCGATTCCGGCGCCGAAGCCCGCGTCGGGCGCTTTCTCCCTGGCCCTCGACGGCGAGGGCCGCGGAGTGGCCGTCGGAGGTGACTTCACGGCGCGGGAGCGCGGCGGAGTCGAGTGCGCAGCCTTCACGAAGGACGGCGGCGCGACCTGGACGGCCCCGACGGTCGGACCGAGGGGTCAGCGCGCGGGATCGTGCGCTCTCGGCGACGGCGTCTTCCTCGCGACCGGACAGACCGGCACCGACATCAGCCGTGACGGCGGACGGACGTGGGAGGCCTTCTCCGACGAGGGGTTCCATTGCGTCGATCGCGCCGCCGACGGTTCCCTGTGGTTCGTCGGCCACCGCGGGCGGGTCGCGCGCCTACGCTGAGGGGCGACCTTGGCCATGGGACTCTACGGCGCTCTCCGTCCGCTCCTCTTCCGCGCGTCCGCGGACACTGCTCACGACATGGCCGTGCGGCTCGGCCGCGTGGGCCAGGTGGCGGGCCCGCTCGTCCGCGCGCTGCACCCCTTGCGCCTCGGCGCGGAGGAGCGAGCGCGACTCTCGTCGCGCGTCCTCGGGCTCGACTTCCGCGTGCCCATCGGCACCGCGGCCGGCCTCGACAAGAACGCGGAGATCGTGCCACTCGTCGAGCAGATCGGATGTGGCTTCTGCGAGGTGGGCTCGGTCAGCGCGGAGCCACGGCCGGGCAACCCCAAGCCCCGCGCCTTCCGCCTCCCCACGGACCGCGCGCTCGTGAACAGGCTCGGCCTCGGGAACGAAGGCGCGGCGGCGATCGCGAGGCGCATCGGCGGCATGCGCCGGCCGCCGGGGTTCCCCATCGGGATCAACGTCGTGAAGACACACGATCCAGCGATCATCGGTGCCGAGGGCCTCGACGACTTCGCGTGCGCGGCGCGCACGATGCTCCCCCACGCGGACTTCCTCGTTCTCAACGTCTCCTGTCCCAACACGGCCGAGGGCAAGACGTTCGAGGACCCCGCGTCCCTCGCCGAGCTGCTGGACCGCGTGATGGCCGAGCGCGCGGCGCTGAGATCCGGGGTCCCCGTCCTCGTCAAGCTCTCGCCGCCCGCTCCGCTCGACGCCGAGGGCGCCTTCGACACGAGCGCCCTCGACGAGCTGATGGACCTCGCTCTGGAGCGCGGCGTCGCGGGATTCGTCGCGACGAACACCGCGAGTGACCGCGCGGGCCTGAGCACGCCGACCGCGCGCCTCGAGGCCATCGGGCATGGAGGGCTGAGCGGAGCGCCGATCCGCGCCCGCGCCCTGGCCATGACCCGCCACATGCGCCGGCGCCTCGAGGGGCGCGCGGCGATCGTGGGCGTGGGAGGGATCGACACTCCAGAGGCCGCCTACGAGCGCATCTGCGCCGGCGCCGACCTCGTCGAGCTCTACACCGGGCTCGTGTACGCGGGCCCCGGGCTCGTCGGGGAAGCCGCGCGAACGATCGTGCGAGGCCTCGATCGCGACGGCCACGGAAGCGTGGCCGACGCGGTGGGCTCCTGCGCCTGAGCGAAGCCCGCCGTCAGGCGAGCAGAGCCTCACACGTCGCGTCCCAGAGGGCGCGTCGTGCCTCGACGGCCTCGAGGGCGGCCTGTTCTGCCGCTGACACCCTGGACGGATCGCCGCCGCAGAGCTCGTCGAGGAGCCGGCGCGCGAGGGGACCGTGATGCTCACCGTCGGCCTCGATGTGACGCTCGAGGTAGCCGACGAGGAGCTCGCAAGACAGCCCTCCCGCGCGAAGCTCGCGCACGAGGGGCAGGAACATACCCGGGATGATGTCCTCGCGACCGTGGAGGAAGATCGCGGCACGTACGTGCAGCGGCTGCTCCAGGGAGCGGAAGGTGACCGCTCCGAACTCTCGGGACGCGGGGGGGAGCGCGCTGCGCTCGAGGGCCTCGACGGGGGGCGTGCCGCTGGCGAGATCCGCGCAGAGCTCGCGGATCGGACCCGTGTTCGCGCCCATCTCGTCCATCGCCTCCACGTACCACTGGAAGTGACTCCCCGGCCCTTCGCCGGGGAACTCCTGGTCGGTCTCCTCGTCGAGCACGATCTCGTTGATGAACCGCGCCACTTCGGAGTTCGCCGGCGGGAGCCACACCGGTCCCATGCAGGTGAGGTCTCGCTGGAGGCTCTTGACGAGAGACATGAAATCCAGCACGCAGACCACGTGGTGCTCCATGAACGATCGGAGCTGGCCAGGAGTCCGTACGGATTCGTAAATGGGGTGCTCGGAGAGGGCGCCCTTGAGCGCAGAGAGCGTTGTGGTGGTTGCGTTCACGGCAGGGAGATAGTCCCTCTGCTCGAGAGGGGAAGTGCGGCAGCGAGTCCACGTGGGCTGCGGAGTGACGTGGCACCCCGGGCGGTGCCCTCCTGCGGGCTGGAGCTCCGCGGGAGACGAGCGGTCAGCATGGTGGATTCGTGGCGACGCGTGGAGGGATCTACAGGGCTCCCCGCAGGCTCGATCGGGAGAGCGGTGCTTGATCCGCGGAGAATACCGTAGCAGCGCTGGAAGTCGCTTTTTCAGTGACTTAGCCCGGGATTAAGGGATAACGCTTAAAGCACCTCACGGTATTCTGCCGAAACCACCCCAGAATTGAGGGCGAACCACTATATCTGGGGGAGGGCGACGAGCAGCGGAAACGGTGCTCCCTGCAACCCATGACACACTTCAACGGTGCTGACCGCAGCGTCCTCGTGGTCGAGGACAACACGGAGCTGGCGGAATCCTTGTCGTTCGCGCTCGCCGCGTACGGCTGGCAGACCGTGGGCCCCGCATCGACCAGGGCTGACGCTTTGAAGAGCCTCGATCAGGACTCGTTCGAAGCTGCAATCCTCGACATCGACCTCGAGGGGGAGATGTCGTTCCCCGTGGCAGACGCGCTCCGGAGCCGGGCGATCCCCTTCGTCTTCCTCACGGGCGAGGTCGCGGCGGAGGAGATCCCCGACCGCTTCGCGGCCGAGATGCTCCTGAACAAGCCCATCCAGCCGGAGTCCCTGATCGAGGCGCTCGAGAACGGCTGTCGCACGAGCTAGGCGTGAGAAGAGCCCTGCCTCCGCTCTCCGACGAGCGCGGGGCGAGGAACCACCTCAAGGGGCTCCGCCCGACGGGTCGATGGACGCAACATCGCCATGGGCACGTCTCTTCCCCGCCTCACGGCTCCTGTACGGGGCCGCCGGAGCTCGGGCTTCACCATCCTGGAGCTGCTGATCCTGATGGTCGTCCTCGGGATCGCCGCCAGCTTCGGAATCCCCTCCTACTTCGCTCGGCCGGACGTCACCCTGAAGAGTGCCGCCGAACTGCTCGCGAGCGACCTGCGCGAGGTCGGCGGCCGCGCGGCGGTGTACCGACAGGAGCTCTGGCTCCGTTTCGACGAAGACGGCGGCGGATACAGCGCCACCGACCGAAGCGGACAGGTCCTGATATCGCCCTACGGCGCCGGCGCCTACGTCCGACGCTACGACTTCGACGCCGTCTTCCGCGGCGTGACCATCGAAGCGCTCGAGCCGGCGACGCCCCGCTCCGTGACCTTCGATCCGACCGGAACGGTGTCGCGTTCGATCGCCGTGACCATCGGCTACAAGGGAGAGACGCGCGTGGTCACGCTCGCTGCGCAGAGCGGGCTCGTGACGGTGGGCGAAGGCCCCGGCCACTGAGGGTACGACGCTGCTCCGAGAGCCCGCGGGCTCGCGCTCGAACGGTTCGGCCTCAGGCGTTCCAGGCCGCGAGGCCGCCGCGAACCGCGTAGACGTTGGTGAAACCGTGGCCGAGGAAATAGCTCGCCACGTCCAGCGAACGGTCGCCATTCGCGCAGACGAAGACGATGCGGCGCTCCTTCGGCAGGGACATGTACTTGTCCGATGCGTCGTAGTCGAGAGGCTCCGACCCATCGGCGGCGGGGGCCTCTTGCTCGTCGGGGGTACGCACGTCGATGAAGGACATCTCGGCGCCTTCCGCCTGGAGCGCGCGGACCTCCGAGGGGTCGAGCTGGCGCTCTCGATCCATGGTCTCCGCCCGGACGATCGTCTCGATCATGTCCTTCATGTCGAGGATGTTGTGGTCCTTCGCCACCTGAGCGAGGGTATCCGAGGGCTGGAAGCCGCAGGCCGAGCAGCCCCCCACGTGGTAGCGCTGGAACAGAGCGCGCTGGGCGGCGGGGGCGACGGAGAGGATCTCCTCCATCGTCATCTCGGGGCGGATGTCGAGTTCGACTTGGCTCATGGGAACGTGCCAGGACGTCAGGTCCGGGAGGGCTGGGGGCCCGGGAGCGATCGGGCGGGCCTTGGATAGTCTACCGCAGCGTCCCCCTGTACTCTCCTCGGCCCGATCGCCAGCGGTCGGGGCGAACCAGCGCCGGGGGACCCGAATGGGCGGGCCCTCCGACACTGCGCCGGAGACGCCCCGGAAGGCCGCGCGAAGGAGACTGCCTTGGCCGGAGCCAAGATCAAGACACGCGCGGAGGACTACGCGCAGTGGTACCAGGACGTCATCGCCGCCGGCGACCTCGCGGAAGCCGCGGGGGTCGTCAAGGGGTGCATGGTCATCAAACCCCACGGCTTCGCCATCTGGGAGGCGATGCAGCGCGACCTCGACCGTCGCTTCAAGGAGACCGGCCACAAGAACGCCGCGTTCCCGCTGCTCATCCCGATGAGCTTCATCAACAAGGAGGCCGAGCACGTCGAGGGATTCGCGCCCGAACTCGCCGTGGTCACCCAGGCCGGCGGCAAGGAGCTCGAGGAGCCGTACGTCATCCGGCCGACGTCCGAGACGATCATCGGCCACTTCTTCTCGAAGTGGATCGACTCGCACCGTGACCTGCCGTTGCTGATCAACCAGTGGGCGAACGTCATGCGCTGGGAGCTCCGCACGCGGATCTTCCTGCGCACCGGCGAGTTCTACTGGCAGGAGGGGCACACCGCACACGCCAACCACGCGGAGGCTCGCGAGGAGGTCCGGCGCATGCTGGACGTGTACCGCGACTTCGCCCACGACGTCATGGCCGTCCCGGTCGTGCGCGGCATCAAGAGCGCGAACGAGCGATTCGCCGGTGCTCTCGAGACGCAAACGATCGAGGGGATGATGCAGGACGGCAAGGCTCTGCAGATGGGGACCAGCCACGACCTCGGCCAGAACTTCGGCAAGGCCTTCGATGTCACGTTCCAGAACGCCAGCGGCGAGCGCGAGCACGTCTGGCAGACGTCCTGGGGCGTGAGCACGCGCCTCGTGGGCGCGCTGATCATGACGCACTCCGACGACGACGGCCTCGTGCTGCCGCCGAAGCTGGCGCCGATCCACGTGGTGATCGTTCCGATCTATCGCAAGGACGAGGAGCGCGCGGCTGTGCTGGACGCGGCCGCGAAGCTCGCGGCGGACCTGCGCGACGACGGCCTCACCGTCGAGATCGACGACCGCGACGGGATGAAGCCGGGCGCGAAGTACTACGAGTGGGAGCGCAAGGGGGTCCCGATCCGCCTCGAGCTCGGCCCGCGCGATCTCGAGCAGCGCGCCGTCATGTCGAAGATGCGGCTCGCGGACGTCGACGAGCGCGGCCGTCCGGTCAAGGAGGCGCTCCCCTGGGACGGTCTCGGCGTCGAGATCGGCAAGCGACTGGACGCCTTCCAGCGCCAGCTCTTCGATCGCGCCCTCGCCTTCCGCGAGGAGAACACCGTGGAGGTCGACTCCTGGGACGACTTCGCGTCCTGCTTCGAGGAGGGCGGCTCGAAGTTCGTGTACGCCCATTGGGACGGGACGACGGAGACGGAACTCGCGATCAAGGAAGCCACGAAGGCCACTCTGCGCTGCGTACCGCTCGACGGCGAGGGACCCGCGGCAGAGCCGGGGCAGTGCGTGAAGACCGGCCACCCGAGCGCCCAGCGCGTTCTCTTCGCGAAGAACTACTGATCCAGGGAAGAGCGATCTCATCCCCGGGCTCACCGACGGCGAGCCAACGTTGCCTCGCTCCCCTGGCGAACCGGGTGCCGTGCTCCGGGCGCGTCGCCAGGACTCCAACGCGAAACACGGACACCAGGAAACTCCCTTCAGGGTCGCGCTAAGATCCGCCCGCTAACTCCGCTCGCTTCCCCCTCCGTGTCCACTCTCCTCATCGTCCTCGTCAGCCTCGCCGCCCTCGGCTGGCTCTACGAGCGCTGGGCCCGCGCGCGCGATCGCCGGAACTTCGCCGCGCCCGGGCGCATGATCGACGTCGGCGGTCACAGGCTGCACGTGCGAAGCGCCGGCGAAGGCGACCTGGCCGTGGTGTTCGAGGGCGACGAGGGGGCCTGGTCGACCCACTGGGGCCGGCTCCCGGAGGACGTCTCGAGCGTCACCCACTCGGTCGCGTACGACCGCGCAGGG
This sequence comes from Planctomycetota bacterium, assembly GCA_002862085.1. Classification (GTDB taxonomy): domain Bacteria; phylum Planctomycetota; class UBA1135; order UBA1135; genus Saltatorellus. The sequence continues at coordinate 50,455 of PKCK01000047.1, read as the reverse complement.
CTTGGCTGGAGCGATGCCGGGCCGCCGCCGCGTGACGCCGAGACCGTCGCGCGGGAGCTGCACCAGCTGCTCGCCCGGGTCGCGCCCGGCGTCCCCGTCGTCCTGGTCGGTCACGGAACGGCGGCACATTCACTGCGGGCCTACGCGCACCGCTATCCGTTCGAGACCGCGGGCATCGTGCTCGTGGACCCGCTCCACGACGGCTTCATCGATCGCCTCCAGCGCGAGCAGCTCCCGACCGCCACGCCTTCACCGGCGCTGATGCGAATCTGGTCCATCTGCGCGTCCTTCGGTCTCGTGCGCCTCCTCCGAACAGGGCGATCGACCAACGCGGCGCTGCGCGTCACCGAACGCCAGCGCGCCACACTCGACGCTCTCGAGCTCGACCCTCGCGTGCGACGCGGCGCCGCCGACGAGATCGTCGCGGAGGCCGCGTCCCTCGATTACCTCGGACGTCTGAACGAGTCGACGGACATCCCCGTGCGCGTGATCACATCGACCGAGACCCTGACCGGGACCGAGCTCCCCGCCGACTTCCCGGTGTCCGACTACAACCGCATCTGGATCGAGGAGAGCGAGCGCTTCCTGGAGATCTCGAAGCGAGCCGAGCGCCTGCTCGTCGAGGGATCCGGTCACCAGCTACAGCTCGAGCGGCCCGAGGTGGTGCTGGAGGCGATCCTCGACATCATCGACGAGGCGCGCAGGCTCCAGGCGGAGAGCGAGGAGGAGGCGGCGGCGGCCCCGATGGGGGCGCAGCTGGCCGTCGAGGAGCGCACCTGAGGACGGGGTCGACCGGACCAACGCCGAGGGGTGCCCCCGCGTACCATTGGGGCCGCGCCGAAGCCCCTCCCGCGGGCGCCGCGCCCCTCCCGACATGCGCACAACGACTCCCCGGCACCCCCGGGCCCACACCCAGGCCGCCCTCCTCGTCGGGCTGCTCATCGCCGCACCCTCCAGCGCGCAGGAATCAGGCGCGCAGGAAGATCCCCCCCCGCCGCCCGTGGTGGAGAACACCTCGGCGATGGACCCCGAGGTGGTGGCGCTCCTCGGCGAGCGCGTCGCCGCCGTCGAGGCGGCGCCCGGCGACGCGAGAGCCTGGGAGGACCTCGGCCTCGCGTACGAGGCGAACACGATCTGGTCCCTCGCGGAGGAGGCCTACGACGGACTCCTCGGCCTCAACGGCGGCGACGCCCAGTGGGTCTACCGGCGCGGCGTCGTGCGCTTCAAGATCGGCGATCTCGAGGGTGCCCTCGCCGACCTCGCGGACGCCGCGAACACCTACAAGAACACGCCGGTGGTCCAGGCCTGGCACGCTGATCTGCTGCGAATGATGGGCGAACTCGAGGCCTCGGAGGCCGGCTGGCGCCAGGCGATCGCGGCCGAGGAGAAGCAGGATCCGAGGATCGAATGGCCCCAGAGCCGCGTCGGCCTCGCGATGACCCTGCTCGACCTCGAGCGACCCGCCGAGGCCGAGCAGCTTTGCCGGCGAGCGCTGGAGCTCAGCCCCGGTTACGCGCACGCCGCCTTCATCCTCGGCCGCGCGCTGCGAGATTTGGACCGAACAGAGGAGGCCGAGGTCGCCTTCGCTCGCGCCGGTGACGCCTTCCCGTCCTTCCCGCCCGATCCCCATCAGACCCGCCTCGACGACGCGGCGCGCGGCTTCAGCCGCCGCATGATGGTCATCGAGAACCTGATCCAGGCCCGGAGCTTCGCCGAGGCGAAACGGCGGATCGCAGCGGTCCTCCAGGAGTTCCCCGAGCGCCACCAGGTCATCAACACCGCGGCGCGCCTCGCGCTTCGCGAGGGCGACGTGATTCGCGCCCGCGAGCTGCTCGGACAGAGCCTCACTCTCGCACCCGAGGACCCCGCCACGCTGCTGGAGGCCTGCGTGCTCGAGCTGACCGAAGCGGACTCCTTCGGCCAGCAGATGGCGCGACTGCAGCAGATGGCCGCGGCGGGGCAGAAGATCAACCCCGACCAGCTCGAGCAGCTCCGGTCCAAGGCGAGCGCTCCTGCCGAGAAGGCCGTCGAATACGCATCCGCCGCGGCACGAGCTGCACCTCTCGTCGGGCGCTACTCCTTCTGGCTCGGCATGTCCCAGCGCAGCCTCGCCCAGGTCAGCACCGACGGGCAAACGCAGCAGCAGCTCGTCCAGCAGGCGATGGCGTCGATGCAGCGCGCGAGCCGCCTCGGCTGCACCGAGCCCAGCTTCCATCAGCAGATCGCGTCGATGTACGCGACCACGGGCAACGGCCGGATGATGCTCCTCCACGCACAGGAGCACCTCAAGCGCAACCCCACCGATCCGGCGGCGCTGCAGTTCACCATCCAGGCGCTCCTGTCGAACCAGCGCCTCGACGAGGTCCGACCGCTCGCGGATCGGCTCGGGAGCACAGCCGCCGAGCGGGGGGACCTCGCTGCGCTGCAGTTCACCATCCAGGCGCTCCTCACGGTCGGGGACCTCGACGCCGCCGAGAAGGCCCTCGTCCCCTTCGAGAACGCGGGCGCCGGGAACCCCGCCGCCGCGCAGTTCGCTGTCGCGGTGCGCCAGCACATCCAGACCCAGCGCGCGAACGCCGAGCCCGCGGGGCCGTCGGCGCCGCCGGCCGGGGGCGGAGGCCGCTGAACGCCGCCCCGCACGGCCCGCTCACGGGCCCTCGCACCGTCCCGAACAAGCACACCTGCCGGCCGCAGCGCGAGCCGCGCGACCCCATGATCCTCCTCACCACCCTCCTCATCGCCCCCCCGGCGCAGACCGCGCAGGACGCTCCGTCTCCGTGGTTCCGCGAGATCGCCGCGGCCTCCGGCCTCGAGTGGACGCACGACGCCGACCGGACCGAGCGCTACCGCTTCCCCGAGATCATGGGCGGCGGCGTCGCGCTGTTCGACTACGACGGCGACGGCGATCTCGACGTCTACCTCGTCCAGGGCGGGAAACTCGTCCGCGGTGATGGCGAGGCAGGCCTCGCCGGCAACAGGCTCTTCCGCAACGACACCGCCGACGGTCGATTCGCCTTCGTGGATGTGACCGGGGAGGCCGGCGTCGGCGACGCTGGTTACGGCATGGGCGCGGCCTGCGGCGACTTCGACCGGGACGGTGACGTCGATCTGTTCGTCACCAACGTCGGACCGAACGTGCTCTACGTGAACGACGGCGACGGGACGTTCACGCGGGACACCCGGAAGATGAAGGGACAGGACCCCCGCTGGGGCACGAGCGCGGCCTTCTTCGACGCGAGCGGCAACGGCAAGCTCGACCTCTACGTGGTCAACAACCTGGCGTGGTCGGACTCGGTGGAGACCGACTGCGTGAACTACTACCAGGAGCGCGACTACTGCAGCCCCAACAACTACAACTCGCCGGCCGGTGACGTCCTCTACACCTACGGTCGGCTGGGATTCACCGACTCGACCTCGAAGTCGGGCGTCGAGCAGGCCTTCGGGAACGGGCTCGGCCTCGCGGTCGGCGACTACGACCTCGACGGGGACACCGACGTCTACATCGCCAACGACGCGACGAAGAACGTCCTCTGGTCGAACAAGGGGCGCGCTCGCTTCGAGAACGCCGCGAAGCTCGGCGGGTGCGAGGTCAGCGGGAGCGGCCGGCCCGAAGCGGGCATGGGCGTCCAGTTCGTCGACATGGACGACGACGGGGACCTCGACCTCTATATGACCCACCTGCGCCGCGAGACGAACACGTTCTACCGCAACCGCAAAGGGCTGTTCACCGACATGAGCAACACCGTCGGTACGAACAGCACGAGCCTGCGCTTCACCGGCTTCGGCATGGGCGTCCACGACTTCGATCTCGACGGCGCTCTCGACCTCTTCGTTGCGAACGGCGCGGTCCAAGCCTGGAAGGAGAACGAGCGCTTCGTCGCGGACGACCCCTACGCCGAGCCCAACCACATCTTCCGCGGAAGGCGGACCAAGCGCGGCGTGCGCTTCTCCCTCGTTCAGCCCGAGGGCGTGACCGCCGACGACGTCCACGGCACGAGCCGCGGCTCGGCCTTCGGCGATCTCGATGGAGACGGCGATCTCGACGTCGTCGTCGTGGACCTCGACGGACCGGTGAAGCTCTACGAGAACATCGCGCCCGCGGCAGACGCGCGCTGGGTCGGGTTCCGCGCGGTGGAGGGCCGTAAGGACGCGGACGTGCACGGCGCGACCGTCTCCATCAGGCGCGGAGAGGACGCCCGGACCTACCGCCAGGCGAACCCGGGCTACAGCTACCTCTCGAGCAACGACCCCAGGGCCCACTTCGGCCTGGGCGAGGAGACCGTCGCCCGCGACGTGCGCGTCCGCTGGCCCGACGGGTCCGAGCAGTCCTTCGGCGACCTGCCCTCGGGCCAGTACCACGTCCTGAGGCGCGAACGCTGAAGCCCGCCCACGGCAGCGCTCGCGAGAGGACCGAGCGGCCACGCCCGCTTCCCTCCCCCCGCGGCGAGCCGCCCGCGCGACGCGAGTGATTCTTCCTGGTCCGCCGTCAGTCGCGGTCGGCGCCCGGAGATCATCCGCGTCGGCCGGGAGCGCCCCTCCGACCACGAGACCACGATGACCTCCCCCACCCATGCCATCGCCGTGCTCTTCCGCGAGGGTCTCCCCCTGGAGTCCCTCCACGGCATGCTGCGCGGCGTCCAGGGCCTCGGCGAGATCGCTCCGGCTCGCGACCACGTCCGCGTGGACACCGACGCGGGGATCGTGTTCGCCTCGACCTTCGGCGCTCCCTGGCCGGACGACGACGAGGAGTCGCTCGCAGAGCTCGGCGGCCCCGCGGCCGGGCTCTTCCCCGCGGCGCTCGCCCGGGCGGGCGCGCAGGACGCGCTGTGGCCCGGCGGTGAACTCGCCGCGCGCGCTCACCGGGGCTTCGTCCACCTCATCATGGCCGAGGCCACGGGCGGCCCCCTCGCCCAGATCGAAGCCCTCGAACGCCTCGGCGTCGCGTTGCTCTCGCACCCCGACGCGCTCTGCGTCTTCTTCCCCGCCGGCGAGTCTCTGCGGGACGGCAACATCATCGGGAAGATCCGAGCGGTCTCCGCCGAGCAGGAAGCGCTCCCCATCCAGATCTGGGTGAACGGTCGGCTCGCGGACGCGGGCATGGGCACGCGCATCGCCGACCTCGTCGGCCTGGCCCAGATCGGGCTCTCCGACTGCGAGGCGGTGATCCCGGAGGGACAGCGCCTCGCCCCGTTCGAGGTACTGGGCTTCCTGCTCGACGTCACTCACCACCTCGCTTCGCAGGGAGGAGCCCTCGAGGACGGCGTGATCTACGACGGCCCCGGGGGGCTGCGCTGGCGCGCGGGACTCGACGCGGACGGTCAGATCGATCCGCCCCGCAAGGTCGTCCGATGGATCCCCCTCAGCCCGGGCGAGGACGCGTCTTGAGCCAGGAACAACGCGTGGCGCGATTCGGCGAGCTGCTCGCGCGGCTCGACGAGGAGATCGCGTGGGACGTCTGCGCCGGTGTCTACTGCGACGGGGACGCCTCCGGGTTCTTCGACCGCGAGCGGCGCGAGGCGGTCCTCGACGCCGGCCTGAAGCTGGGCGCGGACGTGGCGGAGGCCCTGGCCGGCCGCCCGGGCCGATCGCTCTACATCGGCGCCGCGGTGGCCGAGCTCGCGCCGATCCTCCTGGAGGCCGTGGTGCTCGAGCGTGAGGTCCGCTGGGTGACCCTCAGGAGCCCTGAGTCCAGCGAACTCGCCCGGGCGCTCGAGGCCGTCGACCCTGCTCTGCCGCGGCCGATGACGGGCCGCTGGCGCGGCGCCGAGCTCGCCCCCTGCGACCACGTCTGGATGACCAGCGTCCTGACGGACCCGGAGGCTTTCCCCGCGCTCCACGACCGCCTGTACGGCCGCCAGGGGACCCCCGATGCGGTGAAGGGCGGCCATCCCAAGGCGGAGCGCGCGAGGGCGCAGGAGCTCATCCAGGAAGCCCTGGCGGCAGCGGGTCCCCGGGCCCTGCTCACGACCACGGAGGAGGAGCTCGTGCTGTGGCGCCCGGCGATCCAGGCAGCCGGTGGCCGCCTCACCGTCGCGGTGACGGGGCGGCTGAGCGGCCTGGTGGGCGACGTGGTCCGCACGGGTCGCCTCGTCCTTCCTGGCTGATCGCAGCGACTTGCGGATCTGAACGGCCTTAACACGGGCCGAGCCCCCCAGCGAAGGGAGTTTGGCCTATGGATATGGGCGCGATGTTCCGACAAGAACCACCTGAGACGACGCCCGACGAAGTCGCGCGTACCCGGGTGTCGAGTCCACGAAGGTCGACGAGTGGACCCGGCTCCAGCGGCTCGATCCAACCTCTGGGGCCTCACGTGTTCCTCAATCGCGAACTCAGCCTGCTCGAATTCAACCGCAGGGTCCTCGCCCAGGCCCTGGACGAGCGCGTGCCCCTGCTGGAGCGCCTGCGCTTCCTCACCATCTCGAGCACGAACCTCGATGAATTCTTCGAGGTGCGCAAGGCCTCCCACCAACAGCGCCTGACCCTCGGCTCCACCAGCACGGAGTTCTGCGGGAGGACCACGTCGGAGGTGCTCGATGACATCGCACAAGGTGCAGCGGTGCTCGTCGAGGAGCAGTACGCGGCGCTCAGGGACATCATCCTCCCGGCGCTGGAGGAGGAGGGCATCCACGTTCTCCGGCGCGACGTCTGGAGCCCCGCCCAGGCGGCCTGGATCCACGACTTCTTCGAGCGCGAGGTCGAGCCGATCCTCACCCCGGTCGGGCTGGATCCCTCGCACCCCTTCCCGAAGATCCTCAACAAGAGCCTGAACTTCGTCGTCCTCCTCGAGGGCGAGGACGCCTTCGGACGCGAGACCGGCATCGGCGTCGTCCAGGTTCCGCGGACGCTCCCGCGCCTCATCGCGATCCCGCGCGACGTCTCGGAGCCGGAGGCAGTCGGCGGCGACGGCCTCACCTTCGTCATGCTCTCGTCGGTGGTGCACGCCCACATCGAGCAGCTCTTCCCCGGGATGAACTTGCTCGGCTGCCATCAGTTCCGGGTCACGCGCAACTCCGAGCTCTGGGTCGACGACGAGGAGGTGGAGAACATCCTCGAGGCGCTCGAGGGAGAGCTGCCCGAGCGGAAGTACGCCGAGGCCGTCCGCCTGGAGGTCACCGAAGAGTGCCCGGAGGAGGTCACGCGCTTCCTGCTCAAGCGCTTCGAACTCCCCGAGTCCGATCTCTATCGCGTCGACGGTCCGGTGAACCTCGGTCGACTCGGCGCGCTCCACGGCCTCGTGGACCGCCCGGACCTCAAGTACACGCCCTTCCAGCCGCGCTTGCCGCGCTACCTGGCCCGGGCGGAGGATCCCTTCGCGGCGATCCGACAGAACGACATCCTCCTGCACCACCCGTACGAGGCCTTCGCTCCCGTCGTCGATCTGATCCGCCGCTCGGCCGCCGATCCCGACGTCCTGGCTGTCAAGCAGACGCTCTATCGCACCGACCGCGATTCGTCGGTCGTCCAGGCCCTCGTGGACGCGGCCAGGGCCGGGAAGCAGGTCACGGCCGTCGTCGAGCTGCGCGCGCGCTTCGACGAAGCCGAGAACATCGATTTCGCGACGCAGCTCCAGGACGTGGGCGCGCAGGTCGTCTACGGCGTGGTGGGCTACAAGACCCACGCGAAGATGACGCTGATCGTGCGCCGCGAACCCGACGGCCTGCAGCGCTACGTGCACCTCTCCACAGGCAACTACCACGCGGCGACCGCCCGCGCGTACACCGACATCGGCTACCTCACGGCCGACCCCGTGATCGCCGACGACGTCCACAAGCTCTTCCACCGCTTGACCGGCCTCGGCGAGGCCCAGCCTCTCGAGCGACTCCTCGACGCGCCCTTCACGCTCCGCCGCGAGATGCGCCGCCTCATCGCCGAGGAGGCCGAGCACGCGCGCCAGGGCCGTCCGGCCCGCATCATCGCCAAGATGAACGCGCTCACCGAGGCCAACACGATCCGCGCTCTCTACGAGGCCAGCCAGGCAGGCGTCCAGATCGACCTCGTGATCCGCGGCGCGTGCTGCCTCCGTCCAGGCATTCCCGGGATCTCCGACAACATCCGCGTCCTCTCGGTCCTCGGACGCTTCCTCGAGCACTCCCGGCTCGCCTACTTCGAGGCAGGCGGCGAGCAGAAGCTCTTCGCGTCCAGCGCCGACTGGATGAGCCGCAACCTCTACCGGCGCGTGGAGGCCTGCTTCCCCATTCTCGACGGGAAGATCAAGCAACGCCTCCTGGAGAACGACCTGCTCAACTACCTCGGGGACGAGGTCGCCGCGTGGGAGCTCCGCTCCGATGGGCACTACGTGCGCACGGGCGGAACGGTCGACGCGCAGGTCGAGCTGCTCCAGCGCATGACGGCACCCGTCGATGCCGAAGGGGAGGACGACGAAATCCCGCCGCGACTGCGCGCGCTCCCGGCGCCCTGACGCGGGCGGTATTCTGCGAGACTCGCACCGACCGACGTCTCCAGAGCCTCCGCACCATGCGCATCGCCGCCCTCTCCTCCCTCCTCGCTGCGTTCCCCCTCGTCTCCTGCGCGGGAACCGAGGCAGCGCTCGAGCCCCTCGCCGTCTCCAGCCAGGCGATCGCCTACGGCGACGGCGAGATCACCTTCGAAGGCTTCATCGCGCGCCCCGCAGGCCCCGTGAAGGAGCGCCCCGGAGTCATCGTGGTTCACGAGTGGTGGGGCCACAACGACCACGCCCGCGGCCGCGCGCGTCAGCTCGCCGAGAACGGCTACGTCGCGCTCGCGGTGGACATGTACGGTGGCGGCAAGCTCGCCGAGCACCCCTCGGACGCGGCCGAGTTCATGGCGGAGGCGACGGCAGACGCCGCGGTCATGGAGGCTCGCTTCCGCGCGGGACTCGCGCTGCTCCACGCACAGCCGGACGTCGACGCCGGCCGCACCGGAGCGCTCGGGTACTGCATGGGCGGCGCCGTTTGCCTGAACATGCTCCGCATGGGGGTCGACCTCGACGCGGTGGCGAGCATCCACGGCCTCCTCGACAGCGACATCTCCGCCGAGCCCTCCGTCGGCGGATCGAAGACGATCGTCCTCGTGGCCTCGGGCGGCGCCGACCCGATGGCCTCCGAAGCATCGGTCGCCGCCTTCGAAGCGGAGATGGCAGCCCTCGATCTCAAGGAGCTGCGCACGCTCGTCTTCCCCGGAGTCCTCCACGCCTTCTCGAACCCGGACGCCACGAGGCTGGGGGAAGAGTTCGACCTGCCCCTCGCGTACGACGCGGACGCCGACGAGGACAGCTGGGCGGCGACGCTGCAGCTCTTCCGGGACACCCTCGGCCCGCGGGACTGAGGCCGGGCCCCCGCTAGCCCCAGAGCTCGGCCACGGTGTAGCCGCTACCGGGCAGCTCCCAGAAGGTGCCGTCGACGTAGCGGCGGCCTCGGTCGAGGGCGCTGATCGCATCCATCGCCGCAGCGTCGAGCTGGAGCTCCGCGGCCGCGAGGTTCTCGGCCAGCCGACCCGGATCGACCGACTTGGGGATGGCGCTCGTACCCCGCTGGACGGCCCAGGCGAGCAGCACCTGCGCAGGCGTCGCGCCCGCGCCCTCGGCGATCGCGGCGATCGTGGGATCCGCCAGGAGGACCGGCTCGTCGGCCGCCTTCATGGTGTCCGGGCGATCGCTCGAACCCAGCGGGGAGTAAGCCGTCAAATGGATGCCGTGCTCGCCGCAGAAGCGCACGAGCTCGGGCTGCTGGAGATAGGGGTGCATCTCCACCTGATTGACCTCCGGGACGATGTCCGCGTCGAGGTGAGCGGTGAGGTGCTTCACGGAGTAGTTCGACACGCCCACGTGCCGGGTCAGCCCGAGCTCGGCGCAGCGCTCCATTCCGCCCCAGGTCTCGCGCAGGGGGACCTCGCGCAGAGGCAGGAAGTCCCCCCCATCCGCCGGGCCGACGACGTCGTGCTTGAGCGCCACCGGCCAGTGCACGAGATAGAGGTCGAGGAATTCACAGGCGAGGTCCTGGAGCGTGCCCTCGAGAGCGGGCGCGACCTCCTCGGCGCGATGGCGATTGCACCAGAGCTTGGAGGTGATCCAGAGCTCCTCGCGGGCCACGACGCCTCGCGCGAACACGCGCTGGAACGCGCGGCCGATCTCCGCCTCGTTCTGATAGATCCAGGCGCAGTCGAAGTGGCGGTATCCAAGCTCGACCGCCTCCTCGATGGCGCGACCGACCTCGCCGGGCGCGGACTTCCATGTCCCCAGCCCCAGGGTGGGCATGGTGTCTCCGTTGGTGAAGGTGAGCTCTTTCATCGTGCGCTGCGGGAATCGTGTCACTCGCACTCCAGCACGACGCCGAAGGCCTCCAGCTGGTCTGACTCCTGAGCGAGATCGGCGCGCGTCAGGGGATGCTCTTCGAGCCAGCCCTTGGGGAACCGCAGGCGGTAGCGTGAGCCAGAGACCGAGAGGCGCACCTCCGGGAGCTCCTTGGAGGTGCGATCGCGGCGGAGGCGCAGCCCGAGGCGCAGGATCGCGATCAAACACCGCATGGCGTGCAAACGATCGTCGCTGAGGCCCGCGAGCTGGTCCGGCCGCAAGCGGCGGCGCTGGCAACGAATCAGCATGCTGACCTGGTCCCGGTCCTGACGCGAGAAGCCGGCGAGGTCAGCGTGCTCTGCGAGGTACGCCCCGTGCTTGTGGTAGCCGCTGTGGCTGACCGCGAAACCGATCGTGTGCAGGAGCGCCGCCCAGCCGAGGAGCTGGCGGTCGGACTCGGAGAGCGAAAGACTCTCCGCCACCTGGTCGAAGAGCCGCTCCACCGTGTCCCGGCAGCGTCTGCCATGCTCGACGTCGAGGTCGAGCCGCTCCATGAACGCCAAGGCGCTCGCTTCACGGACGTCTTCGTGGTGGATCCGGCCGAGGAGATCATGGAGAGCGCCCTCGCGGAGCGCGCCCGTGGAGGGAGTCATCCGCTCGACGCGGAGCTCCTTGAGGACCGCGTGCAGGATCGCCACGCCCGCCGCGAGAACGTCCTTGCGGTCTGGACGGAGCCCTTCGAATTCGAAGCGATCCGACTTGCCGAGCTCCAGGAGGCGCGATCGGAGACGCTTGAGCGCGCCACGGGTGATCGTCCCGTCCCCCAGTTCGAGCCCCTCGAGGATCGCTGCCACGCTTCTGATCGTGCCGCTGGAACCGATGGCGTGATCCCAGTTCCCCGCCCCGTAGATCTGGGAGATCGGCTCGAGCTCCACCCGCGCTGCGAGCACAGCAGCGGACATCGCCTCCTGCGTGACGCGCCCACCGGAGAAGAAACGCTTGGTCCACGTGACGCAGCCCATGGTCAGACTGTCGCCGTACTCGGAGACGAAGCGTGTCCCGAGCATGCACTCCGTGCTGCCGCCACCGATGTCCACGACGAGCCGGCGTCCCTCGTCGTCACCGAGGGCGTGGGCGACGCCGAGATAGACGAGGCGCGCCTCCTCGCGGCCCGGCAGCACCTCGATCGGCGCGCCCAGGCACTCGGCCGACCGGCGCAGGAACACCCCGCCGTCGCGGACGCGCCGAAAGGTCGCCGTGCCCACCGCGCGGATGCGGTGCCGAGGAACGGCCGCGAGGCGCTCGCGGAACATCTCGAGGGCCGTGAACGCGCGCCGCTGAGCGGCTTCATCGAGCTTGCGCCCGTTGAGTCCCTCGGCGAGGCCGACCCGCACACGAACCTTGTCGATCACGTGCGGTCGGCCGTCGAGCTCACGCGCGACGACGAGGTGGAAGGAGTTGGACCCGAGGTCCACGGCCGCGATCGCGGCCTCGTCCAGGGGCCTGCTCTCCACGGTCAAGAGAGGAGCGACCGGAGGCGCTCGACGCGTTCCATGGCCGCGCCGGTGTCGAGCGCCTTGGTGGCCGCGTCGACCCCCTCGGCGATGGTGAGGCACCGGCCCGAGGCCTTGAGCATGAGCGCGGCGCTGAGCAGGGTCGCGTTCCGTGCTGCCCCCGGCTCCCCCGTGAGCACTGAACGAGTCACCGCGCCGGCCGCCTCGCAGAGCGCGGGGTTGTCGGAGGCGCCGACCCCTTCCTCCGGCGGACCGAACAGGGGCAGCTCGGGGTCGGCGTCGCTGTCGAGGCCGAAGTCCGCGGGCTCCACCGTGACGGACACCAGGTGATCGCTGTCGATCTCGATCCCGCGCGTGCGGCTCGCGACGGACGGCACCACGCCGCCCTCGGGTCCCTGGAGCGCGACGCCGCGCCGGTGTCCGAGCCCCTTGAGGACCTCGACCGCGGTCCCGAGCACGGGCCCGTTCTGAGCGCCGATGAGCATCGCCGCGCCGGGGGGCGCGATGAGCTTCTCCAGGGTCGAGAGGGGCGTGCGGACGATCATGTCCCCGCGCACCTTCCGGAGGCTCAGCAGCGGCGGGCAGAGGCCCGTCACGGAGACGGCGGCGAAGCCGGCCTTCGCGACCCAGTCCTCCGCCTCGGAGGGGTCCCAGGTCATCGAGAGCCCGAGCGCCTCCAGCGCGTTGGCGGCGGTCAACCCGCGGCGGGGTGGAACGCAGCGATCCGACACGACCAGAACGCGCGCGCCGGCGGCGGCCGCCACCAGACCCGCAGCCACCTCGAGAGGCGGCATCGTCTCATGACCGTCCTGGGGCGGCGAGACCGACACGAGCCCGTTCATCCCGACGCAGGGGATCCGGGACTGAGCGCGCGCCGCCATCGCCATCCCCATGAGCTCCTCGGTCGTGACACCTTTCCAGCGGAGCGTGACGAGGAAAGCGGCGACGGTGCTCGCGCTCTCTGCACCCTGCAGGATCGCGGTGAACGCGCCCGCCGCCTCCTCACGGGAGAGGTTGCGCGGCCGGGTCCGGCTCGACCCGAGCGATTGCATGAGGCGTCGGAGTCCCATGGTCGGCGCGGAGTCTACCGACTCACGCAGCGCCCGCGCGCGCGCCATCGACGTCTTGCCGAGGAACCGACGAGAAGGGCCCCGCGCTCCTCGGTGCGATGCCGGGGAACGCGGGGCCCTTCGAAGGGGGAATCGCCCCTTGCGACTTTCAGGCCTCGTCGTCCGGCCCTTCCTCAGGACCCGGGACCGGCTCCTCCTCCGGCTCTCCGTCGTCGGATCCAGCTTCGTCGCCCGACTCCTCGGCCTCGCCGTCCTCGTCGGAGCTCTCCTCGACTTCCTCGACGTTCTCCTCCCCAGCGTCGACGCTCTCCTCGGGTGCGATCGACGACTCGGGGCGTGGGCGGATGTGAGCGAAGAACATCTCCTCCTGCTTGTCGTAGACGATCTCGCCGTCGACGATCGCCCACTGCACGAACGTCTGGTAGTGCAGCAGGTCGCCATCGGTGACGATCAGGTCCGCGTCCTTACCGACCTCGATCGAGCCGATGCGGTGGCCGAGGTCGAGGGCGCGCGCGGCCTGGATCGTGATGGACTCGAGAGCCGCTTGCTCGGAAAGCCCGCCGCGGATGGCGAAGCCGGCCTCGATCGGGAGGTGGAGGAGATCCTGGCCGACGATGCCTCCCAGGGAGATACCGCGCGAGGCGGGCACGACGACGACGCTCACGCCGTGCGCGTGGAGCTTCGCAGCGTTCTCGATGCTGGTGCCGCCGTCCGCGACCTGGAGCTCGCTCTTCGCCCGCCGCGAGCGCGGCGTGACGATCGCCGTCGCGCCGGCGCGGCCGAGTTCGTCGGCGATCGTCCAGCCCTCGGTGCAGCCCTCGATGATCGGGCGGAATCCGAACTCCTGGGCCAGACGCGCGATCTCCAGGAGATCGGTGCGATCGTTGGCGCTGAACTTCGGCCGAGATTTGCCGGTCAGGATGTCGACGGACTTCTGATCGACTCCCTTCTTGCTCGGCTCCTTCAGGTCCTTGTTGGAGCGCTTGTCGATCTCCCACTGGCGGTAGGCCCGCAGGTACGCCGCCGCCTTCTTGAGGTTCTCGCGCACCTTCAGCTGTCCCGTGGGGTTGCCGTTCGAGAAGCTCCAGGAGTTCCACGCCTGGGACTTCACCATGAGCCCCTCGATGTGGCCGCGCTTGAGCTTGGCGACCGATGAGCCGTTGACCGCTGTGGTCACGCCGGCCGCGAGGGCCAGGGTCATGCTCTGGTTGTAGGGATCGACCGAGTCGGTCAGGTTGCCCCCGCCGCCGAACAGGCCCAAGGAGCTGACGGCGATGAGGCCGGGGTAGACCCGCATGCCGGTGACGTCCACCACCTCGGCCTCATCGGGGATCACGACGTCGTAGCCGAAGGCCTCGACCTTGTCGTTCTTGACGAGGATCGTCGCCTCGCGGAGCACGCCGCCCAGGCCCGTGTGGACGTCGCCGCCCACGAGCGCCAGGTAGGTGTCCTTCTCCTCCTCCGTCTCCTCGGCGTCACCCTTCTGCGGAAGAAGGGGCGCGGCGGAGAGGACGGGCGCGAAGGCGACGGCGGAGAGGAGGGTCAGCGCCGAGGCGCCGATGAGCTGGAACTTCTTCACTGGTCGATGTCTCCCGTCACGAAGCGGCCGTCGAGCATGACACCGTCGATCTTGGTGCCAGGTTGGAAGGGGTCGCCCGAGAAGACGACGAGGTTGGCGCGCTTGCCCTCGGCGAGGGTACCGACGCGATCCCCGAGGCCGAGGAAACCGGCGGGGTGCATGGTGATGGCGCGGATGGCCGACTTGCGGTCGAGGCCGGCCGAGATCATGGTCCCGACGTCCCCGAGGAACTGCTCGAAGCCGCCGGGCGAGTCGGACCGCGGGATGAGCACCAGCTTCGCTCCGGCGCGATCGAACTCGGCCGGCAGGTTGCGCTGGCGCATGGTGCCGGGCATCAGGGTGATGAGCGGCTCCATGATCGTGTAGCACCCCTTCTCGCCGATCTCGTCCTTCACGTGGAACACGTTGATGTCGCGCGTCAGCGGAACGCGCAGATGCCACTGGAACTCCTCCTCCCCGATCGCGTGAAGCAGGTGGGCCCAGCCGGCGGCGTCACGGATGCTGAACAGCATCTGGAGCTTGCCGTCGCGCAGATCGAGGAAGGGCTGGACGTTGGCGTCCGGCTTCGGCGGCACGAAGTCCTTCTTCTTGTCGTCCTTCTTCTTCTCGAACTTCTCGCGCTCCGACTCGACCTTCTTCAGATAGGCGTCGGCCTTCTTGAACCCGTCGGTGAGGTTGCGCTTCGCGCTGGACGAGTTGCGCATGACGGCTTTCACGTAGACGCCGTCCTCGACGATCATCTCGGCGGCGGTCTCGCCCATGGGCCGCAGCGCCACCGCCTGGCCCGGGATCCCCTGGCCGGCGGGATACTGGGCGACGGTCGTCACGCCGTTCTCGAGGAAGGCGTCGTACACGGTCGAGGGATAGAGCTCGGCGCTCGCCATGACCTGGGGGCGGCTGTCGTTGAAGCCGCCGCCGTTCATGCCGTAGCGCGAGTAGGGGTTGACCATGCCCGGCATGACGATCTGGTCGTCATCGAGCTCGATCACGGGGATCCCGCGCTCGACCGGCAGGTCCTGGCCCATGGTGATGATCTCGCCGTCCTCGATGAGGATCACGGCGTGCTCCATGACCTCGCCGTCGCCGAGTTCGACGCGGCGAGCCTTGATCACGAACAGGTCGCTCGTCGGCGCCGGGGTCGCGGGGACCGCCAGGGGCGTCAGAGCCATGAGGGAAGTGAGGAACATGGTTGGATCGATCGTGGGGGGCGGCGCGCCGGCTCGGCGCGCCGTTGGTCTTGTGCTGGTCGAGCGCCGGCCTACCAAGCGCGGCCGTCCCTTGCGGCTTCGTAGACGCGGACGCCGTTGACCCAGGTCGCGTCGAAGGACGTGCGCGGGTCGATCGGGTCGCCGGTGGTGATGACGAGGTCGGCGTCCTTGCCCACCTCGAGGCTGCCCACGCGGTGGGCGATCCCGGACACGGCCGCGGGGACGATGGTCAGCCCCTTCAGGCCTTGTCCGCGGTCGTTGTGCATGCCGTATCGCACCCCCATGGCCGCCTGGGTCAGGAGCTCCTCCTGGGGCACCACGGGCGCGTCGGTGTTGAAGCCGATCGGGACGTCGCCGTTCTCCTGGAAGCCCCAGGCGGTGCCCTCGATGCGGCCGTCGGTGTCGAAGCGCGGCGGGCGCGGGACCATGATCTCCCGCGGACCCAGGATCGCGGCCACGCCGTACTGCTCGGCGAGGGGCGCCGTCTTGTAGCTGTCGAAGCTCCCGTGATCGATGTACGTCGGGAGCGCGAAGTCCCGGGCCAGCATCGTGATCGTCATGAGCACGAGCTGGTAGTACTGCGTGTGGGTCGAGATCTGGGTCTTGCCCGCGTACAGATCGCGGAAGACGTCCAGCGTCAGCTCACGCCTGGGCTTCGGTCCCTCGCCGGCCTCGTAGGCCTGCCACGCCCTCGCGTACGCGCGGCCACGGCGCAGCCGGTACCGCAGCCCCCAGTTCATGAGGATGCGGTTCATGCCGTACCCCCATCGCTTCGGGTTGTCGCCCTGGGCCAGCTTCAGCGATCCGGGATCGCGCACGAGGGCGTCCTCGTACCCGTCGAGGCCCAGCTTCATCAGCACACCGGTGCCACCCATGTTCGTGCCGGAGCCCGGGATGAAGAGGATGGTCGTGACGCCGGCCGCCAGCGGGCGCTCCAGGCCGGAGTTGTTCGGGATCACCGCAGGCGTCACGCGCAGCTCGGAGTTGAGCTGGAACACCATGTCGTTGATGTCCCCGCGCGAGCCGCCGACGTGGCTGTGCAGATCGATGAAGCCCGGGACGACCCAGCGCTCGCCGTAATCGACGACCTCGGCCCCCTCGGGCACCTCCACCTCGTCCTCCGAACCGATGGCGAGAATCCGCCCGTCCCGCACGAGGATCACGGGATCCGCGATGGCCGCCGGTCCACTCTCCGCGCATGTCAGCGCCTTCCCGGCCCTGATCGCCACCACGCCGGCCGCCGGCGCGGGCGCGACGGCGGTCAGCCCGGCGAGGGCGAGGGGGACGAGGAGGGCGGTGAACATGGTCGGGAGGTCGTGAGCGCCGGTGAGGGGATCACCAGAGGCGGCGGGAGCCCTCCGTCTCGTAGACGGTCTCGCCGCTCTGCCAAGCGTGCTTCACGTGGGTGCGCGGGTCGGCGGGGTCGCCGGTCACGACGATCAGGTCGGCGATCTTGCCCGCCTCGACGCTGCCGATGACGTCGCCGAGCCCGCAGGACATCGCCGGGACGATGGTCAGACCGCGCACCGCGTCCATCTCGGTGTTGTCGAAGCCGTAGCGGACGCCCATGGCCGCCTGGAGGTGAAGCTCTTCCTGGGGGATGACCGGCGAGTCGGTGTTGAAGCCGACCCGGGTCACGCCCTGCTCCTGGTAGCCAGCGACGCAGCCCTGGATCCGCTCCGGGTTGGAGCCCGACCAGTTGATGAAGCCGCGCGTCGGCACGTCGATCGCACGGGGCCCGACGATGGCGAAGAGGCCGCGCTTCTCGATCTCCGGGCCCAGGCGCCAGGTGTCGAACGTGCCATGGTCGATGAACACCGGGATGCCCAGCTCGTCGTGGACCATGGTCAGCGTCATGAGCGCGACCTGGTAGATCTGCGTGTGGGTCGAGACCTGGGCGAAGTTCTTGCGCAGCGAGCGGAAGATCTCGAACTGCGGGTTCACCTTCGGCTTCTCGGTGCCCGTGCGCTCGTACTCCTCCCACTGCTTCGCGTAGGCGATGCCGCGCTTGAAGGTGTTGCGCGTGTGCCAGTTCATGAACGAGCGGTTCGGGCGCAGCAGCCAGCGCTCGGGGTTGCCCGCCTGGGCGAGCTTCATGGAGCCCGGGTTCCGCAGCTCGCAGCGCTCGTACTCGTCGAAGCCCGTACGCAGGAGGACGCCCTGCCCGCCGATGTTCGTGCCCGAACCGGGGATGTAGAGGACCGTCGTGACGCCGCCGGCGAGCCCGCGGTGGGTCTGCGGGTTCATCGGTACGACGTCGGCCGAGGCGCGGAGACCGGGGTTGGTCAGGAAGACCGTGTCGTTGAGCCCGAACTGCCCCGAGACGTGGTTGTGCATCTCGACGAGGCCCGGCATCAGCCAGTCCTCCCCGAGGTCCTTCACCTCGTAGCCCTCCGGGATCTGCACCTCGGAGGAGGGTCCGACGGCCTCGATGATGCCGTCCTTGACGAGCACGACCCCGTTGTCGACGACCGAGCGGCCCTGCCACTCGCAGGTCAGGATCTTGGCCGCCTTGATGGCGAGGCCCGCTCCGTCGAGCCCACCGGGCTCGAGCCCCTTCGCGCGGCTACGCGAGGTCGGGGGCGCGATGCCGAAGGGTCCGCCGACCACGACCTTGCGAGCGGTCTCGCGGATGACGCCTTCGTTCGCCTCACCCTCGTTCGCGTGGACGTCGGGGGCGAGGGCCAGGGCGGCCGCGGCGATGAGCCCGGGGAGGGCGAGGAGATCACGCTTGTTGGTCATGGGTCAGAAGCGCCGCTCGACGGCGCTGTCGTAGACCTTCTCACCCATCTGATAGGTGAGGAACACGGTCGTGCGAGGGTCGGTCGGGTCGCCGGACGTCACGATGAAGTCCGCCTCCTTCCCGGGTTCGAGGCTGCCGACGCGGTGCTGAACACCGGCGGCGGTGGCGGGGACGATGGTCAGCCCGCGGACGTGGTCGACGTTGTCGATCTCGAAGCCGTAGCGCACCCCCATGGCGGCCTGCAGCGGCAGCGCCTCCTGGGGGATCACCGGGGCGTCGGTGTTGAAGCCGATCATCGTGTGACCGGCCTCCTGGTACTTCGCGGCCATGCCGAAGATCGCGCCGTCGTTGTCGTTCACGATCAACATGCCGGGGCGGTACTCGACGTTGATGCTGGCGCTCACCTGGCGGGGCCCGAGGATCGCGGGCACCTCCTGGACCTGGGCCTCCTCGGCCGCGCGCCAGCCGTCGAAGGAGCCGTGGTCGATGTAGGCGTCGAGGCCGAGCTCCTCCTTGACCATCTTGATGGTCATCAGGACCACCTGGTAGATCTGCGTGTGCGCGGAGACCTGAACGGTCTTGCCCACGAGGTCGCGGAAGACCTCCCACTGGGGCTCCACGCGCGGCTTCTCGGCGCCGCCCCGCTCGTAGGCGATCCAGCGCTTGGCGTAGGCGATGCCCCGCTTGAGGGTGTGCCGCGTGTTCCAGTTCATGAACGCGCGCCCGACGCCGTCCAGGAACCGCTCGGGGTTGCCCGCCTGGGCGAGCTTCATCGAGCCGGGATGGCGCAGCTCGATCTTCTCGTAGTTCGGGAAGCCCGTCCGCAGCAGCACGCCCTGGCCACCGATGTTCGTCCCCGATCCCGGGATGTAGAGCACGGCCGTGACGCCCGCCGCGGCTCCGTTCAGGAAGTCCGAGTTCTCCGGGACCACCGACGTCCGGGCGCGGATGCCCGGGTTCGTCAGGTAGACCATGTCGTTCAGGTCGTTGGTGAAGAAGCTCTGCCCCGCCACGTGGCTGTGGAGATCGATGAGCCCCGGCGCGACCCAGTGGTCGGAGTGGTCGAGGACCTCGTGGGTGGCGCGCAGCTCTCCCGCGTCCACTTCGGCCTGCGGCCGGACCGCCGCGATCTTGCCGTCCTCGACGAAGACGACCGCGTTGTCGAGGACCTGCTGGCCCTCGAAGGGCATCACCAGCGCCTTGCGGCAGAGGATCGCCAGCCCACGCTCAGCGCCCTCGGCGCCGGCCGGCCGCGCGACGGCGGCAGCGGCAGGCTCGGGGGCCGCGACGGCGCCGGGCGTGTCGCCGGACGCAGCCGCACCCGCGAAGAGCGCCGAGGTGATGAGATGGGTCAGCATCGGATCCGATCAGGCGATCACTCGACCTCGCGGCCGTTGACGAAGACCTGGGTCACCGAGGAGGAGACCTCCGTCGGGCTGCCATCGAGCACGACCACGTCGCCGTCCTTGCCGGGCTCGAGGGAGCCGACGCGATCGTCGATGCGGAGCATGCGGGCCGCGTCGAGGGTGAGGCCGCGAACGGCCGCCTCGGGCGAGAGCCCGCGGGCCACGGCCAGCGCCGCGAGCACGCCGAGCTCGGCGGCGCCTTCCTCGGCCTGACTCGCGAAGGCCACCGGGATCCCGGCGCCGGAGAAGTCGACCCGCCGGTCCCGCACCACGTTGTCGGCGGTGTAGGTCGCGCGGCTCGAGGTCACGAGGACGCCAGCCACTCGATCGGCGATCTGGCCGGCGACCGTGTGCGCCTCGGAGGAGTCCAGGAGCACCGGCTCGATGCCGTACTGGGCGAACGACTCCACGCAGGCGACGACTTGATCGCGGCGAGTGACGGTCACGAGGACCGCCGCCTCGCCGGCCATGGCGCGGCGCAGCGGCTCGAGATCAGGATCGATCGAGGGTTTCTTCGGCATGCCCCTGGGCGCGCGCTGCCGCTTCTTCTCCTCGGGGATCCGGACCGGCCGGCGGGCGACCTTGTACTCGGTCGCCGTCTGGGTGACGTCGATGGTGCCGGCGACCTCGCCGGCCTTCTTCACCTCGCCGCGGAGGTAGGTCTCCACGGGTTTGTCTCCCTCGTCCTCGTCGTCCTTCTTCGACTTCTTCTTCGAGTCCTTCGGCTCGGGATCGTTGGAGTAGATCTGCGCCAGGTGCATGGCCCACTCGCCGTCGGGCGTGTCGACGGTCAGGGTCACGTCGTAGTCCTCGCGGGAGCCCTCGAGCTCGCAGAGCTCGTCGAAGAGTGAGAAGCGCGCGGTGCCGGCGATCGCGCCGTCAGCGCTCTCCTCGAAGCGGAAGCGAGCGCTCACCGGGCCGTCCACACCGTTCAGCGCGAAGGTGCCCTCGAAGACGCCGGTCACCGGCTTGGCCGGGTCGCGCTCCTTCTTCTTCTTCTTCTTCTTGTCCTCGTCCTTCTCCTCGGACTCCTCTTCCTCGTCGGCCTCTTCCTCCTTGGCCGGCTCGGGCGCGGGCGGCGTCCACTTGGCCATGTCGGCCTCGTACTTCGCCCACTTGTTGGAGTAGTCCTTGGCCCGGGCGAGGAGCTGCTTGACGTTCTGGCCCGACAAGGTCGTGATCCCCGAGTCCCACTGGACACGGATCGCGGCGACCGGGTCGACGACGAGCTCGTCGAAGGAGACGGCGGCCGGCTTGTAGGCGATCGAGGGCGTGACGCCGCCGATGCTGCGGGAGATCAGGTTGACCGTGGTGACCCCGCGCTTGGCGACCTCGCGATCGGCGTAGTCACCGGGCTCCAGGATCCGGGTCAGGTCGAAGCGGGTCGAGAACGAGCGGTTGCCGCCCTCGGTCCCGAGGTGGCCGTAGGCGTCGATCATGCCGGGCATGGCCGCGGCCCCTCGGACGACGCGGGCGCCGGCAGGGCGCGCGACCTGTCGGCCGACGGAGGCGACCTTGCCGTTGACGAGCAGGACCTCGCCCGGGGTCAGCACATGACCGTCACCGACGTGCAGCTCGTCCACGGAGATGACCACCGAGCCAGCGGGTTCGGTGGAGTTCTTCGGCCGACGCACGCCTCCCTTCGGAGCGGCGGGCGCGGCCAGCGCGGGCGACCACGCGAGGTGGCCGTTGACGAAGGTCGCCATGACCGCCGAGCCCGTCGACAGCGGAGATCCCGTCATGACGACCATGTCGGCGTCCTTGCCCGGCGCGAGGGAGCCGACGCGCTCACCCACTCCGAGGACGTCTGCTGCGTTCTGCGTGATGCCCGCGAGCGCCGCCTCTTCGGAGAGCCCGCCGCGCATCGCGAGCGCTGCCGCGAAGCGGAGCTGGGTCGTGCCGAGGCCGCCGGGGGACGCGATCGCCACGCGAACGCCCTCACCCACGAGACGGGCGATCGAGTCGTAGGTCGGCCAGTCCGAGGTCTCGCGCTTGCCGAAGTTGGCCGCGGCTTTGTAGTAGGGCCTCGCGACGACCGCGACCTCCGCCGCGGCGAGATCCTCGGCCATGGTCGCTGCGCGGCTGGCGCCGTCCACGACGAGGGGGAACCCGAAGCGCTTCGAGGCATCGAGGATCGCACGCACCTCGCCCGGGGTCTCGGCTCCCATGCGCCACGTCATGCCGGCATCGACGGCCTTCTTGAGGGCGGGACCGGTCAAGGCCCCGTACTCGGTGGCGAAGGAGTCGTCCCCGCCTGCGAACGCGAAGAGTTCCTCGAGGGCGAGGATCGCACCCATGGTCGTCTTCGGCAGCTGGGGCGCTTCGACGCCGAGGCCGACGTCGACGGTCGCGGGCACCGGCGGCTCCCAGTAGCCCGGCGTGGACCGAGCCTCGCGGCTGATCGCCCCGTGGAGACCCGCGCTCTCGCGCAGGATTCGCGAGGCGACGTCGCCTGCGCGCTCGCCGCCCGCCTTGACGACGGCGCCCTGGCCAGCGATGAGGCGGCCGCGCGCGGGCGGCAGGTACATCGTGGTGATGCCGGCCTGCAGCGCGCTGACGAAGCTCGAGTAGGGGTCGAACTGATCGATCGCCAGGAGCGAGGGATCCGCCGTGCGGGGGCCCGGCGTGGTGGACACGAAGGCGGAGTCGGCCGCCACGAAGCCGGGCGCGATGACCGCGCTGGCGCCGTAGTCGATGACCTCGGCGCCCGCGGGCACGGCGATCTGGCTTGCCGCACCGAGGGCGACGATCTTGCCGTCCTCGGCGACGACCACGCCGTCCTCGATGGCCGGAGCTCCGCCGCCCGGGTGGATCGTGCCCGCCTTGACGGCGACCACGTCACCCGCGAGGGCGCTCGCGGCGAGCGCCGAGGCGGCGCTCAGGTGGGAGAAGAGCTTTCGCATGAATGGTGCCTCCGGGCGGGCGATCAGCCGTCCTTCCCGTCGTCGTCCGCGGGGTCGGTGCCGTCATCACCGTCGCCGCCCCACTCCTCGTCGCCGGGGTCCTCGGACGTCGTGCCCGCCGGACGGGTCCCGTCGAGGAGCTGGCGGACGCGGACGTCCTTCGATCGGTCGTAGACGTGCTTGCCGTCGATCACGACGTGCTCGACGACGGAGGTGACGCTCAGCGGGTCCCCGTTCATCAGCACGAGCTGGCCGTCGGCGCCGGGGGCGATCTTGCCCACGCGCTTGTCGAGGCCGAGGATCGCGGCGGGCGCCGTCGTGACGGCGGCGAGCGCCGCGCTGCGCGGGATCCCGTTCGCCACGCACTGCGCGGCCTGGAACCAGAGCGTCCGGTTCGCGTCGGTCGACGACATCAGCGCGAAGGGTACGCCGGCGTCGAAGAAGACCTTGGGGACGAAGGTCTCGATCTCCTCACCCGTGAGCGGGTCGCTCTGGGTATGGACCAGGTCGGGCTCGAGGAGGACCGAGACGCCGGCCGCCTTGATCTTGTCGACCGCCTTCCAGCACGAGTTACCGAGGGCGAGGGTGGTGTTGGCGGTGAAGCCGTTCGCCTCCGCGACGCCGAGCGCCGTGTGCACGTCCAGGGGCGTGGCGCACCAGATGAAGGCGTGCATGCGACCCTCGATCACGGCGAGGAGCGGCGCGCGCTTCTCGTCGACCTCGCCGCGGGGGACGAGCTCGAAGCCGTCGATCGTCCAGGCGCTCGACTGGAGCGGTCGGCCCTTGGCGTCCTCCCCCTCGATCTCGCGGCCCTGGTAGAGCGCCTCGCGGCGGTCGAAGTCGCTCCCGTCCTTCTTTCGCTGGACCATGTCGCGCAGGTAGCGCTCCAGGTCCTCGAAGGCGCCGCGCAGCGCCTGGGCCTGGGTGGCGCGCGTCTTGCCGCGCTTCGGCGCCGCCGACATGGTCAGGCCAGCGCGCGGCTTGATCATCATCGACTCGACGGTCATGCCGTAGGGCTTCACCACCATGCCCTGGCCGGCCACCACGGTCTGGACACCCTGCTGGACGTTGATCGTGAGGATCCCGTTCCGCAGCGCCTCCTCGTAG
The DNA here is from genome assembly GCA_002862085.1 of Planctomycetota bacterium. Taxonomy (GTDB): domain Bacteria; phylum Planctomycetota; class UBA1135; order UBA1135; genus Saltatorellus. The sequence continues at coordinate 26,655 of PKCK01000047.1, read as the reverse complement.
TAGAAGTTCACCGGGTCGATCGAGTCGGCCACGTTGAGGAACGGCGCGACGTCGAGGGTCTCGTTCGCGCGGTCGATGCCACGGGACACGTGGGGCTCGACGAAGCCGGGGAAGGCGACCATCCCCGGCTGGTCGATGACCTCGGCGTCCCAGGGGATCTGGACCTCACCCTGGGGGCCGACCGCGGTGATGCGGCCACCCTCGATCACGATGACGCCGTTCTCGATGGGCTCGCCGGCGAGGGTGATGACCTTGCCGGCCTTGACCGCGGTCTTGGAGACCTGAACGGCGGCGGACGCGGTGCCCGCCAGGAGAGCGAGCCCGAGGGCGCCGGAGGCGATTCGGTGGAGGTGGGGAGTGACTTTCATCGGAGAGGGAGGGCCGCTTTGGACGCGCCGGAGTGGCGCGCGGCGAGTGGGTGGTGTTCGGTGGGGCGCGGGCGCGGAGATCAGCGGGGATCGAGGACGAGGCGGCCGTCGACGAGCACGCCGACGGGCTTCGAGGTGACCTCGAAGGGCTCCCCGTTCCAGAGGACGAGATCGGCGTCCTTGCCGACCTCCACGGATCCGACCCTCTCGTCGATGCCGAGCATCCGGGCCGGGGTGATCGTCACGGCCGCGAGGGCCGCTTCGCGGGACAGTCCCCCGCGCATGGCGAAGCCCGCTTGGACGTCGAGGCGCGCGGAGGCGTCGCCGCCGTCGTGGGCGGAGAGGGCGAAGACGATGCCCGCCTCGGCGAGCTTCTTCGGCGTCTCGAGGGGCATCAGCGCCTGGTCGGTCGTGCGCCCCTGGGAGGGGAACGGCGGCAGGACCACGGCGGTCTCCGTCCTCACGAGCATGTCGGGCTCCTTCCAGGCCTCCGCGCCGCAGTCGATGACGAGGCGCATCGTCCCGAAGCCCTCCTTCATCATCTCCTCCTTGAGGTAGACGGCGGTCCGGATGTCCTGGGTGGTCCAGGCCTGGATGAAGGTGCCGACCTTGCCCGCGAGCGCGTCCCGCAGCATGACCGTGTCGGGGTCCTTGTCGTCGGGCGCGGCCTGGCCAGCCACGAAGAAAGCCTGGCGCCACTCCCACTCGACGCCCATCCGGGTGGTGGGGCGGCGGTTGTAGAAGCTCGTCGGGCGACTGAACGCCGGGGAGTTGCGCTGACTCGGCTGGCTGCCGATCGCGCCGCACATCATCGGCGTGCCCTCGAGCATGCGCTCGTCGAGCGGCGCCGCGCCGGCGGTCTTCAGGACCGCGCCGATCCCGCCCACGCAGTTCTGGTTGAGAGGCGCGTTGAAAGTCGTCGTGACCCCGCTGCTCGCGAGGCGCGCCCAGCGCGAGTCGAAGGGATCGATGCCGTACTTCACCTCGATCGTCGGCGTCACCTCGCGGGACTCCTCGACCGAGCGACGGCCCACGTTCACGCGGGCGCTGGCGTCGACCATCCCGGCGGTGACCACCTCGGCCGCCAGCGCGTCCCGCGGCGCCTCGACGCCGGGGGTCAGGGCGGTGATCTTGCCGTCCTTCACGACGACGAGAGCGTTCTCGTGGACCACTCCTGTCGAGGTGTAGAGCTTCTTCGCGTGGACCGTCCAGTCGTCCGACTGAGCGTCGGGCGCGGGCGCCCCGGCGAGGGCGCCGCCGAGGAGGAGGCTTGTGAGCATCATCGGGTGGCTCCTTCGGCCGATGCGGCGTCGAGGACGTGGCGGCCCGCGGCGAAGACGTGCTCCACGCGGCTGGTGAGATCGGTCGGCATGCCGCTCCAGACCACGAGGTCCGCGGACTTGCCGGCGGCGATGGTGCCGTGGGTGGCCCCCACGCCGGCGATGTCGGCGGCGTCGCGCGTCATGGCGGAGAGGACGGTCTGCGGTGCGACGCCCGCCCGCTGGAACGCGGCCGCTGTCATGCGCATCGCCGAGGGGCCGTCGGCGGTGGCGTCGGTCACGAAGGCGAAGGGCACGCCGGCGTCGGCGAGCGCCTTGCCGCTCCTCGCCATGCGCAGCTCGGCTCCGACCCTGAAGTTGTCGAAGACGACGGCGAGACCCGCGGCCTTCAGTACACCGACGGTCTCGCCGGCGCGCGGCGCCCCGACGATCGCGCCCTTGAGGCCCTTCTCCTTCGCGAAGGAGGCCGCGTTCACGACCTCGGCGCGGGTCCGTGCGCGCATGAGCACCGGCATCCGACCCGCCTTCGCCATCCCGAGGGCGCTGTCGGCGGCGGCGGCGCTGAAGGCCTCCTCGAGGTGGCGATAGAGGCCGGCGTAGCTGGTCGGTTCGAGGGTGGACGAGATCGAGCTGCTCGACATCCCGAGGCAGACCATCGCGCGGTTCGAGAGGATCTCACCGGTGGCTGGCGACACGAGCGCGGCGGTCCCGCCGGCGATCCGAGACGAGCCAGGCGTGATCGCGACCGCGGTGACGCCCTGCTGCACCAACCGGCGCCAACCGGGATGGTGAGGATCGAAGGCGCGCGACACATCGGCGTCGGGCGTCAGCTTGCGAGTGGTCTCGTTGTTCTCGGAGCCGACGCCGGTCGCGTCGCGCAGGCCGATCAGGCCGGGAGAGATGTGGCCGTCGACCTCGATGAGCGCGACGCCGTCGGGCGCGGCGGTCCCGACGCTCGAGATCTTGCCGTCGGTGACGACCACGACGCCGTTCTCGACGGAGGTCCCGTCGCCGACGTGCACCATCGTCGCGCGAATGGCGAAGGCGTCCGCGGCTGTGAGAGCCGGCACGGCCATGGGCGCGAGGGACGCGGCCGCGGCGAGGAATGAGGGGGTCAACATGGCTGGTTCGGATGTGGTCGTCGAGCGGCTCAGTTCTCGGCGCGGTAAGCGACGCCGCCGCCGGAGACGGTGGCGAGCACGCGGGTGGAGCTGGCGAGGGGGTCGCCGGACAGCACGATGAGCTCGGCCCGCTTGCCGCGGGCGACGGAGCCGATGCGGTCCGCGACGTCGAAGGCGCGCGCGGGACCGCGGGTGATCGCGTGGAGGGCAGCGTCGCGGTCGAGCCCGTGCCCCACCGCGAGCGCCGCGAGCAGCGCGAGGTCGCGCGAGGCAGAGCCGCTGCGGGCGCCGGAGCCGATCAGCACCTCGACGCCACGCTCGTGGAGCTCGGCGGCGAGGGCCAGGCCCGGGTCCAGCTCGGTGACGGGACCGGCGACGTTCGTGGGGCTCGGCACCACGATGACCGGGATGCCGCGAGCCGCGAGGTCGTCCGCGGCGGTCAGCGCCGAGGCTCCACCGGCCATGACCATGCGCATGCGTGTGAAGGGCTTGGTGAGGCGCAGGAGCTCGCGGATCTCGAGGGCGCGGTTCGCGGTGACCACGATCGGGATCTCCCCGTTCACGGCGCGAGCGAACATCGCCTTCTCGGCATCGAGCTTCGGCGGGCGCGGGCGCTTGTCCTCCTTGTAGCTCTTCTCCTTGAACTCCTTCCCCTTCTCCTCGGCGTCGGAGACCTTCTTGTCGCGGGCCTTCTTGGCCTTCTTGAAGTCCTCCTCGAGCTCCTCTTCCTTCTCGGCGATGGCCTTCTTCCACTCGGCGAGGTCGCGCTCGTAACGCGCGACGTCCCCGCCGTACTTCGCCCCTGCGGCGAGCTCGCTGACGAGCTTGTCGATCTGCCCGACGCGATCGATCGGATCCAGTGAACCACGCGCCACGCCGAGCGACGTGGAGAGGGCAGCGTCGCCGATCATCGCGCCCGCGCTCGCAGTGGAGAGCACCACGTCGATCCCGCTGACCGCTGCGCCGGTCGCGATCTGCGAGCGCGTCGCCACGACGCCTGCCGCGACGAGCTCCTGGAGGTCGTCCTCGGAGCCGTAGGGATCGATGACGTCCGCCGCCATGACGGAGGCGTCGCTGCTGGCCGACCTCGCGGAGCCGGACTCGATCCCGGCCACGGACCAGGGGTCCATGAAGCCCGCACAGACCACGGCGCCCTCGAGGGTCTCCGCGCCCTCGGGCACCTGGACGTCCTCGCCCACCGCCACGATCTGACCGTCGCGCACGAGCACGACGGCGTTCTCGATCTCGTGGCCGGGCCGCACGATCACGCGCTGCGCGCGGATGGCCAGGGGCGGCGCCGCAGGGGTCACGGCGGTCTCGGTCTCCGCCTCGTCCTGGGACGCAGCAGTCTGGACGGCGCCGCCGGCGAGGACCGACGCGGTGAGGAGGGTCCCGAGGAGAGAACGACGGGGGGCTCGAACGCCAGAGATGCGTTCGGGGCGCGTGCGCTGGTCCATGGTCATGGATGGAGACGCGTGGGGATCGTCCGTCGTGGGAGCGGACGCGGGAGTGTGAACCGGCGTTCGGGCGCCTGCGACGGCGCCTGGCGAAGCGCCGGCAGGGAAGGACATTGTGATGGTAGGTCCTCGTAAACCCGCGTTCAAAGACGGCCAATGGCCGCGGAAGAGGAGGGCAGAAGACTTACCGGCGGCGGCCCGATCTGCTGGATCCGTCTCGGTTCGAGGCGCTCCGGACGGCCGCGCCGCTCGCGGTGTCGGGGGATGCGTCCGGGCGGTCCGGCGCGCCGCTCGAAAAGCCCCGAAATGGCCGTTCGAACCGACCTCGAACCGGGGCTCGTAGCCCTGATGCGAGCACGGCGCGCAGTTCACCCACTCCTCCTCGACCCCTCCTACTGGCGGGGCCGGCTCCAGACCCTCTCCGGCGACATGCTCGGCATCGTCTGGACGCCGCGGCCCGACCTCTCGGGTCGCGGGAAGGAGACGATGGAGTTCCGGATACGGAGCCACGACGGGGAGCAGCTCTGGGGACTCTTTTCTCGACCTGCATGGCATTCCGAGCCGTGGCGGGCCGTCGTTCGCTCCGTTGGGCCCGCCGCGCGCCCCACCATCGACTCGAAGCTCATCCAGGACGGCACGGCGGAGTTCGTCTTCCAGGAGCCCGCTGGCCGCCGACTCGCCGACCGCGTCGTGGATGTGATGCAGATCTGCCGACTCGCGATGGAGACGACCGGGATCGAGGGTGTCGAGGTCCAGGCACCCGCGGGCGAGACCCACTCCCTGGCCTGCAACGACGATCTCCTCATCGCCGAGCAGCTCCTCAGCCACCGCATCCTGCCCCCGCTCCGACGCCCCTCCGGGCGTTTCGTTCGTTAACGGGGATCCTCGGACGCGGCCACGAGCGGCCGGGGCGCCCGGTCCGGCCGGTCGATGACCACCGGGGCGTTGGTCGGCCTCAGGGCCAGCGTGCACACACTGGCGTTGACCGCGACTCGCCCGGCGCCGTCGACGCTCCAGCCCGCCGCCTCGTGGATGTGCCCGAAGACGCGCAGGCACACGTCCAGTCTTCCAGGGCGCGCCGCGAGGTCCCCGCATTCCATCGCGCGCCCGCCGTGGGCCACCCGGTCGAGCACACCGTGGGGCGGGCCCGGGGGTGTCGCTGACGCAGACGATCCGCGTGGGGCTTCGCGGCGGGCGCGGGGCGCCGCAGGGAGCGTGCGATCAATATCCGCTGGCGCCCACCGCGCCCGCGGTGACGATCGCGACCGACGCCGAGGCGCCGATGCGCGTCGCACCCGCATCGATCATCGCGCGGGCGGCCTCGCCATCGCGCACGCCACCCGAAGCCTTGACCCCGAGCACCGGCCCCACCGCTCTGCGCATGAGGGCCACGTCCTCGACGGAGGCGCCGCCGCTGCTGAAGCCGGTCGAGGTCTTCACGAAGTGCGCACCCGCCTCCTTCGAGAGCTCGGAGGCCCGCACGATCTCGTCCTTGGTGAGCAAACAGGTCTCGAGGATGACCTTGAGTCGCGCGCCGAGCCCGCGGCACGTGGCTGCGACCGCCGCTATGTCGTTGCGGACGAGGTCCACCATGCCCGACTTCATCGCGCCGACGTTGAGGACCATGTCGATCTCGCAGGCGCCGTGCTCGATGGCCCGCCTCGCCTCGTAGCTCTTGACCTCGGTGAGGCAGGCGCCGAGGGGGAAGCCCACCACCGTGCACACCAGCACGCCGGACCCCCCGAGGATCTCCGCGCAGCGCCGGACCCAGCCGCTGTTCACGCAGACGGAGGCGAAGCCGTGCTCCATCGCCTCCGCGCACAAGAGATCGACCTCTTCCAACGTGGCGTCGGGCTTGAGCAGGGTGTGGTCGATGTGGCTCGCCATGTCCCCGATGCGGGTCGGGTCGGGGCAGCCGCCGGGGGAGCAGACGCCGATACGGCAAGCCCCGGCATCCACGACGGCGCGGGCGGCGGTGCCGAGGTCCACGTCCACGCTGAAGGAGCCGCCGGCGCCGTGGACGCGCTCTCCGGCGAGCAGTCTGGCACCGATCTCGGTGAGGATCTCTTCGAGCCGTGCGTCGTCGAGGGGTGCGCTCATCGTTCTTCGTCGAAGGTGCGCGCCAGGGTCCTGGCGCGCAGGTTCTCCGCCTCCACCGCGCGCGTCTTGTCGGCGCGCCGGGCGTGGCGTCCAGCGCCGGCCGGGGTCATCAGGAAGGCTGCGATGACGGCGCGAGCCGCCGCGAGGTCGAGGTGCCCCGATCCCAGGGTCAGCACGTTGGCGTGGTTGTGCTCGCGCGCGTTGCGGGCGGTGCGCTCGTCCCAGCAGTTCGCCGCGAGGACGCCTGGCAGCTTGTTCGCGACCATCGCCGAACCGATGCCGGCCCCGTCCACCACGATCCCCAGATCAGCGCGACCTTCTGATACGTCGCGCGCCACGAGGGCCGCGAAGTCGGGGTAATCGACGCTGACGTCTCCTGTCGCGGGACCGAGGTCCAGCGGCCGCTCACCCATCTCGCGGAGGAGCAGGAGCAGCTTTTCCTTCAGCGCGAACCCGCCGTGATCGCTGGCGACGGCGATGCGCCGCGCGCGCGGGCGACCCGGCGCGCCTCCCTCTGGCTCGGCGGAGCGGCCCGAGACGAAGCGCACGCCGCGTTGGAACGCGAGTTCCTTGGCGAGGGGCGTGATGCGCGCACCGGGCGGGACGACGAGCTCGGAGCCCCGTGCGGAAGCGCGCACCAGGCCCTCGGCGACCAGGTCGCGATCCTCACGGGGGCGCGAGGGGGCCGTCGGCGCCGGACCGTTCGGCGCCGCGCCCGTCGCGCCAGCTTCGAGGCGCGGGGACACCGAAACGTGCCCTGGGGCCGCGCCCCGGGCCTCTTCGGCGCCCAGCGCGCGCCGCGCTGCGCGGCGTGCGATGGCACGCAGCTTCGGAGTGATGTCGTCGCGGCTCGGCATGGGCAGGCCGGGAGTCTATCCGCTCTCGCCCGACGCTGGTTTCGGACTCCTGTTGCTCCCTATAGTGGCGCGGGGTGGCTCCTCGCCGCCCACTCCACCACCGCACAACCCAACTCGCCGCCATGCGCACACTGCTGAGTCAGTTCTGCGAGGCGTTCGACGCCACCCTCCGTCCGCTCCTGTCCCCCATCGGGGACGCCGCCTCCACCTTGAGCGGCGCGAGCGACGAGCTGGACCTCGCAGAGGTTCGCGCCGAACTCCACGATCTCCAGCACAGGGTCCAGGCACTCGTCAACAAGGTCGCCGACCAGCAGGCGTACGTCCTGCTCTTCGGCCCGCTGAAGAGCGGGAAGTCGACCCTGATGAACGCGCTGGCAGGGGCCTACGTCTCGGAGGTCTCGAGCCTCCCCGCATATCCCTGCATGGTCTATCTGAGCCACGCGGAGAGCCGGGTGTTCTACGTGTCGCACTACGACGGTGAGACCGAGCGCTTCACGGATCCCTCGGCGCTCTACGGCCACATCAGCCGCGCCCACGGGGATCTCGCCGAGCGGCTGCGCGAAGCGGAGGCGAAGGGTCAGGAGTTCGACCCGCCGCTGCACTTCCCCGAAGCGATCCGCAAGGTGGACGTGCGAATCCCCGCCGGTGATCTCTCGCAGTCGGGCGCGGTGCTGGTGGACACGCCCGGCCTCTACAGCCGGATGAAGTTCGGCTACGACCGCATGACGCGTGACTTCAGGGACTCCGCGTCCTGCGCGATCTTCGTGGTCAAGTCCGACAACCTCTTCCTGGAGCAGGTGTTCGAGGAGTTCGAGGATCTGCTCGACCTGTTCAGCCGGATCTTCCTGGTCGTGAATCTCGACACGACCAAGTCCGACCTCTCGCCGGACGGCACGCTCGTGCCGAGCCTCGAGCAGGAGGACCCGCTGAGGATCATCGACGCGTTCGAGAACCTCGCGATGAGCAAGCCTCTGAAGGACGCGGCGGACGAGGGCCGGCTGAAGATCTACCCGGTCGATCTGCTGCGCGCCGCGAGCCACCGCCTGCGTGAGGTCGACGCCGACGAGGAGCCGGCGCGGGGCCAGGCCAACTTCGACGCGTTCCTCTCCGACCTCACGGAGTACTTGAACAGCACCGACTACCTCGTGGCTTTCCTCGGCGACAGCCTCCGGCGCGCGGACGGCTTGCTCGACGACCTCGAGGAGCTCGTGGAGCACGAGTCCGTGTCCGCGCTGCGGGCCCGCACCGACGCCCTCGACGCCGAACGCCAGGACCTCCAGCGTCGGCGCCACGCGGTGCACCGGCTCGAGGCCTTCGACTGGCGCAGCGCCTTCGCCGAGCTGGACGAGAAGCTCCAGCCCTCGATCCGCGAGCGCGCCAGGGCCGCGAGCGCCGCGACCGAGAGGGAGCTGGACGCCCTCGTGGATCGCTGGTTCCTGACCGACGCGAGCCTCGAGTCCTTGCTCAAGGACGACCTGCAGCCTCGCCTCGCTCGGTACGAGCGGGAGCTCGCCGCCTTCGTGGCCGAGACCCTCGAGGACGAGGTCCGGCCCGGCACCGCGGGCCTCCTGCTTCCCAGTGACATCGGCGCGGACCTCCACGCCGCCAGGATCGACATGATCCAGCTCGGACTGGATTCCCTCTCCTCGATGGACACCGGCGCGGTCCTCGGCCATGCGCGCCCGCCCGTCTCCGCCGGCCGTATCCCGGTCCGCAGGAGCATCCTGGACTGGATCCTCCTCCGGTCCCGCGCGTCCTGCCAGCGTCGCTTGTTCGGCGAGATGGACAACCCCTCCGCGCGCATCCCACTCGAGCGCAAGCATTCGCGGCTCGGGAGCGACGGGCGCCAGGCGATCCGACGCGAGCTGGACCTCTACAAGGGGCGCTTCTTCCGGGAGACGATCCGGCGCGCGCACGAGCATCTGATCGGGCGCTACGCCGACGTCGCCGTCGACTCCATGCGGACCCAGCTGAAGCAGCGCGACGACGCTCTCTCCGGCGAGATCCAGGAGGTGGTCGACAGCCTCGTCGAGCACCGCAAGGTCCTCGCTCACCTCGCGTCCCTCCGCACGGCCGGCGCTCAGGCACGCGAGGGCGTGGAGGAGCTCACCGCCGACTACGGTCAGACCGAGCCCGAGAAGCTGATCCAGCCGGCGCCCGCCGGACAGCGGCCCTCCTTCCCCCGGGTGATCGATGGGCTCGAGGTGAAGGAGTTGCCCGCCGCGGTCTGGCTGCCTCGGAGCGACGAGGCGGCCGAGGCGAGCTTCGAGACCGGGTCCGACGCGGAACCGCTGGAGGAGGCCGCCGAGGAGGGGGCCTTCTGATCGGACGCGAGCAAGCCTCGCCTCATGCGGAGGGGGCGGCGCACCGTTTGGTGCGCCGCCCCCTCCGCCGTTCGGGGATCGATGGCCTGGCTGCCGTCCTGACGCTGACCTCGACCTACTGCGCCGGCGTCGCCCCGAACACGAACTGGGGCGGGACCTCCTCGGAGTCGGGGACCGCCGCCTCGACGTCGGAGCCGCCCACGGCGGCCGCGAGCACCATGGCTCCGAGAACCGCGACAGCGGTCCAGAGAAGGGTCGCGAGGAGGCGATCCTGCAGCGCGGGGAATACGGATCTCATGGGGCGTCGGTCGTGTGAGCCAGATGAAGCCCGGCTCATCTCCCCATTGTCCGGGGCGATCCCACTGGACGCGAAGGTTCAACCGGATATCTGAGGCGCATCGCGTCCGAGGGTCGTTTGAGCGCAAGAAGGGCACCGGAAACGCCCCTGAACTCAGTTGAGGGCCCTCCGGAGGCCCCTCGCCCGATCCAGCCAGCTCGCCCGCAGGATCTCGAAGCGCCGCCGAGGGATGCGCCACTCGGGGCTCTCCTGTGCGAGGTCGTCGTCGAGCTCACGGGCGTGGTCGGCGAAGAGGGCGCCGAGGAAACCGAAGGCGAGCCGAGGAGTCCCGAGCTCGCCGAGGGCCTCGCGGATGTCCTTCTCCCCCACCTCGTCGTCGAAGAAGTCGACGAGCCTCGCTCCGGGCTGCTCGAGGGAGGTGCCCTCGGAGCGGACGGCTCGCACGCGCTGGGTCGCGACCTCCGCGAGCTCCTGACCGCTCCAGCGCAGCTCGGGGATCGAGTTGGCCTTGTCGAGGCGCATGCTCTTGAGCTCCTGGGAGCTCGCTCCCAGGTACAGCCGTGACAGCTCGATCGGCAGGAAGAGCTTGAGCGCCAACCCCTCGAACTGGAGCAGGCGATGCTCGAGGAGCGGCTCGATGAAGGGGCGCATGAGCTCCGCGCGGCCCGAGAGGATCGTCGCCTCGTCGATGCGGTCCATCAGGACGTAGAAGCTCTCGGCTCCGAACTCCTGCAGGAGCGTGATGAAGCGCTGGAGCAGGAGGAGGCGCGTACCGGGGGCTGCGCCGTCCGGTAGCGCGAGGTCTCGTCGGAGACTCGCGGGCATCCGCGGCAGGAGGCCCGCGAGGGGGTCGGGGTCGCGCGGGACCACCCGAACGGCCTTCGTCGCGACGGCTGCACGGCGCCGCATCACGAGACGCGCGACGAGGGCCTCGCCCCATATGAACGCCAGCAAGCCGCCGCCGGCCCAGGTCCACGCGTCGCCGGCGGGCTCGATCCCCAGCAGCTCCGCGGCTCCCGTGACCTCGACGGACACCGCGAGCAGTCCGGCACCGAGCAGCGTCCCGAGGATGCGGGCAGCGCCGCGGAGGAACGGACGCAGGGAGCGGAATCGCAGCGCTCTGCGGAGCCCGCGATCGACCTCGTCGCCCGAGCGGCCGTCGGACCGGTAATAGAGGCTCGCGAGGGCCAGGAGCGTCGCCTTCTGCTTGCGCGCGAGGCCGCCTGCCTCGGGCCGCTGCCTGGCGAGGATCTCGTCGACCAGCTTCGTGGTCCCGAGGCTGAGCATCGCGTCCACGTGATCGGAGAGCCCGAAGCGCTCGACGATGCGGCGCGAGGTCTTCGCTCCCTTCGGCGTCAGGCGATCGGCCTTGCGAGCCTCGGAGAGGAAGGAGTCGAACTCGATGTACTCGACGACGAAGGCGCGCTCCTCGTCGAGCCTGCGCTTCATGGCGAGGCGCAGGCTGCTCTTGCCGCTGCCCTTCTCGCCGAAGACGACGCCCGGACCCGGCGCCTCGACGCTCCCGTAGAGCCGGTCGAAGGAGGAATGCACCGCCTCCGCGGGCACACGCCGCAGCACGGGATCCTTGTCGGCGTCCTCCTGAACGAAGGGGTCCTCGTCGAGTGACCAGTGGCGGCGCCAGGTGTGCGGGAACATCGTGCGGTCGCGTCGCGCCGACGCGGAGGCGAGGTGGAGGGCGGGCCCTGGCATGGGCCGAGCCCGGAACGGGTCGCGCGGCGACGGATGCCGGCTCCGCGGCGTCCCCTCCGGGCGCCGGCGAACGCGCCGCCGCGCGATCCTACACGGGGCCGCAGCCGATCGGCGTGGGCTCGTGGAGAAGGCGGCGGCGTTGACGCCCTCTAGCGCGCGCCGTGGGCGACGCGCGGAACGGCAGCTCGGAGGAGCGCGCCGAAGTCCTGGGAGATCGCCTTGCCCGCCTCGACGACCTCTCCGTGGTCGAGGGGGGCCGCTGCGATGCCCGCCCCCGGATTCGTGATGCACGAGACCGCGCCGACCTCGAGCCCACCGAGCATCCCCGCAACGGCCTCGAGCACCGTGCTCATCCCGACGGCGTGGGCGCCGAGCCCCTGGAGCATGCGGATCTCCGCGGGCGACTCGTAGGAGGGGCCCGTGAGCCCGACGTAGACCCCCTCCCGCAGGGCGACGCCGGTCTCCTCCGCCGCCGCACGCAGAGCCTCCGCGCAGAGCCGGCCGTAGGGGCTCCCCACGCCGGCGCGCTCGCGCGCCATGGGCGGCGAAGTCCCCTGCATGTTGACGTGGTCGTCGATGCGCATGAGGCACGGCGCGGGCCAGTCGGGCACGAGTCCGCCCGCCGCGTTGGTGAGGATCAGCGCCTGCGCGCCGATGGCCGGGAGAGCGCGGACCGCGCGCGTCACGACCTCGGCGCTCCACCCCTCGTAGAGATGCACCCGCCCCTGCTGACAGATCACCGGCACACCGCCGATGAGACCGGCCACGAAGCGGCCGGCGTGTCCGGGGATGGTGCTGGCCGGCATCGAAGGCAGCCCGGTGAAGGGCACCGCGTGGGCGTTCTCGAGCGTGTCCGCGAGCGCCCCGAGCCCCGAGCCGAGCACGAGGGCCACCTCCGGCCGCGGCGCGCCGGCCCCGTCGAGGGCCGCCCCGAGCTCGTCCGCGAGGGACTCCGCCGTCCCCTCGAAGGTCGCGCTCAAAGGAACATCCCCGCGATCGTCGCGGTCATCCAGGAGGCGAAGGCGCCGCCCATCATGGCCCGCAGTGCGATGCGCGAGAGGTCTTTCCGGCGGCCCTCGGCGATCGCGCCGATGCCGCCGATCTGGATGCCGATCGACGCGAAGTTCGCGAAGCCGCAGAGGGCGTAGGCCGCCATGGTGTAGCTGCGCTCGGAGATCACGTCCTTCATCCCCTGCATCTCGCTGAACGCGATGAACTCGTTCACGGCGACCTTGGTGCCGAGGAGGCTGCCGAAGTTGATGCAGTCCGCGAGGGGGATGCCCATGGCCAAGGCGACCGGCGCGAAGGCGTAGCCGAAGATGCGCTGGAGCGTCCAGGGATCCTCGCCGCCGCTGATCGCCCCGAGCCCGGCGTTGATCAGCCCGACGATGGCGACGAAGGCCAGCAGCATCGCGACGACGTTGAGATAGAGCTTGAGCCCCTGGGTCGTCCCCTCTGCCGCGGCGTCGAGGATGTTCGCGGGCTTGTCCTCCTCGAGGTCGACGGCCGTCGCGCCACCGGCGGTCGCGGGGGTCTCCGTCTCGGGGACCATGATCTTCGCGAGCACGAAGGCCGCGGGCGCGGACATGAAGCTCGCTGCGAGCAGGTGGCCGGCGTACTCCTCGCCGAGGATGCCGATGTAGACGGCGAGGACCGAGCCCGCGATCGTCGCGAAGCCGCCGGTCATGAGCGCCATCAGCTCGGAGCGCGTCATCGACGCCACGTAGGGCCTGACCACGAGGGGCGCCTCCGTCTGGCCGACGAAGACGTTCGCCGCCATGGCGAGGCTCTCGGCGCCGGAGACGCGGAGGGTGAGCCGCATCACGCTCGCGAGCGCGCGCACCAGCAGCTGAACGATCCCCAGGTGGTAGAGGATGGCCATCAGCGCCGAGAAGTAGATGATCGTCGTGAGCGCGCCGAAGGCGAAGGACACCGGCGCGGACAGGGCCTGCGCCTCGCCCGGGAGGTGGGCGGGGAAGCCCCCGAAGAGCTGGAAGGGCGCGGGCTCGCCCTCGCCGGACGGCGCGTAGCGAAAGCCCGTGAGCACGTCCCCGAAGACCATGCGAGCCCCCTCCTGGCCGAAGGAGAGGATCGCCACCGCGAGCGCCGAGAGGCCGTCGAGCACGGTGCGTCCCACCTCGGTCTTGAGGATCAGCAGCGCGAGCAGCACCTGCATCCCGATCCCGCCCGCGACGATGCGGAAATTGACACGACGGCGGTCCGACGAGAGGAGCCAGGCCACGCCGCAGAAGAAGACGAGGCCGATGAAGGCGCGGATGTAGATCATGCGGTCGGGCTGGGGGGAGGCGCTCCGTCGCGCAGCGCTGCGTCGCGGAGCCCGCGGATGATAGGCGATGGCGCCCCGTCCCGGCGTACGGCCGGGAGCTGCGGCTGTCCCCCACCCGTGGCATGTTCGGACGACGCCTCCCCCGCCCCCCATGCAGCTCCGCATCCCCGTCGCGTCCCCGGACGGAGCGGCACGGCGCGACGACGCGCGTCGGAGCTCACCCGGCCGCGCCGGGCTCGATGCGCTCGAGGAGGAGCGGCGGCTCAGCCGCCGCGGAATCCTCGAGACGCACGGCACGTTCGAGGCGCTCCAGAGCCGCCTCGAGGCCGCGGCCGCCGCGATGATGGACCCGGCACAGGAGATCGCCCGCATCGACGCGGTCGCCGGCTGCTCGCTCCCACACCACGCCGACGGCGGGGTCGATCGCATCGCTCGGCGCGCTGCGGCCGCCGCCGAGCTCGCGCACCGCGAGGCCCACCTCGCGCACGTCGCCGAAGCCGAGGATCCCCGCGTCGCGCGCCGTCAGCTCGTGCACGTCAGGAGACTCCGGGAGGGCCTCCCCGGTCGCTCCCTGGGCGTGGAGCATCCGCTCGAAGCGCTCCGCCGCGGCGCCGCTCTCGATCCGCTCGCGGGCGAGCGCCACAGCCGCCTCCTCGTCAGCAGCGACCCCGCTGCTCACAGCGAGATCCACCGCGAAGGCCTCCACGAGCTCCGCGAGATCAGGGGGCCCTTCGCCCCGGAGCGCGGCCCGCGACTCCTCGACCTCGAGGGCGTGACCGACGGCGCGCCCGAGCGGCCGCCCCATCCAGGTGATCCGCGCGGAGGTCCTCACCTCGCTGGCCTCCGCGAGTTCCACCATGGTGCGCGCGAGCTCGCGGACCCTGTCGAGGTCGGTGAGGAAGGCGCCGCTGCCCGCCTTCACATCGAGCACCAGCGCGTCGATGTCCTCCGCCACCTTCTTCGACACGATCGAGCTGGCGATGAGCGGGAGGGACTCCACGAGCTCCACCCGATCCCGCAGCGCGTAGAGCGTCCGATCGGCCGGCGCCACGTCCCGCGTCTGCGCGCAGATCACTGCCCCCGCGTCGCGCAGCACGTCGAGGACGGCGTCCTCGCCGAGTTCGGTCCGCACGCCCGGCACCGCCTCGAGCTTGTCGAGCGTCCCGCCGGTGTGCCCGAGTCCGCGCCCGGAGATCATCGGGACGACCATGCCCATGCTCGCCAGCAGCGGCGCCAGGGGGAGGCTGACCTTGTCGCCGATCCCGCCCGTCGAGTGCTTGTCCACCTTCGGCGCGTCGAAGGAGGACAGGTCGAGGCTCCGGCCCGAGGCGACCATGCCGCGGGTCCAGCCCGCGAGCTCGGGGGCCTCCATGCCGTGGAACCAGATCGACGCGAGCAGCGTCGCCAGCGCGGCCTCCTCCACCTCACCGCGCCCGGCTCGCTCGAGGAGCCAGGCTTGATCGCCTCCCTCCAGCGCGCCGCCGTCGCGCTTGATGCGAAGGATCCGGCGCAGGCGCTCCGAGTCGGCGCTCATGCGGTCCCCAGGAGTTCGCCGAGGAAAGAGGCGCCCGGGCCGTCGTGCTCGACGCCGAAAGCCTCCGCGATCGTGGCGCCCACGTCGGCGAAGCTCGCCCGCGTCCCCAGATCGAGCCCGTCCTTCACGCGCTCGCCGTAGGCGATGAGCGGTACGAACTCCCGGGTGTGATCCGTGTGGCGATCGTTGGTCGGGTCGTTCCCGTGGTCCGCGGTGAGGATCACGATGTCCTCCTCACGCAGCTCCTTCTCCAGCTCCGCGAGCGCGCCGTCGAAGGCCTCGATCGCGCCGCGATACCCGGCGGCGTCGCGGCGGTGCCCGTAGGCCATGTCGAAGTCGACGAGGTTGACGAAGACCAGCCCCAGCGCGAGATCACGGGCCAGTGACGTCGTGCGCCGCATGCCGTCGTCGTTCCCCTCCGTGTGGACGGAGAGCGTCACGCCCGCGCCGGCGAAGATGTCCTCGATCTTCCCCACCCCCACCACGGGGACCCCGCGTCCCTTGAGGGTGTCGAGCACCGTGGGCGCGGGCGGCGTGAGGGAGAAGTCGCGGCGGTTGTAGGTCCGCTCGAAGCGCTGCGACGAGCCCTCGGGGGCGTCCACGAATGGACGCGCGATGATCCGCGCGATGCCCAGCTCCCGCGTCTTCTCGCGGGCCTCCGCGCACAGCGCGAGCAGGCGTTCCAGCCCGAAGTGCTCCTCGTGGGCCGCGATCTGCAGCACGGAGTCCGCGCTCGTGTAGACGATCGGCTTGCCGCTCTCGACGTGCTCGGGACCGAGCCGCTCGATGATCTCCGTGCCCGAAGCGGGCTCGTTGCCGAGCCACCCGGGGATGCCGGCGGCCTCGGCGATGGCGCCGAGGAGCTCCTCCGAGAAGCCGTCCGGGAAGGTCGGGAACGCCCGCTGGAGGGGCACCCCCGCGAGCTCCCAGTGTCCCGTCGTCGTGTCCTTGCCGGGACTCGTCTCCGCCATGCGGCCGAAGGCTGCCTCGGGGCAGATCGCCTCGGGGAACGCGGTCACCCCCGCGATGTTGCCGAGGCCGAGGGAGAACAGACGCGGCGCGTCCGGCGCGCCGACCGTCCGGCAGATGGAGTCGAGCGTGTGAGCGCCGGCGTCCTCGGGAGGCGCGTCCGGTAGCTCGCCGATCCCGAGGGAGTCGAGGACGATCAGGAAGACGCGCCGCGATCGCTGACCCTCGTGCTCCGAGTCGAGCCCGAGCGCCTTCGCCCGGAGGTCGCCGGGCGGCTTCGGCGCGTCACCGGTCATTCGTCGCCGCTCTCTTCATCGTCGTCGTCGGCGGCCTCGACGCCCTCCGCGATCAGTCGCTCGATCTCCTCCTCGAGCTCCTCGACCCACTCGTCGCCGAAGTCGCGCTCGAGCAGATCACGCTCCGAGAACTCCCATCGCCCGGTGCGCGGATCGAAGTCGAACTGGTAGTCGTGCTCGCTCCCGTCGTCCTCCGTGACGACGACCTGGACGATGTTGCTGGCGGAATCGAGCTCGGCCTCGAAGCTGGCCATGGCGGTGAAGCGCCCGTGTGGGCTCTGCGTTGGGTGGGGATCGGAGCAGCCGGACCCCGCGTCCTGCCGCCGGCGTGAGGATAGGCCCACCTCGCGACGGCGCAATGGCCTGCCCCCTCCCGGAGTGTATTGCCGCGGATCGAGGCGTCAGCGCCGCCGGAGGCCGCTCCGCCCCCCTTCGCCCGGCGGTGGAGACCCACGACCGAGAGCGGCTCCTGGCCGTGGCCTCGGCCGGGAGCCAGCAGCCGGGGAAAACCAACGTCACGGACCGACTGACTCGATCCACCATCGCGGCCCGCGGGCCGCGGACGACGCCTGCCGCGCGTGTCACCTCCGCGGATCAGCGCCCGACGCCGCTGCGTCCGGCGGCGGCTGCGGCGCTGCGGACGCCGGCGCGGGCGCCGCGCTCCGCTACGGTCGGCGTCGCGCCGCGCGCGCGAGCAGCAGATGGCCCCACGCGCCGTGGATGGCCACCTGGACGAGATAGAGGGTGTGGAAGGCGAGGCCCGTGGCGACCGCGACGTCGTGGGGAACGCCGAGCGCGGCGAAGCCGAAGGCCCAGGCCATGTCGAAGGCGCCGATGCCGAGGAACCCGCTGATCGGCACGAGGCTTCCGAGGATCGCGAAGCACGCGCCGAAGGTGAGACCGAGGGGACCGAGCTCGGGAAGGCCGACACCGGTGCCGAGGACTCCGTAGGCGACCACGATCGCAGCGGTGACGCCCAGGCTCACCCCGGCCGCGCGGGCCAGCGCGACGCGCGGGACCGAGCGCAGGGCCGACTCCACCCGGACCCCGAAGTCGAGCGCGCGAGCACCGAGACCGAAGCGTCCAACGCCTGTCCGCGCGAGGGCCGTGCGCGCGAGGCCGACCGCCGAGCCGCCGCGCAGGATCGCGAGTCCGAGCGCGCCCGTCAGCGCGCCCATGGCAGCAGCGAGGGGAGTGAGGAACTCGATCCGCTGATGCGTCTCCAGCGCGGCCATGGCGACGCTCGCACCGGTCATGGTCGCGCTCAGGGTGAAGAGGTCCAGGAGCCGCGAGAGGAGCAGTCCCACGACACCGTGCTCGGGGTCGACGCCGATACGTCGCAGATGCAACACGAGGGTCGCCTCACCGATGCGCCCCGGCAGCACCTGGCTGTCGAGGATCCACGCGGCCGAGGAGGCGGTCAGCCCGCTGACCGGCGGAGGCTCGTCGCCCATCGCGCGCAGCAGGCCGGCGAGCCGGACGCCGCGCAGGAGATGGATCGTGGCCTGGATCCCGAGCACGGCGACGAAGGGCCAGGGCCCGCAGCGCACCAGGGCGTCCCAGATGTCCTCCCAGCGCGCGCCGCCCCACCAGAGGAGCAGCGCGACCGCCGCGAGGGCGATCGCGACGGAGATGCCGATCCTCGCGGAGGGTCTGGTCATGGGCTGTCCCTCCTCCGCGCGCAGCTCAGGGGATCCCGACGTAGGTCCCGCCGGTGTCCTCGGCGAGCCAGCGCAGGATCTCGAGATCGAGGCCGACCGAGACCGCGTGGATGACGACGTTGCGCGTCGCGTTCATCTCCTCGACCGCCTCACGGATGAGCTGGGGGTCGATGATGTCCCCGACCGAGGGCTCGCCGTCGGAGAGGACGAAGATCGTGTCCACGTCCTGATCCTCGAAGGCCGCCTCGAGCCCACCGAAGAGGTTCGTGCCGCCGAAGGGGCCGAGGCGGCCCACGTACTCGAGGGCCTCCTCGCGCGTCGACTCCTTGGACGCCTCGACGCCGTCGGGGATCCACATCTCGACGCCCGCCGAGAAGGGGAGGATGTTGAAGAGCGCGTTCTCCTCGAGGGCTTCGATCGCCTTCGAGAGCTCGGCCTTCGCCACCTCGATGCGCGGCTTGCCCGGCTCGTTCACGTAGCGGCCACGCGTCGGCTCCTGCATGGAGCCCGAGACGTCGATGACGAAGGCGACGCGATGCGACTCGATCCGGATGCCGAAGAACTCCGCGCCCGAGACGGCCTTGAGGCGACGCTCCTCGGCCATCGCGAGCAGGCTCTCGACCTCGGACTCGTCGATGATCTTCGCATCCTTCCCCTCGCTGTCGTACCAGCGCTTCCACACGGCGGCGCTGTCGCCGAAGGGCTCGCCCGTCAGCCGGAAGAGCGTGTCACCGAACTCGATCGACATGCGGCCGCTCTCCGACTGCATCTGCTCGACGATCGGCCCGAGGAGTGCGACGTCGCGCTGATCCTCGAGCGCGTGCAACGCGATCAGACGCGTCGACCAGTCGGGGTGCGAGAGCCGCTCGCGGAAGAGGTCGACCGTGTTCCGGCGGCCGAGGCGCCGGATCTCGTTCAGAGCAGCGTTCCGCAGGTCGAGGTCCTCGTGGACGCCGTACTCCTTCAAGCGTTCGACCCAGGCGTTCTCCCCGTCGTAGATGAAGGAGAGGCCCCTCAGCACCGCCTTGCGCACGTCCTCGTCCTTCGTCTTCTTGAGAAGCTTCTCGAGGTCCTCGATGGAGTCCCGATCCTTTCGCGCGGCGAGAGCGTCGATGGTGGCGATCGCGACCAGCGGATCCTTGTCCCGGATGCCTTTGCGGATCTTCTTCGTGAGCTTGTCGTCGCGGATGTGGCTGGTGGCGCGGATCGCGAAGGCCTTCTGGGCGCCCTTGCCCTTGCCGACGAGCTTGAGCAGCAGCTTGTCGACCTTCTCGTCCTCGAGTCCCGAGAGCAGCGCCGCGATCTCGTTGCGCAGGACCGCCTGGGTCGTGGGCTTCTTGGCGATGTCGATGAGCTCCTTGGCCGCCGCGCCGCCGCGCTCCTTGACGATGACCTGCGCAGCCAGGGCGCGGTCCGTCCCGCGGAAGTCGGGGCGAGAGATGAGCGCGTCCGCGAAATCGAGAGCGCGCTTGCTGCCGCGCCGCGCGAGCTCCTGGAACGCCGTGCGCGCGATCGGCGCGGTTTGGCTGTTCCCCAGGTAGCGGTCGACGGCTCGGGCGAGATCACCCTCCTCCATCGTCGGCATGATCGCGCCGAGGGCGATGGCCTTGAGCTGGATCGTGGGCCAGACGATCTCCTTCTTCTGCTCGGGGGGGGGCTCCTCGTCCTTCTTCTTGCGCTTCCTGCGCCTCTTCTTCTCGTCCTTCGCCTGGCCGCCGTTCGCCTCGTCGATCGCCTGCCGGCTGGTCCGGTCGTAGATCTTGCGGTACCAGGCCAGGTCCTCCTCCCCGCCGAGGCGAACGTGCAGCTCGAGGGCGCGCTCGCGGATCTCGTCGGCGGCGGGCGCCTCGACGATCAGGCCGAGGAAGGTCTTGCCGTGCTCGCGGCAACGCCCGAGCGTCTCGATGGCCGCCACCCGGAGATCCCGGCTGCGTCCCTGGGTGGCGATGTTCGCGAGGTGCTCCAGGGCGGGCTCGTAGGCATCGTCGACCTCGTCGAACTGGGCGAGCCGTACGAGCACCGCGCGGCGCATGTAGATGCTCCCGAACTGGTCGTAAGCGCGGAGCAGGACCTCCATCGCCTCGCGGGTGCCCATCTCGGCGATCCGGGCGACAACCTCGGGGTCCACGTCGTCGCGCTGCCCCTCGATCCTGGCCTCGAGGTCGCGGAGCGTCTCGTCGTCCGCGCTGGACGCGGCGTGGACGGGCACCGTGGCCGTGACCACGCCGGCGGCGGGGACCAGTGCGCAGAACCAGAGGGCGGGGGCGCGGAGGAGGCTCTTCATCGGTCGAGGCTTTCGGGAGGGGGTTCGTGGGCGGAGCGCAGGCGGGACTTCTTGTCGATCAGATCGGCCACGAGCCCGAGGGTCAGGGTCTGCACCGTCGCGACGAAGAGCAGGACCGTCTTGTCCCCGAGGTTCGGGGCCAGCTCACCGTTCGGCCCACGCGCGTCGAAGAAGAAGTCGTAGACGAGCGACCCCATGAGCGCCACCGAGAGCACCGCGGTCAGGGGCAGGAAGACCTTGAGCGGGTTGAAGTAGACGACCGTCCGGATGATCAGCGCGAGGAACCCGAGGGTGTCCCTGATCGGCCGGATCTTGGAGGAGCCGGAGCGCTGGGCGTAGTCGATGGTCACGTAGTCGACGCGGTGGTGATTCGTGAGCGACGACAGGGTGATCGTGGTCGTGAAGCTGAAGCCCTCGGGGAGGATCGACTCGTAGCGCAGGACGAGGTCGCGGCGGATCGCCCGCAGTCCGGAGTTCAGGTCGGGGATCGGGGTCCCCGCGAGGAAGGACGCGATCCAGCGCAGGAAGGCCTTGGCCGGCTTGCGCTGCCAGGGGATATGCACGTCCGCACCCGTCCGCGCGCCGACCGCCATGGCCGCGCCCTGGTCGACCCGCTCCACGAGGTCGACGATCCGATCCTCCGGGTAGGTGCCGTCGGCGTCGGTGATGACGATCACGGGGTTCCGCGCCGCCCGGATGCCGGTCTTCAGCGCGGCCCCGTAGCCGCGGTTGAGCGGGTGCGCCATGACCGTCAAGGTCGGGTGCTCTCCCTTCAGGCGCTCGAGCACCTCGCCGGTCCGGTCGGAGGAGCCGTCGTTGACCACCAGCAGCTCGGTCGGCCGGCCGAGGTCCAGGGCCACCAGGCGACGGACGACGCCCTCGATCCCGTCCTCCTCGTCGAAGGCGGGGACGACGATGGTCACGCCGCTCTCGGCGGCACCCTGCGCGTGTTCGGGATCCTCGGCCATGGGGAGTCCCAGGCTATCCCACGTGCAACGCCGAGGTCACGAGGCGCGCCGGTTCCTCGGCGCACGTCGGCGCGATGCGCTGCGAGGGGCCGCGGGAGCGGGCGCGCGCGGCGCCGGCCTCAGGCGCCGAGGCCCGACTCCCAGGCGTCGAGGCGCTCGGCGAGCTTGCGGGCCATCCCGGTCAGCGCGAGCTCGCGCACCTCGGGCGCCTCCAGCCAGCGCGCGCTCTTCGAGCCCGGATCCGCGCAGGTGGCGCGCCTGACGCTCACCGTGATGCGGTGCTTGGTGATGCCGTGGCGCATCGTCGTGAGCTCCTCGGCGGGCTCCAGCCGGGCACCGAGCCCTCCGGGCAGCTCGCCCGGGAAGAGCCCGGGGCCGTCGACCTCGACGGTCGGGAACTCCCACATCCCCGCCATCAACCCCTCCTCGGGCCGCTGCACCACGAGCCAGCGGCCGTCGCGCTCGGCGAGGTAGGTCTCGAGGCGGACCTCCACCGGGGGCCGCTTCGGCTTCGGCCGGGGCAGGTCGTCCGCCACTCCGGCGGCGCGACCCGCGCACCACTCCCCCACCGGACACGCGCCGCAGCGCGGCCCGCGCGGCGTGCAGACCAGCGCCCCGAGCTCCATCAGGGCCTGGTTCCAGACCCTGGGCGGCACGCGGTCGTCCTCGCGCGCCACGAAGTAGCGCGCCGCGGACCACGCCGCCCGCATCAGCGGACCGCTGCCGCGCACGCCGTCGAGGTGGAAGAGGCGCGCGAAGACCCGCTCGACGTTGCCGTCCACGATGGGTTCGGGAAGGTCGAGGGCGATCGAGAGCACTGCGCCCGCGGTGTAGGGCCCGACCCCGGGCAGGGCGAGCACCTCGTCGTGGTCCGTCGGAAACACCCCGCCGTGCTCCTCGTCGATGACACGGGCCGCGGCCTGGAGCGCGCGGGCTCGCCGGTAGTACCCGAGCCCCGACCAGGCCTCGAGCACGGCCTCGTCGGTCGCCCGGGCGAGGGCGTGCACGTCGGGGAAGGCCCGAAGGAAGCGCGGCCAGTAGTCGAGCACCACCTCGACCCGCGTCTGCTGGAGCATCGCCTCGCTGATCCAAACGGCGTAGGGGTCGCGCGTCCTGCGCCAGGGCAGGTCTCGCTGCTCGTGGTGGAACCACTCGGCGAGGGCGCTGCGGATCTCCCGCGCCACCTCTTCGTCGGGCGCTTCGAAGGTCAGGTCGGAGGCGGCCGTCTGCGCCATCAGAAGAGAACGCGGCTGCGAAGGGTCCCCGGGATCGCGCGCAGTTCCGACTGGAGCGCCAGCGCGGCCTCGCGCGAGGCCTCGACGTCGGTCACGACGTAGCCGACGTCCTCGACGGTGCGAAGGAACTGCGCGTCGATGTTCGCGTCCCCCCGGCCGATCACGTCGTTGATCGCCCCGAGCATGCCGGGCTGGTTCTCGTGCACGTGGAGCAGGCGCGCGCCCGCGCGCTGCGCGGGGAGGGTCACCTCCGGGAAACCGACGGCGGAGAGGGTCGAGCCGTCGTCGCTGTAGCGCAGCAGCTTCGCCGCCACCTCGCGCCCGATGCCGGCCTGGGCCTCCTCGGTGCTCCCGCCGATGTGCGGCGTGAGCAGCACGCTGTCGACGCCGAGGAGCGGGGAGGCGAACGGCACCTCGCGCGAGGCGGGCTCCTCGGGGAAGACGTCCACCGCCGCCCCGGCGAGGTGCCCGCCGAGCAGCGCGCTCCTGAGGGCATCGAGATCCACGACCTTGCCGCGGGACGCGTTGATCAGGACCGCGCCGGGTCGCATGCGGCGCAGCTGGCTCTCGCCGATCAGGCCGATCGTGTCGGGAGCGTCCGGGACGTGGAGGGTCACGGCGTCGCTCCGTTCGAGGAGGTCGTCGAGGTCCCGAGCGGCCTCGACGTTGCCGAGGGGCAGCTTGGCGGAGACGTCGTGGTAGAGCACGCGCATGCCGAGCATCTCGGCGAGCACGCCCACCTGGCTGCCGATGTGCCCGTAGCCGACGATCCCGATGGTCTTGCCGCGCGCCTCGCGGCTCCCGGCGGCGGACTTCTGCCAGTCCCCTCGGTGACAGCCCATGTTGCGCTCGGGGATGCGCCGCAGGAGCAGGATCGCCTCCGCGATCACGAGCTCCGCGACGCTGCGCGTGTTCGAGTAGGGCGCGTTGAACACCGGCACGCCGCGGCGCCGCGCGAAGCCGAGATCGACCTGGTCGGTCCCGATGCAGAAGCAGCCGACGGCGACGAGCTTCTTGGCCGCCGCCAGGACCTCGGCCGTGAGCTGCGTCCTCGAGCGGATGCCGATCACGTGGGCCGGACGGACCGCGGCCAGCAGCGCGTCGCCGGTCAGGGCCCTCGGGTGGGTCTCCACGTTCCCGTAGCCCGCGCCGCGGAAGGCCTCTGCAGCGGTGTCGCTGATCCCCTCGAAGAGGACGACGCGGATCTCCGAGCGCGGGAAGGACGGCTCCGTCATGACGAGCGCAGGATGCGTTATCCGCCGCCGCGCGGTTAGTGTCTTCCGACGTGAACGGGCGCAGTCTCGACGATCCGCGCGGTGGCGCCGCAGGTCCCCTGGGGGCTCTCGTCTCCGCGGCGCTCGGCGTCTGGGCAGCGGAGCTCGTGCGCATGGCGGATCTCTCCCCGCTGGCCGCCCTCGCCGGCGGGCTCGCGGTCCTCGTCGCCTGTTCACGCCGGCGGATCGCACCCCGCTGGGCCCTCGCCGGCTCGTTCGTCGCCTGCGCCGCCAGGCTGGCGCTCCCCGTCGCCGACCCGCTGCTCGCGCCGACCCCGATCCCGTGGCCCGCGTCGAGCGGCCCCGATCTCTCCTCCCCGTCGGGTCCGGGCCGCGCGCTGCTCACGGCGTGGGTCTGCCTCGGCGGCGCCCTCCTCGCTCGCCTCGCACCTCGCGCGGACGGCGGCGAATCGGCCGCTCCAGCGCTCGGCATCGGCCTCTTCATCGCCTCCGCGGGCGCGGCCGCCCAGACCGCTGCCCTGGGGCGGATCGCCGGCAGGGTCGGGCTCGGGACGCCGGAGGACACCGCGGTGTTCGTCACGGCTGCGGCCGCTCTGCTGTTCGCCGGGAGCGTCACCCTCGGCGCGCTGTTCCGGCGCCCCTCCGTCCGCGCTGCGATCTGGCTGATCCTCGGCGCGAGCATCCTCGGCCTGTTCGCCCTCGCGGTGGCCGGCGGCGTCACGTCCCCGACGGGATTCGCGGCGCTCTGCGAGCGCTTCGGCGCCGACCGTTCGCTCGCCGGCACCGCTCGTGTGGACGTCGCCGTCGCGACGACGGTCCTCGTCGCCCCCGCCCTCGCCCTCGGAGCCGCCGCGACCGGTTTGCGGAGCCTGTCGAGTTTCGCGGCTGCGACTGCCGGCGCCGCCCTCGGAGTCTGGGCCTCCCGCTGGCTCCTGCCCGTCGGCGACGAGGGCCTGCAGGAGACGGCCCGGGCCCTGGGGAGCGCCTCGGTCGTGCGCTCGGGCGCATGGCTCGCCGCTGGCGGCGCCGTGCTCGCCGCGGGCCGCTCGGCGCCGCGCCTCGCTGCGGCGGCGTCCGCTGCCCTCCTCGCGACCCTCCTCCCCGTCAGCGCCGTCCGGGTCGAGCGTCCCTGGGATCGGTTCCCCACGCCGGCGGCCGCGGTGTTCGAGACCCGCGCAGGCCAGTTCACGCTCGAGGAGCGTCGCGGCGGCGAGCGCAGCGCGTGGCTCGATCAGCGTGCGCTGACCCCCGCTGGCGAGGCCGCGCGTCTCGACGCCCGCTGCCTGACCGAAACGCTGGCTCTCCACGCTCGATCCGCGACCGACGACGCGCGCCCGCGACGCGACATCGGGGAGGCGCGCATCGCGCTCCTCGGGCTTCTCACGCCGGAGCGCGCCGCCGCGCTGCGCGACGGCGGCGTGCGGGCGGTCGATCGCGTGACGGCGTTCCCTGCGGCAGCGGCCCGGGTCGAGGACTGGCTGCTGGCATCGCTCGAGCCGGACGCTCGCCTCGGCGGCAGCCACGTGGAGCTCTCCGGCCTCGAGGATTACGACCTCGTGATCGCGCCGCCCGTCGGCGCGGAGATCGCGGTCCGCTGGGCGCCCGTGCCCTGGACCGGACGCCGGGAGGCGCGCTGGGCCTCCCTCGACCGGCCGCTGATGCTCGGCGCGATCCCGTCGCCGCTGCTCGCGGTCGACGGCCTCCGCGGAGCCGCCGTCGGGATCTCGGGCCCGGGGATCATCCGCGCGAGCGCACCGCGCGCCCTCGGCTGGCTCGCGGTGCGGCCCGACGAGCGGCGCCGCGCCGCGGGCCGCGTCGCGACCGCGCGGATCGCGCGATCGCAGGCCGAGCGCGTGCCGCTCGAGTTCCTCCGCCGCCACGCGGACGCGCAGCGCGCGAGCTCTCCCTTCGAGACCGAGGAGGAGCGCGTCGAGATCTCCGAGGAGACGCTCGCGTCCCTGCGGGATCACGTGCTCGCGAGGGAGCCGCAGGCGCCGGCCAGCCTCGGGGCCGTGACGGTCGCGCTCGTGGAGGATGCGGCGGAGCTCCTCCGCGCCCAGAACGAGGTCCCCTGGACCTTCGAGTTCCTCGGGCCGATCGCGACGCGATCGACCGAGCCCTGGCCCGCGCTCGAGCGCGCCCTCGCGTGGGCGGAGATGGAGGAGCTGCGCCCGGCGGACGCCGCTCGTCGACTGGAGGCCCTCGGCGCGCGGCGCGCCCCCTCGCCCGAGGATCGTCGCGCGCTGGCGGCGGCCTGGGTGGAGCTCGGCCGCGGCGCCGAGGCAGCGGCGCTGCTCGAGCCGCTTCACCTCGCCGACCCGTCGGACCGCGATCTCGCGGCCGACCTCGCCGAAGCTCTCGTCGTGGCCGGAGACCCCAGAGGGCGCCGCCTCGCAGCAGAGCTGCTCGCGGACGACCCCCTCAACGGGAGGCTGATGGCCCTCGCGCGCGGACTCCGCTCGCTGGATCCAGGCGCTGCACAGCGGGCCCTCGAGGGCCGCTGAGCGAGCTGGAATCGCGCGAGAGACCGGTGCTGCGACGGGGAAGTGCCTCCGCCGCCAGGGCCGCCGTCGGTCCCTCGCCTCTCACCGCGAACGATCCCGCCGATCCTCCACGGGCTCCGTGGACGCATGAGCGCGGCGCAGCCGCCGCGCGCGCGAATTCGTGCCGT